>CANRKB010000005.1 GCA_947631115.1 uncultured Clostridia bacterium
TCGGGAAATGACTTTTCGGGATTTTGGTATGCAATATTCAGCAGTTCAATATAATCCCTTATCATCTCGCGCGGGGTTATGTTAGTCTGCGCGCCGACGCGCTCAAATTCCGCTTTTACGAAAAATATCCTGTCCTCGAGCGTTATTCTCGGTTCGTATTCGTACAGCACGGCGTGAATTTCCGACAGCTTTTCCGTAAGCACCGTAAGTTCTTCATAAGAAAGCGGTTCAAGCCTTATAATCGGCGCCAGCATATCATAGGTTTCATCTGTGGCAAATCTTCCGCGTTCAAGCCTTGAACGCAGAGCCTCATAGCTGAATAATCCCCTGCGCGTATCCTCTACGCATTGCGGCGTGCCGCCCATAATTATGCCGAGATGAGAAGCTTTACCCTGCATAACGTCGTTGTACATCATAAGCATCTTTTCATAGTTATACTGCCTTGTTACGGAATGAGGTATCTTCATTATGTTTACAAGCTCGTCTATCATAACGACAAGCCCCTTATAACCCGCGCTGACTAAAAACGCCGTCATAAGTTTTAAATAGTCGTACCAGTTGTCGTCCGTAATTATAACGTTTACGCCGAGAGCCTCTTTTGCCTCGGTCTTGTTTGCAAACTCGCCGCGCAGCCATTTCACGGCGTTTGTTGAAAGCGCGTCGCTGCCCATTGAAACGCCGCGGTAATAAGCCGCAATAACAGCCGCGAAATCGAACCCGTGAACCATGTTTTCCAGCGAGTTTATTTTCTCATAGATTTTTCTTTCCACCGCCGTATCAAAAAACGAATTCTCGCGGGAAGTGCCTTCGGAAATAACCTCGCTTCTTATGCCGTCTATCCACTTTTCCAGTATAAGCGGAAGCGCGCCGCCGTCTGGCTTTGCCTTTACGGAAAGAGAGCGCATAAGCTCGCGGTATGTCGCAAGACCCTGACCTTTTGTTCCCATAAGCCTGCGTTCGGGAGAAAGGTCCGCGTCTGCCGCCGCAAAGCCCCTGTCCATAACGTTTGCGCGCATTATCTGCATAAGAAAGCTCTTTCCCGAGCCGTATTTTCCCACAACAAAACGAAAAAACGCGCCGCCGTCCTCCGCAATAGAAACATCATGCAGAAGAGCGTTTATCTCGTTTGTTCTTCCGACAGCTATATATCCAAGCCCCACGCGCGGCACAACGCCGCCTTTTAGAGCGTTTATAATCGTGCTGGCAATTCTCTTAGGTATTTTCATTTCTAAATGCAATCCTCCTTTTAGGGGTAAGAGGTTAGCGCATTATGCGCTTCGCGCAAAACGCTGTAAGAGGTAAGAATAGAAGTAAGAGATGAGAGGTAAGAATAGAGGTAAAAAATTAGCGTACAAGTTTGTTATACCATAATACAGTCTGTATAGAAAATTTCTTTTCAAGATTATATGGAAGGCTACGCCCGAAGCGGGTCGCAGGGCGCGCCTGCGCCCCGAACTCTCCCCCTTCCCCTTTGGGGGAAAAGGGGAAGGGGGATGGAGCGAGTAAAAGTTATCTGCAAAAATACCTTTTGAAAAGAACCACAAATAGTTTTTTGTACAAGCTGAATTAAGGTATAAGATCATTATACCATAATAAATTATTTTTTTCAATAGCAAAGTTAAAATTCTTAGGGGGCGGGTGGTTTGGGGGTTATTACAATTATTTTTAACAATCGCCGATTTACTAAAAAATCGCTTGACAAATTCCCTTAAAAATAGTAAAATAAATCAGACTGTATATAAAGTCGGACTTCAGGTCAAAGGAAGGAAAATAAACATGAACTATAAAGAGTTAGCAGAGCTTCTTTTTCCCGAAACGACGCTTTCCGCCGAGGATATGGAAAAGCGCTTTCCGAAAAGAGAACTCCCCGAAAATGCTTTTGTTACAAGAATAGGACCTTCTCCCACGGGTTTTGTCCATTTGGGAAACCTTTATAACGCGATAATCGCCGAGCGCCTTGCCCATCGGTCAAACGGCGTTTTCTACCTCAGAATTGAGGACACCGACAACAAGCGCGAGGTAGAGGGCGCCGTTGAAACGATAATAAACTCTATGGCTTTTTACGGCGTGTATTTTGACGAGGGCGCGGTGTCAGACGGCGACAAGGGAAATTACGGTCCTTATCGCCAGCGTCAGCGCAGGGAGATATACCATGTGTTCGCAAAACAGCTCGCCGAGCGCGGGCTGGCTTATCCGTGCTTTCTGACGGAAGAAGAGCTTTCCGCCATACGCGAGGAGCAGGAAAAGAACAAAGAAAACCCCGGGATATACGGGAAGTATGCCGAAAAGAGCCGCTCTCTTACCATCGAGCAGATAAAAGAAAACATTGCGGAGGGAAAACCGTGGGTTTTGCGCTATCGCGGAGAAATGACGGACGAGTATATCTGCGTAAACGACGCGATTAGAGGAAAGCTCGAAATGCCGAGGAACAACATGGACTTTGTTCTTCTGAAAAGCGACGGGATCCCTACCTATCATTTCGCGCACGTCGTTGACGATCATCTTATGCGTTCTACTCACATCATACGCGGCGACGAATGGTTATCCTCGCTTCCAATGCACGTTGAGCTGTTCAATAAATTCGGCTGGGAATTGCCGATATACTGCCACACCGCCACGCTCCAGAAGCTCGAAAACGGCGGCAAGCGCAAGCTCTCAAAGCGCAAAGACCCCGAGCTGTCGTTGGCTTTCTATCAGCAGGAGGGCTATTACCAGGCGGCGGTGTGGGAATTTCTGCTCACTATTCTGAACTCGAATTTTGAAGAATGGCGCATTGCAAATCCCTTAAGCAGCTATCTTGACTTTGAGTTCTCCCTTGAAAAAATGTCGAACTCCGGCGCGCTGGTTGATCTTGATAAACTGAACAACATTTCAAAAGAAGTTATCGGAAGAATGGCGCCCGAAGAAGTCTATAAGATGTGGCTCGAATGGTGCGAAAAGTATAACGAAAAATTTGCGGAGCTTCTGAAAAAATATCCCGAGCGCACAATAAAAGCTCTCGGCGTCGGAAAGAGCGGAAACAACCCGCGTAAAGACATAACAAGCTGGAAGCAGGCATGCGGTTTCATGTCGTTCTACTATGACGAAACGTTTGAAATTTTCGACGAAATGCCCGCAGAAGCAGACGAGCAGACGAGAAAGCTGTTCTTTGAAAAATATATCGCAAGTTACGATCATAGCGACGATCAATCGGCGTGGTTTGAAAAAGTAAAGCAGATAACCTCCGAACTCGGCTTTGCGGCGAAGCCCAAGGACTATAAGAAAAATCCCGAGCAGTATAAGGGAAGCATCGTGCATATAACGAACATGCTCCGAATTGCTCTCACGGGACATTCAAACGCTCCCGACATTTGGGAGATAAGTCATGTTCTCGGAAAAGAAATTATGCTCGGAAGACTCGAAAAGTGGGCTTGAGGATCTAAACAGAGGTGATTTTCCATGTCAAGGTCATCTGTCCGCGACCTGACGCAAGGAAGTCCGATGAAGCTTATTCTGGGATTTATGCTCCCGCTGCTTCTCGGAATGTTGTTCCAGCAGTTTTACAACATGGTGGACACAATAGTCGTCGGACGTTTTATAGGTTTAAACGCTTTGGCGGGCGTAGGCTCTACGGGCTCGATAAACTTTCTTGTGCTGGGATTTGTCATAGGAATGTGCGCGGGATTTGCAATACCCGTCGCGCAGAAATTCGGCTCCAAGGATATAGACCAACTTAAGAAATACGTAGGAAACACCGTCTGGGTGTCGATCGCATTCGCGGCGGTGCTTACGGCGGCGACCTGCATTTTGTGCGGGAAGATACTCGAATGGATGAACACTCCCGAAGATGTTTTCAAAGAGGCGTACGATTATATTTTCGTTATATTCCTCGGTATACCCGTTACGTTTTTATACAATATCCTTTCGGGATTTATCCGCTCGCTCGGCGACAGTAAAACGCCCGTTATATTCCTTGTAATTTCAAGTCTTTTGAATATCGCGCTGGATATATTTACAATAGTCGTACTTAAAATGGGAGTTGCGGGGGCAGGCTGGGCGACTGTAATTTCGCAGGCTTTTTCGTCTTTGCTTTGCATTATCTTTATAATAAAGCGCTTTGAAATTCTTCATCTGAGAAAAGAAGACTTAAAGCCCGATCTTTACTATATCGGGAGGCTCTGCGGAGTGGGACTTCCCATGGGGCTTCAGTATTCGATAACGGCTATAGGAACTATAATCATACAGACCGCGGTAAACGGTCTCGGCTCGGTGTACATGGCTTCAATAACCGCAGGCAGCAAGGTCGGACAGTTTATGTGCTGTCCGTTCGACGCAATGGGAAGCACGATGGCGACCTTCGGCGGGCAGAATGTCGGCGCGGGAGAGCTTAAGCGCGTAAAGCGAGGACTTTTCGACTGCATATTGCTGGGAATTATCTGGTCGGTGCTGGCGCTGGGGATCGCTCTTCTTTTCGGAGGAGATCTGGCTTCGCTGTTTCTGGATTCGTCCGACCCTAAGACCGCCGAAAACATTGAGCTAATAAAGGAATATGCGGGGCATTTTCTCGTTATAAACGCGCTGTTTTATATACCGCTTGCGTTTGTAAATATCGTAAGGTTTATGATACAGGGAATGGGTTCGTCGCAGGTGGCTCTTTATGCGGGAGTATTCGAGCTTGTCGCAAGGGGCGTTGTGGCGATAGTATTCGTGCCGATATTCGGATTTGAGGCGGTCTGCTATGCAAACCCCATGGCGTGGATCTTAGCCGATATGTTCCTTATTCCCGCGTTTTTTGCGTGTTATAATCACGTCAGGAAAAGACTTAATCAATAACACGCAGCCCGGTTTATTATACGTTTATGAAAGCGGCGTTCGCTTTTTGCTGCGAACGCCGTTTAATAGTACAAAAAATGCAACTGAAGACAATAATTAAACCGAAAAAGGAGAAACGAACATATGAATATGTCCCCTCCGAGCGGTCAGATAAACGACCGCTACCGCGCAAAGCCCCCTAAGCATTTCAAAGATATACCGAAATACATAAAAGAACTTATAACCGACACGGGCGAGCGCATGTTCTACATTATAAAGCTCGTCTGGGAGGCTAACCGCGGGGTGCTTTTCGTTATGGCGTTTATGACGCTCTTTAACGGAATTATGCCCGTTATAGGCTCGCTTATAGGAAAAGAAATTTTAAACGACCTTGCGAAAGCCTACGACAAAGAGCTTACAAGTTTTAAAATAATCGCCGCGCTTCTTATTTTCCAGTTTATTTATCTTCTCTTTAAGGACGCAATTTCCCGCGTTTATTCAACGGTGTTGAGAATTTCGGGCGAGCTTGTGTCAAACCACATAAAGATAAAGCTGATGACAAAATCAAAAGAGGTCGACCTGTCTAGCTACGACAGCCCCGAATATTATACAAAGCTCGAAAACGCAACGCGCGAAGCTGCCCGCAGACCCATAGAATCCCTTACGGCGACTTTCTCGATCATTTCTTCTCTCATAAGCATGATAAGCTATATTGTCGTTATTCTTGCTATCGGCATACTGCCCGCAGTGATAATCATTGCCGTAGCCATACCGTCTACCGTTATAAACTTCTATTTCCGCAGAAAGAACCACTCTTATATTTCCCGCCGCAGCAAGGAGCGCAGACAGCTTTCCTATTATTCCGAGCTTATCACAAACAAAGATCTTGTAAAGGAAATGCGCACCCTCGATCTTACGGACACTTTTATAGACAAGTACAAAAACGTTTTCGGGATATATTTTCGCGGACTGAAAAAGCTTATGATACTTGAGTGCCTTTGGAACATAGGCGCGGGAATTCTGTCGACCGCCGTGAACTGCGTTTTGTTTGTAATGATAGCGCAGGGCGTTTTTAACGGTCAGTATGAAGTCGGAAATTACGCGCTTTATACGGGCGCTTTAAACTCCATTGCTTCGGGAATTGCCTCGCTCATAACGACGACCGCTTCTATCTACGAATCCACGCTTTTTATAAACAACATGATCTCCTTTATGAAAGAAGAACCGAAAATCGTTCCTATAATCGACCCGCCGCGAAAGGTGGAAAGAGGTCAACACACCATTGTTTTCGAGAATGTTTCCTTTAAATATCCTCAGACAGAACACTATGTCCTTAAAAACATAAACCTCACTATCTCGCCGAACGAGTCGGTAGTTCTTGTAGGTCTGAACGGCGCGGGTAAAACCACGCTTATAAAGCTCCTCATGCGGCTTTACGATCCTACGGAGGGAGTTATTCTTCTGGACGGTCACGACATAAGGGAATATGACGTAAAAGAGCTTTATGATATGTTCGGAATTGTCTTTCAGGATTACGGGAAATATGCCGTATCCGTCCGCGAGAACATTGCCTTCGGTGAAATTTCAAAGGACATAGACGACGGCAGGATAGAAGCCGCCGCCGCCCACAGCAACGCCAAAGGCTTTATCGAGGGGCTTCCTCAGCAATACGACACCCCGCTCATGCGCTATTTTGAAGACAGCGGCACGGAGCTTTCAATCGGTCAATGGCAGAAGATAGCCATAGCCCGAGCGTTTTACTCCGACTCCGATATACTCATACTTGACGAGCCGACTGCTTCTCTCGACGCCATAGCCGAGCAGGAGATATTCGCGCAGTTTGAGACCCTGCGCAAGGGCAAGTCTTCGGTTTTCGTCTCGCACAGGCTTTCAAGCGCCACTACCGCCGACAAGATAATCGTACTGAACAACGGCACTATCGAAGAAACAGGCTCTCACTCCGAGCTTATGAAAGCGCGCGGAGAATACTATCAGCTTTTCACGACTCAAGCTCAGCGTTATCGTTCGACAGAAGAAGCATGACCTGGTTTCTCTGCATAGGTCTTATGCATTAACGATCATATCGGCTGCCGCAATTTTATGAAAAAAGCCCTTGACAAAATCGGAAAATGGTGATATAATAAAAAAGCTTTAGCCGGTGTGTTGGAATTGGCAGACGAGGCGGACTCAAAATCCGCTGCCGGCAACGGCGTGCGGGTTCAAGTCCCGCCACCGGCACCACGTATTGAACCCCGCTGTGAAACAGCGGGGTTCAATACTGCGACATTTTTACTTTGAAATTCCCTAATGGAATTTCAAATTTGCTTCGCAAAACCGTAAAAATGCGCACTCCCCGAAAAGCGGTTTTAAATTATAACTTTCAAAAATCTTTTATGTAAAGGTTAGACACGCATTGAACCCCGCTGTGAAACAGCGGGGTTCAATACTGCGACATTTTTACTTTGAAATTCCCTAATGGAATTTCAATTTTGCTTCGCAAAACCGTAAAAATGCGCACTCCCCGAAAAGCGGTTTTAAATTATAACTTTCAAAAATCTTTTTTGAAAGGTTAGACACAAAACCCTTGCTATGCTTTGCATAGCAAGGGTCAGCTTGTATAAAAACCTATTTGTGGTTCTTTCTTTTCTAACATAGTTTGTCTAAATTGCGCGCTCTCGCCCTATCCCCCTAACCCCCTTCCCCGAAGGGGAAGGGGGAAAATGCGGGGCGCTGGCGCGCCCCGCGCCCCGCTTTGCGGGGACTCCGTCCCCGCAACCCCTGTTGACAGTGTACTCATTGTCTGCCTTTGGTGAATAACCATACAACGCTGATTAGGCTTTATATACAGTCTGACCCTTGCTATGCTTTGCATAGCAAGGGTTTTGCAGTTTCATTCCTGATGTTCGATGACCCATTTTACCATATCGTCAAAGGAGCATGTTCCTGCGGCAACGGCGATTATCATATCGGAAAGTTCGGACTGCGTATATGTCAACTCAATTCCGTTAAGTGACAGAAACACAAGCATAGCGTGTGCGCCGATTCGCTTGTTGCCGTCAATGAACGCATGATTGCAGACAAGACCGAACCCAAGCCGTGCGGCTTTTTTCTGAATGGACGGGTATATGTCTGTACCCTCAAAACTTTGAAACGGCGTTTCCAGGGCAGACTCAAGAAGCCCCTCGTCACGAAGTCCTTCCGAACCGCCTGTTTCCTTGATCAATGAATTGTGGAGCAAAATAACCTGTTCTTTTGTCAGACGTTTCATTTAGCCAGCACCTCATAAGCCTGCCGATTTCTTTCGATCAGGCGCTTTGAAATCTCCATAACGTCTTCGTCGGGGCTAAGCTGTTCGGACTCCGCCTGACCGAATTCTATGACAAGATAGCGCGGCACATCGTTTTTGAGAATAACCGCAGCGCCGTTCTCGTCAACAAGACGGGTTACTTTTGAAAAGTTTTGATTGGCTTCCGTAATGGAAACCAGCGTATTAGTGTTAATTGTCATTTTACTTACGCCTCCGGTTTCTTAAGATTTAATTTTATACGTTATATTCAGCAAACAGTCTTTTGATCCAAACTCTTACTTCTTACTTCTTACATCTTACCTCTAAAATCACTTTCTCATTGCCATTTTGAGTATTTCGCCGAACTTTATTCTGTTTCCGTTGTGGAGGATTATCGCTTCATAGACCTTGCTTACGACAATTGCTATAAGCACCACGAACGCCGCGAGGATAACCGCTGCGATAAGCGACTGAGCTATATCAAGGTTTCCGAGGATTATCGCCCCGGGAAGCGCAAACGGGCTTGACAGCGGGAAATAATACGAGAACACCTGCGCGGGATTGCTCGTAATAACTCCCGACATCAGATTATCCATATTGAACAAAACGGGTAAATACGCAAGGTACATTCCAAGAACGCCCATAAGCGAATACGGCTGCATCGCCATCGCCAGGTCTTCCATTCTTGAAACCGAAGCGCCCACGAGCGCCGCGATAAGCGAGTAGAACAAAAATCCCAGAATGAATATTACAAGGATAAGAATTATATTGAGCGGCGTAAAGTTTTTGAAAAGCTCGCCTATTGCCTTGGCAGTTTCTATTTCATCAAGCGAAACTCCCGCCTGCGCCGCAGATTCTCCCGCAGTGTTTATAATGTCCGAATTTGCGAGAATACTTGTCATTTTTCCGATAAATCCAAACGGCGCGGAAACCGCAAAGCTTATTGTACAAACCGAACTTACAAGCACCACTTGCGCGAAGCTCACTATTCCCATTGCAAGCACTTTTCCGATAACTATCGCCAGCGGTCTTACAGATACAAGAAGCAGCTCCATAACGCGGCTCGTTTTTTCGGTTGCTATGGACTGCGCAACGGTCTGACCGTATGCGAAAATAAGGATAAACAAAACCAACGGAAGAGCAAGCGGAACAATGTAGTTTACAAGGCTTGTAAACATATCGACCTGTTTTGAGCCTGCCTTTAGCGCCGTGCAATCCACGTCAATAAGCGTTTTTTCATAATCTTCTTCCGAAACGCCTAAATTTACCATTCGCCTTTTGTCAACAAGCATATGAACAAGGTCGGAAAGCGAATCTGCGCTTGTGCTGCTGCTGCCCTCGGAATAGTAAACGTTCGCAGAATAGCTTATGACCTTGTCCTTGTCCTTGATCTCCGTCAGCTTTACAAGCGCCTCGGCTGTTTCCTTTACAGACAGCTCGTCTACGAGGCTGTCCGCGTCCTTGTCGGTTTTGGACATATTGGCGCCGAGTTTGTTTGCTTCTGCGAAATCTTCATCTGTAAGCAATCCCGTTTCGTCAATGACATAAATGTTTTCAAAATCCTTGTAGGTATCGTCCGAGCCTCCGATGGAATCTTCAATTGCCTCGTCCGCTCCAAGCCATACGGGGAGCATATTTGTCAGCACGCAGATTGCCGAAAGCACTACGCAGGTGATTATAGTACCTATTATAAATGACTTGGTCTTTATGTGCTGAACAAGCGTAAAAGCTAAAACGTTCTGCCAGCCTTTAGTCCTCATTTGTGCCACCTGCCTTTTCAATGAAGATCTCATTGAGCGTCGGCTCGCGAAGCTCGTATTTTATAAGAGGAATTTTGCTTTCGATTATCATATTCAAAAGCCTGTGCGCCTGCTCTTCGCTTTTTACGTTAAACGAACTTCCGTTGGGCGTTTCTTCCGTAACGGAAAGCCCGCATTGCTCGGCGAAATTCCTGATGTCGCCCTCCGCTTTTACCGTCAGTTTAACGCGCCCGTAGCCTTTTTTGATTTCGTTCAGGTTTCCCTGTAAAAGCGTTTTGCCCTTGTTCATGATTATAATATCGCGGCAAAATTCTTCGATAGTGGGCATCTGGTGCGAGGACATTATGATAAACTTGTTTTTCTTTATTTCCTCACGTATAACGCTTTTAAACAGCTCGGCGTTTACGGGATCGAGTCCCGAAAGCGGCTCGTCAAGAACGATAAGTTCTGGATTTGGCGCAAGCGCGGCGATAAGCTGAATTTTCTGCTGGTTGCCCTTTGAGAGCTGCTCGGCGCGCTTGTTTCTGTGCTCTGTCACATTGAGCCGTTCAAACCAGTAGTCGAGAGCGTTTTTCGCGGCAGTTCCCGTCATTCCGCGGAGCTTCAGAAAATAGATAAGCTGGTCGTTTATCTTATACTTCGGGTAAAGTCCGCGCTCTTCGGCAAGATAACCCACGGGCATATATGCCGCAAGAAATTTTTTCCCGTCCCACGTTACGCTTCCGCTGTCCGCGGCGAGCATACCGAGGATAATTCGGATAGAAGTCGTCTTTCCCGCGCCGTTTGTTCCCAAAAGCGCAAAGACGCCGGGGCTTGTCATTTCAAATGAAAGCCCGTCTACGGCTGTATAGCTGCCGTATTTTTTGACAATATTGTCTACAGATAGAGCCATAAAATTTTCCTTTCGTTCATTTTTACCAACGCTCCTTTGATTATAACATAGGCAAACCTGTTTGTCAATACTGGGGGGGGTATTTGCAAGTATACAATTTACAGTGTACGCATTGAACGCTGTATGCAGTTATGGTATCCGCTTCGCGGATAATATTCGGATTGTTTTTGGACGATAGGCACACAAGCCTGCCTTTACGGTTTTACCCAAAACGTTTCAGTTTGATAACAATCCGATATCGTCCGCGAAGCGGACACCAAAACTGTACACTTTAAACCGTACACTGTCAATTGCCGACAGCCCTATCCCCCTACCCCCTTCCCCTTCGGGGAAGGGGGAGAATGCGGGGCGCTGCGCGCCCCGCACCCCGCCTGTTGTCAGTTGACAGTGTACGCATTGAACGCTGTGTACAGTAGTCAGTTATTGTGTCCGCAGCTTTTTACTGTATTCTAAAACTGTAGTTTAGAATGGATTTTTAAGTATTTTTCCCGCGAAGCTTTGTCGCCTTTTTCAAGCATTTCGGCTGCAGCTTCGGCTAATTCGGGTTCTATTTGTTCAAGCCTTTTGTCGCTTCTTCCGACATACTTAAATCCGAGAAAATCCATAATTGAAACAATAAAGCGATAAGCCAGCACGCATTTCCCAAAAGCGTCATTTTCCTCGTTCAGCAGCGGGAGATACTTGTTCTGAAACAGCCTTGTTACTTGAGCGGATTTCGGGTCGCCGCTTATGCACCGAAAACGCCCTGTCAGCGCCAAAATTCCGTGGGTGAACGCGAATACCGAAAACCACACTCCCGAAAGGTCGCCGTAATAGTCCTTTACGGTATACAGCCTGCCCTCGTTCTTATATTCGGTGGTTTCTAATAAAAAGCTCTCGGCAAATGCGCCGTAAAAATCATATTCTTTGTCGAAAGAATCCCAGAATGCTATGTAATGCAAAGAGGTATTGCGGTTGATAAAGGGAAGATAATTTTCCGTATACGGCAAATTCCGCAAATCGAAAAACAGCGCCGTCACAAATTCGTTTATCGTTGTATGCCCGTTTTCAAAAAGCCGTTTTGCACGTTCTAATTCCTCGTCGTTTAGTTCACGCAGGGCTATTTTATTGACCTTTGTATCGAGATAACATTCGGTAATGCCGTAATCGTCCGTTATTTTCATTTCCGAAAAACTTGTTCTCACCGACCAAAGCATATTTAAAAGCTGTTTAAACTCGCTTTTTTTCTCATCGTCAAAAAGTTCTCCCGAAAGCGGAAAACCGACCTTGCAAAAGTCTTTGCAGATTTTCTTTTCATTAAAGGTTATGACAAAGGTTTCGCTGAAATCGTCGTTGAAATCTATGCGGAAATAATTCTCGTCATATTCACAGACCCAGTTTTTGGTTGCGCCGCGCTTTTTGACGGTCTTCGCCATTTTCTCAAACACCTCGAGCGGCTTTCGTGTGCGTTTAAGCTTTAATTCGTAAAAGATCGTGGTGCTGTCTCTCATTGTTAATTTCCTTTCTGAAAGTTTTATTTCTTTTTAATTATACATTATTTAATAGTCAATGTCAATATTGAAATCAAAATTGATAAATACCCAAGAACTGACAATAATTTCCATAATTGTATACAATTATCGTAAAAAATTATGAAATTTCTTTAAAAAACTATTGACAATCTTATTTAATTGTGGTAAAATATTAAAATGTATCATAATGGAGTTATAGCCTATTCTGTCGGGTGACGGAATGAAAAAAGGGCAGAAGCTCCGTTATATCAGAATAAGGAGGACTAAAAAGCCAATGGTGAACACAAAGCCCTTAAAGTTAGGCAAAACCACACGACAGACCTTCTCTAAGATCAACGAAGTCATTGATATGCCGAATCTTATCGGCATACAGAAGGACTCTTACGAGTGGTTCCTGACTGACGGTATAAAGGAAGTGTTTAGGGACGTTTCTCCGATAGTGGACACAAACGGACGCTTTGAGCTGTCGTTTATCGACTATCGGCTCGACGAAAACCCGAAGTACTCTATAGAGGAATGTAAAGAACGCGACGCAACATATCAGGCGCCTCTGAGAGTTACGGCAAGACTTCTGAACAAAGAGACCGGCGAAATTCTCGACAACGAGATCTATATGGGCGATCTGCCTCTTATGACCGACAGCGGAACGTTTGTTATAAACGGTTCGGAGCGCGTGGTCGTTTCTCAGCTCGTTCGTTCTCCGGGCGTTTATTACGGCTTTGAACACGATAAAAACGGTAAAAAGCTCTTCAAGACCACTGTTATCCCGAACAGAGGCGCTTGGCTCGAGCTTGAAATGGACTCCAACGATATATTCTACGTCCGTATAGACAAAAACAGAAAGTTCCCCTGCACGACGTTTCTGCGCTCGATAGGACTTTCTACCGACAAGGACCTTACGGATAAATTCGGCGAGAGTCCGCTTATAACCGTTTCGATAGAAAACGGCAAGGATTCCACAAAGAATGAAGAAGAAGCGCTGCTTGAAGTCTACAGAAAGCTCCGTCCCGGCGAGCCCGCGACGGTAGACAGCGCGCGCACGACTCTCGACAACCTCTTCTTCGATCCCAAGAGATACGATCTGTCGCGTTTCGGCAGATATAAATACAACAAAAAGCTCGCTATCTCCGCGAGAATTGTCGGAAGAAGAGCGGCTGAGGCTGTTATTGCGCCTTTTACGGGAGAGATACTCTGCGAAGAGGGCGAGATAATTACCGGCGAAAAGGCTCTTGAAATAGAAAACGCGGGCGTTCTTTCCGTTACTACAGACAAGCCCGAGGGCGAGGGAACGGTAAAGATAGTAGGAAACGGCATGGTCGATATAAAGAAATATGTCGACATCGACGTTGAAAAGCTCGGCGTTAAAGAACACGTTTCGTTCGGGGTCCTCGTCGAGATACTCGAAGAAGCGGGAGACGACAAGGATAAACTTGCGGAGCTTATCGAAAAGAGATCGGAGGAGCTTGTCCCGAAGCATATAACCCTCAACGACATTTTCGCTTCCGTAAGCTATTTTATAAACCTCAACGAAGGCATAGGCGACGTAGACGACATCGACCACCTCGGAAACCGCCGTATCCGCTGCGTCGGAGAACTTTTGCAGAACCAGTTCAGGATAGGCTTTACGAGAATGGAGCGTACTATCCGTGAGAGAATGGGACTTCAGGCGAACGACATCGAAAAGGTATCGCCAAGCTCGCTTATAAACGCGCGCCAGGTTATCGCGGCAATGAAAGAGTTTTTCGGTTCTTCGCCGCTGTCGCAGTTTATGGATCAGAACAACCCGCTTGCCGAGCTTACTCACAAGCGCCGTCTGTCTTCGCTCGGTCCGGGCGGACTTTCGAGAGACAGAGCGGGATTTGAGGTGCGCGACGTTCACTATTCTCACTACGGCAGAATGTGTCCGATAGAAACGCCCGAAGGTCCTAACATCGGACTTATCTCCTATCTTGCGACTTTTGCGAGAATAAACGTATACGGCTTTATCGAAGCCCCCTACAGAAGAGTTGATAAGGAAACGGGAAAAGTTCTCGACGAGGTCGTTTATATGACCGCGGACGTTGAGGACAACTATGTTGTGGCTCAGGCAAACGAGCCTCTCGACGAGGAAGGACGTTTTGCAAGACCGCGCGTAAATGCGCGCCGCCGCGACGCTATACTTGAAATAGAGCGCGAAAAAGTCGACTTTATGGACGTTTCGCCGAAGATGGTGGTTTCCGTCGCAACGGCGATGATACCGTTCCTTGAAAACGACGACGCTAACCGTGCGCTTATGGGCGCGAACATGCAGAGGCAGGCAGTGCCGCTTATGACGACCGAAAGCGCGATAGTCGGAACGGGTATGGAATATAAAGCCGCCGTAGACTCGGGAGTTGTCGTATGCGCGAAAGAGGACGGCTATGTAAGCGAAGTTTCGGCAGACAGAGTAGTAATAACCGACGACAACGACGTCGAGCATTGCTACAGACTTATAAAGTTCAAGCGCTCAAACCAGGGCAACTGCGTAAACCAGCGCCCTGTAGTAAATAAAGGCGAGAGAGTTTCAAAGGGCGACGTTATAGCGGACGGTCCCGCTACGAAGAACGGCGAAATAGCTCTCGGAAAGAATGCGCTCATAGGATTTATGACCTGGGAGGGTTATAACTACGAGGACGCCGTTCTGATAAACGAAAAACTGGTATACAACGACGTTTACACGTCAATACACATAGAGGAATACGAGCTCGAATGCCGCGAGACAAAGCTCGGTCCCGAAGAGATAACGAGAGATATTCCGAACCTTTCGGACGACGCGCTGCGCGATCTCGACGACAGAGGAATAATCCGCATAGGAGCGGAAGTTCATTCGGGAGATATTCTTGTCGGAAAGGTATCGCCAAAGGGCGAAACGGAGCTTACGGCTGAAGAAAAGCTTTTGAGAGCGATATTCGGCGAAAAGGCAAGAGAAGTTCGCGACAATTCTTTGCGCGTAGCTCACGGAGAAAGCGGAATTATCGTAGACGTAAAGGTATTCAACCGCGAGAACTGCGACGATCTGTCGCCCGGAGTAAACGAAAAAGTCCGCGTATATATCGCACAGAAGAGAAAGATCTCTGTCGGCGATAAGATGGCGGGCCGCCACGGAAACAAGGGCGTTGTTTCGCGCATCTTAAAGCAGGAGGATATGCCTTTCCTGCCAGACGGAACTCCTCTCGATATTGTGCTTAACCCGTTGGGAGTTCCTTCGCGTATGAATATAGGACAGGTACTCGAAGTACACCTCGGATATGTCGCAAAGGCGCTCGGCTGGAAGATAGCTACTCCCGTATTTGACGGAGCGCACGAGCAGGATATAAGAGAGCTTTATGATATAGCAAGAGCAAAGAAAAACGAGCTTGACGGAGAGAATTCCGCGGGGCTTGACTTTACGAAGCTCACTTGGACGGACGACTGCAAGACGCAGCTTACCGACGGCAGAACGGGCGAAAAGTTCGACGGTCCCGTTACGGTAGGATATATGTACTATCTGAAGCTGCATCACCTCGTTGACGATAAGATACACGCGCGTTCGACAGGCCCTTATTCGCTGGTAACGCAGCAGCCTCTCGGCGGTAAGGCGCAGTTCGGCGGACAGCGTTTCGGAGAAATGGAAGTTTGGGCGCTTGAAGCATACGGCGCGGCTTATACTCTCCAGGAAATACTCACCGTAAAGTCGGACGACCTTATGGGACGTCAGAAGACCTACGAGGCTATCGTAAAAGGCGAACCCGTTCCGAAGCCCGGTATCCCCGAATCGTTCAAGGTTATGGTAAGCGAGTTCCAGGGTCTTGCCCTCAACATCAGGATATACGACGAGGACGGCGTGGAAGTCAACCTCATGGAAAACGACGACGATGATGACGCAGGATATACGGGTCGCGTATTTGAAGCGGACTATCGCTCCGACGAAGATGATTTCAACGCCGCAGGTTATGAAGTAGCCGACGCCGAAGACGCGGGCGTGACATTTGACGACGATGACGAAGAATATGACGACGAGGATGCGGATTTCGACGACGGACTCGATGACGAAGAGGAATTTGACGACGAGGACGACGAAGAAGACGATGACGAAGAGGATTCAGACGAAGATAAATGACAGTCTGAAATAATTCGCTTTCACGCTTAAAACTATAGGTGGTCTTGCGGCGCAGCTGCCGCAGAGCTACCCAAATTCAGAGAGGTAAAAGAATGGGATTTAGTGTTTTCGAGTCAATGAAGATCGGACTTGCTTCTCCGGAGCAGATCATAAGCTGGTCACACGGCGAGGTACTGCGTGCAGAAACCATAAATTTCCGCAGCCAGAAGCCCGAAAAATTCGGACTTTTCTGCGAGAGAATATTTGGTCCGCAGAAAGACTGGGAGTGTAACTGCGGAAAGTATAAGAGAATCAGATTTAAAGGCAAGATCTGCGAAAAATGCGGAGTTGAAGTAACCCGAAGCAAGGTTCGACGCGAGAGAATGGGACATATAAAACTTGCGGCTCCCGTTTCGCATATCTGGTATTATAAGGGTACGCCCTCGCGTATAGGTCAGGTTCTTGACTTAACGCCGAAGAAGCTCGAAGAAGTTTTGTACTTCACAAAGTATATCGTAATTGATCCGGGAGAAAAAACGGGTCTTGCGAAAAAACAGCTTCTTACAGAGAGCGAGTACAGCCAGTACGTTTCAAAATTCGCGGGAATTGACACGTTCCGCGCGGGAATGGGCGCGGAGGCTATAAAAGAACTTCTCGAGGAGATAGATCTCGACAAGCTTGCAGATGAACTGAAAGCGGAGCTTGAGGAGACCTCTGCGGGGCAGAAGCAGGTAAAACTGCTCAGAAGACTTGACGTTATAGAAGCGTTCCGTTCGAGCGGAAACCGCCCCGAATGGATGATACTTGACGTTATCCCCGTTATACCGCCCGATATACGCCCCATGGTACAACTTGACGGAGGACGTTATGCGACGTCGGATCTTAACGAGCTTTACAGAAAGGTAGTTCTCAGAAACAACCGCCTTAAAGACCTGCTCGAAAAGAAAGCGCCCGACCTTATAGTAAGAAATGAAAAGCGTATGCTCCAAGAAGCGGTCGACGCGCTTATAGACAACGGCAGACACGGAAGAGCCTATACGGGTTCAAACAACCGTCCTCTTAAATCGCTTTCCGATATGCTCAAAGGAAAGCAGGGACGTTTCCGTCAGAACCTGCTCGGAAAACGCGTCGACTATTCGGGACGTTCGGTTATTGTCGTTGGTCCGGAGCTTAAAATGGATCAGTGCGGACTTCCGAAGGAAATGGCTCTCGAATTGTTCAAGCCGTTTGTATTAAACGACCTTGTAAAGAACGGCGTTTCCAACAATATAAAGCAGGCAAAGAAACTTGTAGAGCGCTCCGACGACAAGGTGTGGGATTCGCTTGAAAACGTTATTCAGAACCACCCCGTATTGCTTAACCGTGCGCCTACGCTTCATAGACTCGGTATTCAGGCGTTCCAGCCTATCCTTGTAGAGGGACGCGCGATAAAGCTCCACCCGCTCTGCTGTACGGCGTTCAACGCCGACTTCGACGGCGACCAGATGGCGGTTCATCTTCCGCTTTCCGACGAAGCGCAGGACGAGGCGAGAAACCTTATGCTTGCGGCAAGAAACCTACTTAAACCCTCTGACGGAAAGCCCGTTACGGTTCCTACGCAGGATATGGTTCTCGGTTCTTACTATCTGACGATAGACAAGGACGGCGAAAAGGGAGAGGGAAAGATCTTCCGCGACGCCGCCGAAGCGATAATGGCATATCAGGACGGGGTAATTTCAATTCACGCGGCGATAAAGGTGCGCGTTCAGAAAGACCTCGGCGACAAGGTCATTACAAGAATAGTTCCTACGACTGCGGGAAGAATTATCTTCAACGAACATATTCCGCAGGATCTGGGATACGTTGACAGAACCGATCCCGACCATATGCTCGATTATGAGATAGGCTTCAAGGTAACGAAAAAAGAACTCGGTCAGATAATCGACCGTTGCCTTAAAATTCACGGTACCGCCACAACGGCGCAGGTACTCGATAAGATAAAGGCAATGGGCTATAAATATTCTACGCGTTCGGGAATTACCGTCGCGGTATGCGACGCGGAAATTCCTCCGCAGAAAGCGGATATACTCGCAAAGGCTGACGCGGAGATCGACGTTATAAATAAGCAGTTCCGCCGCGGCTTTATCTCAAACCAGGAGCGTAAAGAGAGCTTTATAAAGACGTGGGACAAGGCGACCGACGAAGTTTCCGCGGCGCTTACGGCAAACCTCGGAAGATACAACAACATCTTTATGATGGCTGATTCGGGAGCGCGTGGTTCTACGGCTCAGATAAGACAGCTCGCGGGAATGCGCGGACTTATTGCGAACACCTCGGGCGCTACGATCGAAATGCCGATCAAGGCAAACTACCGCGAGGGACTTAACGTTCTCGAATACTTCATTTCTTCAAGAGGCGCCCGTAAAGGACTTGCGGATACCGCGCTGAGAACGGCTGACTCGGGTTATCTGACGCGCCGTCTGGTCGACGTTTCGCAGGAAGTTATCATACGCGGCGACGACTGCGGTACGAAAAACGGCATAGAAGTATACGAGATCCGCGAGGGCAACGAGCTTGTTGAAAAGCTTGCGGAGCGTCTTGTGGGACGTTACCTAGCAAAGGATTTCACCGCCCCCGACGGTTCGTTTACAATATCAAAGGATAAGCTGCTCAATGATAAGGACGCGGCAAAGATAGTAAATACGGGCGTTGAAAGAGTAGAAGTGCGCTCGGTACTCACATGCGAAATGAAGAACGGCGTATGCGCTAAGTGCTACGGCGCGTCGCTTGCAAACGGTCAGCTCATAAACAGAGGCGAGGCTGTCGGAGTTATCGCGGCGCAGTCCATAGGCGAGCCCGGTACGCAGCTTACAATGAGAACGTTCCATACGGGCGGTATCGCTTCTGCGGAAGATATAACGCAGGGTCTTCCGCGCGTAGAGGAGCTTTTCGAGAGCCGTCACCCGAAGAACGCGGCTATTATAACCAGAATTTCGGGAACGGTACGCTTTGAGGAGATAAAGAAGACGCGCCATGCTATCATCACCGCAGAGGACGGAACGGAAGAAGCGTATCCCGTTACGTTCGGCTACCGTCCGAAAGTTGCCGACGGAGATCATGTTGAAGCGGGAGACGCGCTGACGGAAGGTTCGATAAATCCTCCCGATATTCTCGCGGTAAAGGGCGAAAAGGAAGTTCAGAACTATATCATAAGCGAAGTTCAGAAAGTTTACCGCTTGCAGGGCGTTGACATCAACGACAAGCACATTGAAGTTATCGTCCGCCAGATGATGAGAAAAGTGCGCATTGTAGATCCGGGAAGCACTTATCTGCTTGCGGGTTCGGTAATAGGAAAGAACGAGTACGCTCAGATCTGCGACGAGCTTCAGAAGCGCATCGACAACGGCGAAGACCTCTCAATTCCTACAAGCGAGCCGGTATTGCTCGGTATTACAAAGGCTTCTCTTGCAACGGACAGCTTTATGGCTGCCGCGGCGTTCCAGGAAACAACGAGAGTTCTTACGGAAGCCGCTATTCGCGGAAAGATAGACCCGCTCAACGGCTTGAAAGAAAACATCATGATAGGAAAGCTCATTCCTGCGGGAACGGGACTTATAGCTGCGGAAAAAGCCGCGCAAGAAGCCGAAGCCGCAAAAGCGACAGAGGGATAATAAACAACTCGGAGTAATGTAAAACAAGCCCGAACGAAGAAAGTTATCGTTCGGGCTTTTGTTTTAATTTGTGTTCGTAAGTTGTGTTGTGCAAAATGCCTAAAACGGGAACAACGAGGAACAAATTGCTTTATAAAACCACAAAAAATAAAGAAAGCCCTTGACAAAAACGTTTTTTTGGTATATAATTTATAAATGTGTTGGTATATATTTCTGCTTTGGAAGAATACTAATACAGAATGTTATAAAAGAAATGAGGTGAAATAATGCCTACGTTTAACCAGCTTGTCCGCAAGGGACGCGAGGTATCCGTAAAGAAATCAAAGGCTCCCGCTCTTCAGAAAGGTATGAACACCCTGAAGAAAGTTCAGACAGACCAGCATAGCCCCCAGAAGCGCGGCGTATGCACCGCTGTCAGAACGCAGACCCCCAAAAAGCCGAACTCGGCTATGAGAAAGGTCGCCAGAGTAAAGATCTCTAACGGTTACGAAGTTACGGCGTATATTCCCGGCATAGGACACAAACTGCAGGAACACTCCGTTGTTCTTATCAGAGGCGGACGTGTAAAGGATCTCCCCGGTGTGCGTTATCATATCGTAAGAGGTACGCTCGACGCACAAGGCGTGGACAAGAGAATGCAGGGACGTTCCAAGTACGGAGCAAAGCGTCCTAAGGCAGGAAAGAAAGCGTAACTTAGGTCAACCAAGAAACTGAAGGCTGACATAAAAAGGCATTATTTCATGTGATGATAAAAGCCTTTTTTGGACAGCGGAAGTGATTGGATCGCTTTCGAGTACCGATGATTTCAAAATTTTATGAAGGAGGGAAGTAAAGTGCCAAGAAGAGGTAATGTTCCGAAGCGTGAGGTTCTTCCGGATCCGCTTTACGGATCGGAGTTGGTGACAAGACTCATCAACAACATCATGCTCGACGGAAAGAAGGGCGTAGCCCAGAAGATCGTATACGGAGCGTTTGAGATCGTTGCCGAAAAGACGGGCAAAGACCCGCTCGAGGCTTTCGAGGAGGCAATGGAAAACGTTATGCCCCAGCTCGAAGTCAAGGCAAGACGTGTCGGCGGCGCAACATATCAGGTTCCTATGGAAGTTCGCCCCGAGAGAAGAAGAACTCTCGGTCTCCGCTGGATAACGGCATACAGCCGCCAGCGCAGTGAAAAGACAATGAAAGAGCGTCTCGCAAACGAGATATGCGACGCCATAAACAGTCAGGGCGGCGCGTTTAAGAAGCGCGAGGATACTCACAAGATGGCGGAAGCAAACAAGGCTTTTGCACATTTCAAGTGGTAATACAGTAAAATATCGTTATTGCGGAGGGAAAAATGAAAAGAGACGTAACTCTTGAAATGACCCGTAATATTGGTATCATGGCTCACATCGACGCAGGAAAAACCACCACGACAGAGCGTATCCTGTTTTATACCGGCGTAAACTATAAAATGGGTGAAACGCACGAGGGTGCGTCTACAATGGACTGGATGGAGCAGGAGAAGGAGAGGGGTATAACCATCACATCTGCTGCTACGACTGCGTTTTGGAGAGAACATCGTATCAATATTATAGATACTCCCGGACACGTTGACTTCACGGTCGAAGTTCAGCGTTCGCTGAGAGTGCTTGACGGTTCCGTTACTGTATTCTGCGCAAAGGGCGGCGTTGAGCCGCAGTCTGAAACAGTATGGCGTCAGGCTGATAACTATCACGTTCCCAGAATGGCTTATGTAAACAAAATGGACATTATGGGCGCGAATTTTTACAACGTAGTCGATATGATGCACGACAGATTGAAGTGCAATGCCGTTCCGATACAGCTCCCTATCGGCGCTGAAGCGGATTTCAAGGGCATTATCGACCTCGTTGAAATGAATGCCGATATTTATTATGACGACCTCGGAAAGGATATGCGCGTAGAAGAGATCCCCGAGGACATGAAAGAAAAGGCTGAAGAGTACAGAGCAAATCTTCTCGAAAAGGTAGCGGAACTTGACGACGACCTTATGGAGAGATACCTCGAAAACGAGGGCGCTGACTTTACGGCTGACGAAATAAGAGCGGCAATAAGAAAAGGCACTATCGCAAACAAGTTTGTTCCCGTTACCTGCGGAACATCTTACAGAAACAAGGGCGTTCAGAAGCTCCTTGACGCGATAGTAGACTATATGCCATCTCCTCTCGATATTCCGTCGATAAAGGGCGTAAACCCCGAAACGGGCGAGGAAGAAGAGCGTCATGCGGGCGACGACCAGCCGTTTTCGGCTCTCGCGTTCAAGATAGCTACAGATCCGTTTGTCGGAAAGCTCTGCTTCTTCAGAGTTTATTCGGGCTATGTTGACGCAGGTACGACCGTTCTCAACTCAACTAAGGACAAGAACGAGCGTATGGGTCGTATTCTCCAGATGCACTCCAACCACAGACAGGATATTGACGCTTGTCCGTGCGGAGATATAGCGGCAGTTGTCGGTACTAAGTACACGACAACGGGCGATACGCTCTGCGACGAGAATCACCCGATAATTCTCGAAAGCATGGAGTTCCCCGAGCCTGTTATAGACCTCGCTATCGAGCCTAAGACAAAAGCAGGTCAGGAGAAAATGGCAATTGCGCTTGCAAAGCTTGCAGAAGAAGACCCGACCTTTAAGACCTGGACAAATCCCGAAACAGGTCAGACCATTATAGCGGGCATGGGCGAGCTTCACCTTGAAATTATCGTAGACAGACTGCTCCGCGAGTTTAAGGTAGAAGCGAATGTAGGCGCTCCGCAGGTTGCATATAAGGAAACAATTACAGGCAACGCCGACGTTGATATGAAATACAAGCGTCAGTCGGGCGGTTCGGGTCAGTACGGTCACGTTAAGATCCGCGTTGAACCGAACGAGAGCGGCAAGGGCTATGAGTTTATCAACAACGTTGTCGGCGGCGCTATCCCGAAGGAGTTTATTCCTGCCGTAGACGCAGGTATCCAGGGCGCGCTCAATGCGGGCGTTCTCGCGGGTTATCCCGTTGTCGACCTGAAAGTCGAGCTTTACGACGGTTCTTATCACGAGGTAGACTCGTCGGAAATGGCGTTTAAGATCGCAGGTTCAATGGCAATAAAGGAAGCTCTGAAACAGGCGCATTCGATAATCCTCGAGCCTATCATGAAGGTCGTAGTCGTTGTTCCCGACGATTATATCGGAAACGTTATCGGCGACCTCAACTCCCGCAGAGGCATGATCCAGGATCAGGAAACGAGAACAGGCAACGTTCAGGTAACGGCGCTCGTTCCGCTTTCGGAAATGTTCGGCTATTCAAACGATCTGCGTTCTAAGACTCAGGGCCGCGGAAACTACGTAATGGAGCCGCACAGCTATATCGAAGTTCCCAAGTCTATCGCAGAGGGCATTATGTCCAAGCGCAAACAGGGCGACTGAGTAAAAAATTTGCCGTAATGAGAAAAACTACTTGATTTTCGGCAGAAAATATAGTAAAATAGTATTATAAGATTATGAGCGGAAAGCTCATTCAGTTAAAAGGAGGAAATACCAATGGCTAAGGAAAAATATGATTCCAGCTTACCCCACGTAAACATCGGTACTATCGGTCACGTTGACCACGGAAAGACCACTCTTACCGCGGCTATCACCAAGTATCTCGCATTCAAGGGTCAGGCTCAGTTTGAGGCTTATGATATGATCGATAAGGCTCCCGAGGAAAGAGAGCGCGGAATTACGATCAATACCGCTCACGTTGAGTACAAGACCGACAAGCGTCACTATGCACACGTTGACTGCCCCGGACACGCTGACTATATCAAGAACATGATCACCGGCGCGGCTCAGATGGACGGCGCTATCCTCGTTGTTGCAGGTACAGACGGCGCTATGGCTCAGACCAAGGAGCATATCCTTCTCGCTCGTCAGGTTGGCGTTCCCGCGATCGTTGTATTTATCAACAAGTGCGACGACGTTGACGGCGTTGAGTATGACGCTGCTACAGGCGATTACAACGATAACGACGGAATGTTGGAACTCGTTACTGAGGACCTCAAGGACATTCTTTCAAGCAACGGCTTTGATAATGTTCAGTTCGTTTGCGGTTCTGCGAAGAAGGCTCTCGACAGCACTTCTACAGATCCCAACGCTCCCGAGTATGCTTGCATAAAGAAGCTCATGGACGTTGTAGACGAGTATATTCCTACTCCCGAGCGTGATGACGCTAAGCCTTTCCTTATGCCTGTTGAGGACACTATGACCATTTCCGGCCGTGGTACTGTTGCAACGGGACGTGTTGAGAGAGGCGCTGCTGTTGTAGGCGATACCGTTGAGATCACGGGTCTTACTACCGAGCCCAAGAGCACGGTTATTACAGGTCTTGAGATGTTCCACAAGAGCCTTGACAAGGCTGTTGCAGGTTATAACATCGGCGCTCTGCTCCGTGGTATCACACGCGAGGAGATCGAGCGCGGACAGGTTCTCTGCAAGCCCGGTTCAATTCACCCGCACACCAAGTTCAGCGGTCAGGTTTACGTTCTTAAGAAGGAAGAGGGCGGCCGTCATACACCGTTCGTTTCCAACTATCGTCCGCAGTTCTTCTTCAGAACTACAGACGTTACAGGCGTTATCACACTTCCTGCTGACAAGGAAATGTGCATGCCCGGCGATAACGTTGTAATGGACGTTGAGCTTATCACACCTATCGCGATTGAAGAGGGACTTCGTTTCGCTATTCGTGAGGGCGGACACACTGTTGGTTCGGGCGTTGTTACCAAGATCAACGAGTGATAAAAGCTGAAATCGGCAAATAGCTGACAAACAAATAAGGGGAACCTTTAAGGGTTCCCCTTTTTGATGTCTGAGAGTATAACATCAATTCTCGTCTTAAAAAATCAAGATTCAGACTGTAGAGAAAGTCCCAGATACCGCATTGAACGCTACGCGTACAACGCTGAAGCAGTGCTGCGGCTAGGCTTTGTGCCTGCCGCAGTAAGCCGCCGCATTATCCGCCTTCTGCGGATAACGCTACGACGTAGATGGGGCTTTATCTACAGTCTGAAGGGAAGCCTTTTCGGGCTTCCCTTGTTGTTGCTTAACCGTTCTGCTGCTTTTTCTTTGCTTCAATATCGGCAAGCGCGTCTTTTCTCGAAAGGTTGATACGACCTTGATTGTCTATCTCCATAACCTTTACGATTATCTCATCGCCTACGGAAACAACGTCTTCTACCTTTTCAACGCGGTGGTTTTCAAGTTTCGAGATGTGTACCATTCCGTCCTTGCCGGGAGCTATCTCTACAAACGCTCCGAAGCTCATTATCTTTACGACCTTGCCCTTGTAGATAGCGCCTATCTCGGGAGGATTTACGATAGTTGAAATTACCTGAACGCAAGCGTTTGCCTTATCGAGATCCGCGCCGCAGATAAATACGTTTCCGTCCTCGTCAACGTCGATCTTGACTTCAAAGTCGGCGCAGAGCTTCTGAATGACCTTGCCGCCCTTTCCGATGACTTCGCTTATCTTGTCAACGGGAACCTTTGTCGTAAGCATCTTGGGAGCATACTTTCCGACAGTCTCGCGAGGCTTGTCAATCGCCTTGAGCATAACCTCGTCAAGTATATAATCGCGCGCTTTGTGCGTCTTTTCAAATGCGTTTTTGATTATCTCGGGAGTAAGACCATCGATTTTCAGGTCCATCTGAATGGCGGTGATACCGTCGTGAGTACCCGCGACCTTGAAATCCATATCGCCGAAGAAGTCCTCAACGCCCTGAATATCTACCATTGTCATCCAGCGGTCGCCCTCGGTTATAAGTCCGCAGGAAATACCCGCAACGGGCTTCTTTATCGGAACGCCCGCGTCCATAAGAGCAAGCGTCGAACCGCAAACCGAACCTTGCGACGTCGAGCCGTTTGAAGAAAGTACTTCCGAAACAAGTCTTATTGCATACGGAAACTCTTCTACCGACGGAATAACGGGGAGCAGCGCTCTTTCCGCAAGCGCGCCGTGACCTATCTCACGTCTTCCGGGACCGCGCGAAGCCTTTGTTTCGCCGACGGAATACGACGGGAAGTTGTAGTGGTGCATATAGCGCTTTCCTTCTTCTTCGTCAAGACCCTCGAGCTTCTGGCTGTCGGAAACGGGACCCAAAGTGCAGATCGTCATGACCTGCGTCTGTCCGCGCGTGAATATTCCCGAGCCGTGAACTCTCGGCAATACCGCGACCTCCGCGGCGAGCGGACGAATTTCGTCGAGCTTTCTTCCGTCAACGCGCTTTCCGTCGTCAAGCAGCCAGCGGCGTACAACAAACTTCTGGAGCTTGTACATACACTCGTCTATCATCGCTGTCTGCTCGGGATATACCTCGTCAAACTTTTCGTGAACTTCGGCGTATATCGGCTGAAGGCGTTCCTCGCGGATATTCTTGTCGTCGGTGTCCATTGCATAGCGCACTTTTTCAATTGCGAACTCGGAAATTGCGTCATACATATCGTGGTCGACTTCCATGCTCTCAAACGAGAACTTCGGTTTTCCGATCTGAGCCTGAATGTCCTTTATAAACGGAATGAGGCTCTTTACGATTTCCTCGTGACCCGCCATGATCGCCTTGAACATAGTGTCGTCGTCAACTTCGTTTGCGCCTGCCTCGATCATAACGACTTTCTTTTCCGAAGAAGCGACAGTAAGATTAAGGTCGCTCTTGTTGCGCTGCTCGGCATTAGGCATAAGCACTATTTCTCCGTCTACAAGACCAACGGAAATTCCACCGATAGGACCGTTCCACGGAACATCGGAAATCGAAACGGCGATAGACGCGCCTATCATGCCCATTATTTCGGGCGAGCAGTCGGGGTCGACCGACAGAACCGTCATAGTTATAGCTACGTCGTTTCTCATATCTTTCGGGAACAGCGGACGCATCGGACGGTCTACAACGCGTGAAGTCAGGATAGCCTTTTCGCTTGGTCTGCCCTCGCGCTTTAAAAATCCGCCCGGAATTTTTCCTACAGAATAAAGCTTTTCCTCATAGTCAACAGCGAGAGGGAAGAAATCCACTCCCTCGCGGGGCTTCGGAGAAGCCGTTACGTTTACCATAACGACCGTTTCGCCGTATGTTACCCAGCATGAGCCGTTTGCAAGACCGCAGACTTTTCCTGTTTCGACTTTTATTTCTCTGCCCGCAAACATTGTTTTAAATACTTTGTAATTTTCAAACATTGCCCTTTTTCCTTTCATTGAAATTTTCGGGCGGAACTGCAATAAATTCAATTTGCGGCTCTGCACAAACTCAATTTATTGCTCCACCCGATTACTTTAAGAATACAAACAAACATCAGTAGTTGTTCAAAATTTGAACAACTACCAATGCTTGCTTCGTTTCTTACTTTCTTAATCCCAGCTTTGCGACAATAGCGCGGTATCTTTCGATGTCTTTCTTCTGAAGATAAGCGAGAAGATTTCTTCTGTGACCTACCATTTTCAGAAGACCTCTGGTAGAGTGGTGATCCTTTTTGTGGACCTTGATGTGTTCGGTCAGCTCGTCAATTCTCTTTGTGAGGATAGCGATCTGAACCTCGGGCGAACCCGTGTCGTTTTCGTGCAGTCTGTTTGCTTCGATGACTGCGGTTTTTTCTTCTTTTCTGAGCATAATTACACCTCTTTAAAATTATTTCCGAGATCACAGCAAGGGGAATCGGTGTTTCTCAAAATGAGCATTTTCCGCGATCCGTGAAAACGGAACTGCCTGCGTGAGCCTTTCCCACGCATAACAGAATTATTATAGCATATAAATCGGCTTTTGTAAAGTACTTTTTTAGCTTTTTTTGAAATTTATTTCCGACAGCCTTATTTATTCGTAGAGATTTTTAACGCTGTCGCGAATAACAAGTTTCCCCGTAATGAGAGTTCTTCCGCGGAAGTAATTCTTGTCGTTTATCTTTTTGAGAATTATATCGACGGCTTCTTTTGCCATTTTCATACAGTTTATATCGACCGTCGTGAGATGAGGAGTAGTCATTGACGAATATATCTGATTGTCATATCCCGTAACCGAAATATCCTGGGGAACAACGCAGCCTTCGGCACGAAGCTGATTTATGAGATTAAAAGCGCTTTCGTCGCATGAACATACAAAAGCCGACGGCAGTTCATCGGGCAGGGAAAACGTCTTATAAAGTTCTCCCGAGCTGTTTCTGTCGCGTATTATCCATTTATCATTGAGCGTTATATTCTTTTCAAGGAGAGCTTTATAAAATCCGAGAAATCTGTCGCGGACAAAAGGCGAGCCTTCCGCGCTCCCCAGAAAGCCTATCTTTCTATGACCGTTTGAAATGACGTAAGAGGTGAGCTGATAGCTGCCGAAAAAGCTGTCGGAAAGCACTATCTCCGCATTATCGCGGTTTCCGTAGTAGTCGATCAAAACCGTTGGAACATAATATTGAAGAATCTTGTCTATGTAGCTTTCGGAAAACTGTCCGAGCAGGATAAGACCGTCCGCTTTTTTGTCGGAAATAGAATTCGGCATTTCCCGCGGAAGATCGGGACTGTCGTTTACTACCTCGAGCATACCGTAATAGTTTTCCTTCTGTAAAAGTTCGACAATGTGCTTGTAGATAGTCCAGTAGAATGCCGACGGCTCGTTTATAAAGTTTTTCGGCGCGATTATGGCGATGTTGTGGGTAAATCCGTCTTTAGAAGAACGAGATCCCGAATTAAGGTTGTATCCCATTTCATGCGCCTTGAGTTTTATTTTTTCTCTGAGCTCGTCGCTTATGCCCTCTCGGTTTCCGAGCGCTTTGGACACGGACACCGTGCTTATGTTCAATGCCTTTGCAATGTCGCTCATTGTAACGTTCTTTTTTATCATGGCGGTTTCCTTTCGGGGAAATTAACGCAAATCTGTTTTTAAGTATTGCACACTTATATTTTAAGTTAAATTTATTGATTTGTAAATTAACTTTTTAAACAAATTTCAAAGTTATTTTTTGTGCAGGTTTAATTGCCTTTAAAATAATTCCGTTAAGCCGCATAATCGAGGAAAAGCAGGTATGACAAATGGGGAAACCGAAGTAACCCCATTCGTATTATGTCTTAGATTTTTAGATCGCGTCCTTGAGTGACTTTACAAACTTATAAATCTCCTCAGGCGCGCCCTCGCCGTATTTTTCTACCAGCCTTACTATTGCCGAGCCGACAATTACGCCGTCCGAAAGCTCGGACATCTTTTTCGCCTGTTCGGGATTTGAAATGCCGAAGCCTATTGCCGCGGGAACTTTTGAGTATTTCCTTACGCTTTCCATAATGGACTTAAGGTCGGTTTTTATCTCGCTTCTTACGCCCGTAACTCCCATTGAGCTTACTATGTACAAAAAGCCGTTTGCGCTTTCGGCTATGGACTTTATGCGCTGTTCGCTGGTGGGAGCTATCATTGAAATAAGCGCAACGCCGTGAGCCTTTGCAGCGCCGTCAGCCTCTTCCTTTTCCTCAAACGGCAGGTCGGGGCAGATAAGACCGTCTATGCCTATCTCCGCGCATTTTGCAAAAAATCTGTCGTAGCCGTATTTATAAACGGGATTTACATATGTCATAAACACAAGCGGAATGTCGGTCTGCGAACGTACCTTTTCGGCAAGCTCAAAGGCTTTGTCGGTTGTCATTCCCGATTTTAACGCTCTTACGTCGGCGCCCTGAATAACGGGACCTTCGGCGATAGGATCGGAAAACGGAATCCCTATTTCCACCATATCCGCGCCCGCCCTTATCAGCGCCATTATATTTTCATAAGAAGCCTCATAGCTCGGGTCGCCCGCCGTCAGAAAGCCTATAAAGGCTTTTTTGTTTTTAAATGCGTTTTCAATTCTGTTCATCTTTTGTTCTCCTTATTCGTGCAGATCAATTCCGCGATAACGGGCAATTGCCGCGACGTCTTTATCTCCGCGACCCGAAAGGCAGCATATTATGATGTCGTCCTTTTTCATGGTCGGCGCTATCTTCATAAGATGAGCGACGGCGTGAGCGCTTTCTATCGCGCATATTATGCCCTCTGTCCGCGCGATATACTCAAACGCGTTTACCGCTTCGTCGTCTGTAACGGGAACATACTCCGCTCTGCCTATTGAGTGAAGATAAGCGTGTTCGGGGCCTATCCCGGGATAGTCAAGTCCCGCGGATATGGAGTAAACAGGCGCTATCTGACCGTATTCGTTCTGGCAGAAAAGGCTCTTCATGCCGTGGAAAATGCCGAGCGTTCCCGTGGCGATAGTTGCCGCGGTCTCTCCCGTATCAACGCCGCGCCCCGCGGCTTCGCAGCCTATAAGCCTTACTTCCTTGTCGTTTATGAAGTTGTAGAACATTCCCATAGCGTTAGACCCGCCGCCTACGCAAGCCATAACGGCGGTCGGGAGCTTGCCCTCTTTTTCGAGTATCTGCTCTCTTGCTTCTTTGGAGATAACGCTCTGAAAATCGCGCACTATCATAGGAAACGGGTGCGGACCCATAACCGAGCCTAAAACGTAAAGCGTGTCGTCTACTCTGTTCGTCCAGTCGCGCATAGCCTCGTTTACGGCGTCTTTGAGGGTCATCGTTCCGCTCGTTACGGGGTGTACCTTTGCGCCGAGGAGCTCCATTCTGTAGACATTGAGCGCCTGTCTTATTGTATCTTCCTTGCCCATGAATATTTCACATTCAAGGTCCATAAGAGCCGCAGCCGTTGCCGCGGCAACGCCGTGCTGTCCCGCGCCCGTTTCGGCGATTATACGCGTTTTGCCCATTTTTTTGGCAAGCAGGCATTGCCCGAGGACGTTGTTTATTTTATGAGAACCCGTATGGTTTAAGTCCTCGCGCTTGAAATAGATCTTTGCGCCGCCGAGGTCGCGAGTCATCTTCTCCGCATAGTACAGCAGGGATGGTCTGCCCGCATATTCGCGGTTCAGCCTGTCAAGCTCCGCGACAAAGTCGGGGTCGTTTTTGTAGTGTTCATAAGCCTCTTCGAGCTTGTGAATTTCGTTCATCAGCGTTTCGGGGATATACTGTCCGCCGAAATCGCCGTATCGTCCTGTAGACATAATTAAACTCCTTTTATTTCGTTTATTTTAATTCAGTATTTAAAGATTTCTTATCGCCTTTACGGCGGCTAGCATTTTTTCACGGTCTTTTATTTTGTCGGTCTCAATGCCGCTGCTGAGGTCTACCGCAAACGGCTTTAATTCCGCGGCGGCTTCGGCTAAATTTTCGGGAGTAAGCCCGCCCGCGAGAAAAAACGGCGTTTTGATTTTTTCGGGGTCTATAAGCGAATGATCGAAACTTATCCCGCTGCCCGTGCCGCTGTCGAGCAGGAGAAAATCGGCCCCCATTTCGTCCGCTCTTTTTATGTCGTCCGCGCTTTCTACCTTTACGGCTTTGATTATCGGAACGCCGGTAAGCTCTTTTAATCTTTTGATATACTCCGCATTTTCATTTCCATGGCACTGGAGCATATCCGCTATGCCGCGCCTTGCAAATTCCGCAAACTTATTTATATCGGCGTTTACCGAAACAGCGACCGACTTTATCTTTGGAGAAAGTCTCGCTTTCAGCTTTTCGGCAGTTTCAATGCCGATGTTCCTATGGCTTTTGGGAAACATAACGATAAAGCCGATATAGTCGGGGCTAGCCTCGTTTGCGTATTCAATATCTTCTTCGCGGAACATTCCGCATAATTTTATTTTGACTGCCATTTTACTTTTCTCCGCGCAGTTCTCTAAGCTTTGCCGTTTTGTCCTCGGCTCTCATAAGAGCTTCTCCGACGAGAGCCGCGTTTGCGCCGATCTCGCGGAGCTTTTCAACGTCAGCTTTTGTCGTTATCCCGCTTTCCGAAACAAAGGCCCTGTCGCGGGGGATAAGCTCGCGGAGCCTTGCGGAATTTCCCACGTCCACCGTAAACGATCTCAGGTCGCGGTTATTTACTCCTATTATCTTCGCCCCGATATTTACGGCGGTTTTGATTTCGTCCTCGTTGTGAGTTTCGACAAGCGCCGAAAGCCCCAGAGAATGAGCAAGCTCAAGATATTCTTTAAGCTGTTGTTCACTTAGAATTGAGCATATCAGCAAGACCGCGCCCGCGCCGAGAATTTTCGCTTCGTATATCATATACTCGCTTATGGTAAAATCTTTTCTCAGAACGGGAATATTTACCGCGCTCGTTATTTCTTTCAGTATCTCGTCGCCGCCCTTGAACCAGAAAGGCTCTGTAAGGCAGGATATTGCCGCCGCGCCCGCTTTTTCATAATCCTTTGCGATTTGCAGATAAGGAAAATCCTCTGCAATAATTCCCTTTGACGGAGAGGCTTTCTTCACCTCGCAAATAAAGGAAATGTCATCGCCGCAAAGCGCCTTGTAGAACGGAAAACCCGTGTCAACGGGCAGCGCCTCGGCTTTTTCGCGGACTTTTGAAAGCGGTATTTCCCGCTGCTTTTCGGCAATTCTTTCGCGGGTCTTTGCCGCTATTTCATCGAGAATGTTCATAGCTGTTATTCTACCTTGTTTGAAACTTCGATATACTTTTCGAGAGTTTTCATTGCCGCGCCGCTGTCAATAAGCTCCGCCGCCTGCTTTACGCCGTCCTCGATAGAAACGCCCTTATAGATATGGAGAGCCGAGCCTGCGTTAAGCAAAACAGCGTCGCGACCCGCGCACTTCTTTCCGCCGAGAATTTCTCTCGCAATCGCGGCGTTTTCCGCAGGGTCGCCGCCTTTTATTTCCGACATATCGTGGCGCGAAAGACCGAACTGTTCGGGGGTTATCTCGTATTTTGTAAACTTGTCGCCCTCGAATTCAATTACCGAAGTGGGAGCGCTGACGGAAATTTCGTCGAGCTTATCTTTTCCGTAAACCGCCATTCCGCGCTTAACTCCGAGCTTTACTAATGTTTTCGACATAGGCTCCAGAAGGCTCTCGTCGTAAACTCCCAGAAGCTGATAAGAAGCATGAGCGGGGTTTGTGAGCGGACCGAGAAGATTAAATACCGTGGGAATTCCTATTTCCTTACGCACGGGGCCTACATACTTCATAGCCGTATGGTATTTCTGCGCGAACATAAAGCACATTCCCACCTCGTCCAGAAGCTTTACACAGCCCTCGGGAGATACCGAAATGTTTATGCCGAGGGCTTCTAAAACGTCTGCCGCTCCGCATTTTGAAGAAGCCGCGCGGTTTCCGTGCTTTGCTATTTTAACGCCCGCCGAAGCGCAAATTATTCCCGAAATTGTCGAGATATTTATAGACTGCGCGCCGTCGCCGCCCGTTCCTACGATTTCCATAACGTCGCCGTTATAGCTTACGCGCGTCGCGCAGTCGCGCATTACATAGGCGCTCGCCGAGGTTTCCTCGACCGTTTCGCCTTTCAGGTGAAGCGCGGTGAGATAAGCGGCGGTCTGAGCGGGAGTTGTGTTTCCCGTCATTATTTCGCGCATTACTTCGGACGCTTCGTCAAATGTGAGGTTTTCGCCCTTTGCGGTTTTGATGATTGCTTCTCTGATCATAATAAATTCTCCTTTTCGGTTTAAATTAAGTTCTTATTTTCAAAAAGTTTTCGGCAAACGCCTTTCCTTTTGTTGTCAGTATACTTTCGGGGTGGAACTGAAGTCCGAACACGGGAAATTCCTTGTGCTGGACTGCCATTACTTCGCCGTCGTCCGTCTTTGCCGTTATTTTCAGCGCCTCGGGCATTGTGCTTAAGTCCGCGGCAAGAGAATGATAACGCGCGACTTCGAGTTCTCCGCTTATTCCCGCAAATATCGGGGAGGAGGTATCGTATTCGATGGTTGACTTTTTCCCGTGCATAAGCCTTTTGGCATAGGTAATTTTCGCGCCGAAAGCTTCGCATATAGCCTGATGTCCGAGGCAGACTCCGAGTATCGGAACTTTTCCCGCCGCTTTTATTACAAGCTCCTCGCAAATCCCCGCGTCGGCAGGTCTTCCCGGACCCGGGCTTATTATTATATGCGAGGGATTTAACGCGAGGACTTCTTCGCAGGAAAGCTCGTCGTTTCTGATTACCTTTATATCGGGATCTATCGCGCCGATAAGCTGATAAAGGTTATATGAAAAGCTGTCGTAATTGTCTATAAGCAATATCATATTCATACCTCCTGAGAGGCTTCGAGCGCCTTTACGACTGCCTTAGCCTTGTTTATACATTCGGTAAATTCGTTTTCTGGGACGCTGTCGGCTACTATTCCCGCGCCGCTTCTCACAAAAACTTTTCCGTTTTTCTTAAAGCAAAGTCGGATAGCAATGCAGGTGTCGAGGTTTCCTCTGAAATCAATATAGCCTATCGCGCCGCCGTAGATACCGCGCTTGTTGTTTTCGAGTTCGTTTATTATCTCGCAGGCGCGTATTTTCGGCGCTCCCGAAAGAGTTCCCGCGGGCAACACCGCGTCTACCGCGTCCAAGGCGCAGAACTCTTTTCTTATCTGTCCGCGCACCGTCGAGCCTATGTGCATAACGTGCGAGTAGCGTTCGATCGACATGTATTTTTCAACTTCGACCGAGCCGAACTCCGAAATTTTTCCTATATCGTTTCTTCCCAGATCGACGAGCATATTATGCTCGGAAAGCTCTTTTTCGTCTTTAAGAAGCCCGCGTTCAAGCTCCTTGTCCTCTTCGTCGGTCTTTCCGCGGGGACGAGTTCCCGCGAGAGGGAATGTGTGCAAAACGCCGTTTTCAAGTTTTACGAGCGTTTCGGGACTGGACCCCGCGACTTCCATATCGTCGCTCGAAAAATAGAACATATAGGGCGAGGGATTTAAAGTCCTTAACATTCTGTAGGTGTTTAAAAGGCTTCCCTCAAAGTCGGCTTCCAGCCTGTTTGAAAGAACAACCTGGAAAATATCGCCCTCGTAGATATACTTCTTCGCCTTTTCGACCATTGCGCAATATTGCTCTTTGCTGAACAGCGGGTGAAACTCGCTCATAAGGCGCGCTTCGTGTTCCTGCTCGGGCTTTCCCTCGGTTATAAGCTTTGCCATTTTGTCAAGCTCTTTTTCGGCAAGCGCATATTCCTCGTCAATATTGCTCCCCGAAATGTTTGTAATGAGGATTATTTTCTGTCGGATATTGTCGAAGGCTATAACGTTGTTAAAGAGCATAAGGTCAACGTCCTTGAAATGCTCCTCGTCAAGCGCGTCGAGCGTCAGTCTCGGCTCGCTGTACTTTATATAGTCATAGCTGAAATATCCAACCAGTCCTCCCGTAAAGCTCGGAAATCCCGCAATAACAGGCGACTTGAACCCGCTCATAAGCTTTCTTATATACTCGGCGGGGCTTTTTACTTCGAGCGTTTCACATTCTCCCGAAAGCACGTTTTTGGCGGTGAGCTTTCCGTTTATGCAGGAAATTTCAAGCGTCGGGTCGTATCCCAGAAACGTATACCGTCCCCATTTCTCCTGGTTTTCAACGCTTTCGAGGATATAGACATGGCGGCTCACTGTTTTAAGAATTTTCAGAACTTCAATAGGCGTTCTGATGTCCGAGAGGATTTCCTTTTTAATAGGTATCCTGCTGTAATCCGCATATTGTTTTGCTTCTTCTTTGCTTGGGACTAACATATCATGCTCCTTTCAAAACTAAGCGAAGCGGTATTCCTGCGGTAAAAAACAAAACCGCCCCCGTAACAGAATTCTTCTGTCATAAGGACGGTGAAAAAATCGCCGCGATACCACCTTAAATTCGCGGAATGATCCGCGCTCTCTGCGGGTACTGACATACCCCTGCGATTAACGCTCGCGCACGTCGCAAAATACTCGCCGCACATTTTCAGTTAGCGGTTTTCCTTTAGCGCCCTCGGCAGTCCACTTAAGAACAAGATGTTATTCTTGTTCAAACGCTCTGTTTTCTGCGGTACTCTCAGCAACGACCGCTCTCTGTAAGTACATAAGCGCCTTTATCTCTGCTTCATCGGTTTTTAAGGCATATTCAATTCAACAAAGTTATTTTACCACAACACTTCTTTTTTGTCAAGCGGGATTTTTAAATTTTCATCTATTTTTTACAAATCGTATTTTTCGTCATTTAAAAACGCGTTTCGTTTCATAAGTCCCGACATAACGCAGACTCCCGCCGCTCCCGCTTCTATACAGCTTTGCATATTGTCCGAAGTTATTCCGCCTATAGCGTAAACGGGAATTTTCACGCTGCTGCAGACGGCTTTCAGAAATTCAAGCCCGCGCGGAGCTAAGCCCCTCTTGCAGTCTGTAGCGAAAATATGCCCCGTCGTTATATAAGACGCTCCGAGCTTTTCCGCCGTTTTCGCTTCTTCTACGCTATGCACCGAAGCGCCCGTTGTTTCAAATTCTTCCGTCAGCTTTTCGCTGAGCAGCGAAAGCGGAAGATGAATCCGCTTTATTGAAATCTTTCTTGCGACATTCGGAAAATTATGGATATAAAGCTCTATCCCCGAAATACGCGAAATCTTTTCGGCAAGAGCGGTGTATTCTTCCTCGCTTAAATCCTTTTCGCGCAGGATAACTTTTTTAATTCCCATTTCCGCGATCTGTTCAATTCTCTGTTCAAGCGGAATTTCACAAATCTTTCTGTTTGTAACGCAGATTATCTTATCGCGCTCGTTGTTACTTAACATAAACATAATCGTTCATAACAGGCTGAAGTCCGCGCGAGCGGATAGCGTCGCAAACTTCCGTAAGCGTTCTTCCGTCGCTTATTTCAAATTGGTCGTCGCCGAGGGATTCTTCATCGGTATGCGAGCCTATTCCCGTGCTTACGCCTGCGGATATTTTCGTCGCGCACATTCCCACAACGTTATCTCTGAAGCCCGCTCTTTCGCGTGTTGAGATAGTAAGTCCCGCAAACGGCATAAAAATACGGAATGCGGTCATTACCTGCAATAATTGTTTTTCGTGAACGTCGCGCGGATTTATCTTGTCGTTGTTTATTATCGGGCGCAGACGCGGGCAGGAAAATGAAATTTCCGCATGGGGATATTTTCGCTGGATAAGATAAGCGTGAACTCCCGCCGCAAAAGCGTCCGTTCTGAAATCGTCAAGCCCAAGAAGCGCCGCAAACGCAACGCCTCTCATTCCTCCGCGTATCGCGCGCTCCTGCGCGTTCAGACGGTAGGGGAAAATGCGCTTGTGACCGCCGAGGTGAAGCGTTTCGTATTTGTCGGAGTTGTAGGTTTCCTGAAATACCGTTACATAGTCCGCTCCGCATTCGTGGACATATTTGTATTCATCTGTGTTCATCGGGTAAACCTCAATTCCCACGTTCTTAAAATACTCGTGAGCTATCGAGCAGGCGTTTCCTATATACTCAATGTCCGACATCTTGCGGCTCTCGCCCGTGAGAATGAGAATTTCTTCCATTCCCGTTTTCGCAATAGCCTCCATTTCGCGGCGTATCCCGTCGGTATCGAGCTTTGCGCGGCGGATTTTGTTGTGACAGTTGAAACCGCAGTATACGCAGTAATTCTCGCAGTAATTCGAGATGTACAGCGGTGTGAAAAGGTATACGCTGTTTCCGAAATGCTTTCGGGTTTCAATTGTCGCTTTCCTCGCCATTTCTTCAAGAAACGGCTCTGCGGCAGGCGACAACAGCGCCGCGAAATCCTCTATCGACGGATATTCAGCTGACAGCGCGCGCTTTACGTCCGCAGCCGTGTATTTTGTATAATCATACGCTTTCATTTTCGCTATGACCTGATCTCCTATATCGGAGTCTAAAACTTCCATATCGGGAAGATAAGTCATATGGTCGATTCTTTTCTGTTCCATTTTTTTGCCTTCCTTTATTCTGTTATATTTTATCCACCTATAATGGGCGGTTTTTTCAAAAGCAGTTATGTGTCAATCCTTTTAAACTCATGTATATTTTTATTGCGGTATACTATGTCTGTTCTTACAGTAAACCCCATTTTTTCCCAAAATTCATTTCCGAGATTATTCCTCTCAAAAACAACAAGCGCCGCTTTGTTTATGCCCTCTTTATCAAGAGCGTCAATTACGTTGTCAACAAGTTTTCGCGCTATACCTTTGTTTCTGTACTCCTGTAATACCGCCGTGTGATAGATATATCCCCTGCGCCCGTCATGACCGGCAAGTATTGTGCCGACAATTTTGCCGTTGTCGCAGGCTACAAAATTTGTTGTTGGATTGCGCTTCAAAAACCTTGCTATGCCGTCCTTGGTATCGTCTGCGGAATTAAGCCCCATGCCCTTGGTATTTATCCACAAGTCGTATATGCCGTCATGATCTTCAATAGTCATTATCCTTATGTTTATCATATTTACCTCCGGCATTAACTTTTATCCGTTCAATATAAGCTCCACCGCCTTGCTTGCCTGATGTCCCGCGCAAATCATAACTCTTGACGCGGTAAGTCCTTCTCCGTCGGCAACGTCCGTTTTCATATCCCCGCAGATAAAAAACCTCTCCGAGATTGTCCGGGTAGTTATGTCGTTCGCTCTGCCGAAGCCCGCCATGCCCGAACCCGAGATGACTTTTACTTCCTCGTTGCTTAAAAGTAAACCGTTTACAAGCGAGGCTTTGCTTTCGGCATTGTCAAACGCCTCGCATACTATGTCGCAGCCGCCGAAAATTTCCGCGCAGTTTTTCCCGTCAATAAAAACGTCGTGCGTTATCACGTTGCAGAACGGATTTATCTCGCTTATTATCTCTTTTATAGCTACGGTTTTTTTCATTCCGAGGTGCTTTAAGGTATACATCTGTCGGTTTATGTTGGACAGTTCAACTATGTCGAAATCCGCGGCGATGATCGTCCCCGCGCCGCTTCTCGCAAGCGCGCAGGCAATGTTAGACCCCAGTCCCCCAAGCCCAGCAACGCCTATCACGGCTTTTTTCATCGTTTCATATATCGGTAGCTTCGAGCGCGAATTTACCGCCCCGGCAAATTCTTCTTCGGTAATTTCCATTTAGTTAACCACCGCCCACAAATCCTACAACTTCAATTTCGTCGTTGTCGGAAATTCTTGTTTTAGCATAATCCGCTTTCGGCAGTATCTCGCCGTTTACCATAACCGCCACGCGCTCGGGAGAATATCCCGTATTTTCGAGATATTCGGAAATCAGCGCGTTTTCTGCGTTTATTTCTTCTCCGTTAATTCTAGCCATAATATATAATTCCTTTCAGGCATTACAGCCCGTCATTATTATAGCATTGTTTTTTTATAAAGTCAATAGCCCAAAAGAGTTTATGCTCAAAATGTTGACAAAAAGCAAAACTATTATAAAACCTCTTTTCGGAAATTTATTGACATTTGGATTTAAAAGGTATATAATATATGAGTATGACAGGTAAGGGAAACAAGTTTTGACCCCAATTCTTACATCTTACTTCTTATTTCTTACATCTAATCGGGTAAGAGAATAACGTTCTGACCCCAACTCTTACCTCTTACCTCTTATTTCTTACATCTAAAAGGAGATAATTAGCCTTTGGACATTATTATAATAGGCTGCGGAAAAGTAGGAGAAGCTCTTGCGGAGCAGCTGAATGAACAGGGAAACAATATAACGGTTATTGATACGGACGCGAAAAAGCTAAGCGAAGTATCGTCAAAATGCGACGTTATGGGAGTTACGGGAAACGGCGCGACGCACCTTGTCCAGCAGGAAGCGGGCATAGAACACGCCGACCTTATGATCGCCGTAACCGGCTCGGACGAGCTTAATCTTTTGTGTTGTCTTATAGCGAAGAAAGCGGGTAACTGCAAAACCATTGCCAGAGTAAGAAGCCCGCAGTACAGCAGCGAAGCGCCGTTTTTAAAGGACGAGCTGGGTCTTGCCATGGTCATAAATCCCGAACAGGCTGCCGCTGCTGAAATAGCGCGTGTTCTGCGTTTCCCCTCGGCTATGAAGATAGACACATTTTGCAGGGGAAGAGTCGAGCTTATAAAGCTCAGACTTCCCGAAAACTGCCCGCTTGTCGGACTTGCCGTAAAAGAGCTTTCTTCAAAGCTCGGCTGCGACGTTCTTGTATGCACCGTAGAGCGCGGCGACGACGCTTATATTGCAAACGGCAACACCGTATTTGAAGAGCGCGATATAATTTCCATAATCGCTTCACCCAAAAAAGCAAACGACTTTTTCAGAAAGATAAACTACAAGTCAAAATCCGTAAAAGACGCTATGATAGTAGGCGGCGGCGAGATAGGACATTATCTTTGCGATATTCTTGTAAACGACGGGGTGTCGGTAAAGATAATAGAAAAAGACGCCGAGCGCAGCGACGAGCTTTGCGCGCAGTGGGGAAACGCCGTCGCGGTTATAAACGGCGACGCTTCCGATCAGGAAGTATTGCTCGAAGAGGGTTTGCAGCAGGCGGGAGCGTTTGTCGCGCTTACAAATCTTGACGAGGAAAACATTCTCTTGTCGCTGTTTGCGCGAAGCGAAGGCAACGCAAAGCTTGTGACGAAGATAAACCGAATTGATTTCGAGGACGTAATTAAACACCTTGACCTTGACACTATAATATATCCCAAGAGCATAACTTCGGACACGATAGTGCGCTATGTGCGTTCGCTTAAAAATGCCCAGGGAAGCAACGTCGAGCAGCTCCACCAGGTAATTAAAGGCAAAATAGAAGCCGCGGAGTTTATCATTCGCGATTCGAGCGCGGTGACCGAAGAGCCGCTTATGAAGCTGAAGCTCAAAGACGGGATACTTGTCGCGGCGATACTGCGCGATAAAAAAGTCGTTATTCCGCGCGGCTCCGATGTGATTAAGCCGGGAGATATGGTGGTTATTGTTTCGGCGAATTCCGAGCTTCACGATATTACGGATATTCTCAGATAACGGGGAAGGTTTATGAATTACAGAATGATAACTTATATCCTCGGTTGGATATTGATATTTGAAGCCATATTTATGACAGTCCCCGCGATAACCGCCGTTTGTTACGGAGAAAGCGCCATAGTGTGGTTTGCCGTTACCGCGGCGATATGTCTTGCAATAGGACTGCTGCTCACAAAAATAAAAAAACCGCAGGACAAAAAGCTCTATTCCCGCGACGGTTATGTTATAGTATCGCTGAGCTGGATAGTGCTGTCGGTATTCGGGGCGCTTCCGTTTTTCCTTTCGGGGGAGATACCGTCCTATATCGACGCGCTTTTTGAAACGGTTTCGGGATTTACTACGACGGGAGCCAGCATACTGAGCGACGTTGAAAAGCTCTCAAAATCCATGCTCATCTGGAGGAGCTTTACCCACTGGGTCGGCGGAATGGGCGTGCTTGTGTTTATAATGGCGTTTGTAAGGCTTTCGGGCGCAACGAATATGCACATAATGAAAGCCGAATCGCCGGGTCCTTCCGTAAGCAAGCTCGTGCCGCGCGTAAAAACGACCGCGCTTTTGCTGTACGCTATATATTTCGTGCTGACGCTGGCGGAGTTTATATTGCTTATAGCGGGAGGAATGACCCCTTTTGAGGCGCTTAACACCTCTTTTGCTACTGCGGGAACGGGCGGTTTCGGTATTTACAATACGAGCATAGGCGGCTTTTCGGCATATATACAGATAGTGGTCGTTGTTTTTATGCTTTTGTTTTCGGTCAATTTCAACAGCTATTTCTTCCTGATAAAAGGAAAGTTAAAAGAAGCGCTTACTTCCGAAGTTTGCATATTCTTTGCAATAGTCGCCGTTTCGATAACCGTCATTGCATTTAATATAAGGAGCATGGTCGGAAGTATGGGAGAGGCTTTTCTTGATTCCTCGTTTGCGGTATCGTCCATTATCTCGACAACGGGCTTTTCAACAGTCGACTTCAACCCCTGGCCCGAACTTTCGAGAACGATACTTGTCCTGCTTATGTTTATAGGCGCCTGCGCGGGAAGCACGGGCGGAGGAATAAAGGTTTCGAGGATAATCATTCTGTTTAAAAGTCTTGGAAAAGAACTGCTCGTTATGATACATCCGAATCAGGTGAAAAAAGTAAAGCTCGGCGGAAGACCCGTCGACCATGAAACGGTGCGCTCGGTGAGCGTATTTATAGTGGCGTATCTGCTGCTGTTTGTGTCGTCGATGGTGCTTATATCGTTTGACGAGCATGATCTGATAACAAACTTTACGGCTGTCGCGGCGACCGTAAACAACATAGGTCCCGGTCTTGAAATGGTAGGACCTACGGCGAATTTCGGCTTCTTCTCGGTATTGAGCAAGATAGTGCTTATCTTCGATATGCTCGCGGGAAGACTTGAACTTTTCCCGATGTTATTGCTGTTTACGCCTGCTACATGGAAGAAGTAAAAACAGCTTGTATAAATAGTCAAATTTCAGACTGTATAGAAAGGAGAAAATAAATGCCGAACAAGACCTATATTACCGTTCGATATGCGGAAACCGACTGTATGGGAGTTGTACATCACGCGGTTTATCCCGTATGGTTTGAGATAGCGCGGACGGATTATATAAAAGCCGCGGGAATGAGCTATGCGGAAATAGAAAAATCGGGGATAATGCTCCCCGTTGCGGGGATAACCTGTAAATACAGGCTTCCCGCGAAATACGACGACGAGCTTGTTATAACCGCGAGGATAACGCGCCTCAACGCCGCGAAGATAGAGTTTTCGTATACCGTGGAAAAGAAAGGCGAAAGCGGTATTCTTGCTGAGGGAACAAGCTCCCACGGCTTTGTGGACGCAAAGACTTTCAAGCCGATAAATTTCAAAAAGCAATGTCCCGAATTTTTCGCGGTGCTGGAAAAATATGCGAAAATAGATGAGGAGAATTAAAATCGGGCTGTTCGGATAAGATATGTTCCGTATAAGAAAACAGGCTTTATTGACAGCCTGTTTTTTTATTTTTCCCGATAGCAGCCCTAACCCTCTTTGTTCCGCGCATTTTCCCCCAGAAGCAGTATCGCGCACATTGCCAAAAGACAAACCGACAGCGCCGCGTTACCCGAAAACGCGCTTGTATAGGCGTTGCCCGCAATTGTTTCTTCGCTGATATTCGGGAGGAAAAGCTGGAACAGCGCAGAAAATCCCGCGCTGAGAGCCGCGGCAGGTATTCTTGACAGCAGAAATTTTCCGAGAGGAATCTTTCCCCCGACTATCGCCGTTATCTGGAGTATAACGCAAACTCCCCCGAAGCTCAGAAGCGCCGCGCATATCGGCATTTCTCCCGCCGTCATTTCCTTTATCCTCGTGACTTCTAAAACAGACGAGAATATAACGGCGTTTTCGCCGAGCGGCAGGAAAGCGCCTGTTTCTTCCAACAACGCCGAAATGACCGAGAAAATAACTATCATCGTACAGACGGAGAACATAGCCTTTGCCGCGGCGGAAACCGAATTTATGAAACAGCCCGCGCTGAGGTCAAACCCGCCGTCCGCTTTTTTAAGAGTTACCTTTTCTTTTGATAAAACTACTGCCGCCATAACAAGCGAGGAAAGAAAGCACGATAAAAACATAAATGTTCCCGCAAGGGCGCTGTTGAATACGGCTTTTCCCACCATACCTATTATAAACGACGGTCCGCTTCCGAAACAACAGCACATAAGCCTTGCCGCGTCGTTTTTCGCGAGCCTGTTTTCACTTACGAGAGAGGAAAGCAGGCTTGCTCCGACAGGGTAGCCCCCGATATTTGAGAGCAGTATCAGCCCGCATATCTCCTCGTCCGTTTTCAGCATTTTCGACAGAACGAACGTAAACGGTTTTAGCGCGGTCTTATACAGTCCGCTTTTTTGAAGATACATTGCCAGAGCCGAAAACGCAAACAGCGACGGAATAATTATTTCAAGGCAGTCAGATACGGCGCTTGAAACCGAAGCGCGCGCCTTGTCGGAAAATATCAGCAAAAATCCCGCCGCAAAGAGAGCCGCCGCGGAGAGGGTCATTATCTTTATGTTTTTAAGTTTCCTTGGCATTGACCCCTGCAACTCCTCCCGCCGCGCCGAAAATAACGCTTAGTATTATCTTTACAAAGAGCATAAAGCTCCCCGCTTTTCCGAATATTATTGAAAGCAGAATTATCGGCACAATAAATGCCGCTCCGCATAACGCCCCTGTTTTAAGTCCCGCTTTTCTTTTAATTTTACCGACAAGCCGCCCGTCTATAAAGCTCCCTGCGGCGATTGCGAATATTGCCGCCGCGCCCGCTAAAGCCGTAATGTCGGTTATAAGCACTATAAGCGCGGCTATCCCCGAAATTAAAAGCAGCGCCGCATACCCCGCCGCTATCCCTGCGGCATAAGGGATAAACCGAGGATCTTTCTTCTTTTTCCGCATAAATATCACCCCTAAGGGATTTTATGCGGGATATGGACGGGGTAGAACGCAGTGTACAGTGTACAATGTACAGTATTCAGTTATGGTATCCGCTTCGCGGATAATATTAGATTGTTATCGGACTGAAACGTTTTTGAGCGCTACCGGAAAAGTTAAGCTTGTGTGCCTTTAATTTAAAAACAATCTAAATCCGTCCGCCGAAAGGCGGACACCGAAACTGAATACTGTACACTGTCCACTGTACACTGCCATCGTGTGCTTTATACTCTACCAGCAGTGCATAATATAAGTAAACAGAATGTTTCCAAATTCAACTTTTATTTCAAAAACCGCTTTAAATCCTTGATTTGTGACTTTTAACAGAAAGTTTATAAAAAATTTCAGAAATTCTATTGCAATTTACAAATAAATGTGTTAGAATGTAAGTTGTAGATAAGTGTCCGATTTTTCGGATACCGAATAAAACTTAGGAGGAATAAACCAATGGCTAGAGAAAAGCTAACGATGGACGGCAATAACGCCGCGGGTCACGTTTCTTATGCGTTTACCGATCTGGCTGCTATTTACCCCATCACCCCTTCTTCCGTTATGGCGGAAGTTACAGATTCCTGGGCTACTGCCGGGAGAAAGAACATTTTCGGCGAAACCGTAAAGGTCGTTGAAATGCAGTCGGAAGCCGGCGCTGCGGGCGCTGTTCACGGCTCGCTTTCCGCCGGAGCGCTTACAACTACATATACCGCTTCGCAGGGTCTGCTCCTTATGATCCCGAATATGTATAAGATCGCGGGCGAACTGCTTCCGTCGGTTATTCACGTTTCGGCAAGAGCTGTTGCTTCAAACGCTCTTTCGATCTTCGGCGACCACAGCGATATTTACGCTTGCCGTCAGACGGGCTACGCTATGCTCTGCTCGACCAACCCCCAGGAAGTTATGGACCTCGGAGCTGTCGCTCACCTTTCCACAATAAAGGGAAGAGTTCCTTTCCTGCACTTCTTTGACGGTTTCCGTACCTCTCACGAGATCCAGAAGATCGAGGTATGGGATTATAACGATCTTGCGGAAATGGTAGATATGGACGCTGTTCAGGCATTCCGCAACAGAGCGCTTAACCCCGAACACCCCGTTCTTCACGGTACTGCTCAGAACCCCGACATCTTCTTCCAGGGAAGAGAAGCTTGCAACACTTATTATAATAATATACCCGCTATCGTTACGGAGTATATGGACAAGGTAAATGCCAAGATCGGCACGAACTACAAGCTGTTCAACTACTACGGCGCTCCCGACGCCGAGCAGGTTATAGTCGCTATGGGTTCCGTATGCGATACTATCGAGGAAACTATCGACTATATGCTCGCGCAGGGCAAGAAAGTCGGACTTGTAAAGGTTAGACTTTACAGACCGTTCGTTTCAAAGGCTCTTGTTGAGGCTATTCCCGAAACAGTAAAGAAGATAACCGTTCTCGACAGAACGAAAGAACCCGGCTCAATGGGCGAGCCTCTCTATCTTGACGTTGTTGCCGCTCTCAACAGAGAAGGCAAGTTCCAGAACGTTCCGATCTTTACGGGTCGTTACGGTCTCGGTTCAAAGGACTGCAACCCGTCCCACATCATCGCCGTTTACAACAATACGGATAAGCCCGTATTCACTGTCGGCATCGAGGACGATGTTACAAACCTTTCGCTTAAGGTCACTGAAAACCCGAACACCACTCCCGAAGGCACGACCTGCTGCAAGTTCTGGGGTCTCGGCTCGGACGGTACTGTCGGCGCAAACAAGAACTCCATCAAGATCATCGGCGACCATACCGACATGTACGCTCAGGCATATTTCGCATACGACTCCAAGAAGTCGGGCGGCGTAACCATTTCTCACCTGAGATTCGGTAAGACTCCGATAAAGTCCACCTACTTCATAAACAAGGCGAACTTTGTCGCTTGTCATAACCCGTCGTATATCGACAAGTATGATATGGTTGAGGACGTTATCCCCGGCGGTTCGTTCCTGCTCAACTGCCAGTGGTCTGTAGACGAGCTTGATGAAAAGCTCCCTGCTCCCGTAAAGGCATACATCGCAAAGAACAACATCAACTTCTACATAATCAACGCTATCAAGGTAGCTAAGGAGATAGGTCTCGGCAATAAGACCAACACCGTTCTTCAGTCGGCGTTCTTCTCAATTGCAAACATCATCCCCGCCGATCAGGCTATCGAATACATGAAGAAAGCGGCTTATAAGTCGTTTGCAAAGAAAGGCGAGGACATCGTAAACATGAACTACGCCGCTATCGAAAGAGGCGCAGGCGAGGTTATAAAAGTTGACGTTCCCGCTTCTTGGGCTAACGCAGAGGGCGAGCTTGTTCACCCGCACTTCGAGGGCGACAACAAGTTCCTTATAGACTTTGTAAACAAGATCCAGGTTCCCGTAAATGCTCAGCGCGGCGATCAGCTCCCTGTTTCGACGTTCGTTGACATTGCAGACGGCACGTTCCCGCAGGGTTCCGCTGCGTTTGAAAAGCGCGGTATCGCTGTAGACGTTCCCAAGTGGATTCCCGAAAATTGTATCCAGTGTAACAACTGCGCAATGGTATGCCCGCACGCTGTTATCCGTCCGTTCGTTTACACCGAGGAGCAGGCTGCAAAGCTTCCCGAGGGCGTAGTTACAAAGGACGCCACGGCAATGCCCGGAATGAAGTATACCATGGCTATTTCCACTCTCGACTGCACGGGCTGCGGCGTTTGCGCTAATATCTGCCCTGCGGGCGCAAAGGACAAGGCAAAGAACGCGCTCGTTATGTCGCCTATTGAGACGGTTATGGAACAGCAGAAGTTCTTCGATTATGCTGTTGCAAATGACAACTCGAATGACGCGGCAGTTGAGAAGTTTAAAGAGAGCACCATCAAGGGCGCTCAGTTCAAGCAGCCGCTGCTCGAATTCTCGGGCGCTTGCGCGGGCTGCGGAGAAACTCCCTATGCTAAGCTCGTAACTCAGCTCTTCGGCGACAGAATGTACATTGCAAACGCTACGGGCTGCTCGTCTATCTGGGCAGGCTCCGAGCCTTCGACTCCTTATACTACAAACAAGGAAGGTCATGGTCCCGCTTGGGGCAACTCGCTGTTTGAGGACAACGCAGAGTTCGGTCTCGGTATGTTCCTCGCTCAGGATACTCTCAGAAACAGAGCGCAGAACTGCCTGAAGGTTCTCCGCGAAAAGGCTGAGGGCAAGGGCAACGCCGAAATGGTCGGACTTATCGACAAGTATTTTGAAACAAAGAACGACGGCAAGGCAAACGCTGAGGCTACAAAGGCTCTTGTAGCAAAGATCGAGGCTTGCAACTGCGGAAGCAAGGAAGCAACGGATGTTCTCGCGCTCAAGCAGTACCTCTCAAAGAAGAGCCAGTGGATCCTTGGCGGCGACGGCTGGGCTTATGATATTGGTTACGGCGGACTTGACCACGTTATTGCTTCGGGCAAGAACGTAAATATCCTCGTATTCGATACCGAGGTTTACTCGAACACGGGCGGCCAGGCTTCCAAGGCCACAAACGTCGGAGCTGTTGCGCAGTTTGCTGCGGGCGGTAAGGACGTAAAGAAGAAAGACCTCGCGGGCATAGCTATGAACTATGGTTATGTATATGTTGCTCAGATAGCAATGGGCGCGGACAGAAACCAGTGCTTGAAGGCAATCGCAGAGGCTGAAGCTTATGACGGACCTTCGCTGATAATCGCTTATGCTCCTTGTATCAACCACGGTATCAAGGGCGGACTTACAATAGCTCAGCAGGTAGAGAAAGAGGCGGTAGAGGCAGGTTATTGGCACTTGTTCCGCTTTAATCCCGCGCTCGCTGACGAGGGCAAGTCTCCGTTCACTCTCGACAGCAAGGCTCCAACGGGCGACTACAAGGCATTTATGATGAGAGAAGTTCGCTATAACTCTCTTATGCGTGCTAATCCCGACAGAGCTACCGTTCTGTTCGACAAGGCGGTTGCAAACTCCAAGGCTAAGTACGATCACCTTGTTGAATTGCAGAAGGCTTATAAGGAAGAGTTTGAGAAAGCTTAATAAGGCATTATAATCAGGCTCAATAACACTAAAAGGCGGTCGAAGAGATTCGACCGCCGATGTTTTATACATAATTTCGCAGATGTTCGAGGATAATCAGTTAAAATTAAATCAACAGAAAACCGCGAACGTGTTGTTTGAAATAGAAATGTTCGGTGTTATAATAAAGATACAAAAAGAAATGCGGCGCAGATAAATGCACGGCATTAAAAACAAAACATTAAAACGGAGGTATCTTATTATGAACACGGACAAAATTTATGCAGAGGCTATCGTAAACGAGTATTCAAAAAAGAGCGCGACAAAGGTCGTGCAGCTTAAAAAGCTGGACAGGGCGGCAAAATTGCCCGCTCAGATATTTACCTATACATTCGGCATTATCTGCGCGCTTGTCGCGGGCGTGGGAATGTGCCTTTGTATGGGCGTTATAGGCGAAGGAACGACAGCTTCTATGATAATGGGGCTTGTTATAGGAATTATAGGTTTTATCGGGACTGCCGTCAATTATCCTATTTATAAGAGTATTCTTCAGAAAAGCAAGGATAAATATGCGGGCGATATAATACGCCTTGCAAGAGAAATAGCCGACAGCGAGAAATAAAGTATATCATATCCGAGCGCTGATAAAAAAACATTAAGAAAGAGGGTAAAACGGTTGAACAAAGCGGAAAGCAAATATTTCAGTACAGCCGCACGAATGGACGAGGCACTTATTGAATGTCTGGAAAAAAAGGATCTTGAGTACATTACGGTAAAGGAAATATGCGAAAAAGCAGGCGTCAACCGTTCTACCTTTTATCTTCATTATGAAACTATCGCGGACCTTTTGAACGAGTGCGTTGAATACACAAATAAAAAGTGCTTTAAAAAGTTTTCGCCGGAGCTTTCGGACGTGAAAAAGAGATTAAGCTCGGAAAATATAAAGGACTTAATCTTTATCTCTCCCGAATATCTAAAACCCTTTTTTGAGTTTGTACGCGAAAATAAACGACTGTTCAAGGTCGTGCTTTTAAACCCTTCGGTTTTTGACACCGAAAATACCTTTATAAGACTGTTCGACGAGGTATTTTCTCCCGCAATGGATAAGTTTAAAATTGAAAAACAGCAAAAGCCCTATGTAATACATTTCTATCTCGGCGGGATAATATCGGTAGTAAAAGAGTGGATAAAAAATAACTGTGCGGACACTATCGAGGATATAACGGAAATATGTATGTCCTGTATTGCGCCAAGCGGTATTGAAGGCGGACTTGAAAACCGCCGGAGAGATCTGAAATGAAAGACAAGAGCAGTATATTAAAATTTAAAAACGACAAGCTGTTCAGAGCCGAAGTTCTCTTGTATTTCAGCCTTGCAATAAATCTCGTTTACGCGCTGCTGCAGGGCATAAACGGGATAGCCGCGCGCTCTGTATGGTCGGGAACGCTCGCGTTTTATTATCTCACTTTAAGCGTCATTCGCTTTTCCTTGCTTATAGGGCGCGGAAAAATGACGCTTTTGAAAAAATGGAAAAGATATATCGCTTGCGGCGCTGTTATGCTGCTTTTGGTATTTGCCTTATTCGGTATACATTACATAACGCTGTATATGGAGCATACAATAGTTTATCCGGGATATATGATCTATGCTATAGCCGCATACACTTTTTATTCGGCGATTGCGGCAGTAAGAAACATAGTTGTATACAGAGCTTATCATGATCCCGTTCTTTCTGCGAGTAAAGCCCTTTCGCTCGCGACTGCGGCTATTTCCATGTATTCGCTGCAGTCCGCTCTTATCTCGGCATTCGGCAATTCGGAAGAATTCAGGATAATTATGGGAAATTGCCTCGGAGCGGCAGTGTTTTTGCTTATTCTGTCGGTGTCTGTCTATATGCTGATAAGAGGGCTTTTAGAAGTAAGAGGCTGTAGTCAGTTGACAGTGGACAGTGGACAGTATTCAGTTATGGTGCCCGCTGGCGCGGGCATTTTTTTGATTGTTTTTAGTCAATAGGCACACAAGCAAAACGGTTACGGTAGCGCTTGAAAACGTTTCAGTCCGATAACAATCTAAACAATGCCCGCGCCAGCGGGCACCATAACTGAATACTGTCCACTGTCCACTGTCAACTGACTACAGCGTCGCTCGCCGTATATTCTTCAAGCGAGCCTGACTTTACCTGTATACAGATATAGCTTATCGGGGAATTGTCCGCCGCAAAGAACTGTCTTTTAGCCGCGGGGGAAATTCTCAGCCAGTCGCCTGCGTTAAGCTCTACGCTCTCTCCGTCAATGACAGCTTTTCCGCTTCCCGAAAGTACAGCATAGATCTCCTCGTTTTTCTTGTGAGAATGTACAAAAGGCACGCTCGCGCCTGCGGGAAGATTGTTTATGCTGATCTCCGCGCCCGTGAGAGAAAGCTTGTCGTGAAGCTCGGTTCTTGCTTCTTGTCCTACGTTTACTTTTGTAAAATTGCTCATAATAATGACCTCCGAATAAAAATAGTTGTAACCTTTATTGTTACAACCATATTATAGCAAAATTAAGTTGTAATGTCAATACTTACAGCGTATATTTGTACGCTTGCACAATTTTTTCTTAGTTTCATTGTAACTATTGACATTACAACAAAGAAGTGTTATAATGAATTAAAAGGGCAGGGGGTGTTTTTGTGCAGTTTTCTTCAAGATTTACTATAGCGACGCATATTTTGCTTTGCATTGCGATGTTTGAAAAAGAAACCAAGGTGACTTCAAATTTCCTTTCGGGAAGTATAAATGTAAATCCCGTTATTATACGGAATATTCTTGGCTCGCTTTCGTCGGCGGGAATGGTAGGGATAAAACAGGGAATAGGCGGCGCGTATCTTGCGAAGCCTGCGGAGGAAATAACGCTGCTTGATATATTCAAAGCGGTAGAAAAAGAAGAGTCGCTTTTCCATTTTCACGAGAACCCGAACCCCGAATGTCCTATCGGAAGAACCATTCATTCGGTCATGGACGGTAAAATTGAAACAATACAATCGGCAATGGAGAACGAAATGAAAGATATAACTTTGAGCAGACTTCTGGAAGAAGCAAAGGAAAAAATGTAACGCTGTCAACTGCCGACAGCGTCGGCTATCACGTTTCCCAAAAGCTCTCCCGTGTAAAGAGCTTCATCGAGGGAGTTTCCGTGGCTTCCCACTTCAATAAGAAGCGCTCCCGTAGATAAATTCTGATTATAACACCTGTAATCAAACAGCACGGGTCTCGCAAGACTCGGATATGCCGTTTCGGCGCAATTCTGGAGCAGACACGCAAGCTTGAAGTTTTCCATATAATCGGGCATATCGAAAGTGCCGTTGTCACAACCCGATATTATCATAAACTGCGCGGCATTCTTCCCGTTGATTTCGGCAACAGGCGCGGGAAGCGAACCGTCGGTGCTTATAATAGCGTCCCTATGCAGGTCGATGACGATCTTTATGCTCGGATATTGCTCAAGATCGCGCTTAACCGTTTCAGCGGAGACGGAATAAGCGTCGTTAAACGACGGATAGTCATGCACTTTACAGTCGTGAACGCTCGAAATCCCGCGTTTTGCAAGAGCGTTGCAGAGAGCGTCGCCGACTGCGGTCATGTTTCTTTTGTCGCTGAATGAGCGGGTCGGGTATTTTTCGTCATAACTGTCGGCTTTTGGGAGAAAGCTCTCGGTCGTGTGAGTGTGGTAGATAAGCACCTGCGGCTCGGCGGGGTCATAATTCCCGCCGAGTTCGGGAAGTTTTTCCGCTGCCGCTTCAAGCACCTCGTTGCTTATGGAAGTACAGTTTCTTATCTGCGCGCCGCTTTTCAGGTTTATGTAGTTTTCCGAAGAATATTTCCCATAGTTCATGCGGTATATTTTCCCGCTGTTTTCGGTAAACACCGAATAGTCCGTCTCGTCCGTAAGCTCCGTTTCATTCAGCCTTATGACCGTTCCGAGTATATCGGGATTTTCGGGAGCATTATTGCTAGAAGAGCTTTGAGATGACGACTGCTGCGAATAAGAAGCGGGATATTCGGAATTATCCTGAATTTCGGGAATTTCGGGAATATCGGGCTTGTCCGATTTTGAAGAACTCGAATTGCTTAAGGAAACTCCTGCGGAAAGATATGCAGCCTCGCGCAGAGCCGCCCCTACGGCATTGTCGGTCCCTATAAGTATCGGGCAGCAAAACGCCGCTATGCACACCAAAAAGTTTCTCAGCTTGCCCATAATTTCACCCCCGGTGCTATGATATTCGAGTGAGGAGAAAAGTATGCATATTGACAGCACTTTGTCATTCAATAGAGTAAAGAGAGGACCGCAGTAGACAGTGTAAAGTGTAAAGTATTCAGTAAATGGTGTCTGCTAGCGCAGACATTATAAGATTGTTATCGGACTGAAACGTTTTTTGCGTAACCGTAATGTTAGGCTTGTGTGCTTGTTGACTAAAAACAATCAAAAAATGTCCGCCGAAAGGCGGACACATTCTACTGTACACTTTACACTTTACACTGTATACTGACAGCGTGTGGTCAGCAAAGCAACGTGTGATACAAAACTTCCCCCGATGATATTATAACTTTATAAGGTATTTTCTGTCCACCGCTCCCGTAACATCTCCGCTTGTGCGGGTTGATACGACAATGCGGTCGCCGCTTATCTCGCGGACATAGAGAGGCGTCTTGTATACCCAGCCTGCAAATTTCTCCGTTGTCCCGTAGACGGGCGCGTTTTCCCGAATCATCACCTTATCGCCGACGGACAGTTCTATCTTGTTTTCGCTGATTGCTGCGCTGTAGCCGAGACCTTCGGCATAAGTTTTCAGCTCGTTTGCCTTATCCTCGGTCGGTATGTCCGTTATCGTAAGCGTATAGCTGTTTTCTTTTGGGAATACGTTTTTCCCCTCGGCTTTTATCTTTGCCGCAAGGTCTAAGTACATATAGTCGATGTCGCACTGCCCTTTAACTCCCGCTACTGAGCCTATAACTTCAAGATCAAAGTCGGGATTTCCCGCAACTCCGAATTGCCACATGACGTAGTCGGTTATACCGTAGGTGTTGTTGAGCGATTTTTCGGGAATATAAGCCGCTATCCATAGCGGATAGTCCTTTAGCGCGTCTTTGTTGAAATAGTCGTTATACGCCGCCGCATAAGTATACAGCATAGGTTGATAATTAGCCGCGGCTACGGTGTCGAGAAATGCTCTTGCAATTTCCGTGCAGGCGTCTTTCCCGAGATTCAATATGTCGTCCTCTTCAATATCCAGAGCAACGGGAAGAGAAAGCTTTCCGTCAAGACCGTTGTCTTTGATAAGTTTAAGGACAAGTTCCGCTTCGGCTTTTGCTTCAGAAACATTACGCGCTATAGTGTAGTGATAAACTCCGACCTGAAGTCCCGCTTCGAGAGCCTGATTTATGTTAGCCGCAGCGCGCGAGTCGGGATTATTGCCCGCGCTTATTCTGACCATCACGAATGAAACCGGGGTGTCCTTCAGCTTTCCCGCCTTTACGGCTTTAAAGTCAATGTTTCCCTGATAAGAGGAAACGTCTATCCCTGCGTATTTTATGTTCATTTTTCGCCGTCTCCTTTCTGAGAATTCGCCATATCCGTAAGCCCCTCGCCGAATATATATCCGACGACAGCCGCTCCGCTGAGTATCGCGCCGCTTATCATGCCTGCGGATTTCTCCGAACCGCCGAACATAACAATAAGCCCCGCGATAAATCCCGCTATTGCTATCCAAAGTTTTCGGCTCGTGAGCTTACGCTTCCAGTCAATTTTCATAGTTATTCCTCCTTATATAATAATATGTGTAAACAGATAGCCTAAAATTAAGCTTATAACGGCGGTTATGGTATAACCCGCTGCCTGCCGCCATTTCTCGCCGTCGCGACTTTCGAGAGATTTCAGCCGCGAACCTTGTTCCTCTTGTTCGCGAAGCATGCTTTCCATATTTACGGCGAGTTTTTCTACGGAAGTAGTAAGAGTTGCCAATTCGCGAATATTTTCCTCTAATAATTCTATGCGGCGATTCTGCCGTGCGTTCTCGCTGTCGAGTCTGCGGCAGAATTCGTCATGTTCGTTTCTGGTTATAAATTCCTCGGGCATTAGTTTTTTCACCTCCTTTTGCTGTATAAAAACAAGTTTTCGCCTGCAAAATACTGCATTCGCCCGATATTGACAAAAGGAAAAAATTATGGTACAATAAAAGAACGCGCATAGATATTTCTTCGCGCAACGAAAAGAGTTTTTTTCACATTTTGTTGCTTTATGCTGATGTTCAATAAACGGCTTTGTGATTATGGTTTTAGGAATTATCAGCATAAGAAAAAATTGTCAAAAGTTACAACGTTTTCAAAAAAATAAATGTTAATATTGCTTAATGAGCATAAAAAAAATTATGCATTATTGACAATTTTTAAAAAAACAGTTGAAATGAATGCTATAATGTGATATACTCAAATAGAAGATTATTGACCGAATAATCATTAAGTGTGTCTTGGAGTCCTTTCTCGCAGTTCCGAGAAGGTTATCCGCAAATGAAGAAATAATTCTGAAATGCGGCTTATTCTGAGCGGAGAGCGGGTTTTGATGGATAGCTTTGAAGAAGAAGAGAACGACGGAGGCGCGTCGTTCAGACGATATAGAACTATAGACCTTGTTATCTGGATAATTATTGCGGCTGCGATGGAAGCGGTTGCGACGCTTGCGGCAAGCAAGTGGTTTCCTCACGAAATATATTGCCTGTCTACCACGATCGCGGTGACGAGCATCGTTATGATGAGATGGAACGGTTTTGCGGCAATACAGGCGGTCGTCGGCGGATTTGTCTACACCATAATACTTGCGGGATTTGACGTAAAGGAAATAGTGACGTATTGTGTCGGAAACTGCTTTATGCTGTTGGGTCTTCTGCTGTTCAAGTTTGTGGGCAAGGAAAAGATCCGCGGGACGTGGCGGCTGACGGCGATATATGCGGTCGTGATGTACTGCCTTGCGCAGATCGGCAGATGGGTGCTTACGATGATATTCGGCGGGAGCGTCGGAGCGATCATCGGATTCTTTGCGTCCGACCCGATAACGCTTCTGTTTACGTTTGTGGTGGTGCTTATCTCCAGGGTTCCCGACGGTCTGTTTGAAGACCAGAAACATTATATAATCCGAACCGACAGCGAAAGAAGAAAAGCTGACGGGGAAAATTATCTTTAAACTTGATTTGCATTCTTCGATAATATAAAATTTCGCGTTTAGGAGGTTTCAAAGATGCAAGTAAATGACTATCTGATTTTCGATGAAGAAAGCGGCACATACATCGAAGATCCGGAGCAGGTTGTTCGCGATGATGTCGAAAAACATCATTGGCTGAACGTGCTGAGAACGGTTTTAAAGGATTGGCGCCTATATCTTATGCTGATCCCCATGATCCTCGTTTTCTTGTTCTGGCGTTATTTCCCGATGTATGAACTTCTCGGGTGCTTCAAGATGCCTGATGTTATCAAGAGTGTTGCAGAGCAGAATTATGTTGGTTTTGCACATTTCAACACCTTGATCTTCGGAAATGCTACAAGCTCAATTTCTCCCGAGTTCTGGCGTGCGTTCCGCAATACGTTCTTATTGAGCTTTTACGGATTGCTTTTCGGTTTCCCAACGCCCATTATTGTGGCGCTGTTCTTTAATGAAGTTCGTTCGAACATTGCCCGCAGCATATTTCAGGTAGTAACGTACCTTCCTAAATTTATGTCGACGGTCGTTATGACCTCTCTTATCGTAATGCTCGTTCAGGGCGGCAGCCTTACTTCGGGCGTCGGCGCGCTTTCGCAGATACTCGAATCTATCGGCGCTATCGACCATGACACGGCTCAGACGGGTCTTCTGAACTTACCGCAATATTTCCGAGCGATCTACCAGATAAGCGGTATCTGGGAGGGCGCAGGTTATGACAGTATCGTATTCTTCGCCGCGATAATCGCGATTTCGCCCACGAGCTATGAAGCGGCTCAGATGGACGGCGCAGGCAAGATGGCACAGATGAGATACGTTGTTCTTCCGAGCATTCTTTCGACGATAGTAATCATGCTTATCACGAGAATCGGCTCGCTCCTCAGCATAGGATACGAGAAAGTTATCCTCTTGTACAACACGAATACATATCAGACAGGTGAAGTTGTATCAACGTTCGCTATCAGATACGGTGTTAACAACGAAGGCGGCGGAGGCGGCGTAAGCCCCGGAAAGGGACTTGCTTCTGCGGCAGAAATGATGAACAACGTTGTCGGAATGTTGCTGGTTATCGGTGCGAATACCGTAGCGCGCAAAGCGTCTGACGTATCACTCTATTAAAAGAGGTTTACTATGAAAAGAAAACTTGAAATATCTGAGCTTGTTTTTAAAATCATCAGCTATACGCTGTTGACGATGTTTGCGATCTGCTGCTTATATCCGTTTATTTACACGATCTCGGCATCAATAAGCGGTTATCATGCGGTTCAGTACAGTGAAGTTGTGCTTTTGCCCAAGGACATTCAGTTTACCGCATTCGCAGATATGTTCAACGACAATATGTTCTGGAACAGCTATACGAACACTCTGTTCCTCACATTCTACGGAACGATCTGGGAGCTGGTTCTCTCGATACTCGGCGCGTATGCGCTCTCCAAGAAACGTTTGCTTTTCCGTAAGGGCTTCAACTTCTTCCTCGTATTTACAATGTGGTTCAGCGCAGGTACTGTTCCTCAGTTCTTGAACTACTTGGATACGCAGAGAGTTTTCGGAACGATAGGAATTACCGACGACAAGTGGCTGGTCGTTCTCGCAATGGGTATGGCTGCCATGAACATAATCCTCTTGAGAAACTCTTTCGAGGGCGTTCCTTCTGAAATTGAAGAAGCGGCGATAGTAGACGGCGCTACCGAAATGCAGGTTTTGTGGCGCGTGTACATACCGATGAGCAAGTCAATAATTGCGACAGTCGCGCTTTTCTTCGGAATATCACGTTGGAACGGATACTACTGGGCAAAGACGATGATGAAAAACCAGAACGAGCATCCGCTCATGGTTTACATTCGTTCAAACCTCGAGCAGTATCAGAACGACGACTTCCTTGTAGGTTGGGAAAGTAAGCATTCATACGCACCCGACTCGTTAATTTACGCGATGATCATTTGTTCGATCATACCTATCCTTATCATTTATCCTTTCATTCAAAAGTATTTTGCAAAAGGCGTAAATGCAGGCGGCGTAAAATAATTAAAATCATTTGCTGTCAACACGCATAGTGCGGTTGATATATAAGTCAGACAATAATGTCTCAAACAAACAATCCTAAAGGAGGACAAAAATGAAAAAAACAAAACTTGCTGCTTCACTTCTGGCAGTGTCCATGCTTGCAACAACAGTTCTTGCAGGCTGTACACCGACCGAAGAGGGTGGAAACAGCGGCAACAGCGGCAATTCAGGTGGAACTAACTCCGGATCAGAATCCGGATCAGGTCAGGAAAGCAGCGGCTCTTCTGAAGATAACATTCTTGCTGAAGATGCTGCATGGGCTCAGACTCTTACTTATGCTGCAGATACGACTGTTCGCATGGCATGCGGATACGATAAGAACGGCACGGGTATGAGATTTACCGCAAAGGTTGCAGGCGATGGCGTTACTCTTGCAGACGGCAAGACTTATCACGCAGACGAGTTCAAGCCTACGTGGGTTGCAGTAATGGATAAGCTGAAGTTCAAGATCGAGGATAAGTTCCAGAACAACTCAGCTTCTGATGAGTGGAAAATATGGCAGCCGCAGCTCGACCAGATCGATATGGTATGCGGAAACGCTACAGATCTTACAGCTGCCGGTAACGATGGTATGCTCCTCGACATCAGTAAGTACCTTGACAGTATGCCTTACTTCAGCGCATACCTCGAGAGAAACCCGATCGTTCGTCTGTCTGTAACAGGATCTGTTACAGGTCAGAACCCCGGCTCGATCTACTTCTCACCGTACTTCGACGGTGTTAACGATATTGAGCGTATGCCTCTTATGAGAACCGACTGGGTTGAAAAACTTCTCGACGGTCCTGCTGACGCTTCCGACATCACCACAAGTGACGATCTCCAGGCATTTGTTTACACGCCTTACATGCCTACAACAGGCACTGTATCCGTAGATGTTGTTAAACTTGACGGTTCCGACAAGGAGACCATTACAAAGGACTACAGCAAGTACGGAAACATCGTTGCTAAGATGAACGAAGCCGGCACAATGAACGGTAAGGACGCTGTTAAGATGCTCCGTGAGTACATCGACGCTACTTACAACGGATACTACGGCGAGACGCGTTCTAACCTCTTCGTTGGTCAGAACGCTGCTTGGGACGCTGACGAACTCGTTGCTCTTCTCCGCTGCGTAGTTTCTAACTCCGCTACACTCAATGCTAACGGTGAAAAGGTTCAGGGTATATTCTCTCGTGAGGACTCCAACAACCAGCGTCGTGTAGATATGTTCCGTTTTGCAGGAACACTGTTCGGCGTTCGTGGTCTCGAGTCCAGACAGGATTACCTCTATGTCGGCAACGACAACAAGCTCCACGACGCTCGTATGGAAGCTGACACCTATACAGCTCTTAAGAGAATGAACGATATGGCTAAGGAAGGTCTTATCTCGTCTTCGTTCATCGAGAGCAAGGCTGAAAAGTCTGAGACAATGCTTAAGAACGACATCGGCTTCATGAGCTATGACTACAGCCAGACGCAGACTGTTTACAACGCTACTCAGCTTGACGAGGGCGAAGAGTACAGCCCCGCAATGGTTCCCGTAGCTAGATGGAACGACGGTACAGGCGAGAAGATCATGAGATTCACCGAGTCTTGGCGTTCAGTTAAGACCGATGGTTGGGCGATCTCTCTTGCAGGTCTCGGCTATACAAAGGATAATGTTCCTAAGACAGCTGCTGAGCTTAACGATAAGGCTAAGGCACTCCTTACACTCATCGACTATGCATACAGCCACGAGGGTCAGGTTCTTATGTCTTATGGTCCTGAGGCATTCTACAGCACCGAAACATTTAACTTCAACGGACAGGAATGGCCGAAGATTTCTGAAGCAAGCTACAATAGCCTCCAGGAACTCGAAGGTGGTAACTACACTAACTACGCTCGTAGATATGTAGGTTCTACACTTAGCTTCGTAAAGAGCCAGGCATTCGAATATCAGTGCACAAACGAAGTTGGTAAGAGAGGCGCAGGCTACATCTCCAACGCTATCGCTCTTGGTACTATTTCTCACCCTGAGCTCGCACTTACTGACAACGCATGGTACACATCTGTTCCTACTGTTCTTCCTTTGACATCTGCTGAGAACACGGATATTCAGAGCTATCCTGACCTGAACACCAAGTTCAGCACATCCAAGGATAAGCAGAATGACCTCTGCGATCTCATCTGCAAAGGCTTCAACGGCAACTACACCGACGCTGCTGCAGGCGCTGCTTATGTAGCAGGCATCGGCGGAACTCAGGTTCTCGAGAAGAGAAACGCTGCTTGGGAGAGACTTGTAACTTACTACAACAGCAACATCAAGAACGGCTAATTCTCGAAATCAGGCAAAACTAACAAAGCACGGTTCTATGCGCTCGCAAGGGCGCATAGGAACGTAAAATCCACGTTATGTTAAGGGAGAGGAGAAATTCTCCTCTTCCCAACATAAAAGGAAGGTCTTCTATGTATAAAAAACAAATGATTTTTCAGCGGATCGTATGCTATTTTGTACTTATAGCTTCCGCACTCGTGTTCATTTATTCTTTGGGCTATATGACGGATATTTACAATAGCCTTGGTACAGCTATAGACCTTGACCTCTGCACGTATAATGAGGCGGGAGAGATAATTGATTACTCCACCGGCGAGCAGGTTAAAGGCGCAATGATTTATTATGATATGCAGGAATTCAATTCGCAGCTGACGTTGCTCGGAATTGGGCTTATTCTTGTATCGTTGGTTTTGTTTATCTTGTGTACACATTCACGCAGGAAATATTATGTCGGCAATTTTGTTTCGGTCGGCTTGTCTGTCGCGGCATGCGGCGCGGCGGCTGTTTGGGCGCTGCCGATAATTGAAAAATTCAAACAGCAGTTTTTGACTACAGTTGATTTTGAAGCGTTGAAGGAATATGCTGAAAAGAACAATAAGCTTTATACCGAATCAACTTTCTGGTTTGACGCAGGCTACATAGTTTTGGGAATACTTGCGGTTGCAAACGTTCTGCTGGTTGTAAACCTTGTTTTGAAACTAATCTTAATGAAAGAAGAACAGCAGGCCATAGGTAGCAGAAAGGGTGTTAGAGGATGAGTATGATTAATGGATCCGCAAAAAGAGACCTTATGCGGTACAAGAAAAATTCGCTCGCGGCAATCCTGACATATCTTGCTATCGTGTTTGACTGTCTTTTCTTTATAAGTGTATATAGTTCCGATTTCGGTTCAGCTACAAACGCTGATAAAACTGCGATTTTTTATCAGTGGCTGATAGGAATTTCGGTAGTATTTAATTTGTTGTTTTTGCTTGCAGGATTTCTTTCGTCCGAAGGCGTAAAGAACTATAAAGTTGGATTTTCGTTCTTGCTTATGCTGATGGGCGCAGGACAGATAATCCGTATATTCATTATTCCTGTTATGGCAAGATTCGGCGGGATCGACAAGATGTTTGAAAACGGCATTTTCACCGAGATCCCCGAGAGCTTTGCAAATGCTGTTCTTGAAGAAACAGGAAGGTCTATCCCTCTTATTGATCAGGGCAAGTTCATCTACATGACTTGTTGTCTGCTTGCATCTGCGGCGCTTTGCATAATAGCGGGCGTTATAGGATTTATTAAGAGCACGACCCTGAAAAGCTATATGAATGAACTTAGTAAAAAGGGGAAGTAAGACATGAGTGACGTAATTTTACAGCATATTGATAAGATCTACGACAATAAGGTCCAGGCGGTTTTCGACTTCAACCTTTCAGTCAGAAACGGCGAGTTCATCGTTCTTGTCGGACCGTCGGGCTGCGGAAAATCAACAACGCTTCGTATGGTTGCGGGACTTGAGGACATTTCCGCAGGTAACCTTATTATAGATGGACGCGACGTAACGCAAAAGCCTCCTAAGGATCGCGATATAGCGATGGTATTCCAGGACTATGCGCTGTATAATCACATGACGATCTATGAGAACATGGCATTCTCGCTTGTTCTCCGCAAGGAAAACAAATACGAGATACACCAAAAAGTTCTTGCGGCAGCGGAGATACTTGACCTTACGGATCAGCTGAACAAGAAACCGAACCAGCTTTCGGGCGGTCAGCGCCAGAGAGTTGCGATGGGACGAGCGATAGTACGTACCCCGAAAGTATTCCTCTTCGACGAGCCGCTTTCAAATCTCGACGCGAAGCTCCGCGGTTCAACACGCCGTGAGATACTGCTTTTGCATAAACGTCTTAAAGCTACGATGCTTTACGTTACGCACGACCAGACGGAAGCGCTTACTCTTGCAGACAGAATAGTTTGTATGTCGATGGGTCATGTTCAGCAGATAGGAACGCCGCTTGAGCTTTATTACACTCCTGCGAACTTGTTTGTTGCGAGCTTCATAGGACTTCCGCCGATCAATCTGTTTGATGTTGACATCAGAAACGGTGAAGCTATTTGTGATGATTTCTGCGTAACTCTTACGGCAGAAGAAAAAGCAATGCTTGCTCGCTATGAAGGCAGAAAAGTTGTTCTTGGAGTTCGTCCCGAAAACGTCGTACAGGGCGGAAATATCAACGTAAACGTATTCTCAAATGAGAACCTTGGTATGACGACGCTTGTTCACGGAAATATCGGTCATCAGAAGATCACTTGTAAATTCCGCGAATGGAGTAACTTCAAGGCAGGCGACACGGTTGGAGTTTCCTTTACGAGAAAGATTTTCTTCGATAAGGATACAACCGACGCGATTACTTTGTAAGAAGGAGTAGATTGCAGATGAGTCAGGATAAAGCCGTAAAAACGAGGCGCGGATTTAAGGAAGTTATTCGTAAGTTCGTAGTTTCATTAAAGAGATCGCCTCAGAATATTTCGCTTGTTGCTCTTGCGATCGCATTTGTTGTTTATTCGTTTAACTTAACGGCTATTTCAAATACAACTGCGGTTGTGGGCGCTGCAAACATGGGACAGTGTGAGTTTGCCGCAATGCTTTTCTCGATACTTGCATTCGTGGTATTCTTAAGATCTTTCCCTAAGCGTAAAAAAGCAAATAAATTGATGTTGGGACTTCTGTTTCTTTTCTTGATAATACTTATCGCGGTTGATATAGTGTATATCATGAGAATAAACGAAGCTTTAGCAAGCGGAAGCATTGTGATTGTTCCCCCGTCTGACGGGAATCCCGGCGAAAAGGTGTTTGTAGGCGTTGCAAAGAATATTGTAACGGTACACATCATATTCGTTATAATCTGCACGGTTCTTGTTGCAACATTGCCGATCTACGGCAAGCTGATAAAGAAGATCAATACTTCTATTGATGTTGAAGGCAACGAGGGCATGGGCGAAATTGATATTTCAGGCGAAGATTGATTGAATTTAATAATTGATGAGAGCAGCATCAGCCATAGGCTGTTGTTGCTTTCATTGCAAAAAGGGACTATTTGTTGTTAGGTTGTAAGGAATAGATATTTAATGAAAAAAAATAAAAAGAACAAAACAGTAGACAAAAATGCAGCTGATTATTACAAACTAAAAACAGGAGCTGTAGATAAGCTTGTCGACACGAGCAACGCTCCGGTTGTCCCTGATAAAGAAATTAAAAAGTATAAATCAGGCAATAAGTTCAAAATACCCCAATGGCTTAAAGTTGTATTTATAAAGTTCTGGTTTGGCGGCGCGGCTTGTTTCTTCTTTATCTGGGGCCTGGGGATGTACCTCGACGATCTTAGCAGCATCATTGTAAATTCCTTGGGACTCGGAATGGTTACAGATATTTTTGTAAATCATATTCTGCATTTCCTTGAACCCGAGAAAGGCGACTTTGATAAATGGATGTTGTTTCCGTTCAGAAAATGGTGGACGATTTTCCTGAATGTACTATACGGGGCATTGTTATTTTTCTGCATTATGAACACCTACGACTTTATAAACAGGATCATAATAATGAACTCGGATATTGACCCCGAGTCGGTACCTCTGGGCGTTGAGCCGCTTTTGTTCGGGCTGTTCTATATGGGATTTGATATGCTGTTTGTACTCATAAAGAACACATTCGTTAAGATCTTCCGCGACGCAAACAAAAAGGCGTCGGGTCTAAAATAAGTTATATCGGGAGCTTTCGATGATCAACACATTATATATTGGATCGGTTTCGGCGTGTTTCGAGTTTGAAAATAAGTCGCCGTATTATTCACCGAACGAGTACACCGTTTCGCTTAACGGTGAAAAACAGTTTTCTGCAAATACAAACGTGTTTTCGCTTTTCTCGCTGAAACCCGACACGGAATATTCCGTAGAAGTAAGCGGTGAAGAGTCTGTCACATTCAGGACAAAGACTGAGACTTGCGCGGTGTCCGTAAAAGATTTCGGGGCGGTCGGCGACGGAGTTCACGATGACACGATGAACATTCAGACGGCAATTAACTGCCTGCCCGTTGGAGGAAGACTTTATTTCCCCGACGGCGTCTACAGCTCTGCTCCGCTTTGTCTTAAGAGCCATATAACGCTCGACCTTGCCGAAGGAGCGACTATCCTCGGAACGACCGACGAGAGCAAGTACCCGATAATTCCCGGTGCAGTAAACGATATAGTAACGGGCGAAGAAGTTCCTCTCGGAGCCGTTGAGGGTAACGCTGTTCCGATGAATGAAAGCCTCATTTTCGCTGAGTATGCCGATGATATTACAATAACGGGAAAAGGTACTATAGACGGCAACGCTCAGAACGGTCAGTGGTGGGTAAACCTCAAAGACCGCGTTATAGGCAGACCTAATCTCTTGTTTATGAACCGCTGCAGCAACATAGTTGTTCACGGTATAACAGGGCAGAATGCGGCGATGTGGCAGTTACATCCGTTTTTCTGCAAAGACGTGAGATTCCTTGATGTGGCGATAAATGCGCCGAAAGACAGCCCGAATACAGACGCCTGCGATCCCGAAGCATGCGATAATGTGGATATAATCGGCTGCCGTTTCAGCGTTGGCGACGACTGCATTGCCATTAAATCGGGAAAAATTGAACTTGCTAAAAAGTACGAAACCCCCGCAGATCATCATATGATCCGCAACTGCATAATGCAGTTCGGTCACGGCGCGGTTACGCTCGGAAGCGAAATGGCAGGCGGTATAAAGAACCTTACGGTAAACCGCTGTATTTTCAATCACACCGACCGCGGACTTCGCATAAAGACCCGCCGCGGACGCGGAAGACTCGCGATAATAGACGGGGTTTTGTTTGAGAATATAAAGATGGACGGAGTGCTTACTCCTATAGTAATAAATATGTGGTATAACTGTTGCGATCCCGATAAATATTCGGAGTACAACACTACCCGCGAAAAGCTCCCTGTTGACGAGAGGACGCCGTATATGGGCAAGTTTACGTTTAGGGATATGGAATGTACGAATTGTCATGTTGCCGCGTGCTATTGCGACGGGCTTCCCGAAATGCCGATTGAGGAAATAACCGTAGAGGACATAAAGTTCACATACGACGCAGACGCAAAACCCGGCTATCCGTCAATGAGAAACAACAACGTTCTTCGCTGTAAGGCGGGAATGTATTTTGAAAACGTAAACAAGCTGACAGTCCGTAATGTCGATATTGTTGGAAACGACGGCGAACCTCTTACGGCAATTAACGTAGGTACGCTTGTGAAGGAGTAATATGTACGACAAAATTGACAAGTATATAGATAAGCTTCTCGAAGGCTCAAAGCCCGACGCTCCGCTTTGGAATATCGAGGCTATCCACCAGGGGAAAGTTCCCGCATGGAATTATATCGACGGCTGTATGATAATCGCGCTGCTTGAGCTGAGCGAGATCAAAAACGAGCCGAAGTATGCCGATTTTGCCGAGGAGTTTATAGACTACTACGTATTCGACGACGGTTCGATACGCGGATATGATAAGGAAAAGTTCAACCTCGACGATATAAACGAGGGAAGAGTTCTGTTCGACCTCTACAAGAAAACGGGCAAGGAAAAGTATAAAAAAGCAATTATGCTTCAGCATAGTCAGCTTGAAGAACATCCGAGGACCGTTACGAACAATTTCTGGCACAAGAAGATATATCCCAACCAGATCTGGCTTGACGGGCTTTATATGGCGCAGGTGTTCAGCCTGAGATTTCAGAAAGAGTTCGGAAACAAGGATTATTCGGACATCGTAAACCAGTTTAAGAACGTAAGAAAGCTTATGTTCGACGAGGATAAAAAGCTTTATTATCACGGCTGCGACTGCTCGAAAAAGGCTTTCTGGGCTGATCCCGAAACGGGAAGATCAAAGAACTTTTGGCTCAGGGCGATAGGTTGGTTCTGCATTTCGCTTATCGACAATATAGGTTATATAGATAACGAGTCGGATAAAGCCGTGCTTTCCGCGATATTCAAGGAAGCAATAGAGGGCATTTCTCAATACGCCGATGAAGAAACGGGTATGTACTACCAAGTTGTGGATCAAGGCGGCAGAGAGGGCAATTACCTTGAAACCAGCGGAAGCAGCATGATAGCATACGCAATGATGAAAGGCGCAAGGCTCAAAGTTCTTGATGAGAAGTATGCAAAGCTCGGAATGAAGACGTTTGAGGGCATTTGCAAAAAGTATCTCACGATAAAAGAGGACGGCGACCTGAATTTAGGCGGCATTTGCCTTGTGGCTGGACTTGGTCCCGAGGACAACCCGCGCCGCGACGGAACATACGAGTATTATATTTCCGAGCCTGTCGTTGAAAACGACGCAAAGGGAGTTGCTCCTTTCGTATTGTGCTATACCGAAGTTTTGAGAACGGCTGAGTGAGCCGCGCTTATTGGCGAAAATTTCAACATGGTCTACAGCGTAAAGTGAGATAATATAATGACAAAGATAAAGATTGCCTATTTAGGCGGAGGCTCAAAGGCATGGGCGAGGGTCTTTATGACCGACCTTGCCGTTGCAGAGGGATTGTGCGGCGAGATAGCGCTTTATGACATCGACGTACCCGCGGCAGAGCTGAACAAAAGAATAGGCGACGTGATAAACGCTCAGCCCGGGACAGTTTCAAAATGGGACTATAGGGTATACGAAAACATCGCCGAGGCACTTGACGGCGCGGACTTCGTAGCGGCTTCAATTCTTCCCGGAACGTTTGACGAGATGGAAAGCGACGTACATCTTCCCGAAAAGTACGGAATTTACCAGTCTGTCGGCGATACGGTAGGACCCGGCGGAGTACTCAGAGCAATGAGGACAGTCCCGATATACGAGGGCTTTGCAAAGGCGATCGAGAAATATTGTCCGAACGCATGGGTAATAAACCTCACAAACCCCATGACCGCCTGCACGAAAACGCTGTTTGATGTTTTCCCGAAAATAAAGGCGTTCGGGTGCTGTCACGAGGTGTTCCACGCTCAGGAGTTCTTGTGCTGCGCGGCACGGGAGATACTCGGAGTTGAAAAACCGACAAGGCACGATATTGTTATTGACGCGTGCGGAGTAAATCACTTTACATGGATAACCGAGGCAAACTTTAAGGGAGCAGATATGCTGAAGATACTCCCGAAGTTCATTGATAAATATTACGAAACGGGATACTGCGAGCAGATAGGTTTCGAGCCGCAGGATTTCCGAGGCGAAAACCCGTTCCTTTACGGAAACAAAGTAAAAATGGATCTGTTCAGGCGCTTCGGGGTGCTTGCCGCCGCGGGCGACAGACATCTCGTAGAGTTTATGAACAACTCGTGGTATATAAAAGATCCCGACGACGCGGAAAAGTGGCTTTATCATCTGACTCCCGTAAGCTACCGCAAAAAAGACCGCGACGAAAAGATTGCCCTGTCGAAGCGCATAGCAAACGGCGAGGAGAAAATAGAGGTCAAAAAGAGCGACGAAGAAGTCGTCGAGCTTATGAAGGCGATACTGGGTATTATCCCTCCGATAATTTCAAACGCAAATGTTTTAAATGTCGGACAAATGCCCGATATGCCGCTAGGTGCGGTAGTAGAAACGAACTGCGCGTTTTCGTGCGACAGCGTAAAGCCTATAGCGGCAAAGCCGCTTCCGAAGAACGTGAGCGTTCTTGTCCGCAGAAACTGCGAGAACATTGAGAATACTTATTACGGCATAAAAAACCGCGACTTCGGGGAGATATTCGAGGCTTTCGCAAACCAGCCGCTTTGCTCGGGACTTAATATAGATGACGCGAGAAAGTTGTTTACCGAAATGGTAGAGGCTACGAGCGCTTATCTCAAGGACTATTATCCTATGGATAAACTTAATTTATGTTAGATGCATTCTTGTTTGCGGCAAACGCAGTTTTGCCTATAGTTATACTGATAGCCTTCGGGTATATTTTAAAGCGCATAGGTCTTTTCACAAAGGACTTTCTGAATATAGGAAACAAACTTACGTTCAGAGTACTGCTTCCCGTAATGCTGTTCTACAATGTTTACAATGTAGACAGTCTCAGCGATATAAACTGGGGATTTGTCCTTTACGGGATACTCGCGGTGCTTGTGATCTTTTTTATAGGCATTGCGGTTATGTGCGCGTTTACTAAGGACAACGCAAAGCGCGGCTCGCTTATACAGTCGGTTTTCCGCTCTAATTACGCGATAATAGGACTTCCTCTCGCGGAAAGTCTTTTCGGCGCAAAGGGAGCTGCCGCGGCGGGAGTTATGAGCGCGTTCTGCGTTCCGACTTTCAATATTCTCGGAGTTGTCGCTCTGTCGATCTTCAACGGCTCAAACGAAAAGGGAAAAATCGACGTAAAGAAGATACTGAAAGGTATCGTCACAAACCCGCTCATTCTGGGAACAGTCGCGGGAGTTGCGGTGCTGGGCGTTAGAGAACTTTTCGTTCTGGGAAACATAACTTTCAGGCTCAAAGACATTGAGTTTTTGTACGAGGCGCTGGGCGACTTAAAGGCAATTTGCACGCCGTTCGCGCTGTTGGTGCTCGGAGGAAAATTCGAGTTCTCGGCTGTTTCAAGGCTGTGGAAAGAAATAGCTTTCGGAACATTTGTAAGAACGGTTGCCGTTCCGATTCTGGGACTTGGCGGGGCGCTTATACTCAGAGCCACGATAATGCCCGAACTCTCGGGCGAGCATTTCGCCACATACATGGGCGTATTTGCAACGCCTGTTGCGGTAGCGAGCGCGATAATGGCAAAGGAAATGGGAGCGGACGACGACTTGGCGGGACAGCTGGTCGTCTGGACGAGCCTTGTCAGCGCGGTAACGATATTTATTTACGTCACTGTTCTGAGGACAATGGGCATTTTTTAAAAGGTAAATTTTTGGCGGGCGAAAGCCCTCCATAAAAATAAAATTAGCGGAGGATAGAAATTATGATCTTAGACAAATTCAGCTTGGCAGGAAAAGTCGCTATCGTAACAGGAAGCGACACCGGTCTCGGACAGGGCTTTTCAAAGGCTTTTGTTGAGGCGGGCGCAAAGGTTCTCGGCGTTTCAAATATGCCGAGTACAGCTACTCAGGAGATGCTCGGCGAGGAAAACTTCCAGTTTATAAAGGCAGACCTCTCCACACTCGACCCCATTGAAACTATTATCAATACCTGCCTCGAAAAATTCGGCAGAATAGATATTCTTGTAAACAACGCGGGCGTTATAAAGCGCGAAGATACTATAGACTTCAGCGTAGAGAGCTGGGATCTCGTTATGAACGTAAACTGCCGCACGCTGTTCTTCCTTTCCCAGGCGGTTGCAAAGCAGTTTATGAAACAGGAAAGAGAAGAGGGCAAGAGCCGCGGAAAGATTATATCCGTAGCTTCGATGCTTTCATATCAGGGCGGTATCAGAGTTCCCTCGTACACCGCTTCAAAGTCGGCTGTAAAGGGCTTTACAATGACAATGGCTAACGAGTGGGCAAAAGACGGAATTAACATAAACTGTATCGCTCCCGGATATATGGCTACAAACAACACAAAGGCTCTCCGCGCCGACGCAGACAGAAGCGAGGCTATCCTCGACAGAATTCCCGCAGGCAGATGGGGAACTCCCGATGATATCATGGGCGCGGCAGTATTCCTCGCTTCAGAGGCTTCCGACTATATAAACGGCTTTACGATAGCTGTTGACGGCGGCTGGCTCGGACGCTGATCAGGTTTATTATTGGCATTACGATAATGATACAATTGGAGGTTGTTTGAAATGGACAATAAGAAGTTTTTGGATCAGCTTGAGGGTACGGGTATAGTTCCCGTTATCAAGCTCGAAAACACAGACGACGCTGTAGATCTCGCAAAGGCTCTCTATGACGGCGGTATCCGCTGTGCAGAGGTAACCTTCCGCGCGGCAGGCGCAGACAAGGTCATCAAAGCAATGACCGACGCATATCCCGATATGCTCGTAGGCGCAGGCACGGTTCTTACCGTTGACCAGTGCGACAAGGCTATCGAAGCGGGCGCAAAGTTCTGCGTAGCTCCCGGCCTTAATCCTACTGTAGTAAAGCACTGTCTCGACAAGGGCGTTCCTTTTGCTCCGGGCGTTGCAAACGGCTCGCAGATAGAGCAGGCTCTTGAGCTTGGACTTGATTTTGTAAAGTTCTTCCCCGCAGAGCAGGCAGGCGGTCTGCCTTATATAAAGGCTGTTTCCGCTCCTTATTCAATGATGAAGTTTATGCCTACGGGCGGCGTAAACGAGAATAACCTCAACAGCTATCTCGGATTTAAGAAGATAGTATGCTGCGGCGGTTCGTGGATAGTTCCCGACAAGCTCGTAAAGGCTCAGAAGTGGGACGAGATTACGGCGCTCTGCAGGTCCGCTGTAAATAAGATGCTCGACTTCCAGCTCGTTCATGTCGGCATCAACGCAGAGAACGAAGCTGACGCAAGCGCAATAACCGCAAAGTTCGGCGAGCTTTTCGGCTGGGATCAGAAAGTCGGAAACAGCGCTATCTTTGCAGGCACTTATGTAGAGTGCAAGAAAGCGGAGAAGATCGGCACACACGGTCATATCGCAGTTGCAACGGGCAACGTAAAGAGAGCCGTTTATCAGCTTGAGCAGAAGGGCGTTAAGTTCGATATGTCGACCGCTGCTTATGACGATGACGGAAGAATGAAGTTCGTTTACCTCGCTGACGAGATCGGCGGCTTCAAGGTTCACCTTGTTGAGAAGAAATAATTTTAAATTAAGTAATACAACAACATATATTAAGGCTGTAGAGAAAGCCCCAGATGCTAGGAAGCGACAATGCAACTAGCCTTTGTGGCTGTTGCATTGCCGCTGACAACGCAGATGGGGTTTTATCTACAGCCTAAGAAAAACTAATGATAAAAGGAGATCTAACCGATGGCTAAGGTTATCACAATGGGCGAGATTATGCTCCGCCTTTCCACCCCCAACAATGAAAAGTTTATCCAGGCTGACGAGTTCGACGTTTGCTACGGCGGCGGCGAAGCTAACGTTGCTGTTTCTCTTGCAAATTACGGTCATGAAGCCGAGTTTGTTACCGCTGTTCCCGACAACGAGATAGGCGAGTGCGCTGTTGCGGCTCTCCGCAAGTACGGCGTTGAGACAAAGCACATCGCAAAGTGCGGCGAAAGACTCGGTATCTACTTCCTCGAGAGCGGCTCTTCTATGAGACCCTCAAAGGTCGTTTACGACAGAGCTCATTCTTCGATCTCCACGGCTACTGCTGCTGATTTCGATTTCGACGCTATTTTCGAGGGCGCTGACTGGTTCCACTTTACGGGAATTACTCCCGCTGTTTCCGACGCTGCGGCTGTTCTTACAGAAGAAGCTTTAAAGGCAGCAAAGAAGCACGGCGTTAAGGTTTCCGTTGACCTGAACTTCCGCAAGAAGCTCTGGAGCAGCGAAAAGGCTCAGAAAGTTATGAAGAACCTCATGCAGTACGTTGACGTCTGCATCGGAAACGAAGAGGACGCTGAGCTTGTTCTCGGCTATAAGCCCGGCAACACCGACGTTACTTCGGGCGATCTCGAGCTTGCAGGTTACAAGTCGATCTTCGAGCAGATGGTTGCTGACTATAACTTTGAGTATTGCATTTCTTCCCTGCGCGTATCACACTCCGCTTCCGACAACGGCTGGAGCGCTTGCATCTACAGCAGAGATACAAAGGAGTTCTACCACTCCAAGGAATACTCGATCCACCCGATCGTTGACCGCGTAGGCGGCGGTGACAGCTTTGCGGGCGGCGTTATCTGCGGTCTTGTAGACGGCAAGGACTTCAAGTCCGCGCTCGAATACGGCGTAGCTGCTTCCGCTCTTAAGCACACTATCCCCGGCGACTTCAACCTTGTATCCCGCAAGGAAGTTGAAACTCTCGCGGGCGGCGACGCTTCGGGACGTGTTCAGAGATAATGAAGCTGTTTATCCGCGCCCATGATCTGGGCGTAAAAGGCGAGGAAAATATCGTCGCAAGGCTCGATGAACTCGGGCTTTGCGGCGTGCAGCTCGTCGCGTATAAGTGCCTCGACGGTATAGCCTACGCTCCCGGAGCAATGACAAAGGAGCGCGCGGCGGAGCTTCACAAGGTCTTTGAAGAACACCAAAAGACCGTTCCTCTTATCGGAGCTTATTTCAACCCCGTTCACCCGAACGAGGAAAAAATAAAAAACGGTATCGCGGTATTCAAGGATTACTTAAAGCTGTCGCACGACCTCGGCTGCGATATAGTCGGGTCGGAAACAGGCTCTTATAACGGCGACAAGTGGACATACCACCCGCAAAACCGTACCGAAGAAGCCGTTGGGAGAGTTATTTCAACATTCTCGGAGCTTGCGGACTATGCAAAAGACTGCGGCTCATACATAGGAATGGAGGGCGCGTTCGGTCATGTCTGCTGGAACGTTAAGACGCTTGACAGAGCTGTAAAGGCGATAGGCAGAAGCAATATAAAAATCATTTTCGACCTGTACAATTATCTCGACGGTTCAAATGTAAACGAGATGTACAATATCCTGCACGAGGGTCTTGAAACATTCGGCGACAGGATAGTGGTGTTCCACATCAAAGACTGCGTAATAGCAGAGGACGGAACATTAAAGCAGGTCGGCGTCGGAAAAGGGATCTTCGATTATTCGAGGATCATTCCCGAAATCAGAAAGGTCTGTCCCGACGCAAATCTTGTTTTTGAGGGAACGACAGGCGAGGATATTCCCGCGGCAGTTTCCCATTTAAAGCAATTCATTTAAGGAGAGCAATTGAAATGACTTTAGACATAAGATACGGAAATCATCCCGATGATTCCAAAAAATACGATACGGAAGCTTTGAGAAAGAATTATCTTATCGAAAAGGTTTTCGTAAAGGACGAGATCGCTCTGACCTATTCTCATCAGGACAGAATGATAGCGGGAGGAGCGATGCCTGTAGATAAGGAGCTGACGCTCGGCAGCACGAAGGAGCTCGGCACCGAATATTTCCTTGAAAGACGCGAAATGGGAATGATAAACGTCGGCGGAAAGGGAACCGTTGTTCTCGACGGAAAGGAATACGAGCTTAACTATAAGGACGGTCTTTATATCGGAATGGGAACAAAGGAGATAGTCTTCAAGTCCGCCGATAAGAACGCTCCCGCAAAGTTCTATCTTAATTCGTGTCCCGCGCATAAGACCTATCCTACGGTTTTCATTACAAAGGATATGGCTGTACACCGTCCTCTCGGAACGGCTGAGAATATGAACAAGCGCGTTGTAAATCAGTATGTAAATCCCGCGGTATGCGAAAGCTGCCAGCTCGCTATGGGTATGACAGAGCTTGCCGTAGGAAGCAGCTGGAACACGATGCCGTCGCATACTCACGAAAGAAGAATGGAAGTTTATTTCTACTTTGAACTTGAGGGCGACAATGTGGTATTCCATATGATGGGACAGCCGCAGGAGACCCGCCACATCATTCTTCACAACGAGCAGGCGGTAATTTCTCCGTCATGGTCTATTCACAGCGGCACGGCTACCTCTAATTACACGTTCATTTGGGGTATGTGCGGCGAGAACCAGACTTATGACGATATGGACAACATAGGAAATCTTGAACTTAAGTAACGGGAGAAATCGCGTTACCGAAAATAAATTTAAAGTGGGAGAACCGATATGGCATATTTAACTTTACAGGGAATTAACAAGATTTACCCGAACGGATTTCACGCCGTACATAACTTCAATCTCGAGATTGAAAAGGGTGAGTTTATCGTATTCGTAGGCTCTTCGGGCTGCGGAAAGTCAACAACGCTCCGTATGATCGCGGGACTTGAAAACATAAGCAGCGGCGACTTTCTCATAAACGGAGAAAGAGCCAACGAAAAGGGTCCCCGCGAGCGCGGTATCGCGATGGTGTTCCAGAGTTACGCTCTTTATCCCCATATGACAGTATACGATAACCTCGCGTTCGGACTTACGCTCGAGGGCGTAGATGATGATGTAATTGAGGACAGAGTAAACAAAACCGCAAAGATCCTCGGTCTTACGGATTATCTTGACAGATTTCCGCGCGCTCTTTCGGGCGGTCAGAGACAGAGAGTTGCGGTTGGACGTGCAATTATCCGTAAGGTAGAGATATTCCTTATGGACGAGCCGCTGTCCAACCTTGACGCAAAGCAGAGAGTTACGATGCGTTCCGAGATCACTCAGATCCACCGCGAAACAGGCGCAACGACGATCTACGTTACGCACGACCAGACCGAGGCTATGACGATGGCGGACAGAATAGTCGTTATGAAGCTCGGTTATGTCCAGCAGGTAGGAACTCCGTATGATCTTTATTTCAATCCTGCGAACTTGTTCGTTGCGGGCTTTATAGGAGAGCCTCCCATGAACTTTATCGAGTCCACCGTAAACGACGGCAAGCTCAACATAAACGACAATATCGTAGATCTTGTTGCTATAGCAGATAAGGAAGTCATCGACAAGTACGAGCATGAGGAAGTTGTTTTAGGCTTCCGTCCCGAAGCGGTAAAACTTGTCGGAAAGACAGCAGTAAGAAACGCGTTTACATTTAACTGTACCGTTGAGCTTACAGAGCTTCTCGGCGACAACACAAACGTTTACGTTGATATTCGCGGTGTAAAGGCTATACTTAAGGTTGAGCCTCATGATTCTCCCGCTATCGACGCAAAGCTTCAGTTTGCTGTTCCTTTCGAGAGCATCTATCTGTTCGATAAGGCTACGGAAAAGCGTATAAAGCTCAGAAACAGCTAAGTCGTTAAGGCAATATACAGAAAGGCAGTTAATGGCAGGAAAAGGGAACAACGAAACTGCCGTAAGCGAAAAAGACAGAAAACGAAGAGAATTTATTCTGAACGGCAACCCCATGGCGGTTGTCGTCAGAATATCGCTTCCGCTTATGGCATTGGGAGCTTTTTCGTACATAAGCAGCGTTATAGACACCGTTGTTGTATCTGCGACGGATAACGACGCTCTTTCGAGCGTCGTTATGATCTCTCAGATAAAAGCGCTGATAACCGCCCTTGGGGCGGGATTTGCGACGGGAAGCTCCATTATAGTATCAAGACTTATCGGAAGAGGAGAATACGATAAGGCTAAAAAGGCTGCAAATACAACGCTTGAGGTCTTTTTTTTACTTGCAATAGGACTGATAGCGCTTATACAGATCGTCGCGATACCTATTTTAAAGCTGAGTCAGATGACGGACGAAATGATAGATATAGGCATAGGATATTTCCGCGTCCAGATTGTTTCGATAGGAGTCGGACTTTTCAATCAGGTCTTTATGGGACTTGAAAAGGCGCGCGGCGCAATGATGAACATAACGCTCATAAACGTTACGTCAATGGTATTAAAACTGTTGTTCACGGTTTTGTTCGTCACGGTTTTAGGACTCGGGACGACGTGGGTCGCGGGAGCGACGCTCTGCGCGGACCTTTCCGTTACGACTTATGCGATGGTAAACCTTTGCAGGAGGGAATACCTCTTTAAGTTTAACCCCAAGAACGTTATGTTTTCAAAGGACTTCTTCAAGCCCTTGTGTTCGCTGTCGATACCCGTTTCTCTCGGAAAATTCGTTTTTTCCGCGGGTAAGGTAATAGTAAACGGTCTGGCTATGGGATACGGCGAAGCTGCGCCGGGAGCGCTCGGCGTTTCAAACCAGATAAGCGGCTCCGTCACCCACCTTACGACCTACAGCGAAGACTCCGAAAGCTCGGTCATAAGCTATAACCTGAGCCAAAAGCAGTATAAGCGAATGATCCAGGTATTCTTTTGCACGCTTTCGTTAAACTTATTCATAACAATAGTAGGCTTTATCCTGCTTACGATTTTCAGCGCTCCGATCTCAATGTTCTTTGCGGGAGACGGCGGACAGGAAGAAGCGGAGCTTATCGAAAAGATATTCTCCTATGAGAGAATAGGTATAATAGCGCTCGGCGTAAATTCGGCGGTAAACGGACTTATTTACGGATTGGGCTACACAAAGCTCTCGATGATATGCAATCTGTCGAGATTATTTGTGTTCAGGATACCCTCAATGCTGATAATGATAAACTGCTTCCCAAACCTTGGGGCGGAGAGTCTCGGAATAGCGATGCTCATATCAAATGTCGGCATAGGGCTGATGTCGGTGGTCATAGGTATTGTGTGCCTTTTGAGAATAAAGAACCACAAAACCAAAGACAATATAAAGATGTAATTTTGAGGTGCTGAGTATGAAAGAATTGAACAGAAGCAATTTTCAGGCGGTAGACAGACCCGTAAAAATTATGCAGTTCGGCGAGGGCAATTTCCTGCGCGCGTTTGTTGACTGGATATTGCAGAACCTTAACGACGCGGGAGTTATAAACGCAGGCGTTGCAGTCGTACAGCCGATGCCGATGGGAAGAGTTGCAGACCTTGAAAAACAGGACGGACTCTACACTCTTTGCCTTGAGGGTATCGACAAGGGCGAAAAGGTACAGAGCAAGCGCATAATTGACGTTTTAAAGGACTTTATAAATCCTTTTGAGCAGTATGACAAATTCCTCGGTTATGCAAAGAGCGAGGATCTCGAAATAATCATTTCCAACACGACCGAAGCGGGTATCGCTCTCGACAAGACCGACACCGATCTTTCAAAGTGTCCGAAGAGCTTCCCCGGAAAGCTCCTTGCGCTCCTTAAAGCAAGATACGACTACTTCGGCGGCGATATGAACAAGGGCCTTGCGATAGTTCCCTGCGAGCTTATCGACCATAACGGCGACGAGCTGAAGAGATGCCTTGTAGAGCTTGCAAAGATAAACGGCATGGACGAAAAGTTCATTGAGTGGATGACTTCAGCTTGTCACTATACAAGCACGCTTGTCGACAGAATAGTTCCCGGTTATCCGCGCGACAACGCCGACGCTATCCGCGAGGAAATGGGATTTAACGACAACAATATCGTAAAGGGCGAAATATTCCACCTCTGGGTTCTTCAGAAAGAGCCGTATGTTCAGGAAAAACTCCCCGCAGACAAGTCGGGACTTAACGTTATCTTCGCAGACGACATAACTCCTTATAAACAGCGCAAGGTTAAAATATTAAACGGTTCTCACACCGCAATGGTTCCCGTCGCATATCTTTCGGGCATTGATACGGTTCGCGAGAGCGTAGAGGACGAAGACGTCGGTCAGTTTGTAGCAGAGCTTATAAACGACGAGATAAAGCCGACAATAGATCTTCCCAAGGATCAGATGGACGCATTTGCAAACAGTGTTGTAGAGCGCTTTAAAAATCCGTTTATCCGTCACGAGCTTATGTCTATAGCTCTCAACTCCACCACAAAGTTCAAGACCAGACTTCTTCCTACATACAACGATTATCGCGCGAAGTTCGGAAAGTCTCCGAAGCACATTCTGTTCTCGTTCGCTTCGCTTGTTGTATTCTACCGCGGAAAGCGCGGCGACGCTGATATAGCGCTCGCAGACGACCCGAAGTATATCGAGTTCTGGAAAGAATTGTGGCAGATGAACGACTATACCGCAATGGCAAAGAAAGCTCTTTCTGCGGTTGACCTCTGGGAGCAGGATCTTGACGAGGATGACAACGTTCAGCTTGTCGCAGATTATATCGAAAGCATTGTAAAGAATGGAGAAAGAAAAGCTCTCCAGGCTTTTCTCGGTAAGTAAGCTATGAAAAGTACAATTAAAATTTCCCCTGTAGACAGCGTTGCTGTCGCTCTTGAAAACCTGAAGTCGGGTGAAGAACACGAGGGCGTAACGCTTAAAGAAAACATTGAAAAAGGTCATAAGTTCGCGCTTAAGCCTATAAAGGCGGGCGAAAAGGTCATCAAATACGGCGAGATCATAGGCAGAGCAACAAAGGATATTGCCGTCGGCGAACACGTTCATAGCCATAATATGGCGACGAATCTCGAGGGAACGCTTGAATATTCTTTCAACAAGAAAGAAATAGCTCCCATGGAGAAAAATACCGCTCCGAAGGTAAACGTTTATGTGCGTGAAAACGGAGAAGTCGGCATAAGAAACGAGCTTTGGGTAATTCCGACGGTAGGCTGCGTTAATTCTCAGGCGCGCAAGATCGTCGAGGAGTTTATCAAAAAGCACCCCGACAACGACGGTATCGACGGCGTATTCGCTTATACTCACCCCTACGGCTGTTCGCAGATAGGCGAAGACCACGAGCGCACCCGCACCATTCTCCAGAGAATGGTAAAACACCCAAACGCGGGCGGAGTTCTGGTTTTAGGTCTTGGCTGCGAGAACAACAGAATGGACGTTTTCAAAGAAACGCTCGGCAATTATGACAAAGAGCGCACGGCTTTCCTTATTGCGCAGGACGTAGACGACGAAATATCCGCGGGAGTTGCGCTTCTTGAAATGCTCTATAATAAGGCAAAGGAAGACAAGCGCGTTGAAAAGGATATGTCGTGTCTTAAGATTGGACTGAAATGCGGCGGCTCGGACGGACTTTCAGGAATAACCGCAAATCCTCTTGTCGGAAGACTTTCGGACTATATGTCGTCAATAGGCGGCACAACAGTTCTTACAGAAGTTCCCGAAATGTTCGGCGCAGAGCAGGGACTTATGGACAGAGCAAAGGACGAGGAAACCTTTGAAAAGATCGTAAAGCTTATAAACGGCTTTAAGGAATACTATCAGAAGCACGACCAGCCTGTTTATGAAAATCCGTCGCCCGGAAACAAGGCGGGCGGTATCACGACCCTTGAGGACAAGTCGCTCGGCTGCACGCAGAAGAGCGGAACTCAGCAGGTTTGCGACGTTCTGTTCGACGGCGACGCGCTCACTTGTCACGGGCTTAATCTTCTGAACGGACCCGGAAACGATATGGTAGCGGTCACAAATCTTGCGAGCGCGGGCTGTCATATGGTTTTGTTCACAACAGGCAGAGGCACGCCGTTCGGCGGATTTGTTCCGACGATAAAGATCTCGACAAACAGCGATCTTGCAATGCGCAAGAACAACTGGATCGACTTTGACGCAGGCACGATAGTTACGGGCGACAGCTTTGAAGATAAGCTCAACGAGCTTATAGAGCTTATAGTAAATGTTGCAAACGGACGTCAGACAGTAAATGAGCGTCACGGTTCGCGCGATATTGCGATATTCAAGACGGGCGTTACCCTTTAAAAGTCGTAAAGTATCAGCAGACTTAAATTGTTTTAAATTAAACAGCGTAGGCAACCGAAATGCCTGCGCTGTTTTTTATCTAAAAGTTGAGCGTAAATTCAAAACGTTCCGAAATAATTGACCAAAAGAATGTTTGTGCATAACGCTGAAAGAATTGTATTAAGTAACTGAAAAATTGAAATTCCTGTTGACTTTTTCGTGAATTTTTTATACAATAAAAATGCCTAATTATTTTATAAAAAGTGAGGTATTAAAAATGAAAAAATTTATGGACGAAAACTTCCTTCTCTCGACAGAGACCGCGCAGAAGCTGTTTCACAATTATGCGGCAAAGATGCCTATCATCGACTATCACTGCCACATAAATCCCCGCGAGATTGCCGAGGACAGACAGTTTGAGAGCATTACTCAGGTATGGCTCGGCGGCGACCACTATAAGTGGCGTCTTATGCGCTCGGCGGGCGTTGACGAAAAGTATATCACAGGCGACGCAACGGAGAGAGAAAAGTTCCAGAAGTGGGCTGAAACTCTCGCAAAGGGTATCGGAAACCCTCTGTTCCACTGGAGCCACCTCGAACTTCAGCGTTTCTTCGGCTATAACGGCGTTTTAAACGGCGATACCGCAGAGGAAGTCTGGCAGCTCTGCAACAAAAAGCTTGCCGACAAGAGCATGAGCGTAAGAAACCTTATAAAGCAGTCGAATGTTGAAGTTATCTGCACAACGGACGACCCTGTTGACAGTCTCGAATGGCACAAGAAAATTGCCGAAGATCCCACATTTGACGTAAAGGTATATCCCGCATGGCGTCCCGACAAGGCAATGAACATCGAAAAGCCCGACTTTGCCGACTATATGAAAAAGCTCGAAGCCGCTAGCGGCGTTAAGATCGCATCTTGGGCTGACCTTAAAAAGGCTCTCGAAAACAGAATGGACTTCTTCGGCTCTATGGGCTGCCGCGTTTCCGACCATGCGCTTGAATACGTTTATTATGCGCCCGCAAGCGACGAGGAAATTGAAAAGATCTTTGCCAAGAAGATGAGCGGAGAGCTGTCCTGCCCCGAATGCGTAAAGAAGTTCAAGACCGCGTTTATGATGTTTATGGGCGACCAGTGCCACAAGAGAAACTGGGTAATGCAGCTCCACTACGGCTGCAAGCGCGACAACAACACGCCTATGTTCAACAAGCTTGGTCCCGACACCGGATTTGACTGTATCAATAACTATGCGCCGTCAAGTGAAACGGCTGATTTCCTGAACGCTCTTGAAATGAGCAAGTCGCTCCCCAAGACGATCATTTACAGCCTTAACCCGAACGACAACCAGGCTATTGACACCATTCTCGGCTGCTTCCAGAGCAGCGAGGCTGTAAGTAAGATACAGCACGGCTCGGCATGGTGGTTCAACGACAACAAGGTCGGAATGACGGAGCAGATAACCTCTCTCGGAAACCTCGGTTATCTTGCGGGATTTGTCGGAATGCTCACGGATTCAAGAAGCTTTTTGAGCTATCCTCGTCACGAATATTTCCGCAGAATACTTTGCGACGTATTCGGAAACTGGGTAGAAAACGGAGAATATCCCGATGATGAAAAACTGCTCGGAGAGATAGTTCAGGACATTTCCTACAACAACACCAAGCGTTATTTCGGATTTTAATTTATAACCAAACAACAAACGCGGGTCTGCATAAGACCCGCGCTTTTATTTGCCGTGAATAAAGACAACACGCCCTGTTGACAGTGTAGAGTGTACAGTGTACAGCATAGGTATCCGCTTCGCGGATATTATTTAGATTGTTTTTAGACTAAAAGAGCGTAGGCAACCGAGTTGCTTACGCTCTGTTAGTATCAGATGAATTTAAATATTAGCGCTTTTTCTTAGATACAACGACCGCCGCGCCTGCTATGACGAGAACGCCGAGCGTCATTGAAATTCCCGCAACGCCGGTGTCGGGAGTTGTAGTGCTGCTGTTGCTTGAATTGTTGTCGGTTGTGTTGTCAGTAGTACTGTCAGTTGTGCTTTCAGATCCGGTGCCGCTGTCGGTTGTGCTGTCGGCAGGCTTGCTGCTGTCGGAAGAAGTTTCGCTGTCCGAGCTTGCTTCGCTGTCTGAGCTTGTTTCACTGTCGGAACTTGCTTCGCTGTCCGAGCTTACTTCGCTGTCTGAGCTTGTTTCACTGTCCGAGCTTGCTTCGCTGTCCGAGCTTACTTCGCTGTCGGAACTTGCTTCACTGTCCGAGCTTGCTTCACTGTCCGAGCTTGCTTCGCTGTCCGAGCTTGCTTCACTGTCCGAGCTTGCTTCGCTGTCCGAGCTTGCTTCGCTGTCCGAGCTTGCTTCACTGTCCGAGCTTGCTTCGCTGTCCGAGCTTGCTTCGCTGTCCGAGCTTGCTTCACTGTCCGAGCTTGCTTCGCTGTCTGAGCTTGCTTCGCTGTCGGAGCTGTCGCTTGAATCGCTGTCTTCGGTCTCATCCTTTATTACAGGCTCATCCGACGCGGGTTCGTTGAGTGACAGCAGATAATAACTGAAGTGAGTTGTCGTGAATGTGATGTATTTTTTGCCGTCCTTATCTGTGGTAATTTCTGCTTCCATATCCTTAACAGGCATAAGCTCATCATCACAATATGTAACAACGAACTTTTCTATATCCGTTTTATCGGCGGGTATAGGAAGTTTTACTGTGATAGGAGTTTCGTTTTTGCCGAGGTCAATAACCTTGCCGTCCTTGTCCTCAAACCATATGTCGTACAGAACAAGACTGTCCTTGTCTGCCAGATTACCCTCAACTATATTTGCAACAAGGGCGGCGTCGCCGTCTATTTCCTTGATTTCAGCAGGAACAGAAGCCTTGACTCCGGTCTGCGAATAAGTAAGCTCACGAGTTGTAAGGCATTTAACGGTTACGGGATTGAACGGATCGTATTGTTTTTCAAGGTCATTATAAGTAGCTTTGTAAGTTTTCTTGTCAACAAGATCCCATTCGTCTTGCGTGCCTGCGTAGTTTACTGTTTCGGCAACGCATACGGGATTTGTTGTGGTTTCCCAGAATGCACGGTCGCCAACAGTTGTAAGGCTTGCGGGCAGATTCAATTCGGTAATAGCGGTGCAGCCGCCGAAAGCATAAGTATCAATAGTTTCCAGACCCTCGTTGAATTTAACATCTGCAAGCGCTGTACAGCTTGCAAAAGCATTCTTGCCTATCGACGTGCAGGAAGCGGGGATATCAATTGATTTCAGACCGGTACAGCCGGAAAATGCAGACTCAACAATAGTTTCCAGATTTTCGGGAAGAGTTATGTTTTCGATGTTGGTTAAGCTTCTGAAAGCGCCTTTCTCAATTGACGTCAGTGTGCTTGGAAGTTTTATTGTTTCAAGACCGCTACAATATATAAAAGCAAACGGTGCGATAGCTGTTATACCCTCGCCTAATTCGATCTCTTTAATATTGCCGACATCTGTCGTACCGATGTTTCTGAACATACCCCCATATTCGCCGCCCGGAACTCTTTTCAGACTGCCGGGCAAATATAAATATTCAAGAGAAGAACAATTCATAAAAGCGCCCTCGCCAATGGACGTTACTCCTTCGGGAATTTCCAAACGAGTAAGGCTCTTACAACCGGAAAACTCTAAGCTTGAAACTGTTTCCAAATACTTAGGAAGTCTGATCGTTTTAGCGTTACAACCTTTTACGCCGTCGATCTGAGTTACTTTCATACCTTGGAAAACGTCAGGGAAAACCAGATCTTCAACGGTTTTGTAATCTTCCTTTAATGTCGCCGAGCAGGTCTTATTCTCTTCAATAACGGAAAACACAAATGCGCCTTGTGTATATTCCGTAGAATCGGGCGTATCTTCCGCCGCCGCAATAGTTGATGTGCCGATATTTGACAGCACTCCCGCCGTCGGTACAGCCACAGCAAGCAAAGCCGCCGCAGCTATGACTGCACTCATCTTTTTTATCTTCATTTTTTCCTCCTTTTATTTTGCGGTATGTAGTTTTTTGCCGCGCATTTTTCCCGCAAAATAAAAAAAGTGCGCAGCCGAAACCGCGCACTTGTAAAAATGCCGGCTCCGAATTGCTGCCACACAATTTACATTCTATCCTTATATTTGGACGCGAAAAGAGCGAACACTTTTACCGGTATAAAAGCGTCCAAATCAAGGATTAAAAAATTTAATTGTGTGGCACTTTAATTTTACCACACCGCCCATAATTTGTCAATAGTTTTTTATAAAAAAATCACGACCACCGAAAAACACCGATAACTATTCAGTCTGTATATAAAGCCTAATCAGTGTTGTGTGGTAATTCAACAAAGCCAGACAATGAGTATACTGTCAACAGGGGTTGCGGGGACTCAGTCCCCGCGAGGCAGGGCGCGGGGCGCGCAGCGCCCCGAACTTTCCCCCTTCCCCTTCGGGGAAGGGGGTAGGGGGATGGGGCGAATAAACGTTATGGAGGAAAATAGCGTTTGAAAAGAACCACAAATAGGTTTTTATACAAGCCGAACTATTTGTATATGTAATTGTTTGATAAATTTACTGTTGACTTTTTTCTTAATGTGTGGTATAATTTATATTAGTAATGTGGAAATGCTTTCATGAAAAGGGGGCGGCAGAGATGAGCATAAGTCAAAAGGGTCAGAAAAGCCTTTTTGAAGACATCAAAAACGCTCATATTTCCGACCTCGGCGGGTTTGCAGAAGAAGCCCGCAGGGCTGTAGGCTTTGTCGCCGAGGAGCTGGGAATAACAAAAGTCGATTGTGTTCTGTCCGTGCCGCAGGAGCTTTCGGGCTTTGGTAACAGCTTTTCCGTTTACGGAGAAAACGGACAAGGCGAACCGATAAAGTTTTCTTATGATCTTTCCGATGAGGGCAATGTAGAATTTTTAGTTTATACGAATGGAAAAGGGCTTTCCGATGAAGAAACGGAAATTCTTGAAATTGATTTAAGACAGCTTAGTTATATTCTCGACAGCCTTATTCTTAAACTTAAATGCGAACAGCTCTCGCTCATTGATTTTCAGACGGGCATTTCCAACACAAAAGCGTTTATGAGCTTTGCTTCTAAAATAATTGACGCGGGCAAAGCGGAGGACTATACCGCTATCTTTTTCAATATACGCAATTTTAAATCCGTCCACCGCTCTCTTACATATTTAGAGGGAAACAAAGTTCTTAAAAAATACAGCAGGATAGTCGCAGAAGCCGTGACCGAAAAAGAAATGGTCGCGCGTTCGGGCGGAGATAATTTCATTGCGCTTATATTAAACGATAATCTCGATTATTTTTTCGACCTGCTCCAGAATATGGTTATACTCTATGAAAAGGACGGAAGGCAGCTTACGTTTATGTTCGGGGCGATCATCGGGGCTTTGAGGCTTACGGACAAGTACAGCATAGGCGACATTATGCTGAATACAAACGTTGCATATCAGAGCGCAAGAGAAAACCGCACGCTGTACAAGCTCTATGACGAGGAAGCAAGCCTTAATCTTATACAGAAGAAAATAATCCTTTCGGGATTTCACAAGGCGCTTAGCGACGGAGAATTTTATGTAGTTTATCAGCCGAAAGTCGGCGTTAAAGACAGAAAGCTCCACGGCGCGGAAGTGTTGGTGCGCTGGCGCACAAGCACGGGAGACCTTATGCCGGGCAGCTTTGTTTCAATTCTCGAACAGGACGGCTGTATATGCACTCTCGATTTCTTTATGCTCGAAGAAGTCTGCAAGATGTTAAAAATGCTCTTAGACAACGGGCTTGAACCCGTGACCATATCCGTTAACTTTTCAAAACGTCACCTTACAAACAACAAGCTTGTAGAGGAGATAATTGAAGTTATAGACCGCTATGGTATTCCTCACGATTATATTGAAGTTGAACTTACAGAGGGCGAAAACTCGTATAACCAAGGGGTTATGAGCAGCGTTGTAAACGGTCTTGCAAATCTCGGAATAAAGACCTCGATAGACGATTTCGGGACGGGCTATTCTTCTCTCGGAATGTTGAAGATGTTAAATCTTGACGTTTTGAAGATAGACAAGAGCTTTATTCCCGAAGCGCCCGTCGGCGAAAAGGACAAGAGCTATCTTTTGCTTAAAGGCATAATCAGCATGGCAAAGGACTTAGGACTTACGATAACCGCCGAAGGCGTTGAAACAAACGCGCAGTTTGAGCTTATAGAAAGTCTCGGGTGCGACCTTGTACAGGGATTTATTTTTGACAGACCGTTGTCGGAAAGCGAGTTTATCGACAGAATAAAGCACAAGGACTATGTTCTTGATTAAACGAAAGTCAGAGAAAGGAGCTTTTCAATGATGAAATGCTGTTTTGGCGTCGGGAGAAACAAGGAAAGCGCCGAGCTTTGCGTAAAAGAAGCGGTAAAGGATTTTTCCGACCCGAAGCTTATCATCTTCTTTTCTGATGAATATGATTTCTGCGAATATTCAAGACTTATACATTCACAGTTTCCAAACGCCGTTTCAATAGGCTGTTCAACATACAGGCTGTGGGGCAGCATAGGAACGGAAAAAAACGTGCTGTATGCAATGGCGATAGAGGACGGGATTGAAATAAGCGCTGACGTTATCCCGAAAGCGAACGAGTTTGCGCTTACATATGCCGACAGAGTTAAAGAATGTGTAAACAAGATAGGCGTCGCGAAAAACACGGTGTGCGTTGAGTTTACCGTTCCGTATAAGAATTATGAGGAATATGCGCTCGTTGTATTAAACAGCGTGCTTTTGAGAAAGGGTATTCCGATCATAGGCGGAACTGCCGCAAACGACAACACCTCGGAGACGGGATATGTTTCGCTGAACGGCGAAGTTTATACGGACGGTTGCGTGTTTATGCTGATAAAAAATCTTGGCGGCGCGATAAGGCTTTATCGCGAGAATATCTACGTTCCGCTTACGGGCAGGCAGTTCCCGACGACGAAAGCGAACAGCGTTTCGAGGACGGTAATGCGGCTCGGCGAAAAGACTGCAGCGGAAGTTTACGCAGAGGAACTTGGTGTTCCGATAAGCGACATAAAGAAGTACTTCTTCTACTATCCTTTGGGCAGGCGCGTCGGAGATGAGACGTATCTTACCGCAATTTACGAGGTCGGAGCTAACGGGAGTCTGAAAAACTTCGCGAGGATACACGAGGGAACGGATATTTCGGTAATGACGGTGGGAGATTACAAGCAGATAACCGAGAGTACGTTTGAGAAAATAAAGAGGGAAAATTCCGCGCCGTCGCTGGTTATGCTGTTCAATTGCCTTGCGAGGACGATACTTTTTGAAAGCGAAAACGCCATAGATGACTATCAGAAACGGCTGTCGGAGGAATTTCCGAATTATATAGGATTTTCCTGCTGCGGCGAACAAATGGGAACAAAGCACTTTAATCACACCGCATTGTTCGCGGTGTTTGAATGATAAGGCACTAAGACGCGCAAGGGGAAAAACCTTTTGAAAAAGGTTTTTCCCATTAGGGGCTAGAGGTTAGAGGCTAGAAGCTAGAAACTGTTTCGAGCGGCGAACAACGTTTAATTTTCAAGTCACCTGCCGGGCAGCGGCACGAAAGTTTTTTGAAAAGGGAGTCCAGAGGGAAAAAATTTTTTTCAAAAAATTTTTCCCTCTGGCAGGGGTACGGGGGCAGCGCCCCCGTCGCGTTAGCAAGGCGCATCAGGTTAAATGCCTGCGGCATTGAACCTGGGGTGCGGGGAAAACAAGAGTTTTCCCCGCATTGCCTTTTCAAAGCCGTGCTTTGAAAAGGCAATCCTAAAACAAGTTTTAATCGGGAAACAACTTTAAGTATGAAAAAACCTTTGAGCGGGAAATTAAAAGGGGATGACCTTTTAAAAGGTCATCCCACAGCTTGTATAAAAACCTATTTGTGGTTCTTTCTTTTCTAACATAGTTTGTCTAAATTGCGCGCTCTCGCCCTATCCCCCTAACCCCCTTCCCCGAAGGGGAAGGGGGAAAATGCGGGGCGCTGGCGCGCCCCGCGCCCCGCTTTGCGGGGACTCCGTCCCCGCAACCCCTGTTGACAGTGTACTCATTGTCTGCCTTTGGTGAATAACCATACAACGCTGATTAGGCTTTATATACAGTCTGAGGGGATGACCTTTTAAAAGGTCATCCCTTTTCTTTTTTATCTTCCGCAAATGCTTATGTAATATCAGTTATCTGTTTGAAAATCTTTAGGCTTGCTCTCAGGCTTATTGTCATCTCCGTTTCGGTGTTTGTTTTCCTCGCCATGCTGTCGGCTATCTCGCACATAAACAGCTCTCCGAGAAACTCCTTTCCGAACATTTCAATAAGCTCTCTTATGCCCGCTTCGTTCTCGGGTATCCTGTAGTCGTGGTTTAAAATAAGCAGGCTTATCTTTTGGAACATCTCTTTCGGGAACTCCAGCCGCTCCATTATCTTTTCGGCTATTATCTTTCCGCGTTCTCCGTGACCTCTGAAATGTCCCGCGCCGTTTTCGTCGATCGTCATACAGTCGGGCTTTCCAATATCGTGAAACATCATCGTAAAACGAAGCGTCGGCTCAAAAGGCGCGAATCCTACCGACTTTGAAATATGCGTCCAGACGTCAAAATCATGATATTTCGTGCGCTGTTCAAAACCTATCGACGGCGCTATTTCGGGAATAATAAGCTTTAAAATGTCGGCGTATTTTATGAGCGCTTCCGTGGCGTATTTTCCCATTATTATTTTCTGAAGCTCTGAGCGTATAAAGCCGATGTCTTCTGTTTGCGTATATGAAAACAAACCGCTCTCGTTGTCATCGTTATTGTATAATAAAACATCACCACCGCGCCCGCTTTGTGCAAAGTCGGATATTGCAATTAACATCTCCCGCGCAGCATTGTCCATAACCATCACTTCCCAAAAATATTGTCCATATCTAAGTATATAACATTCTGCACATATATTCAATAGCAATTTGTGAAAATTTAAAAAATTCCACAAAAACGCTTGCATTTTGTGAAAGGATATTGTATAATATTATTATAGCGTGTTTAGAAAAATGAAAAGCGCTGTATTAAACAATCTTCGGGAGGTTCATTATGAAGACTTTTTCGGCTGACGCTATAAGAAACGTGGTCCTTGCGGGTCACGGTGAAAGCGGAAAAACCGCGCTCGCAGAGGCAATGCTATACAAATGCGGCGCAACAGACAGGATAGGAACTATTGCCGACGGGAACACCGTCTGCGACTTTGACGCTGAAGAAATAAAGCGCAAAATTTCAATAAACGCCGCTATAGTAAATATGGTCTGGAAAAATACAAAGATAAACGTTATAGACGCTCCCGGACAGTTCGATTTTGTAGGCGGAATGTACGAGGGCATACGCGCCGCGGAAAGCGTTATTGTCTGCGTAAACGGAAAAGACGGCGTGTGCGCGGGAACTCAGAAGGCATATAAGCTCGCTATGAAGCAGAACAAGGCTTGTATGCTGGCGGTTACTTGTATGGAAGTTGAAAACAGCGACTTCTACCGCGTGTTTACTCAGATGAAAACAGAGTTCGGTCCTACCGTCTGCCCGATAGTCGTTCCTTATGACAAGAACGGTCCCGTTGAGGCATACATAAACCTGCTTACAATGAAGGCTTATAAATACGACAAGAAAGGCGTTCCGACAGAGGTTGAAATGCCCGCCTCGGAAAACAGAATCGCAGGACTTCGCGCGGCAATGGCGGAGGCTGTCGCGGAAACCAACGAGGAGTTTATGGACAAGTTTTTCAATGAGGAAGAATTTACTCAGGAAGAGCTTGTAAAAGGAATACACGACGGCGTTGCAAACGGCACGATTACGCCCGTTGTATGCTGCGCGAACGATACTCTTTCGGGCGTTGATATGCTGCTTGACGCAGTCGTTTCAATGCTCCCCTCGCCGAATGAAAGAAAGCTCGAAAAGATAGACGGCGAGCCTGTGGATTATGACGAAACAAAGCCGTTTAAGGGCGTTATCTTCAAGACCGTTGCAGACCCGTTTGTTGGAAAGATAAGCTATGTAAAGGTAGTTCAGGGCAAGCTCACCTCAAAGACGGTTCCCGTTTCTACAAGCGGAGCGGAGCTTCGTTTCGGAAAGCTCATAACCGTAGTAGGAAAGAACCAGGAAGAAGCTTCCGAAATAAACGCGGGCGACATCTGCGCGATAACAAAGATAGACGCAAACACGGGCGACACTCTTTGCGACCCGTCAGACCTCAGAGCGTTTGAGCCTATGGAGTTCCCGAAGGCTTGCTATTTCCGCGCTGTAAAGATCGCGGCAAACGGCGATGAAAGCAAGCTCGGCGCGGCGATAAGACGTCTTCTTGAAGAGGACAGAACTCTCGAATATATTCACAATCACGAAACGCACGAGCGCATTATCGGCGGTCTTGGCGAACAGCATATAGATGTTGCGGTAGCTAAACTGAAGAGCAAGTTCGGAATTGACGTTACATTGTCCGAGCCGAAAGTTGCATACCGCGAGGCGATAAAGAAAAAAGTGCTTATCGAAGCGAAGCACAAGAAACAGTCGGGCGGTCACGGACAATACGGTCATGTTAAAATCGAGTTTGAACCGTACGACGGCGAAGAGCTGAAATTTGAGGAGAAAATTTTCGGAGGCTCTGTTCCGAAGAACTTCTTCCCCGCGATAGAAAAGGGCTTGCAGGAAAGCTGTGAAAAAGGCTCTATCGGCGGTTATCCCGTTGTAAGGCTCAAAGCTACGCTTGTTGACGGAAGCTATCACCCTGTCGACAGCTCGGAGCTTGCGTTCAAGACTGCCGCTTCTATGGCGTTCAGAAATTGCATGGAGCAGGCAGAGCCGTATCTTCTTGAACCGCTCAGCAGCTATAAGATAATAGTTCCCGACGACAAGCAGGGCGATGTTATAAGCGTTTTGTCAAAGCGCAGAGGCTCTGTTATGGGAATGAACAGCATAGGCGACGGACTTACCGAAGTCAACGCCGAAGCTCCCGACGCGGAAATGATGGATTTCGCGCTTGTTTTAAGACAGATAACCCAGGGGCTTGGAGAGTTCACGTCCGAGTTTTCGAGATACGAAATGCTGCCGGCAGGAACGGAGATTAAAAAATAATAAAATAATCACGCGGGAGAATTTCTCCCGCGTATTTTTTAAAAAAATTTTTTATTCATTTATTTGTATATTATACATTTGGCTTATTAATGCGGTTTTTCGGCATTTTTGGTAAAATTTAAATTACAGAATCAAAAAGTGAATATGTTATAATATACCTAAGGCACAATTTTTTTTACTTAATAAACATTTCAGCATTCGTTCGGCGGCACTCTCTCCTTTAGTGTTTCGGTGTTATAATGCGATTGACAGAAAAATTGTGCCTTAACAATTTAAAGCCGCGCATTGTTTGGTTTGCGTGCATTGCGCGGGAAATAACAAAAGGTATTGACAAACAAAAAAGTTTGTGATACAATTACAGTGCGACATAACTGAATAATCCCTTGGATAAAACATACACTTTTAGTCGGTAAAAGTGTGTGCTCTTTCCGTGTATGTTTTTAACAAGGGAAAAAGTTGTGTCGCAGCAATTCGGAGCTTGCATTTTTACAAGTGCGTAGCTTCGTGCTGCGCACTTTTTGTTTTTGCGGGAATTGTGCGGCAAAACTACATACCGCAAAAAGAACGGAGGATATTTTAAATGAAAGTAAGAAAACTAAGCGCAATTCTTTTGGCAGGCGCGCTAATGGCAACACCCGCAGTTACTACGGCGGCAATGGCTGAAAGCTCGCAGACGGACAGCACCGACAGCACACAAAACATTGTTGACGAAAGCGGAAACCTTATTATTGAGGGAACTACTGTAACAGGTGTTACAGAAAAAGGAAAGACGGCTAAAGATATAATTATTCCCGATGGTGTGACACATATTGACGTTTCTTTTGAAAACTGCACAAACCTTGAAAACGTATATATTCCCGATGATACGGTATTTCCTCGGGACGTTTTTCGCAATTGCAAAAAACTTAAAAACATAAATGTTTCAGAGAATAATACTGATTTCTATTCGGTAGACGGAGTTTTGTTCTACAAAACATACCCAAAAATGGTGCAGTACCCATCAGGCAGAACAGATGAAACTTATTCAATCCCTGACGGTATTGAACATATCGGCACATCGGCGTTTTGCTGTGATAATCTTAAAAGCATAATTATACCTGACAGTGTTATAGGCTTTGGAGATAAAAACGGACAGTATGCTTTTGAATGTCCGAATTTGACCGACATATATTATACCGGTACAGAGGAACAGTGGAATAGAATAGCAGGTGTACATAACGATAAAAATGAATTTGATTGCGGAATACCGGAAACTGCAACTATCCATTATAACTATATTGAATATACTGACGAAACCACGGGCGTTAAGGTTTCTTCTGACGGCGGCGTAGTTGAGGACGGCGCAAAGCTCTCAGTCAAAGTTGTTTCCGATAAAACCGACAGCACAAAAGCCACTTATGAAATTACCCTGACCGAAAACGACAAGGAAATTCAGCCCGACGGAGAAGTAACCGTTAAAATCCCCGTCCCCGAAGCAATGAAAGGAAAGACGGTCTATGTCTACCGCATAGAAGACGACGGCACATATACCGACATGAACGCAATCGTTGAAGACGGTTATGCGGTATTTAAGACCGACCATTTCAGCGAGTATGTACTTACGACTGAAAAGCAAGTTGAAGAGCCCGCCGACAGTTCGGACAGCGAAACAAGCTCGGACACTGAAACAAGCTCGGATAGTGAAACATCTTCCGACACAGAAACTTCTTCGGACAGTGAAACTTCTACTGACAGCAATTCTTCAAACAGCGGCACAACTACCCCCGATACAGGCGTAGCGGGTCTTTCGCTTACGCTCGGCATTGTTGCTCTCGCAGGTGCGGCAGTCGTTATTTCAAGAAAGAAACGCTGATTTTTCAGTCGTTTTCATAATAATACCCTTCTTTAAGAGGCACACCCGGGCGAAAGCTCGGGTGTGTTCTTTATTATCCTTATTGGCTTAGTTGTCAAAAATACTAAACCATTTCCACCGTAAACGTAAGCGTATCGGAATAATTCCCCGCAAATCCCGAATAGTCGCCGGAAAGCGCCGAAGTAAAGCTGAGAAGAACCCAGCCCGACTTGTCGCCCGGAGAGACTGTAAGGATCTTTACGTTGTCGGTTCCCGAAATAAGACTTCCGTTTGCGTGCAGAGTGTATTCTATATATCCCTCGTTGTTTACCATTCTGAAACCGTTCTGACTTTTAACGTAGATGTTCAGGTGCTTCCCCTCTTCGAGCAGAACGTTGTTTGCCTGGAGAGGTCTTTCTATTGCCGTGTTTTTGTCAGCGTCGGTAAATTCAACGTTTGCAGGAATTGTAACTTCATACGACGCGCTCACGCTGTAACCGACGCTGACGGATCCCGAACTTTCACTGTCGTTTTCATCTATGACCTCACTTTGAGTTAAAGCCGCCGCCATAATAAGCGCCATAGCGGCTTTCAATATTTTCATAGCCGATCCCCTCCTTATGGAATCAGACGGCTTTTATCACCGCCTTGATGTCCGCGTTATTTGTGGGAGTAAGGTCTTTATTCATGCGGTAGGGCTGAATGTGGATAACCGCGTTGTATGTTCCTTTTTCAAGGGTCTTGTTTAGTTTTATTTCATAGATACTGTTTCCCGGCTCAACAAGTCCCGATGTATATAAAAGCTCGTCTTTTCCGTTTATCTCCGCCCATAGTTGAAACGTAAGATAATATTTGTCTTTATTTTCAACAGGATTGTAAAACCCCGTGACAAGTCTGTCGCTTCCCGCTTTAACGGACATAGAGGTAATTCCCGGAACTGTAACGCCATTCTCGGCGTGGGAGTCGTTTAAGTTGTTTTCGGGAACGACCGTAAAGCCTATACCGCCCTCGGTTTTAGCCGGCGCATTATGTGCGGCGAAAAATCCTATAGCTATACCGAGCATAAATCCAGCCGCAATGAAAATTATAACAAGAATGGTTTTCCTTTTCTTCTCTTTCTTCTCCACGTTCATGCCCGCCTTTCATTTTAAAATAGAGGAATTATCCTCACATCATAATATGAAAAAGCTTTATGAAAGGTTCATTGGCAGTGTTAACGGTGTTCGGCAAAAGATCCGCTTTTGGCGATTAAAAAAGCCGGAATTTAAGAGAAAAACTTTTCCTCTCAAATTCCGACTTACGGATATTTTTTCTTTCGCGCGTTTTACTTGCAGCTTCTCCCGTTTTTTCTGAACTCGCATTTATCCCGCATATTGCAGTTTTCGCACGACTTTTCCGAGCCGATTTTCTTCTCCCTCGACAGCCCCGCGATGCCCACAATAGATTTTGTCGGCACAATAGTATTTGCGGCGGTCGTTGAAATTCCGATCTTCCTTAAAGCGTCTGCCGCCGCTATAAGCTTAGGCAGAACTTCGAGCGGAAAATCTCCATAGCCCGCGCCATATACCCATGTCGCCGAAAAGCCCTCGTTCTTTTCCGTGAGGTCCTTTACCGCGCTGTCGCTTATCTGCTCAATATACGCGCTTGCCAGCGCGTCGCTCACCAGCATTTCGAGCGCACCTCTTATGTTCATCTTCGCTATAAATTTGTCGCAGTCCGCCGACAGCGTCGAGCAGACAATTGCCGCCTTATCGCAGCCCGACAGATGTTTATTTATATCGTTCCCCGAAAGCTCAAAATCGCAGCCGCTCAGAAACAACCCGTTGTCTCTTATAATATCAAAAACCCGCCATATAAACTTAGGCTTTACCGCTTTGAGCAGTTCTTGTTCAATTTTGTCGACTGCCTCGGCGGTCTTTTCGTCGACGTTCTCCGAAAAAGGCTCGCGAAAACCCATATATCTGTATGCGTTTTCGCGGTCAATTTTTATTTCATTCATCAGTCGTTTATAAATCCCGTAAGCGGCGAGCTTGCGGACGCTCTGTCCAGAACTCTGCCGAGTCCCGCGAGATAAGCCCCGCGTCCTGCGTTTATCGCATTCTTAAAGGCTTCAGCCATCTGAACGATATTTCCCGCTGTCGCAATGGCGGTGTTCGCCATAACAGCCGCCGCGCCCATTTCCATAGCCTCGCACGCCTGCGACGGTCTGCCAATGCCCGCGTCTACGATTATCGGCAGGTCAATTTCTTCAATAAGAATACGTATAAATTCCTTTGTGGAAAGTCCCTTGTTAGAACCTATCGGAGCGGCAAGAGGCATTATAGCCGCCGCGCCCGCGTTTTTCATATCGCGCGCCGCATACAAGTCGGGGTACATATACGGCATAGGCGTAAATCCCTCTTTTGCCAGCAATTCGCAAGCCTTAGCCGTTTCGTAATTGTCGGGGAGAAGATATTTCGAGTCGTGAATGACTTCGATCTTTATAAATTCTCCGCAGCCCGCCTCGCGCGCCAGCTTTGCTATTTTGACGGCTTCTTCCGCATTCCTTGCTCCCGATGTATTCGGAAGCAGCGTAACGCCCTTCGGGATATGTTCGAGAATATTTCCCGTAAAGCTGTTTACTCTGCGCAGCGCAAGCGTTATTATCTCCGCGCCCGCATTCTGTACAGCCGCGTTTATAAGGTCAAGATCAAACTTTCCGCTGCCTAAAATAAACCGCGAGTGAAATTCTTTATTTCCTATTTTCAGTATGTCTTCCATTTCTATTCCTTCTTTTGTTTATGATTTTATAACGCTCGAAACGCTTTCGCATATCCTGCGTGCAATAAAAGGATCGTTCATTGTGTAAAGGTGAACTCCGTCAACCCCGTGCGCCGCAAGGTCTATTATCTGATCCGCCGCGTATGCAATTCCCGCGTCCCGCATTGCTTCGGGCTTTTCGCCATAACGCGCTATAAGCTTTGTAAACTTTTCGGGAAGCGACGCTCCGCACATCGTTATCATGCGCTTGATTGAATTTGGGTTTACGCAAGGCATTATTCCCGCTTCGATAGGAACGTTTATGCCTTTCGCTCTTGCCTTGTCGAGAAATCTGTAGAACGCGCTGTTGTCAAAGAAAAGCTGAGAAATAAGGTGTTCCGCTCCCGCGTCTACCTTTATTTTCAAATTGTCAATGTCCTCGTCGAAATCGTCGCATTCCGTATGCCCCTCGGGATAACAAGCCCCCGAAAACGACATATTGCTTCTTGCTTTCATATACGAGATAAGGTCGGACGCATGGAGAAAATCATGCTTTGGCTCAACGTCGGGAATAAGATCGCCCCTCAGCGCCAGAACGTTTTCAATTCCCGACTCGGTAAACTCCTCGATTATACGGTCAATATCCGCTTTAGTGGAGTTTATGCAGGTGAGATGAGCGATGCTGGTCGTGTGATATTTTTCCTTTATTATGGACGTAATTTCGCGGGTCGACGCTCCCGGAAGGCTTCCTCCCGCGCCGTATGTAACGCTTATAAAGTCTGGGTGAAGATCCGAAAGCCCGTCGAGCGTTTTGTATACGGTGTCGATAGAACCGTCCTTTTTCGGTGGAAAGATCTCAAACGAAAGCACGGTTTTTCCGCATTTAAATAATTCGGGGATCCTCATTTTTTGTCTTCCTCCGCTTCCTTCATTGCCTTGAGAGCCTGCGCGAGCTGGTCGGGGCAGGAGGTAGACTTCATTCCGCAGCGTATACCTTCCAGCCTTTTTATTACTTCGTCTACGGGAAGTCCCTCTACGAGCCTTGAAATTCCCTGAAGATTGCCGTTGCAGCCGCCCAAAACTCTGAGGTTCTTTACGATATTGTCCTCAACGTCAAAGATCATTTTCTGAGAGCAAACCCCTCTCGGTGAATATTCATAAGTCATTTTATTTACATCTCCTTTTTAATTATTTATGTCAATTATTACTTGTCCAGCAATCGGCGACAGCTTTCGCCACCGCGTCCGCTACGCTCTTATCAAGCGCCGAGGGGATAATGTATTCGGGCGAGAGCTTGTCGTCGGTTACAAGCGCCGCAATTGCCTTTGCCGCCGCAAGTTTCATCTCCTCGGTAATTGCCTTTGCCCTTACGGAAAGCGCGCCCTTGAATACACCCGGGAACACGAGAACGTTGTTTATTTGGTTCGGATAGTCCGAGCGCCCCGTGCCTACAATATACGCTCCGCTTTCTTTTGCGAGGTCGTAGGTTATTTCGGGATTGGGGTTAGCCATCGGGAACAGAATGGGCTTCTCTGCCATTGACTTTACCATTTCGGGCGTAACGAGATTCGGCTTTGAAACGCCGACAAACGCATCCGCGCCTTTAAGAGCGTCTGCAAGCGTGCCTTTTATGTTGTTTTTGTTCGTCAGCTTTGCAATTTCCGCATGAGCGGGGTTTTCGTATTTGTCGTAGCGGTTTATTATTCCGCAAAGGTCAACCATTATGAGGTTTCCTATTCCGAGATTGAGCAGAAACTTTCCTATGGCAATTCCCGCCGAACCCGCGCCGTTTATAACCACGGTTATGTCTTCGAGTTTCTTTCCCGCGCACTTTACGGCATTTATAAGCGCCGCGCCTACTACTATCGCCGTTCCGTGCTGGTCGTCATGGAAAACGGGTATATCCAGCTTTTCTTTCAGCTTTCTTTCAATTTCAAAACACCTCGGCGCGGAAATATCCTCGAGGTTTATTCCGCCGAAACTGTCGGAAATAAGCTCGATTGTGCGGACTATCTCGTCCGCGTCCTTGCTCTTTACGCAAAGAGGAAACGCGTCAACGCCGCCGAATTCCTTGAACAAACAGCATTTGCCCTCCATAACGGGCATTCCCGCGAGACCGCCGATGTCGCCAAGACCTAGGACAGCCGTTCCGTCGGTTATAACCGCCACAAGATTTCCTTTTCTGGTGTACTTATAGGCAAGGTCGGGATTTTTCTGTATCTCAAGACACGGCTGCGCTACTCCGGGAGTATACGCGGTCGAAAGGTCCTCGCGCGTTTTTATCGGCGCGCGGGAGATAACTTCGATTTTGCCCTGCCATTTTTCGTGCATTTCAAGTGATTTTTCTTTTATGTCCATTTTGCTCTCCTTATGATCGGGCTTTAAGCCCGTAATGTTCTTTATCCGTCAGATATACTTGCTTGCTTCACTGATACTTAAACTGTTCATTTCCTCTTTATGCTTTTTTATAAAACTTCTCACCCACTCGGGAGCGGTTTTTGAATATTCTCTCAGCGCCCAGCCTATAGCTTTATTTATAAAAAACTCGTTGCTTCCGAAACAGTTTGTTATTATCTTTTCAAGTAATTCGGCGTCGGTCTTATCCTTTAAGCCGAGCTGATGTTCGATAGCCGTTCTCCTTACCCAAAAATTATCATCTTCCGACCATTCGAGCATAAGCTCTTTTATTCTGTCGTCTCTTAGACCTACGTCTCCTATGACCTTGCATAAAAAATCTATCGTGTCCCACCATGACTTATTCGTTATATAATTCCTGATCTTCGGCATATCCTCAAAGGTCACAAACCGCTTCATAAACAAAAGATAGTCGGACGCCAGATATTGAAACTCTCTATGTTCGTCCTCAAAGCATTTGTCGAGAAGATCCCAGTCAATTACGCCATTGCTTTTTTCGGCTTTAAGAAAATCTTTATAAACGGCTTTCCTTTTCGGAGCAGCTATGCCGTAGAACGCAAATTGATCTCTCATATACGCCGCCATTGAAACGGCGTTTTTGTCGTCCTTGATCATTTCAAATGCATTTTTAAGCTCGGCATATTTGTCCGTTTTATTTTTCGGCGTTTTCTTTCCTGCCATAAAAATTATTCCTCCGGAGGAATTATTTTTCTTAATTCATCTTCGGGAGTTGTGAGCGAACCTATCTGTATGGCATAGTGATTGTAAAACCCGTGGAAATCCGAGCCGCCCGTTTTTATAAGACCGTATCTGTCGCAGACGTCCGAAATTTCCCCGCGGTATTTTTCGTCCGCGCTTGAATGATACACCTCCGCGCCGTCGAGTATTTTTTCTTTCGCAAGCTCTTCGATAAGGTCAAGACTGTCGAATACTTTCGGGTGGGCAATGACCGATATTCCTCCTGCGGCTTTTATCATCGTAAGCACAAATCTCACATCGGGGTAGAAGTCCGCTTCGGACTGCACCTGCTCGGCGCAAAGCCCCTCGTCCGCGTCGAATATCTCGTCGTATACGTTTCCGTAAAGCTCGGTCGTATAGCCGTAGTCCATAAGAGCGTGCATTATGTGGCATTTGTATATCGCCTTGCTTCCCGCCGAATAGCGCAGGATACTTTCGAGAGTAATGGGATATTTTTCGAGTACTTTCATCGCAAGGTTCTTTCCGAGTTTCATCCTCCCCTCGCTTGTCCTGAGACAAAGCCCCTCAAGCCTGTCGGGTTTTTTCGGCATATAGCAGAGGATATGTACCTTTTTGCCCCTGGACTGGTCGAAAGCGGAAAATTCCACTGCGGGTACGACCGTAACGTTATACCGCTGTCCGAGTATAGAAGAACGCGATAAAGAAGCAAGACTGTCGTGGTCTGTAATAGCTATGCAGCGCACATCGTCCCTGTCCGCTTGTCTTATAATATCGGAAATTCCGAGCGAACCGTCCGAAATGGTAGTATGGCAATGCAGATCTGCTTTCATAAAAGCCTCCCTTTTCCATAACAAAAAATATAATTAAAGTCAATAAGACTCTTAATTTGTATATAAAGTATCTTTTTAGAGTCCACGGGGCTTTGCCCGAGGCGGGTCGCAGGGCGCGCCGGCGCCCCGTACTGCCCATTCCCCCTCGGGGAAGGGGGTAGGGGGATAGGGCGAGTAAACGTTATTTGGAATAATACCGTTTGAAAAGAACCACAAATAGTTTTTTACAAGCTGCAAAGTCATAAGACTATTTTTCACACGCTTTTGCGTTTAATTGACAATTATTGACGAATTTATACAGTACAGTTTTTATAAAATATACAGTTATATTATACTACATTTTGACGTCTTTGTCAACACAATTATTATAAATGCTCGGGAACAATAAAAATATTTTAAAAAATTGTTGATTTTTCGGAGGTAATATGTTATAATTTCTTTAACTGTATAAGTTGAATTTTATTTTTCAAAAGGGGGATTGGGAAGTGGAGAAAAAGCTGTCTTTGTATGGGTTCAATAATCTTACGAAAACGCTGAGCTTTAATATCTACGATATTTGCTACGCAAAAAGCGAGCGCGAACAGAAGGATTATATCTCGTATATTGACGAACAGTATAATTCCGAACGTCTCACTCGTATACTTTGCGATGTTACGGATAGGATCGGCGCGACGGTCCTCAATATTTCCAAACAGGACTATGACCCTCAGGGCGCGTCTGTAAACGTCCTTTTTGCGGAGGGCAGAATCGACCCTTCGCATATCGACGAATCCTGCAACAAAGGAATGGGCTTTTTTTCCAACATGAACGGCGAGACTATCCATGCTCATCTCGACAAGAGCCACATAACCGTTCATACTTTCCCCGAGTATCACCCCGACAAAGCGATCTCAACTTTCAGAGTTGACATCGACGTTGCGACCTGCGGGGAAATCTCCCCGCTTAATACTCTCGATTATCTTATCGGCTCGTTCGATTCGGATATAATCATAATCGACTACCGCGTAAGAGGTTTTACGCGCGACGTTTCGGGAAAGAAGTTTTTTATTGACAATAATATCACTTCAATTCAGGACTTTATCGACCCGAAAACGCTCACAAGATACGACGCTATGGACGTAAACGTCTACCAGTCCAACATATTCCACACTAAAATGCTTATAAAGGAAATAGAACTCCAGAACTATCTTTTCAATACCGACGTTTACGAAATTCACCCGCAGGAGCGCCTTGAAATTACAAACAGCCTGAGGCGCGAAATGATCGAAATATTCAGCGGAATGAATATTTACTAATCATATCTTCATACTGAAAGGCGGTGTGGAATTTGAAGCTCGACCAGACCCGCGCTCCGCTCTATGAGGCAATGAAAGAACACCGCTTAAACCGCGTTGTTCCGTTTGACGTTCCCGGACACAAGGGCGGGAGAGGAAACGAGGTGCTGACGGATTTTTTGGGAGTAGACTGCCTGAAAAACGACGTAAACTCCATGAAGCCCCTTGACAATCTCTGCCACCCCATATCCGTTATAAAAGAGGCGCAGGAGATCTGCGCGGACGCTTTCGGCGCGGAAAACTCGTTTTTTATCGTAAACGGCGCAACGGGCGCAGTTCAGGCGATGATAATGTCCGTCTGCAAGGCGGGCGAAAAAATAATTCTTCCCCGAAATGTACATAGAAGCGCGATAAACGCTCTTGTGGTTTGCGGGGCTGTTCCCGTTTATGTAGATCCCGGCGAAAATAAACAGCTCGGTATTCCTCTGGGAATGACTCACGAAGCCGTGGAAAAGGCGATAGAAGAAAACCCCGACGCAAAAGCCGTTCTTGTAAACAACCCTACCTATTACGGCATCTGCTCGAATTTAAAAGCAATTGTCGATATTGCTCACAGACACGGGCTTATGGCGCTTTGCGACGAAGCTCACGGAACGCATTTTTATTTCGGAAAGGGTCTTCCTCCGAGCGGCATGTCGTGCAGTGCGGATATGTGCGCGGCGTCCGTTCATAAAACGGGCGGAAGCCTTACGCAGAGCGCCGTCTTGCTTATGGGGAAGAACGTTGACCCCGACTATGTCCGCCAGATAATAAACCTCACCCAGACCACCAGCGCCAGTTATCTGCTTATGGTGTCGCTTGACCTTGCGCGGAGAAATCTTGCGCAGAACGGCGCGGAGTTCTACGAAAAGACCGTCAGTTTTGCGGACTATGCAAGAAGCGAGATAAACAAAACGGGCGGTTATTACGCTTTCGGCGAGGAATTATGCAACGGCGCGGATTTCTATGCATTTGACAGGACAAAGCTGTCCGTTCATACAAGGGAAATAGGACTCGCGGGAATTGAAGTTTACGACCTGCTCCGCGATGAATACGGAATACAGATAGAGTTCGGCGATATAGGAAATATTTTAGCGATAATAACGGGCGGAGACAGGGCGCTTGAGATAGAGCGGCTGCTGGGCGCGCTAAGCGAGATAAAGCGGCTGTATTCAAGATCGCCCGTCGGGCTTTTCGACCACGAGTATATAAACCCCATAGTCGTGACAACTCCCCAGCAGGCATTCTACGCCGAGCAGGAAACCCTGCCCATAGAAAAAACGGCAGGCAGGGTTTGCAGCGAGTTTGTTATGTGTTATCCTCCGGGGATACCTATCCTAGCTCCCGGCGAGAGGATAACCGAGGACATTCTCGATTATATAAAGTTCGCAAAGGAAAAGGGCTGCAACGTCACGGGCTGCCGCGATATGAAAGTAGAGTATCTTCAAGTTATAAAATAAATGGGACGCAAGAACAACACCCGTATACAAAAATACAACTACAAGCGCAAAATGCGCGTATACAACAGCCGCAGCAAGCTTTTTAACGGCAATGTCCGAAGCCCCGGAGAGTTTATATTTATCTGGGCGCTGATCTTCGCCTACATAGTCGGAATGTGGATATTCTCAATGAATTTGGGACTTAACAAGAGCGATTACTCGCAAGCGGAACTTTCGTTTGAGGGAATATACCGCAAAAACGACAGTATGGTGTTTACGCTTTCGGGAAAGGAATATTCCGTGTGGGCGAGCGCCTGCGACATTGACGGAGTTTTGCTGCTCAAAGAGGGCGACAGGCTTTCGGTGATAACCGCAAAGGAAAGCCTTATAAGCGCGGAATTTGACGGCAGAACGCTTGTTGACCAAACGGCGGTAGAAAAAAGCGACGCCGAGCAAAAGCAGACTTGCTCGATATTTTTCGGCATTTTTGCGGCGCTCTGGGCGGTCTTTGTCGGTTTTTCGGTCTGGGTAATGTGCAACGCGCACAAGTTACCTAGGTGGCTTGTACATCTGTTTGTAAAGCCGAGCTATATAAACCGACCGCCGAGATAATTAGATGATCAGATGACAAAAACGCCGTTTAAACAGAAAGGAGATCATTTGTGGAGCTTTGGTTCACGGAAAATCACACTTCGGGCGTGAAATTCTCGATTAAAATAAAAGAACATTTAGTGTCCGAGCAGAGCGAGTTTCAGAAAATTGACATTCTCGACAGCTTTGATTTCGGGAGAATACTTGTGCTTGACGGCTGCCTTATGCTGACCGAAAAGGATGAGAAGATTTATCATGAGATGATAACCCATGTGCCGCTTTCGGTAAACCCCGACATAAAGCGCGTTCTTGTTATAGGCGCGGGCGACGGGGGAACAATCCGCGAGCTTTGCAGGTTTAAGAGCGTCGAGCATATAGACATGGTAGAAATAGACAGGCGCGTGGTCGAGCTTTGCAGGGAATACCTCCCGCAGACGACCTGTTCGCTTGACGACAAGCGCGTTCATATTTATTATGAGGACGGTCTTAAATTTGTCAGAGGCGCGGAAAATGAATACGATTTAATTATAGTAGACAGCACCGATCCATTCGGACCCGGCGAGGGATTGTTCACAAAAGAGTTCTACGGGAATTGCTATAAGGCACTGAAAACGGACGGAATACTTGTAAACCAGCACGAAAGCACGTTCTATGACGAGTACGCTCAGGCAATGAAACGCGCTCACAGCCGCATAAAGTCGTTTTTTCCGATCGCGCTCGTTTATCAGGCGCACATTCCGACATACCCCTCGGGGCATTGGCTGTTCGGGTTTGCTTCAAAGAAATTCCATCCCGTCGATGATTTCAAAGCCGACTGGTGGTTGTCGCAGGAACTCAAGACTTACTATTACAACCGCTTCGTGCATATAGGCTGCTTTGCGCTTCCGCAGAATGTGCGCGATGTGCTTAGAGAAACAAAAGGGAGAGTAGAATAGTGAGAGCGCGAAACAGCAGGTTAAGCATTATTATAGTTTCGGTATTTGCCGCAATTTTTCTTGTAATGTCGATAATAGGCGGTATACATGACCTGACAGCCCGCACCGCTCCCGTTGAAACGGCGGTCGACGGCGAGGTTATCGAATATGACGCATTTTATGCGCTGGAAGTGTGGGTAATTTCGCACAAGCTGTTTGGGATTATCCCCACTCGTCAGGAGTATTTTTACCTAACGGTAAGCGAGGACGGCGCGGAGCAGTATCTTGTTATGGCGAGCAAGAGTTGGTTTGATGATAATTTCGGCTCGGACGGGTATGCGCGCGGCGACGATGTGCATATATCCGCGATTTTGCGGAGGGTTGTTTCCAAAAACGGACTTCACACGGGCGAAATAAACGACTGGCTGTCGGAAAGCGGCGTTTCGATAAACGAGTATTTGTATGCCGATTCAAACTATAAAACGTCAGGCGTGCTGAAAATCGCGGCGGCGGCGCTGATAGTTGTTATCGCCGCTTTGGTGATAACTTTAGTCAGACTTCACGCTCTGCAAATGCTGAACAGCAAAGTCGGAACAGCAGCCACTTCGGGGCTTATCGTATCGATTTTGGCATTGGCTGTAATATTGGTATGGTTTATTGATTAAATAAGTAGGAGGTTTTATAGTAATGAGCAAAGCATTGATTATAGGCGCGGGCGGCGTCGCTTCGGTTGTCGTTGCAAAATGCTGTCAGAACAGCGAGGTCTTTTCGGAAATTATGATAGCTTCGCGGACAAAAGCAAAGTGCGACGCATTAAAGGAAAAATGGCAGGACAAAACGAAAACCGTTATCACGACGGCTGCGGTAAACGCGGACAACGTTCCCGAGCTTGTCGCATTGATAAAATCTTATCAGCCCGACATCGTTATGAATATTGCCCTGCCTTATCAGGATCTGCACATTATGGACGCTTGCCTAGAATGTAAAGTAGACTATCTCGACACGGCGAATTACGAACCCGAAGATACCGCAAAGTTCGAGTATTCGTGGCAGTGGGCGTATAAAGAGCGCTTTGAAAAGGCGGGAATAACCGCCGTTCTCGGCTGCGGATTCGACCCCGGAGTTACGGGAGTTTTCTCGGCTTATGCGCAAAAGCACGAGTTTGACGAGATAAACTATATCGACATTCTCGACTGCAACGGCGGTGACCACGGCTATCCTTTCGCAACGAATTTCAACCCCGAGATAAATATCCGCGAGGTGTCCGCAAAGGGAAGCTATATCGAGGACGGCAAGTGGGTCGAAACCGAGCCTATGGAGATAAAGCGAGTCTACAACTTCAAAGGCGTAGGCGAAAAGGATATGTATTTGCTCCACCATGAGGAACTTGAAAGCCTTGCGCTGAATATAAAGGGCATAAAGAGAATACGTTTCTTTATGACGTTCGGGCAGAGTTATTTAAACCACCTGCAATGCCTTAAAGACGTAGGAATGACAAGCATTGAGCCTATTATGTTCGAGGGCAGGGAAATAGTGCCGCTCCAGTTTTTAAAGGCAGTACTCCCCGACCCTGCGTCATTAGGACCGAGAACCGTCGGCAAGACGAATATAGGTTGCATTTTCCGCGGCAAAAAGGACGGCAAGGACAAGAACTACTATCTCTACAACATCTGCGACCATCAGGAGTGTTATAAAGAAGTCGGCTCTCAGGCAATTTCCTACACAACGGGCGTTCCCGCAATGATAGGAGCAATGATGGTGCTTACGGGGAAATGGAAGAAAGCGGGCGTGTGGAATGTCGAACAGTTTGATCCCGATCCGTTTATGGACGCGCTCAATAAGTGGGGTCTGCCTTGGGAAGAGGACAGAAACCCAGTTTTGGTTGACTGAAAGGAGAGCTGACAATGGCTGAAATTATTACCGGCATTGTTTGTCTGGCATTTATGCTGGCAAGCGTGATTTTGGGCATAGTTCATTTTTTGGAAGTAGGAAAGCCGTTCAACAATTCATATATCTTCGCAAGCGAACAAGAGCGCGAAACCATGAATTTAAAACCGCTTTTCAGACAGTCGGCAATAGTTTTCCTGTTTATCGCGGTAATATTTCTGATAAACGCTTTAGGCTGTCTTATGAAAAATAATAATGTGTTTTATCTGCTGATACCCGCAATAGCGGGAGCGGTGATTTACGCGATAGTATCAAGCATTGCGCTGAGTAAAAAGAATTAGGTGAACAGGCTCAAATGAGTTGGATAAACAAAGTCGAAACTCCCTGCTACGTCATTGACGAGCGGAAACTTACGGAAAACCTTGAAATTCTGAAAAACGTCAGAGAGCGCGCGGGCTGTAAGATACTGCTCGCGCAAAAGGCGTATTCGGTATATCA
>CANRKB010000006.1 GCA_947631115.1 uncultured Clostridia bacterium
GAAACCGCAGATAACAAAAATCCTGAATCTATGCGGATTTCAGTGAATCATTGCTGCGAACTACACGGATTCAGGATGTAAAATGATTAAGTGTAATAGTTTTTTCAAAAGGTAAATTATACAGATAATGAATGTTTTAAATTCAGTGCCGAGCGGCGACGGTTTTTATATGCCTGCAGAGTTTTCCGAGCATTACGGCTGTATCATGATATTTCCCGAGCGCTCGGACAGCTGGAGCTATGGGGGATATGCCGCGAGAAAGGCTTTCTGCGAGATCTGCGAGGCAATTGCCGAAAGCGAAAAACTTACGGTATGCGCCTCCGAAAAGCAGTATGAAAACGCCCGCGTTATGCTTTCGCCGAGGATAAGAGTCGTCGAAATGAGCAACAACGACGCATGGGCGAGAGATTATGCTCCGACCTTTGTTGTAAACGGGAAAGGCGGTATCCGCGGTATAAATTGGAGCTTCAACGCCTGGGGCGGGCTTTACGATGGGCTTTATTTCCCCTGGGACAAGGATGATAAAATGGCGGGAAAGCTCTGCGACCTCTATGACATTGATATGTACGATTACAGCGGTTTTGTCCTCGAGGGTGGTTCGGTGCATACCGACGGAGAAGGCACGGTCATAACTACCGAAGCGTGTTTATTAAGCAAGGGCAGAAACCCCGATATGACCAAAGAGGAGATTGAGGAAAAGCTCAAAGGCGCGCTCGGAGCAGAAAAAGTCATTTGGCTTAAAAACGGGATAAGCGGTGATGAAACAAACGAGCATATCGACAATATGTGCGCGTTTGTAAAGCCCGGAGAAGCCGTGCTTGCCTGGACGGACGACGAGAGCGACGAGCAGTATGCCTATTCAAAAAGCGCGCTTGAAACTCTTGAAAATGAGACTGACGCAAAAGGTCGCAGGATAAAGGTGCATAAACTTTATCTGCCGAAGCCCGTTCTTGTGACAAAAAAAGACTGCGAGGGGCTCGACACCTGCAATTTTAAACCCGTGAGAAATGTCGGAGAACGTCTTGCGGCGTCATACGTAAATTTCTATATCTCAAACAAAGCGGTCATAATGCCGTTTTTCGGCGACGAAGCCGACGAGCCTGCGAGGCGGACTTTATCGGAGCTTTTCCCGACAAGGAAGATAGTTCCCGTATATGCCCGCGACATACTCCTCGGCGGCGGAAATATCCATTGCATTACGCAGCAGATTCCTATTTTTATTCAGACAGATAAACAGAGGTAAAATATGGACAATTCATCGGAAAGAATTTTTGAGTTTTCTTATAAAGTCCCGGGATATGACTTTGTTTCGGCGAACGCCGCGCTTTATGCATTTCTCGGACCGAGGCTCTATATAACCGCCGACAGGCTGTTTACGGCAAATTCCATAGCTGTTCTCGACAAGGCTTTTAAAGATAAGGCATACGGGCAGACGTTTGTAGTTACCGTCGAAAATACCGACGGGAGCGATATTCTTATGGCTGCCCAGCTTATCCGCAGAGAAGAGGACACGCCCCTTATAAACGTCAGAATGATAGAGCTCAACAGGCTGTTCAACGGCTATTACGAGCTTATGATAAAGGAAAAGGAATCTGACGCGCTTCTGGCTCAGAATGACTGCACATATTTTTCCTATGACAAAAAGACGGATATGGTCACGAGCTATCGCTATGACATAGGAAAGGACATTCTCGGAGTTACCAGCGCGGACAATTGGAAAAACGAGCTTCTCGACAAACTTTCGGAAAACAGCGCGGAGGCTGTTTCAAAACTTTTGTCCGATCTAAGAAACGGCGTAAGAAGCATTGAATGTACGTTCGTTCAGAAAAACCAGACCAAAAAGCTCGTCATAACGGGCAGCGCGGTGTACGCTGACGATGTTCATATAATGACCGTCGGAAGAATGGCAGACCCGAGAGAAAATTCTTCTCACGAGCTTAATAACCGCGACCAGCTCACGGGCTTGTTTATGAAAGAAAATATCACAAACTATGCCAAAAGGCGTATAAACGACCTGCGCCAGCCTACGGCGCTGGCGATAATAGATATCGACGACTTCAAACTTGTAAACGACAATTTCGGTCATGCAAAGGGCGACGAGGTATTAAAGCGCTGCGCGGCGATAATAGAAAAACAGGTCGAAGGCTTCGGCAAAGCGGGAAGAATAGGCGGCGACGAGTTCTTCCTTGTGTTCGATAATTTCGAGGACAAAGAGCGCCTGAAGTTCGTTCTGCGCGGAATAAAGAATATGGTATACGCGAGCTATAACGAGGCGCTGAATGGCTTTTGCGTTACGACTTCTATCGGCGTTTCGGTGTTCCCCGAGGATTACGACGGGAATTATGACACGATGTTCAAGCTCGCGGACTGCCTGTTGTACAAGGCAAAGAAAAAAGGCAAGAACCGCTATATAGTTTACGAGCCGACAAAACACGGCACCGTTGAAAAACTGCTCGAATCGGGAGTAAGAAATGAAAGTATTCTCGGCGGCAGAGCTATGGAAAAGAGCGAGGTCATTTGCCGAATTGCAAATAAGATAATTGTCGGCGAGGATTTTTCTTTCGAGCAGATTTTAAACGATATAAGAGATTATTTTGCGATAGACAGGATAATTATTTACAACAAGACCGACCGCGAGGCGGTAATGCAGGTAGGCACCAATCTTCTCAGCAAGGAGCTTATTGAAGACACCATAGATTATCTTTACGACAAGCGCGTTGAGCTGACTTATGAAAACGGCGTTATGCTTATAAGCAAGGTCGTTTATTTCGACATGAAAGCTTCCAAGGCGTATGACGCGTTGTGCAGACAGGGCGTTCTTTCCGTAATGCACCACGAGGTAAAGGCAAAGAGCGGAAAAACGTTTATAATAAGCTACGAGATGACTTCTTCCGACATCACATGGAACGAGTCGGACACGGAGTATTTCCGTATTTTGGACAAGGTCTTGTTTGAACAATATCTGTAGTGTCGGGGGTAGAAATGAGAAAAGTTATTGCTGCGGCGGTACAGATGAGCGTTCCCGAAACGCGGGAGATGTCTGTTGAAAAGGCTGTTGAACTTACGAAAAAAGCCGCCGGAATGGGCGCAAACGTTGTGCTTCTTCCCGAGCTTTTTGAAACGAAATATTTTTGCCAGGAACGGCGCTATGAGAGCTACAATCTTGCTTGTGCGACAGAAGACGATCTTGCCGTAAAGCGGTTTTCGGAAGTGACAAAAGAGCTGTCTCTGGTTATGCCGATAAGCTTTTTTGAGCGCGACGGAAATGTACTGTATAACAGCATTGCCGTTTTGGACAGCGGAAAGCTGCTCGGAGTTTACAGAAAAACGCATATCCCCGACGACCATTTTTACCAGGAGAAGTTTTATTTTACTCCCGGGAACACGGGCTTTAAAGTCTGGGACACGTCATACGGGAAGATCGGCGTTGGCATCTGCTGGGATCAGTGGTTCCCCGAAGCGGCGAGGTGTATGGCGCTTATGGGCGCGGAGCTGTTAATGTATCCTACGGCGATAGGGAGCGAGCCTATACTTGACTGCGACAGCAGCGCGCACTGGCGGCGCTGTATGCAGGGTCACGCTGCGGCGAACCTTGTTCCCGTAATTGCCGCAAACCGCATAGGCGTTGAAGAAATAACGCCCGATGTGGACAACGGATTTCAGCAAAGCGAGCTTTCGTTCTACGGTCATAGCTTTATGACCGATGAAACGGGCGCGGTAAAGACAAGCGCCGAGCAGGAAGAAACCGTTTTGATAAGCGAATACGACCTTGACGAAATATCCGATTTCCGCCTTTCGTGGGGAGTGTACCGCGACAGACGCCCGGAGATGTACAAAAAGATCACAGAGTGAGTTTATAATAAGCAAGTATACAGTGTACAGGGGACAGTATTCAGTTAAGGTATCCGCTTCGCGGATATTATTTAAATTATTATCAAACTAAAACATTTTTAAATTTACCCGTAAAGGTAGGCTCGTGTGCCTATTGATTAAAAACAATCTAAATATTGTCCGCCGAAAGGCGGACACCGAAACTGTACACTGTCCACTGTATACTTGCAAATAATAAATATAAGGAGCCGTCCATGCCGATAACAGAATTGCTTGAACAGAATGCCGAAAAGTATGGTGAAGAGGTTTGCATTGTCGAGGTAAACCCGCAGATAAAGGAAAACCGCCGTATGCTCTGGAAAGATTACGATCTTATCCAGCCGACCTCCTCGCTGCAATACCGCAGGGAGATAACGTGGGGAGTGTTCAACGAAAAAGCTAACCGCTTCGCTCAGCTGCTTATAAGCAGGGGAGTGAGAAAAGGCGATAAAGTTGCGATACTGCTGATGAACTGTCTCGAGTGGCTGCCGATATATTTCGGTATACTTAAAACAGGGGCTTTAGCCGTGCCGATGAATTTCAGGTACAGCTCGGAGGAAATAAAATATTGCCTTGATCTTTCCGAAGCGGACGTGCTTGTGTTCGGACCCGAGTTTATAGGGCGCGTTGAAACTATTGCCGAGGAAATAAGCAAAAACCGTATTTTGTTCTATGTCGGCGGCGACTGCCCGTCGTTTGCGGAGGATTATGACAAGCTTGCCGCAAACTGTCCGAGCGTTTCTCCGAATATAACGATAACAGATGACGACGATGCGGCGATCTACTTTTCATCGGGAACAACAGGCTTTCCGAAAGCCATACTCCACGACCACCGCTCTCTTATGCACTCCTGCAAAGTTGAGCAGAACCACCACGGTCAGACTCACGACGACATTTTCCTCTGCATACCGCCGCTTTATCACACGGGCGCGAAAATGCACTGGTTCGGAAGTCTGCTTGTCGGCGGCAAAATGGTTTTGCTAAAGGGAGTTAGTCCCGAAACGATTTTCGATACGGTGTCGCGCGAAAAATGTACTATCGTCTGGCTGCTCGTGCCGTGGGCGTTGGATATTCTCGAAGCGCTCGACAACGGAAAGCTCAGAATATCCGATTATGATCTTAAACAATGGCGGCTTATGCATATCGGCGCGCAGCCCGTGCCTCAAAGCCTTATAATGCGCTGGAAGCAGTATTTCCCGAATCACCAGTACGACACGAACTACGGCCTTTCAGAAAGTATAGGTCCCGGTTGCGTTCATCTGGGAGTTGAAAACATACATAAGGTCGGCGCGATAGGAGTAGCAGGCTACGGCTGGGAAGTAAAGATAATCCGCGACAACGGCGAAAATGTAGAGCAGGGCGAAGTCGGAGAGCTGGCGGTAAAAGGTCCGGGAGTTATGAAGTGCTATTATAACAATCCCGAAGCTACCGCCGAAGTCTTGCAGGACGGCTGGCTCAGAACGGGCGATATGGCGAGAATGGACGAGGACGGTTTTATTTTCCTCGTCGACCGCAAAAAGGACGTTGTAATAAGCGGCGGAGAAAATCTCTATCCCGTTGAGATTGAAAACTTTATGGCAAAGTTCGACAAAATAAAGGACGTTGCCGTTATAGGACTTCCCGACAGACGACTCGGAGAAATAGCCGCGGCGATAGTAGAGCTTAAAGAGGGAATAAGCTGCACGGAAGACGAGATAAACGAGTTCTGCCTCGGGATGCCGCGCTATAAGCGCCCGAAAAAGATAATCTTCGCAAAAGTTCCCAGAAACGCAACGGGAAAGATAGAAAAGCCGAAACTCAGGCAGATGTACTGCGGGGAGAATATAGTCGAAAAGGAAAATAAGAGTTGACATAACAAGAACCGCCGTATGAACAACGGCGGTTTCTAATGCAAAGGAAGAAATAATGAAAACAGGTCTTGTATTAGAAGGCGGAGCGATGCGGGGAATGTTCACCGCAGGCGTTCTGGATACATTTCTGGATAACGGAATAAAGTTCGACGTTATTGTCGGCGTTTCGGCGGGAGCGCTTTTCGGGGTGAACCTGCTGTCGGAACAAAAGGGAAGAGCTCTTCGTTATAACAAGAAATATAACAGCGATAAAAACTATATGGGGCTTATCCCGCTTTTTAAAGAGGGAAATTTTTTCAGTACGGAATACGCTTACGACAGAGTTCCGAGAAAGCTCGATCCGTTTGACGATGAAAAGTTTAAACAATCGGATACCGACTTCTACGCAGTAATGACCGACGTTGAAAGCGGAATGCCCGAATATGTGAAAATACATAGCGTTTTCGAGCAGATGGACACTCTCAGAGCTTCGGGTTCGATGCCGTTTGTATCAAAGCCCGTTGAAATAAACGGGAGAAAGTTCTTGGACGGCGGCATTTCCGACAGCATACCGTTTGAGTGGTTAAGCAGGCAGGGTTGTGAAAAGGTAGTCGTTATTCTTACGCGCGCGTCAGATTATCGAAAAAAGCCCATGAATAAGGCAATGGCAAAGCTCAGCGGTCTTAAATATCCGAAGATAGCCGAAAGAATGAAAGTTCGCCACGAGCAGTACAACAGCTCCGTTGAAAAATTAAAACAGTGGGAAAAAGACGGCAGAGCCTTTGTTATACGTCCTTCGCATACTCCCGAAATAAGCAGGATCGAAAAAGATCCCGAAAAGCTTCAAGCTGTCTACGACCTCGGAACAAGCGACGCAAACGCCGTTATTGACGATTTGAAACGGTATCTCGCCCGTTGACTACATGTATGACTTCTTTTGAGAGAATAAGCACGGCGATAAGGTTTGGTACAGCCATAAGCCCGTTCAGGAGATCCGATACCGCCCACGCCGCTTTAAGATCAATTACCGCGCCTACAACGGAAAACGCCGTGAACAAAACGCGAAACGGAATTACCGCGCGATTTCCGAATAAAAATGAAACCGCTTCTCCGCCGAAACTCGACCAGCCGATAACGGTAGAAAACGCGAACATTACCGTAAGTATCGAAAGTATTCCCGAAGCGGCTTTTCCGAATGTTCCCGAAAACGCAAAATTAGCCAGACCCGCTCCCGAGACTGCGCTGATTTTCGCCGAGACGACTTTTTGCTCCGAGAATTCCGCGCTTATCTCATAGATATTTGAGTATGAAACGCCCTTTGGCGCAAAAACGTAAAACTCCTCTCCGTAAACGCTCACACACCGCAGATCTTCTTTCAGCTCAACTCCGCCGTTTATGAGCTTTTCGCTTTCTGTTATCCTGAAATAGGTTGTTCCGCTTTCAACTGAACGCAGAGCAATATCAGCCTCGGGCAGCGTGCATTTTCCCGAAAGCAGAACTAAAGCCGTCAGCGAACACATAATAACGGTATCGAAAAATACCTCAAAAACGCTCCACATTCCGCAGACCTTTGCGCTTCTGACAGAGCTTTGCGCGTGCGCAAGGACGGAAGTTCCAAGCCCCGCCTCGTTTGAAAAAGCGCCGCGTTTAAAGCCCGTCGATATTGCGTTTTTTACTGCCGCGCCGAATATTCCCCCGCCTATCTGTGAAAGACCGAACGCATTTTCGATAATGCACATAAACGCGTCGGGAAGATCTGCTATATTTGCAATGATGATATACAGCGAGCCTATGATATAAGTTCCCGACATTATAGGCACAATTTTTGAGCAGAAAGACCATATGCGTTTCTTGCCGCCGAAAATAACGAACGCACAAATTACCGAAAGAACAACGCCCGTTATAATCGTCGGAACGCCGAAGCTTATTTTAAGAGACTGAGCCGCGGAGTTCATCTGCGCGGCGTTTCCCATTCCGAAACCCGCCAAAGTGCATAATATCGCGTAAACTGCGGCAAGAGGCTTTGCCGCTTTTCTTATCGGCTTTTTCTTTGAAAGCCCGTCGCGGATATAGTACATCGCTCCGCCGTGCCATTCGCCGTTTTTATCTTTTCTGCGGTACAAAAAGCCGAGGACGTTTTCGGCAAATCCCGTCATCATTCCCAAAACCGAACATACCCACATCCAGAATACCGCGCCCGCTCCGCCTAAACAAAGAGCCGTTCCTACGCCCGCAATATTTCCCGTGCCTAAAGTTGCCGCAAGCGCCTGGCACATCGCTTCAAAGGGAGTAGATTGCCCGTCAGAGCGGTTTTCGCGCTTTGAAAATACAGTCGACCTTAAAACTTCGGGAAACTTTCTTATCTGAAAGAACCTTGTCCTTATGCTGAAAAACGCTCCCGTAAAAACCATAAGCGAGAGCATAGGTATGCCCCAGACGATATTATCGTTCAAAAATAACAGAATGTCCAAAAAAAATCACCTTGTCAATTGTATTCTTGACAAGGCTTTTTTATTCGGAATAACAGTCGGATATGCGGACCAAACCGCTTGCGGCGCAGACGGCGACGGTCCTGTTTACATAGGGGGTACGATTATGACCTTTTTGTTTAATTTTTTTGCGTAATCAATCGTATACTTCGTACCGCCCTTAGTGCCGTCATAGACAGCTACAAGAACGTCGCATAGATCCGCAAGCGCGCGGTCTCGCTTCAGCATACAGCTTTTCGTATAGTTTTCGCTTATGTAGATAGTTTTAAAACATTCACCGAGAATATTGTTATAAACGGCTATACTTTTTTCGTCCCATTTGTCCGTCTGGGTCCTGCAGGGAATAACTGCGGAAAGTTTTATGTATGGATATTTGTTTTTAAGTTCAAGCACTATCTGCGCGCACCATATGTCCGTGCCTCTGGCCATACCGCTGTAAAAAAAATCCGCGCCGTCGTTTATAAGCTTTTCGATCTGGACTTTAAGTCTTTCTTTCAAGTCAATGAGCATAGGGTCGTCTTCGCTGAAAAACGGCAATTTTTCAGGTCGGTGACCCGTAAAAGAAACGCTGTACATAGTTTTCTCCTTTAAAAAAGTATGAGTACCAACCAAACAAAAAGCAGAAGTACCGTATAAAGACATCGGGCTTCAATTGCCCTCGTTAAATACAGCCGTCTGCTTTTCTATATTTTAACATAAAAATAAGCTTTTGTCAAGCACTTTGTTACAGCAATTTTAAATTATGAGCATAATTTAACAATTTTTTTCGACAGCCTACTTAGATCTCATTCGCTATGTTCAATATTTTCTTTCCCTGTTTTTTTGCATACTGAACTGATTTATAAGCGCCGCCGCTTTTATGACTTATACAGCATATCACAAGATCAGAGCGGTCGACCATGCTTTTATTTCGGATAAGTATAGCCGACTTTGGGTGAGCCTCGGCGGACTTTTCGCATATCTCGACGTCGTCGTAATATTCAAGAAAGCTTTCCTTATTGTCGCGAAAATAGGCTTTCATATACGGCAGTACGAGCGTGAGGTGAGTGTTGCCGTATCCGTAATCGCGTACCGCTCTCCTTATGGCGGCTGAAGCAATCATATCAAAATCTCCGTCCCGTCCTATAAGAAAATCAACATACTCTTTTTGAGTTATCAGCTCATGCAATAATCTGTCAAGTCGGCTCTCTATTTTTGCTTCTTGTTGAATATATCTGTGTCCGAAAAAACTTACGGTATATATTTTTATCATTATCTGTTTCCTCATTTGTCTGTATCAATTTAAAAAAGGTATCTGTTTCAATTATACCTAAAAATAGTTGTTAAGTCAATATAAATTGAAACAATGCATAGGTGAAATTTCATCTGCGTATATTATAATTGTATGTAGGTGGTGATTGGAATGATAGACGCGGATTTTATTTCGGAAAGGATAGCAAAGCTCAGAACTCAAAAGAACATATCCGCAAGAGATATGAGCCTGAGCCTCGGGCAAAGTCAAAGCTACATCAACAATATCGAAAACAAGAAAGCTATGCCGTCTATGCAGATGTTTCTTTATATATGCGAGTTTCTCGGAGTTGAACCAAAAGATTTCTTTGATGAGAGTGTGACAAGTCCGAATAAACTTGCTGACGCTGTCGAGGCGTTAAAGCCGCTTTCCCCCAAACAGCTCGAATTGCTCACAGCGCTTGCAAAAGAGATGAAATGAGGTGGTCTTTTAAATCGCCTTTTATATAACCGGATATTTTACGTTCTTCCTATTGACAAACTGCTATAACTATGATATAATAATCGCAGGGCGATTATTATATCGCTTATGTCCACGCACATCCGCAAAATTTTTACAAAATTTTGCTCCGTGCGGTAATGGACAATTATACCATAAATTCTTGCGAATTTATGGTATAATAGTTGTTGAGATGAAAGTGCGGATGGTATTCCGTTTATCGGAAACTGTACCGACATATTATCGCCAACTCCCGTTTCGCAGTCGGAAACATCCCGCGCCGCCATTTAAAGGAAAGGCGGAGATGCGATGAACATTGGTTTTATCGGAGCAGGAAAAGCAGGGAGCTCTTTAGGAAAATTTTTCGCGGACAGCGGCTGCTGTGTGACGGGCTATTACAGCCTGCACGAAAGCTCGGCGCGCGCGGCTTCGGAGTTTACGGGGTCTAAATGTTTCAAAAGACCCGAAGAAGTGATAAAAGAGAGCGACGCGGTTTTTTTGACTGTTCCCGACGCGGCAATAGGCTCGGTCTATGACGAGCTTAGAAATTTCGATATTGAGGGCAGGCATATATGTCATTGCAGTGGAGTGATGACGGCGGCTGAGGCGTTTCCCGATATTCGCCGACGCAAGGCTTTTGGATATTCTGTACATCCGCTATTTCCCTTTTCGGGAGCTGAAAGCTCAAAGGGAGATCTCGCGGGTGCATTTTTTTGCATTGAGGGAAGCGAAGAACATCTTTCAGAGTGGAAAAGTTTTCTCGAAAACCTCGGCTTAAATGTCCAAATAGTAAGCCCCGAAGCAAAGCCGCGCTATCACGCTGCCTGCGCAATTGCAAGCAACCTCGTGTGCGCGCTGATGGACGAGAGCGTTGAGCTTTTGACAGAGTGCGGATTTACAAGAGAAAGCGCGCTTTCGGCGCTTACGCCGCTGATTCGGAAGAATACGGAGAACATTCTGAAATACGGTCCTGCAAAAGCGCTTTCGGGAGCTGTCGAGCGAAACGATATACAGACCGTAAAAAAACACCTCGATTGTTTTCCGACAGCCGCCGAAAAGGAAATGTACCGCGCGGTGTCCGAAAGGCTGATAAAAACAGCGCGCGCGAAAAATCCCGATACCGATTATTCCGAGCTTGAAAAACTGCTTATGGGAGGTAATCAAAAATGAAGAAAAATACTGTAACAACTCTTGCGGAGATGAAAAAACGCGGCGAAAAAATATCGCAGATAACTTGTTATGACTATTCGACCGCACGCATTTTCGACAACGCGGGAATAAATTCAATACTTGTCGGAGACAGCCTCGGCATGACAATGCAGGGCTATGAGGATACATTGCCCGTTACAATGGACGAGATGATCGTTTACGGCAGAAGCGTAGGACGCGCTTGTAAAAACGCGTTTGTAATTGTGGATATGCCGTTTATGAGCTATCAGGTTTCCGTAGAACAGGCGGTAACAAACGTTGGTCGCATAATGAAAGAGTGCGGCGCAAACGCGGTAAAGCTCGAGGGCGGAAGAACGGTCTGCCCGCAGATTTCCGCAATAACCGCCTGCGGCATACCCGTCTGCGCTCATGTGGGAATGACCCCGCAGTCCGTAAACAGCTTCGGCGGGTTTAAAGTCCAGGGCAAGGGCGAAGAAAACGCAAGGCGCGTTTTAGAGGACGCTCTCGCCGTAGAAAAAGCAGGCGCGTTTATGGTGGTTTTAGAGTGCGTTCCGCCGAAACTTGCCGCGCTTATTACAAAGAAAACGCATATGATAACCATAGGCATAGGCGCGAGCGCGGGCTGCGACGGTCAGGTGCTGGTATATCAGGATATGATGGGAATGTCCGATTTCACGCCGAAATTCGTAAAGCGTTTTGCGGAAATCGGCGAACAGATGAAAGCCGCCGTTTCGGAATATGACAGAGAGGTAAAAGCGGGCGATTTCCCGTCAGCGGAACACACCTACCCGAAGAGCGACTGTTCGGACGGATTTCTAAGCGTTTTGGACAGCGAGTATAAGAACATTGGAGAGGAGTAAAAAATGATAATTGCAAAGACAATAAAAGAAGTCAGAGAATATGTAAAGAAATGGCGCGGCGAGGGGCAAAGCATAGGCTTAGTCCCGACAATGGGCTATCTTCACGAGGGTCACGCAAGCCTTGTGGATAAGGCGAGAAGCGAGTGCGGAAAGGTCGTAGTTTCGGACTTTGTAAATCCTACTCAATTTTCCCCGAACGAAGATCTTCAAAGCTATCCGCGCGATTTTGAGCATGACTGCAAGCTGCTCGAAGAACACGGCTGCGATTTGGTTTTCTATCCGTCGGTAGAAGAAATGTACGAGCCGAACGCCGCAACCTATGTCGAGATACTTGACGAAATGCCCAAACAGCTTTGCGGAAAAACGCGCCCTATCCACTTCCGCGGAGTCTGCACGGTCGTTTCTAAGCTGTTTAATATCGTAACTCCCGACAAGGCGTTTTTCGGTCAGAAAGATGCTCAGCAGCTTGCGATAATTCGCAGAATGGTAAAAGAAATGTCCTACGGGATCGAAATAATCGGCTGTCCTATAGTGCGCGAAAGCGACGGGCTTGCAAAGTCCTCGCGCAACACCTATCTTAACGCCGAAGAACGCAAAGCGGCGCTTGTGCTGTCAAAGGCGGTGTTCCGCGGCGAGGAGCTTGTAAAGACCGGAGTATGCGACAGCGAAAAGGTGCTTACCGAAATGAAAGCGATAATAACCGCCGAGCCGCTTGCAAAGATAGATTATGTTTCTGCAGTAGACGGCGTTACAATGCAGCCCGTAACCGAAATAGCAAACGGCGTTCTGGTGGCAATGGCGGTGTATATCGGAAAAACAAGGCTTATAGATAACTTTATAGCGGGGGGATTAAAATGACTCTCGAAATGCTTAAAGGCAAGATCCATCGTGCCACGGTAAAACAGGCGCAGCTTGATTATGTCGGCTCGATAACCATAGACAAAGAGCTTATGAAAGCGGCGGGAATACTTGAATATGAAAAAGTTCAGGTCGTAAATGTAAACAACGGCGAGCGCTTTGAAACTTACGTTATTTCGGGTGAAGACGGAATGATCTGCCTTAACGGCGCGGCGGCGCGCTGCGCAAGCGTAGGCGACAAGGTAATAATCATGGCGTATGCTCAGTTTACTCCCGAAGAAGCCGCAGTTCATAAACCTACGGTCGTATTTGTGGACGAAAACAACAAGCCCACGCGTATTGCAAACTATGAAAGGCACGGGCTTCTTGAAGATATGGAGCAGTGAATATGGAACAAGACCTCAAAGGAAAACGCGTTCTTGTCGGCATAAGCGGGGGAATAGCCGCCTATAAAATGGCGGATACCGTAAGTATGCTCATAAAAGCGGGCGCGGAAGTCGACGTGATAATGACGAAAAACGCGACGGAGTTTATAACGCCGCTGACGTTTGAAACGCTCACCAAGAAAAGGTGCATAGTCGACACATTTGCGCGCGATTTTCAATATGACGTAGCGCATATCTCTCTCGCAAAGGCTGCGGATATAATTCTTATAGCTCCCGCGACAGCCGACGTTATCGCAAAAACGGCGCACGGAATTGCCGACGATATGTTGACTACGACTGTACTCGCGGCAAAATGCAAAAAGCTCATTGCGCCCTCTATGAACACCGCGATGTTCGAAAACCCGATAACCCGTGATAACATCGAAACGCTGAAAAAATACGGCTTTGAGATAATCGAGCCGGACAGCGGGCGGCTTGCCTGCGGCGATTCGGGAAAGGGAAAACTTCCGACCCCCGATATTCTCGTACAGCACGTTATGCGCCATATTGCGCGGGAGAAAACGCTTTCGGGCGTAAAAGTTACGGTTACTGCGGGCGCAACGCAGGAGGCTCTCGACCCGGTGCGCTTTCTCACAAACCATAGCAGCGGGAAAATGGGCTACGCTATCGCGCGCGAAGCAATGCTCCGCGGCGCTGACGTTACGCTTATAAGCGGCGCGGCGCAGATAGAGCCGCCGATGTTCGTAAAAGTGAAAAAGGTCGTTTCGGCGGCGGATATGCTCAAAGCAGTTGAAGAAGTTCTTCCCGAAACGGACATTCTCATAAAAGCCGCGGCAGTAGCTGACTATCGCCCGAAAAACGTTTCGGACAACAAGATGAAAAAACATGACGACGATCTGAATTTGCCGCTTGAACGCACCGAGGACATTTTAAAGCGCGTCAGCGAAAACCGACACGCGGGGTTATTCGTCTGCGGGTTTTCAATGGAAACGGAAAATCTTATTGAAAACTCACGCGGAAAGCTCCTTAAAAAAGGACTCGACATGATAGCCGCGAACAGCCTTAAAACAGAGGGCGCGGGATTTGGCGTAGATACAAATGTCATAACCATAATAACGCCCGACGGCATGAAAGAGCTTCCGCTTATGTCAAAGGCAAACGCCGCAAAAGAGCTTCTCAGCGAAATAGAAAAAAGGGTGACTGCATGATACTTACCTTAGACGTCGGAAACACAACTATAGCCCTTGTCGGTTTTGACGGTAATAACAATGTTATATTCAGCGAGAAGATACCGTCCGACCTTAATTTTTATGAGCTGCTGAAGAAAGCCCTTAGCGGACTGACTTTAAGCTCTGCGATAATATCGTCGGTCGTTCCCGAACTTACCGAGCCGCTCGTAAAAGCAATAAACGGGCTATACGGGATAGTTCCTACGGTTATAAACGCGAAAATGTACAGCCATATCTTAAGATTTGCAATATCCGAACCCGAAAAACTCGGACTTGACAGAATAGCCGACAGCGCGTGGGTCGCTTTAAATTATCAGCTCCCCGCAATAACGGTAGACCTCGGCACCGCGACAACAATTAACGTAATAAGCAAAGACAGCGTTTTTCTCGGCGGGATAATAGCTTCGGGAATACAAACCTCTTTAAACTCGCTCTGCGAGCATACGGCGCAGCTTCCGAAAACAAAGCTTGAAATTCCCGAAAACGTTATCGGAAAGAATACCCGCGAATGTTTGCTTTCGGGGGCGGTTATCGGCGCGGCGGCAATGATAGAAGGCATGGTTTCGCGCATTGAAGAGGAGCTTGGAGAACAGGCTTCGTGCATACTGACGGGCGGCGGTGCGGCGTTTGTAAAGCCGTTTCTTCCGGGCAGGTTTATTTACGAACCGTTCCTTGCCGCAAGGGGAATATCCTTGAGCAGTAAAACATTATAAAAAAGCAGGGCTGAACAAAACAAGTTCAGCCCCGTTTTTTACAACCTGTCAGCCCGCGTCTTTTTGCCGTTTTAAAGTTTTTCTGCGGCGTATTATTATCGAAATTAAAACTATGAGAATAACGGACGCAAGCGAAATGAAATAGGAGATGGTTTTGATGAAAGTCGGGCGGTGTTCTACAGTTATCTTTCCTTGCGCGCCCGAAAGTTTAACCTGTAAAAGTCCTTTTTCCGTCATGGACGTTTCAAGCTGCCGCCCGTTTTCATCTACAGCCTCGTAACCCTTGTACCAGATGTACGGCAGCACGGCGCTGTCTGCGTTTTCGTTAAGAGTAAACTTTAGAGTACCGTTGTTTCTTTCGCAGCCGATGTAATTTCCGTTGTCAAGCTGCACTCTGTTGCCCAGTTCAACAACCGCGTTTTTACCGCCGTTCTGCGCCGCCATCGGCAGCCATTCGCCGCAGCCTACGTCCATCGTCGCGCTTACCGAAGCGTAATGGTCGTCGTAATAGGGAAGTTCCGTATGCTCTATTCCTCCCACCTGAACGCGAATAAACGCCATGAAAACAGCCAACGCCGTCATCAGCAGCATAACCCTTTTCGGAGCTTTGGCGTATTCGGAAAGGTAGTAGATGTAAATAGTTCCCGCTGTTAAAAGCAGAATGGACGCGGGCGCAAAAAACCTCCACGGAAACTGCATGAAATTCAGGGCATACGAAAGCACATTCCACGGGACGAGCTTTGTCGAGAAGAGCGCTAAAACAAGTCCCATTATAAGCGCGGCGTCCGCGAATACGAGAATATTTTTCCGCTTCTTTGTGTTTAAGTCCATCAAACTCTGTTGATAAACGGGAGAATTTCGGGTTATAAATATCCTCGGAACACATATCAGAAAAACAGGAAATCCCATTCCCGCAATTTCTTCGATGGTTAACTCCTCTTTGAACAGACCGACAAACGGTATAGCGCGGTCAAAAGTATTGAAAGAAGCTCTTTTCACGGACATATCGCACGACAAAAGAAGCTCGCATAACGGAAACCAATAAAACGAAGTTACAAGGACCGTGCAGCCTGCCGTAAGCAAAAGTTTCGGGATCTTTTTGCGGTCGGAAATTATCCGCTTTATAAAAAACAACGAAAGAATTACGGCGACAATAAGAGCCAGCGCCGTAGAAATGGCGTGACTCAAAAGCATACCCGCAAAGCCTATCCCCAAAAGATAAGGCTTTTTGAATTTGCCGAAAATAAAGTCGTAAAGCCCGTATAATACAAGCGGCCAGAAAATATACGACAGTATTTCTCCCAGAGCGAAGCGGACGATAATGTTGTCCAAGCGGTATGTGGAAAGCACATATAATGCCGCGCCTATCGTTGCGCAGACGGGGCTTTCGGAAATTCTTTTCAGGAACAAAAACATAAAGCTGTATGAAACAATGCCGCACAAAAATATAAACACCGCCATGCTTGCTCCGACGCTTACGCCGCATATTCTCAAAAGCGCGGGAATAAACAGAAATATATCGGGATAAGCAAATCCCGCATAGCCTCCTCCGCCGAAGTAGAGATAGTCTACTCCCGAAAAAACTTCGTTGTTTTCGATGTTGTATTTAAGAGCTTCAACGCGAAGATAGTGGTACAAATAATCGTCGCCTTTTATCGGAGCGTCAAAAGGGCACAACATAAGTAAAAGATATATTTGCGTCAGAAGAAAGCATATGAAACACAAAATATTTGTTGAGTTTTTTCGGATATATCCGAAAAACCCGCTTTCACTTTTCAAAAAGCCCATCTTGCGTTTATAACCTCCGATGTAAACAGAATAAGGATCATTTGCACCCTTTATATTATATACTAAATCGTCTTTGATTTCAAGGGGAAAATTGCGAATTTTTTTATTTGTTTCAAACGGTTTAAAAGCTTAATTATTTTTTCCGCTCTAAAGCTTGATTTTTTTAAGCGTTTATGATAAAATTAAACAAGCGAATAAAGACTTTAAATGTCGGATATTTTGGGAGGTTATATCATGGATAAGAAAACAGACGTTTTGTCTGAGCTAAAGGGAAACGAAAAGATCATTGAAAAGATTATGCGCTTGGCGGAAAAAGGAAAGTCTCCCGATGTAATAGCGGACTCCGTAAAACTCCCCGAAAACGCCGTTCGCGTGATATTGCAGATCTACTACACCCATCCCGGGATCGACGTTCAGGGCATACTTGACAGACTGTAACTTTTTTTCGCCGTTTAAACGGCTTGACAAATCTTATTACGGGCTGTATAATAAAATCAGGTAATTACGGATATGCAGTTTTTTTCGCATTGTGATGTTTAATGTTTAATAAGCAAACAAGTTCCAAGGCCAAACAAAAAATGATCGCGGAGGAAGTATTTTATGAAAAGGGTATTGTGTTTAGTGCTTTGCGCGCTGCTTATGTTACCGCCGGGTAATTTTTCGGAAGTAAACGCGGAGGAAAACAGTGAAAAGCTGAAAGTTGGTTTCTTTGAATTTTCGGGGTATCACACAATAGACGAAAACGGCCGCCGCGGCGGTTACGGTTATGAATTTCTGCAAAGACTCGCCATACACGGCGGCTGGACGTATGATTATTTGGGATACGACGGTTCGTATTCAAGCGCTCTTGAAATGCTTAAAAACGGAGAAGTCGATATAGTGACTTCCGTTTCAAAGACGCCCGAACGCGAAAAGGAGTTTCTTTTCTCCGACCAGTCCATCGGCGTAAATACCACCATACTTACCGTTAAAGCGGGAAATCAGAATATCGTCGAGGGCGATTATTCGACCTATAACGGGATAAGAATAGGTATGCTGAACGGCAATTCAAAAAACGAGAATTTCAGAGCGTTTGCCCAAGAACATTCTTTTACATATTCCCCCGTTTATTTTGACGCGCAGTCGGATCTTTCCGCCGCTTTGCAGGAGGGAAGAGTAGACGCCGCCGTCACGGGAAGCCTCAGGCTTCTCGAAAACGAGTGGATGCTCGAGTCTTTTGACGCAAGCCCTTTTTACATATGCACGAACAAGAACGACGCCGAACTTATGAGCAGAATAAACGGCGCGATAAGCGAAATGGATCTTCACGACCCAAACTGGCGCGACACTCTCCATGACAAATATTATTCTACCGACAGCTCGGGTTCGCTTATAATGAACGCAAGCGAACGGGCGTTCTTAGACGAACTTCATTCTTCGGGAAATACTTTAAAGCTTTTGATAAATCCCGAAATAGCGCCGTATTGTTATTTCGACAAAAGCGGAAAAGCCGTCGGGATACTCCCGTCTATTTTCGAGTCGCTCGCGGGGAAATTAGAGCTTAAATACGAATACATTCCCGTAAAGGACAGAAACGAGTATTATTCATTGCGATCCGCGGGAGCGGCGGACATTGTGCTTGATTTCGCAGGGGATTATTATCTTGCCGAAGAAGAGGGCTATAAAATAACCGTTCCTTATTTCCGTACTAATTTCGCCAGAATTACTATAAACGGTTTTACGGGAACTCCCAAGCGCATAGCCGTTATGGAAAGGGCGGACGCGCTGGACGAACTTATATCTTCCCGCTACAGCGAAGACGCGATACTTAGGTATCCGACTACAGATGAATGTGTAAACGCCGTTTTGAGCGGCAAAGCCGACGCGGCTTTTCTCTATGCGTATACCGCCGAAAGATATGTCCGCGAGGACGTAAGAAACCGCCTGTCCTCCGTTGTTTTCGGCGAAACGTCTTTTGCGTTTGCCGTCGGAAACGACATAAGCGGCGGACGCTATCTGCTCTCGCTGCTTGATAAGGGCGCCGACAGTTTTACTCAAGCGGACCTGGATCTGATAATATCGAGAGAGATAGATTCGGGACTTGAAAATAAAAACAGCATAATTGCATTTTTCTACCGAAATCCCGTTTATATCGTAATCGGCATTCTGCTTTTACTGTTGCTTTTGTTCACTGTTGCAATGCTTGTTGTGCGCACGAAAAACCAGAAGCGGCTAAAGAAGAAAATAGCCGTGGCTACCTCGGAGCTTGAAGAAAGAACGGTTGAGCTTACTAACGCGCTGCAGGCTGCCGACTCGGCAAACCGCGCAAAGACAACGTTCTTAAACAATATGTCCCACGACATAAGAACGCCCATGAACGCCATCATAGGCTACACCGCGCTTGCTTCTACGCATATTGACAACAAAGACCGCGCCCGCGATTATCTTTCAAAAATAGCGCAGGCGTCCGACCATCTTCTGTCGCTGATAAACGACGTGCTCGATATGAGCCGCATAGAGTCGGGAAAGGTGACTATAGTCGAGCGCCCCGAAAACCTTGCGGATATACTTCAGGGGCTTAGAAACATAGTTCAGTCGGATATTCACGCAAAGCGGATGGAGCTGTTTATAGATACCGTAGACGTAACGGACGAGGAGGTTTTCTGCGACAAGCTTCGCCTAAATCAGATACTGTTAAATCTTACTTCAAACGCTATAAAGTTTACTCCTGCGGGAGGAACGGTAGCCGTCCGCATAACGCAAAAGCCCTCAAATTCTCCCGACCGCGGAGCGTTTGAGTTTAAAGTCAGCGATACGGGAATAGGCATGAGTCCCGAATTTGCAAAGACGGTTTTCGATCCCTTTACGCGTGAGCAGACCTCTACCGTGAGCGGTATTCAGGGAACGGGTCTGGGAATGGCGATAACGAAAAACATCGTCGACATGATGGGCGGCACAATAAGCGTTGAGAGCGAACCCGAAAAGGGAACGACCTTTACTGTAAATCTCGAACTGAAATTGTCCTCGGCGCATAAGGAATTAGGCGCGATAGCGGAACTCAGCGGCTTCAGAGGACTTGTGGTAGACGACGATATGGTATGCTGTCAGAGCGTTTCAAAAATGTTAAGACAGATAGGCATGCGCGCGGAATGGACGACCTCGGGAAAAGAAGCCGTTGCCCGTACAACCGAGGCAGTGGATATGAGCGACCCGTTTGAAGTTTATATAGTTGACTGGTCGATGCCCGAGCTTAACGGAATTGAAACTGTTCGCGAGATAAGAAAGATAGTCGGCGACGAATCACCGATAATCCTGATGTCGGCATACGATTGGACGGATATAGAACAAGAAGCGCGCATGGCGGGCGTTACGGGCTTTATCGGTAAACCGCTGTTTGCTTCGGATCTGCATAATGCGCTTGAGCGCAGTCTGGGGCGCATGACCGAAGAAAATCACGAGGAAAGAACTTCCCCGCGGAATGATACGGAATTTAATGGAAAGCGCATACTTCTTACAGAGGACAACGAGCTGAACCGAGAGATTGCGGCGGAGTTGCTCGCCGAAGCGGGATTTAAGGTAGAGTGCGCGGAAAACGGTCAGCAGGCGTGCGAGATGATTTCAAATAACGAGGGCGGATATTTTGATCTTGTGTTAATGGATATACAGATGCCTATTATGGATGGTTATGCGGCGACGCGCGCTATACGTTCAATGGGCGATCCCGAGCGCTCGGAGATACCGATAATAGCGATGACGGCGAACGCATTTGAAGAAGACCGCGAGCGCGCATTGCAGGCGGGAATGAACGGGCATCTTGCAAAACCCGTTGATATAGGAAAGGTATTGGAATTACTGCGGAAAATATTTAAAGAACAATAACGGGGCAGAGGACATAAAAGTATAGAGACAGAAATAAGTTTTGATCGGCGGACAAAATTTAATTTCAAAAGCCGCATAACGAGCGGGCGCCGCTCGTTATGCGGCTTTTATTTTATATGTTGTCCGACGCACGTAACTGCCTCTTGTCTCTAAATGCTCCCTGCCTGCTTGTATATTCTGATCTCAAATTCCGCTCCGCCGTTTTTGCCGTTTTTAACGGACAAAGTTCCGTTCTGCGAAACGGCTATCTTTTTCGCAAACGCCAACCCTATTCCATAGCCCTTATTCGAAAATCCTTTTCCCCTGTAAAACCTCTCGAAAACGCGCGACAGCTCTTCGTCGGGTATTCCCGCGCCCGTGTCGGAAATAATTATCTCCGTGTAGATGGTGTTTTCCTGCGCGGAGATTTTTATTGCGCCGCCCTCGGGAGTATGCTCCATACAGTTTTTGAGAATGTTCTCCAGCGCCTCGGCCATATACATCTTGTCCGCAAAAACACCGGCGCCCTCGCTTATCTCCCGCGACAAGGTTATCCCTTTAAGCTCAATCGCAATTGACAGCGGTATTATTGCGCTGTTTACAATTTCCGATACATCTGCGCGCTCCTTCTTGAATGTAACAGCTCCCGCGTCAAGCCTCGAAATATTAAGCAGCGTTTCAAGCAGCCATTGCATTTTCGACAGCAGCGTGAACATATTTGAAATATGCTCCTCGCGTTCTTTTGGCGACTGCTCCCCGCGCAAAGTTCCGAGGATAACGAGTATCGTCGTAAGCGGCGTTCTGAGTTGGTGCGAAATGTCCTCCAGCGATTCTTTTAAAATCAGTTTCTCGGACTTTAGCGCATTGTTCTGCTCCCTGAGTTTAATCGTCATCTTGTGTATTTCCGAGGACAGTATGCCAAGCTCGCCTTCTTTAAATTCCTCTAAAGAAATTTCCTCGTTGTCGTGGAGTATCATGTCTATCTTGTCGCAAAGATCAGACAGCTTTTTCCTGCGTTTTGAAAATACTATTGTCTGCGCAATAATCGCCGCCGCCGCGAAAATGAATAAAACTGCCGCAGACTTCAGCTCAATAAACGCGCATACGGCAATCCCACCAATGCCAAGGCAGCTCTCTAAAATAAGAAGTTTCTTTTCGTCTGCGTATATCCTGTTCATGCGTCCACCGCCTTATATCCGAGACCCCTTACGGTTTTCAGTATCTGCGGGTTTGCGGGGTCGTCCTCTATCTTGTCGCGAAGACGTTTAATGTAGACATTGAGCGTGCTGTCGCCGACAAATTCTCCCGAAAACGTCCAAAGCTCGTCCATTATTTTCTCCCTTGAAAGCAGTATCCCCTTGTTTGTAAAGAAAAGCACGAGCAGCCTGTATTCGAGCGCGGACAGAAATATCTCGCAGTTGTTTTTTCGGCAAACTCCGCGCGAGGTGTCAATAATAACGTTCGAGCATTGTAACAGCGGCTGCGAGGCGTGCTTTCTTATTGCATTTTTTATCCTTGCGACAAGCTCCCTCGGTCTGAAAGGTTTTCCTATATAGTCGTCAGCTCCAACCTCAAATCCCATGACCGTGCAGGTCTCGTCCGCCGAAGCTGTAAGAAAGATAACGGGAGTATCGCTTTCCGATTTTATCCTTGAGCATATTGAAAAACCGTTTCCGTCGTCAAGCGACAGATCAAGCAGAACACATTCAAAATTTTCCTTTTCAAAAAGCTCTATCCCGTCTGTCATTCCGAGCGCGTGTGCAACGGAAAATCCCTCACTCGCCAAAAATCCCGAAAGGCTTTTCGCAAGCGATATATCGTCTTCTATAAGCAATATGTTGCGCATAATTAAAACTCCTTTCAGACTGTATATAAAGCCCCATCTGCGTTGTCAGCGTCACTGCAGCAGCCACAAAGGCTAGTTGCAGTAACGCTTCAGTGTTGTGCGCCGCAGGCGCTCAATACGAGCATACTGGGGCTTTCTCTACAGTCTGAAAATTCATTCTTTATACAGTCTACTTTTTTATTACTGTTGTTATTATAACAAATATCATTGTCGCTTGCAATAAAAATTTCAAATATTACAAAATTGTAATGAAAAAGTAACGCAATAGTTATAATTATGTGTTATGATAAATAAAAAAAGGAGGAGTAAGCATGGAACTTTTACAAATAGAAAATCTCTCTAAAGTCTACGGCAAAGGCGAAAACGCCGTAAAAGCACTCGACAATGTTTCGTTTTCCGTTCCCAAAGGGCAAATGCTTGCGGTCGTAGGCGCTTCGGGCTCGGGAAAATCTACGCTTTTGCACATTATCGGCGGTGTAGACAGACCGACCTCGGGAAAAGTTTTTCTCGACGGTCAGGACGTTTTTAAACAGAACAACACAAATCTCGCTATCTTCCGCAGACGTCAGGTAGGGCTTATATACCAGTTCTACAACCTTATCCCCGTTTTAAATGCAGAGGAGAACATAACTCTCCCCATGATAATGGACGGCAGAAAGCCCGATCCCGAACACGTCAAAAAGCTCCTTACTTCGCTCGATCTTTACGAGCGCAGAAATCATCTCCCGTCACAGCTTTCGGGCGGTCAGCAGCAGCGCGTTTCCATTGCCCGAGCGCTGTTCAATTCTCCCGCGGTAATTCTAGCTGACGAGCCTACGGGCAACCTCGACAGCAAGAACAGCATGGAGATAGTCGAGCTTTTGAGAAAGTCCAACAAAGAGCTTAACCAGACCATGATAATAATAACCCACGACGAAAAGATAGCTCTCCGCTGCGACAGGATAATCACGCTTTCCGACGGCAGGATAGTGCGCGATGTAAATAACTGAGGAGGCGGGAAGATGTTTACGGGAAAACTTGCCCTGCGATATTTAAAGGAGCAGAAGCGCCATAGCGTATTGACTATATGCAGCATAACAGCGGCAGTAATGTTTATAACAATGCTCCTTATACTCGTCAGCAGCGCCATTGAGACCTTTTATAACTACCGCTATATTCAGACTCCCTATCATGTGAGCTTGAATGTGGAAATGGAAAGAGACGAATACAACGGGTATATAGAAAATTTTAAAAAAGAGTTCACCGAAAATTACGGCACTGTAACCGAAGAACGCGGTGAATACAGCGAAGGCTTACCCGAACAGGTTTATCTTTACTGCTTTTTTGAAAAGCCTCTCCCGATAGGCTCGGGGGACTTGAGACTGTATATGAGAGGGCTTTTGGAAAAGGCGGGATTTACGTATGACGTAATAGCGATGAACTTCAGCGACGGAGACGTCTATATGCATACGACCCGCCTCGGAGACTTCAAGCCCATAGACGATGATGACAGAAGACAGATGCTTGCGGCATTGGCGCTTGTATATATCGGCATAGTGCTTATTGTTATCGCGCTGAGACTTCTTATAGACACGGCTTTTGAAATATCCTCGAAGGAGCGCGAAAAGCAGTTCGGCGTTTTACAGTCTATAGGCGCAACTCCCCGCCAGATCGCAAAGATAATCACCATAGAGGGAACAACGCTTTGCGTCATAGGCGTGCCGCTCGGTTTGCTTTTGGGTACAGCGGGCGCATATATAGTTTTTAAAATAGTAGAGTTTAACAAAATAGCCGAGGCGTTTGTTTCTCCCGAAGATGCAAAACAGACTCTGGAGTTTTGCGTAAACCCGTGGTTTATGCTTATTGCGGCAGTGACGGGATTTGTGTGGGTGTTGCTTTCGGCATACGGCACGGGCAGAAGATGTATAAAAAAATCGCCAATACAGGCTATGAACTCCCGCGGCGAAAAAGTAAATCTCCCCAAAAGGCGCGGTATTATTGATAAACTGTTTGTAAAAATATTCGGCTGGGAGGGCGAACTTGCCGCGAGAAACAACCGCCGCAGCCCAAAGCGCTTTATTATATCGATCGTTTCGCTCACTGTTTCAATAACGCTTTTTGCTTCCGTTTCAACAGCCGTTACGCTTTTAAATGACTTTACGGAAAGAACTATGTATACTATACCCGAATTTGTATTTTCGGCTATGCCGTCAGGAATGATAGACGGCGATCCCGATGAAATATACGATCTGGGAATGTTTTCATATAAAGAAGCCGAAAAGCGCATAGAAGAAAGCGAGATATTTGAAAAACCCATGACTTATGTGATCGGGCGAATTTATCAAAAAGACCTGACTCAAATTGCAACAAACCATATGGTATATGTTTCTTATGTGGACGAGGCAATGTACAATTATCTGTTCGATGTCTTATACAGAGAGCAGAATGTAAACGGCGTGCATCTGGACGCGGTAGAAAAGCCTATGTCATACGAGGAGTTTACAAAATCGAATTCGTATATTATGACATACAGCGACTATCTTGGCAACTTAGGAACTCTTTCGGAGAACAAAGATAAATATACAATGAGAAAAAACGATTATCTCATGACTTGGAATTCCGAAAATATAAAACCCGAATATCTGGATCTTTTTGAAGAGGAAGTCGAAGAGAATAAAACCGCATACTATTATTCAAACGAGGAGGAAATAACGTTCAATATTGCAAGCGTTATAGACCACAGTCCATATATAGCCGACGCTATAATAAATGACCTTAGAAACCTCGGCGTTGAGCTTATAGGCTCGCTTGAAGCGTTTGAAAACGGGGAGTATAAGAAAGTTTATCCCGAACTTGATATTTTTAAATACGCCTCGCCCGAATCCGTTGTTGTGTGCGACCTTAAAAATCCCGTTGATTATGCGGAGGTTCAACAGTTCTTTTCCGACAATAACGATGTATTCTTGGACTATGCCGACAATTTTGAAACTCAGCGAAGGATAAAGGCAATTTTGTCGGGAATAAATATCGGCTCGACTACGCTTATAATAACATTTGCTCTGGTGGCGCTGATAAACATGATAAACGTCCTGTCTACGGGCATTATAAACCGCCGAAGCGAAATTGCTTCGCTCCAAAGCATAGGAATGAGCGAAAAACAATTGAACAAAATGACTGTTCTTGAATGTCTGCAATATGTGTTTATTTCGGGAATTATAGCCATAGTGCTTAGTGAAATAATTTTAGGCGGCTCGGTGGCAATATTAACGATACTGGGAGAGGGTACTGTAGAATTGCTGCTCGGGGATATTCTGGGAGCGTTCCTGCTTCCCGTTGCGAGGGTGATCCTGTCGATAATACCCGCGTTTGCGGCGGCGCTCTTCGCTTCGTTTATCCCGCTTTATCGGCTGAGGAAACAGTCGCTTGTTGAACAAATTAGAAGTATAGAATAATATCATATATTAAAATTTATTAATGCGCCCCGCAGTTTTTGAGGGGCGCACTTTTTTGTCCTATTCAAGTCATCGGTCAACTCTGAACCTCTTCGCTACCTTTGAAACAAACTTGTTTCCTCCTATAAAAAACCGCCAAAAATACTCGCTGCATTCCTCCGCATAGTCAATGTTTATCCTTGGAGAAACGCGTATAAGGTCTTTCGGTATGTCCTTATAATCTTCGATATACAGTTCGCTTTCCGTAAGGTCAAGCCCATAACAGCTCTTGTCAATTGCTAGAGCCGTACATAGTTTTCCCGGACCGCTGCAAAGCTCGGAAATTTTTTCGGTGTTCCTGCGTTTTTTCATAAGCTCTATACCGTCCAAAGGCTCTATTGCCCGTATAAAAACACATTCGGGCTTGTCCTTTTCGTTTGCTGTCACGTTAAAACAGTTGTACATTCCGTAGATGGAATAGACATACGAAAACCCGCCCTCGCCGAACATTATTTCCGTCCGCGCGGTACGTCTGTTTTTGTATGCATGAGAGCCTTTGTCGTCTGCTCCGCAGTATGCCTCGACCTCTGCGATCATTCCCGAGCAAACGCCGTCTTTAGTTTTATGCACAAGCTTTTTTCCGAGCAATTCGGGCGCAAGCACAAGCGCGCTTTTCAAATAAAATTCACGGTCGGGTCTGCTCATTTTTCGCTCCTATTCACTTATTCACTTATCCTATTTCTGCATTTTCATCTATTTGATAATCCAGAAAATCAAAATCCGCCGTTTTTTCTCTGAACATAAGATCCGCGCACCCTATCCCGACAAACGTTCCCGTATAGTTCCCGAAACCTACATAATCGTCCGACAGCTTTGTAAGGTCAAGGTCGTTTCCTATCCTGCTGTAATTTTTCCCGTCATAGCCGTATTCAAAATGAAAAGTTTTCCCTTTGAGAACGGCTCTTAAATATATCTCGCGGTTTTCCGCCCGTGTCCTTGCGTCTAAAAATTCGGTCTTTTCGCCGCGTTCGAGCTTTGTTATCCCGAGAGCAGGGGAGCTTAAAGTCTCGCTGTAATACTTTCGCAGATAGACAAAATTTTGCTCGTTGTAGTAGATAAGAAGCCCCGCCGAGTGTTTGTATATTTCCGGAGTAAAATCGAGCTTTGTCGTTACCGTTCCGCAAACGCCCGTAAGCTTCCTTGCGATAATCGACGCGCTGTTTACCGAGCAGAACGATTCACCGCCGCGAAGCCTTAAATACCCCTTGCGCGATTTTAGGTCGGCAATTTCCGACGGCATAACGCGCGGAGAATAAAAATGAATTCCGAGCTCCTTCTCGTCAAAATCGTCAAGCTGACGGGTCGGCATTAAAACAGTTTCTTCAAGCTCGGGTTCTTTTACAAATTCATCCGGAAGCTTCCCGCCGACTTTCCTAAGCCAGCCGTCCTCCGTCCAGTACATCTTTTCGATAGCCGTTTCACGTCCAAGCGTACAGCGAAGCTCCGGGAAGAACGGCCTTGAACATAAGTGCATAAGATAAGTTTCGCCGTTCGGCAGATCAACATAGCTCCCGTGTCCCGCTTTTTGCAGTTTTACATCGGGATTAAAGCACGAGGCAACCACATGGTCTACGCTGCGAATGAAATTTTTCGGATATGACGTTAGAATAGGGTTTTCGGGATCGGGCTCATACGGACCGAAAAGCTCGCGGCTTCTTGCCATTGTAACGCTGTGCCCGTAGCCCGTTCCGCCCTCCGCGCACATAAGATAATAAAAGCCGTTTTTCTTTGTTATGTGAGGAGCTTCAAGACAGCCGCGCTCCGTCGCGCCGTAGTAAATTCGCTTCGGAAAACCGAGCGGTTTTAATGTCTTGCTGTCGATTTCACATATGCAGATACCTCCCGGTTTTTCATAGCCCTCGCGCGTTTCCCAGTCGATAGAGCAGACGTATTTTCTTCCGTCGTCGTCATGAAACAGCGACGCGTCAAATCCCGCAGAATGAACATAAACGGGCTTCGACCATTCGCCCGTTATTTCGTCGGCTGTCAAAATGAAATTCGAGCAGTCATGATAACGCGCGGCGGTAGAATACATACACCCGAAAAGCAGGTAGAATTTATTGTCACTTTCACAATAAGAAAGGCACGGCGCCCAGATTCCTTTTCCCGACGGCAGTTTTCTTAAGTCTATCTCAGAATAGTCGTTGATAACATTTGCTATAAGCTCCCAGTTTTTCAGATCTCTTGAATGATAAACGGGAACGGCGGGGAACCATTCAAACGACGACACCGCACAGTAAAAGTCGTCTCCCTTTTTGCATATACAAGGGTCGGGAGCGCACCCCCTTATTACAGGATTTTTTATCATATAAACATCTCCGTTTCGCTTCAAACGTTCTCTTATGCCGACGGCACGGCAACATTCTCCGTCCAAACCCTCTTTCCCCCAAACCGCGCTCCGAAGCGGCGAAACCATTGCCAAAGCAATGAAGCGAGTCTGCAAAAAGGCTTTCAGCCTTTTGGCAGACTCGCCTTAAGCTTCGCTTGTTTCGCCGCTTCGGAGCGGTGCGCGGGGAAAGGTGGTTTGGGATATTGCAGCGCTTATTTCTTGAGAAGTGCCTTTAAGCGCTCCATAGCCTCGGCGGTCTTTTCGTGAGTGCTGAAAGCCGTCAGCCTGAACCAGTTCGCGCCGTTTTTCCCGAAGCCCGCGCCGGGAGTTCCGACCACTTGAATTTCATTAAGCAGCATATCGAAGAAATCCCAGCTGTCCATTCCGTTCGGACATTTAAGCCAGGTGTACGGGGAATTCACGCCGCCCGTGTATTTAATTCCGAGTTCGTCGCAGGTGCTTCCGATAATGCGCGCGTTCTCTTGATAGTATTTTATGTTCTCGCGGCATTGCTTCTGACCCTCGGGAGTGAATACCGCCTCTGCTGCGCGCTGTACGGGATAGGATACGCCGTTGAACTTGCTGCCCTGCCTGCGTCCCCAAATCTCGCAAAGCCTTACGTCGTCGCCCTTGCTGTCCTTTTGAATAAGGTCGTTGGGAACGACTGTATATCCGCAGCGCGTTCCCGTAAAGCTCGCCGTTTTTGAGAGCGAGCATATTTCTATGGCGCACTTTTTCGCGTTCTCAATGCAGAAAATCGATCGCGGAACATTGTCCTCGGTTATAAACGCTTCGTATGCAGCGTCATATATAATAACGGCATTGTTTTCAAGCGCGTAGTCAACCCATTCTTTGAGCTGCTCGGCGGTGTAGACGGAACCCGTGGGATTGTTCGGAGAACAGAGGTAGATAAGGTCTGCATGAACGCTCTTGTCGGGCATTGCCGCAAAACCGTTCTCCTCGGTCGAATCCGCAAATATAACGCTGTTTCCGTTCATTATGTTCGAGTCGACATAAACTGGATAAGCGGGGTCGGTGACGAGAACAACATTTCCGCTTCCGAAAATGTCGATTATGTTTCCGCAGTCAGACTTTGCGCCGTCCGAAATGCGTATCTCGTCGGGAGAAACGTCTGCGCCGAAGCTCTTGTAATATCCCGAAACCGCCTCTCGCAGGAAGTCGTATCCCGCGCCGCTGTCCTCATAGCCTCTGAACGTTTCTTTAACGCCCATTTCGCGACTCGCCTTAACCATAGCCTCAACGACAACGGGCGCCAGCGGGAGCGTAACGTCGCCAATGCCCATTCTTATGAGCCTTTTTGCCTTTTCGGGATTTTGCTCGGAATACGCTTTTATGCGCTTTGCAATTTCAATAAACAGATAGTTCTTTTTGAGATTGCCGAAATTTTCATTTAGCTTTGCCATTTTTGTTCTTCCTTTCAGAATAATTATTTCCATTATTATTAAATCACATTTTCGCCGATTTGTCAAGATTAACGCACTAATTTTTCGCAAATAATATATTTCGACAATTAATCCTAAATTCATTCACAAAATAATTCGAATTGAGAATTATTGGGAATAAAATAGTTAATGAACAAAACAAAGAAAAAATTGCACTGAATTATTCTCAAAAACTGGTTAAAATATACAAAAAATATTATTATTACCTTACTTTTTTAAAATTTCCCTTGTAAAATATTCATGGATTATGATATAATACAAACGTATGAGTGTGCCATGCGACTCATATGAATTAATTACGAATTTTATACATAAAGATATATTCTTTTTTTATATATTATTTAGATATAAAAGTCATGCCTTTAAAAGAGGCAGGGGGAAGTTTATTTTGGAAAAATATATTATAAAGGGCGGAAAGAAACTTTCGGGGGAAGTTGTGATAAGCGGCGCGAAGAATGCCGTAGTTGCCATTCTTCCTGCGGTAATTCTTTCGGACGAGCCTTGTGTTATAGAAAATATACCGGGAATAAGCGACGTTTCCATTACATTGCAGATAATGTCGGAAATGGGCGCAAAGATCCGTATGATAAATAAAACGTCGGTTGAGATAGACCCTCGCGGAATTATGAACGTTCCGATCCCTTATGAAAAAGCGAAGCGCATGCGCGCGACGACTTATTTCCTCGGAACGCTTCTCGGGCGCTTCCATAGCGCGCATGTTTCGATGCCGGGCGGCTGTAATCTCGGCGACAGACCAATAGACCAGCATCTGAAGTGCTTTGCCGCTCTCGGGACAAAATGCGAGCTTGACGGCGGAATGATACATCTTTCTGCGGACAGGCTTGTAGGAAATCAGATATTCTTCGACAAAAACTCGGTCGGCGCTACCATAAACGGAATTATGGCGGCGGTAAAGGCCGAGGGTCTTACCATAATAGAAAACGCCGCAAAAGAACCGCACGTTGTAGACCTGGCTAACTGCCTGAACTCTATGGGCGCGGACATTATCGGAGCAGGAACCGACGTTATAAAGATACGCGGAGTTAAATCTCTCCACGGAACGACCTACAGCGTCATTCCCGACCAGATAGAAGCGGGTACGTTTATGGCGGTCGCTGCCGCGACAAAGAGCGATATTATAATCAGAAACGTTATACCCAAGCACCTTGAGCCTATCACAAACAAGCTGATAAAAATAGGCGTTCAGGTAGAACAGTTTGACGATTACGTAAGAGTAATAGGCGGGGACAATTATGTCGGAACGAGCATAAAGACCCACCCTCATCCCGGTTTCCCGACGGATATGCAGCCGCAGATTTCTACGGTGCTGACGCGTGCGAGCGGTACTTCTATGATAACCGAAAGCATTTTCGACAACCGTTTCCGTTATGTTGACGAGCTGCGCAGAATGGGCGCGAATATCTCGGTCGAGGGAAGAGTTGCGGTCATAGAGGGCGTTGAAAAGCTTAAGGGTGCGCCTGTCAGAGCGACGGACCTTAGAGCGGGAGCGGCGCTTATAATTGCGGCTCTCAGTGCGGAGGGTACGTCTGAAATTTACGACATTTATCATATTGAGCGCGGATATGAAAACATGGAAATTAAACTCCGCGAGCTTGGCGCAGATATTAAAAAGATAGACGAGCCCGATGTTCCCGAAACGGAAGCTAAACAGGCTATTTAAAGGGAGAATTTATGTCAAGAATATATCCTATCTGCTCTTCGAGCGGTGGAAACTCAACATTTATCGGTACCCGCGGACACGGCATAATAGTGGACGCGGGCTGTTCTTTCAGAGCGATGAAAAACGCGCTCTCGCTTATAGGCACGAGCCTTGACGAAAGCGGGGTAGAGGCGGTCTTTATTACGCACGAGCATATAGACCACATAAAGGGCGTGGAACAGCTGATAAAGCAGACGAAGATACCTATTTTCGCTTCGGCGGGAACGATAAAGGCTTTGTTCCCGAACGGCACGGACGCAAGAGTTTTTGACGCAAGCGAGGGCTATCGCAGCGCGGATTTCGAGGTAAGCGCGTTTCGCACTTCCCATGACTGCGCGATGAGCGTAGGCTACAGGATACGTTTCGGAGAGGACACTTTCGGCGTCTGCACTGATACGGGATATGTGACGTCAGAAGCGGAAAAAGCGCTTTCGGGCTGTAAGACCGTCCTGCTTGAAAGCAATTATGACGAAGAAATGCTGAGGAAAAATCTGAATTATCCTCCCGACCTGAAACGGAGGATTTCGGGAGAGTTCGGACATCTGTCAAACAAAGACTGCGCGGAGTTTGCATTAAGGCTTGTGAAAAGCGGAACAAAGCATATTGTTCTCGGTCATCTGTCCCGCGAAAACAACACTCCCAACACCGCAAAGTCTTGCGTAGAAAATTATCTTTTGGAAAACGGCTTTAAAGCCGAGCGAGATTATACGCTTTTTGTCGCTCCCGTAACTACCGCGGGAGAATACATAGCTGTATGAGGTGATTTTTATGGCTGAAGAGAAAACGAGGATTTCCGATGTCGTGAAGATGTGGTTTCTGTTTTTGTATTTTATAATACTGACAGTTGAAAGAGCGATAAGCCTTATAGCGGTTTTCATGGGCGATTTTTCGACATATGACGCGCTTGACTGGTATATGACGGCGCTTACGTTGTTCGCGATATTCGGAGCATATATTTTTATGATAACGCGCTGCGAGCTGTTTGTAAAGCGTTATACTCACGGAAAAGTTGCCGCTTCGCCTATTGTTTCGGGGAAGAATTTCGGCAGGCTGTCAATTGCCGCGGGAATACTTCTGCTCGGAGGAATGGTGCATACAAACGGCACTATCCCGCCGATACAGTTTGCGAGCTACGGAATGATACTTGTTTCAATGGCGATACATACCGCGCAGCAGGTAAAAGCGCACGGCGGTGCTCTTATGAAATGGCTTTCGTTTGCGTACATTGTCGCGTTTTCAATGGCGATACCCGTTGTTTATCATTCGGCGATAGAACTTTCGTGGCTGTTTATCCCGCTTGAGTGCGTGGTGTCGGCGGGACTTGTGATATTGTTCACGATAATGCTCAAAAACTTTTACGAGGGCGACGGAGAATACGGCTTTTCGGTAGTTACATTTCTGATGATGTTTATAGGAGACGCGGCGGTAGTTATACTCAGGTGGAATGAAGAGATAAATTCCTTTGTGCTGATATTTGCAAGCGTTGCGACGGTATTGTGGATAATAGGACGGGTATTGAAAGTTAAAAAAGCAAAGTAAAATATAAGCGAAAATTTTAAGCGCGGGAAAAATGATATTTCCGCGCTTAATTTTTTGGTCAAAAATTTTGTGCGGAAAAATTTAATGTTAAAGGTTGACAGAAAGTATAATTTGTGTTACAATCTAAATGAAGTGATTAGAACCGAGTTCCGTTTTGTTATAAAGGAGGAACTGATATGAGGAGGTTTGTTATGGTTTGCGGAAAATGCGGCGCGTCTATGCCCGATGACGCTGTATATTGCATGAAGTGCGGAGAGAAACTCGAAGATGAAAGAAAATGTCCTAACTGCGGAAACGCTGTTCCCGACGGTGCAAAATTCTGCTTTATGTGCGGAAAGAAACTTTCGCTTGCGTTTGAGGTATCTCCGGTGACAGATTTTGAATACAGAAAAAACGACAGCGGAGTAGTTACTATCAGAAAGTATAAGGGAAATTCTGAACACGTTGTTGTTCCCGAACTTATTGAAAACGCGCCTGTTACAAAGATCGGCGTGGATACGTTCAACGGCTGCGGGAGGATAGTGACGATAAATCTTCCGAAGAGCGTGCTTGAAATAGGAAATTCATTCTGTTCGGGGTGCGTGAGCCTTACGAGCATAAATATTCCCGACGGCGTTATGGAGATAGGGGATTATGCGTTTTACGAGTGTACAAGACTTGCGAGCATAATCATTCCCGACACGGCGGCGAAGATAGGAAACAAGGCGTTTTATAACTGCAGAGATCTGACGAGTGTTGTTCTTCCGAAAGGGCTTACGGAGATAGGAAATGACGCGTTTAACGGCTGCGGGAGGATAACGAGCCTAAGGCTTCCCGAGAGCGTGGAGAAGATAGGCACGCGGGCGTTCAGCGGTTGTGCAAAACTGGAGAACATAATAATCCCCGACGGCGTTAGCGAGATAGGCGTAGGCACATTTGCGGATTGCAGGTCGCTTAGGTTTGTGCTTATACCCGACAGCGTAAAGAAGATATTCGGTGGCGACCTTTCGCAGAGCGCGGCGTTCAGGGGCTGCGAGAATATTTCAGCGGAGTATAAGGGAAATATCTACGATTATGAGCATATATACGATCTTTATAACGCGGTAAATACTTCCGAAGAAAGTGCGGAATAACTGACGCGGGCTGATAATTACAAGCAATGTTCGGTTTATAGTTATCGGCATTGCAGAAACAGTTGATGGCATATCTCTGAAATAATATTTATATTAAATAAGCACGAACCACACTTCGTGCTTATTTTTTTCAGACTGAATATCATTTGTGGTACTTTTCAAACAAAGGGAAAATTTCTTTCCCGCTCTGAGGAGGTTTCAATTTTGGGACTGTTTCCCGCTCAAAACATCTTTTTAGGATTGCCTTTTCAAAGCATGGCTTTGAAAAGGCAATGTGGGGAAAACTCTTGTTTTCCCCACACCCTTTAGCGCTGTTTAATCGTTATTGAGGGAAAACTTTTTTGAAAAAAGTTTTCCCTCAAACTCCTTTTCAAAAAACTTTCGTGCGCCCGATCGTTTGATGTTTTGAAAATAAAACGTTCTTCGCCGCTCAAAATATCTTATTGCCTTTTAACACCGAATGAAAAAGCTTTTTCGTCAAAATGCCCATAAAACAGTTTGAAATTTTGTTTGATTATTTTCCTCGGGAAACGCTTACGGGGTCTTGTAATTATGAAGATAATGGAGTATAATTTAAGTTAGGGTATTGTTGTTATGACGATACAAATAACAATGAAAGGGAATGAAATTTATGAAATTCGGACATTTCGATGACGCCGCAAAGGAATACGTCATCACCTCTCCCCGCACTCCCTATCCGTGGATAAACTACCTCGGAACTCAGGGCTTCTTCTCGCTTATTTCCAATACAGCAGGAGGCTACAGCTTCTATAAGGATGCAAGGCTCCGCAGAATTACCCGCTACCGTTACAATAATGTACCCGTAGATATGGGCGGAAGATATTTCTACATCAAAGACGGCGATACCGTTTGGAACCCCGGCTGGAGTCCCGTTAAAACCGAACTCGACAGCTATGAGTGCCGCCACGGCTTGGGATATACCATAATCACGGGCAAGAAAAACGGCGTAAAGGCTTCCGTAAAATTCTTTGTTCCCCAGGATTTCAACGGCGAAGTTCAGAAAGTTACCATAACAAACGAAAGCGCAGAAAAGAAATCTCTCAAGCTTACGAGCTTTCTCGAGTGGTGCCTCTGGGACGCAAACGACGATACAACAAACTTCCAGAGAAACTTTAATACGGGCGAAGTCGAGATACAAGGCTCTACTATCTATCATAAGACCGAGTATAAAGAGCGCCGCGACCATTTCGCTTTCTATACCGTAAACGTTCCCGTACAAGGCTTTGATACCGATCGCGAGAGCTTCCTCGGCTTGTATAACGGTTTTGAGCGCCCTGACGCTGTTTTCGAGGGCAAGCCGAGAAATTCAGTTGCCGAGGGCTGGAGTCCGATTGCTTCGCATTATATCGAGCTTGAACTTGAACCGAACGAAACCAAAGAGCTTGTGTTCTGCTTAGGTTACGTTGAAATGCCCGCAGATGAAAAATTCGACAAGAGCGGAAATTACGACGGAATTATCGCAAGCTACACCACCGACGGCGTTGGCAATAAAAAGCCGCTTTATAATGTTATCAACAAGAAAAAGGCTCTCGAAATGATAGAGCTTTGCAATACCCCCGAAAAGGCGGACAAGCTCTTTGAGAGCCTTCAGGAATACTGGAGCAAGCTGCTTACGCAGTACAGCGTATCTTCTCCCGACGAAAAGGTAAACCGCATGGTAAATATCTGGAATCAGTATCAGTGTATGGTAACCTTTAATATGTCGCGCTCGGCTTCTTATTTTGAAAGCGGCATAGGCAGAGGAATGGGCTTCCGCGACAGCAACCAAGACCTTTTGGGCTTTGTTCATCAGATACCCGAAAGAGCAAGAGAGCGCCTTATGGATCTTGCTGCGACAATGCTCGAAGACGGCGGCGCTTATCACCAGTACCAGCCGCTCACTAAAATGGGCAACCACGAGCTTGGCTCTAACTTCAACGACGATCCGCTCTGGATGATACTTGCCGTTGCACAGTATATAAAAGAAACGGGCGACGTTTCCATTCTCGATGAAAAAGTTCCTTATGAAAACAAGGCGGAGCTTGCCGACACAATGCTCGACCACTGCAAGAGAGCGTTCGACCATGTCTGCCGCAAGATAGGTCCTCACGGACTGCCGCTTTCGGGAAGAGCCGACTGGAACGACTGCCTGAACCTTTCGTGCTTCTCCGATAAGCCCGGCGAGAGCTTCCAGACCTATAACAACAAGGATATTTTCCCCGACCCGCCTTATTATTCACAAAAAGCAGAGAGCGTAATGATAGCGGGAATGTTCTGCTTTATCGGTCCCGAATATCCCGCAATGTGCAGATTAAAGGGCGATGAAGCCGAAGCGCAGCGCGCTGAAGCCGAGATTGAAAAAATGCGCAAGAATACCGTTGATTTCGGATATGACGGAGAATGGTTCCTGCGTGCATACGATCACAACGGAAACAAGGTCGGCTCTCACGAAAACGACGAGGGCAAGATATTTATCGAGCCGCAGGGCTGGTGCGTTCTTGCGGGACTTGGAAAAGAACAGGGCTTCGATATAAAGACGCTCGAAAGCGTAGACAAGTATCTTAATTCGGAGCACGGACTTGTCCTCAACAATCCCGCGTTTACGACCTATAAGATAGAATATGGCGAGATCTCTACTTATCCGGGCGGTTACAAGGAAAACGCAGGCGTTTTCTGTCATAACAACGCTTGGATAATCTGCGCCGAAGCAGCCGTAGGACACGGCGACAAGGCGTTCGAGTATTACTCAAAAATTGCTCCCGCATTCCGCGAGGAAAAGAGCGATCTTCATAGAACGGAGCCGTATGTATACGCGCAGATGATCGCGGGCAAGGACGGTATGCGCCACGGCGAAGCAAAGAACTCCTGGCTTACGGGAACGGCGGCTTGGAACTTTGTTGCAATATCGCAGTATATTCTCGGCGTAAAGCCGCAGTATGACGGACTTAAAATTGACCCGTCTATACCTCACGAGTGGGAAGGCTTTAAGATCTCCCGTCAGTTCAGAGGAGCAACGTATAACATCGAGGTACAAAACCCGAACCGCGTTTGCTCTGGCGTTAAGTCCGTGACAGTCGACGGACAAGAGATAAGCGGAAACGTAATCCCCGCGCAGAACGGCGGCGTTCATGAAGTAAAGGTAGTTCTCGGTTAAATAATAACATTCGGAGCGGTTGAATTTTCAGCCGCTCTATCTTTTGGAAAATTTCATTTTTTTAACAGTTGACAACATATAAAAACTCTGTTATAATGAAAAGAGATGTATTTTGATCGGAGGTGTTTTGGTGTGAAAATTCGCAAAAAGGCGTTGTTGGCGGTCTTGTGTGCGGCATTGCTTTGCACGGGTTGCAAGCGCCATTTTGAAAATCTCGGAGCTCCTCCGTTTGCAGAAGAGAATACATTCGGCGATAACAGCAGCTCATCGGACTTTAGCTCTGCGGGGTATTCCGATAGTTCATCTTTGGAAGATACGGGTTTTTCTTCCGATGATACAACTTCGTCTGATGAGGACTCAACCTCGTCTAACAAGGACTCAACCCCGCCTTATGATGACCGAGCTCCGTCTAACGAAGACCAAACTCCGTCTTACGAAGACCAAATTCCGTCCAACGAAAATTCATCCCCCGAAGATACAACTTCGCCGAGTGAACCTATTGCTTTAGGGCCGTATAACCAACGCGCCATGACCGCGACGGAAAAGGCTTATTGCAACGAAGTGTTCAACCTCATAAACAATATACGCAGGGAAAACGGACTTCCCGAATTCAAGACGCTTGATAAGCTGGACGAAGTAGCGGCTCTTCGTGCGTGGGAGAATACTGTTCAGTACGGGCATACACGCCCCGACGGAAGAAGTTGCTTTACCGCGCTTGATGAGGGCGGTCTGAATTATAGGCACTGCGCGGAAAACGTCGCGGCAGGCTACAAAACTCCCGCAGATGTTGTAAACGGCTGGATGAACAGCGACGGACACCGTAAAAATATTCTCAATCCCGATCTTGAATATCTTGGAGTAGGATGTTATCTGGAAAAAGGCGACAGAGGATTTAGCAGCTATTGGGCGCAGATGTTCTATACGCCGCGTAATTGGTAAATAAAATAAGCTGTCGGTAAAAATGCCGACAGCTTTGTTTTATTTGTTCCCGATAAATTTTTTCAGCTTATGTTCGGTGCTGAGAATATTCACTAAAATCCCGCAAGTCTGTAATATTGCAACTCCCGTCACCGTCCAAGCGAACACGTTTTCTTCTAATCTTAGCAGAATGCCCGCAGCGCTTATTCCCGCCGACAAAACGAGTATAACGACATGAGTAAAAAACGTAGTCTTTCCGAAATAAAACTGTGCGAACGCCCAGCTTTCGGGCGATTTTTGCGCCAGCTTTGATTTATAGGAAACTCCCATGTCCATATAATTCGGAGGCAATCTCCAGATAAGCCCCGCTATTATCATTACGGTTATAGGCTCTAGCAGCATACAAACCCCGCAAATTATATATTCGCCGATTTCATTCATCTTTCCCACTCTTCTTTCTGTGCTTTACGCACTCCGTCAGCAGATATTCTATCTGCCCGTTTATAGAGCGGAAATCGTCCTCAGCCCACCTCGCAAGCTCCGCATAGAGAGTAGGCGAGAGCCTGAGCGGTACTTGTTTTTTCTGCTCTTTTTCGGGCGTTTTATTTTCGTTCAAGCTCCCCATTCCCCTTACATTTTGTTATAGTTTTGACAACGCGATCTTTGTTGTCATTCGCTTTGTTTTTCATTCCCGCGCTTTTTCCTGCAAAGAAATACCGCAAACAGTATCAACATTACGTCAATTGCCGCCATTATTGCATAGACGACAGCTATTGACTTAATTATTCCGACCTGATACATCGCCGCTCCCGTGTCAATCAGCGCGTGAAGTATTATTGCGGCAGGGAAGAGCAAGGGCTTTTTCGCGCTGACGCTTTTTGCAACAATGACCGATAAACAAACGTGCGCAGTCATTGCTAAGAGCCGCTCAAACAGCGAAAGCGCTCCGAGAGAAGGCGTTATTCCCGCAATTGCAGTAAGCTGGGCGGCAAGCTGTTCTTTAATGTCAATTCCCGCGCCCGAAAGCTCAACGAACTTGTCAAAACCCATTGAATTTACGGTCACTGCGATAGTAACATACGAAATATAGTTAAGCCCTATAAGTATCGCACATTCCGCGCCGCCGTGACCTAATCCCCCTAAAATCGCCGTCTGAGTGTTCAGCTTTTTCTTAAACAAAAGGCAGGCGAGAAACCGCCCTGTTTCCTCAAAAATTCCCGCCGCTAACGCGCCGTATATCACATAACCGACCGTTGATTTTCCGACTATCGGCAGCATGACCGCGTGCAGGAGCTGTTCAAGAATTAAGGCAAACAGCACGAACACTCCCGCTCCAACCGCCGCAGACGGCCTCCATGCCGCCTTAAATTTTATACAGCCAATAACGATAAGCGCCGCGGGAAGTATTATCCCGACCGCCCCGCATACCGCGAGCGTTATAATTACTTCATTTGAAAAGAACATTTTTAGAACCTCGGTTATCAGTAAATCGAACCGCTGTTTACTATCGGCTGTGCGTCCTTGTTTCCGCAGAGGACAACAAGCAGGTTGCTCACCATTTGCGCCTTGCGTTCTTCGTCAAGCTCGCAGACGTTGCTTTCCGAGAGCTTTTGCAGAGCCATTTCTACCATTCCTACTGCACCGTCTACTATCTTCTGGCGCGCCTCGATAATTGCCGTAGCCTGCTGGCGCTGGAGCATTGCCGCGGCTATTTCCTGAGCGTAAGCGAGGTGCGTTATTCTCGCTTCGATTATCTCCAGTCCCGCTACTTCAACGCGCTCCTGAAGCAGCGTTTTCAGCTTTTCGGAAACCTCCGTAGACGAGCCGCGGAGCGTTTTCTCGTCGGTGTCGGTGCTGTCATAGGGGTACAGCCTTGCGACGTCGCGAAGCGTAGAATCCGCCTGAATAGACAGGAATGATATAAAGTTATCGACATTGAAAACAGCCTTTGCGGTATTTACTACGCGCCATGTGACCACTATCCCCACTTCAATGGGATTTCCCAAAAGGTCGTTTATCTTCTGCTTTTTGTTGTCATGGGTCATGGTTTTGAGCGAGATCTTTCTGTTGAACTGCTGATTGTAAATCATTCCGTTTGCAATTACAGGCGCGTCTCCCGTGGCTTTCGGAGCAACGGGCACGGCGAAGATGTTCACAAAATAAAAGCCCTCTTTTTTTATAGTGCCTATATACTTTCCGAAAAGCGTAAACACAAGCGCCTCATTCGGGCGGATTATTTTAAGCCCCAAAAACAGCGCCCAGCCAAACGCAAGCCAGATAATGCACACCGTCATAATAAAACAACCCAAAACGCTCTCGCCGCCTGAACTGTCGAGCAGCATTGCCGCGAATATCACACCGCCTATCGCACACAAATACAGCAGTATCGTAAGTATCAACACCGCCCAGCCGCTTTTTGCTTTAAGCTCTTTTTCCTCGTAGATCATAGTTTTCTTTTCCATAAGATCACCCTCTTACCTCTCTTTCAAAATAATATCATTTTGATATTACAATAATATTATATCATCCTTTCATAAATTTGTCAAGAGCTTTTAAAATTTTTCTGAGATGTAAGAAGTAAGAGGTAAGAGTTTGTCCCCCTTACCTCTTATTTTTTTATAACAAACTTACATTAAAGAGAAAACTTTTAGTCCAAACTCCCGCCCTTTATTTCTTCAAGCTTACCTTTGCCGATCGAGCAGACGCTGTCGCACAAAATGTTTATATCATCGGAGTTGTGTGATGTGAGGATAATGGTTTTGCCTTCTTTTTTCAGCGACAGCAACAGCTCTCTTATCTCACTTACGCCGTCGTCATCAAGGGTGTTCATAGGCTCGTCGAGGATAAGCAGATCCGGCTCCTCCATTATTGCCTGAGCAAGTCTCAGCCGCTGTTTCATACCCAGCGAATAGGTAGAAACACGTTTTTTCATCGCATTTTCAAGACCGAGCTCTCTAAGAACTTCTATTATTTTTTCTTTGCTGATTTTCTTTCTTATATCAGCGAGGTAGAGCAGATTATTAAGCCCCGACATACTGTTTATAAATTCGGGCGAGTTTATGATAACTCCCGCGTCGTCAACGAAATCAATGTCCTTTTTCAGTTGCTTGCCGCGTATGGTTATATTGCCGCTGTCGGGATAAGCAAAGCCTGCGATTAGCTTTAACAGAACGCTTTTCCCGCTGCCGTTTCTTCCGATAATTCCATAGCATTTCCCTTTTTCAAAGGCGAAATCAAAATTCTCTAAAATCTTTCTGTCCTTGTATTTTTTGCTTACATTTTCAAGTGTGATGATGTTTTCCATATTATTCTCCTGTCAAATTGATTTTGGTTCACGTCTGAATACAAAATAAAGTACTAAATATAACGCAATGTAAACGCCTGTCGCTACAAGCTGATTTACAATGTTTCCCATAGTTACAGCTCCCGTTTTCAAAAGGCTGTCGGCAAATACTATAACAGCCGATGCCGCAGCCATTATCGAAAGAGAGAACTGATAGTCGCGCTTTCGTATCATTTCCAGAAAAACAAGCTCAATAAGCGTCAAAAGCACGAATGTCTTTACTAAAAATATCGCTGTGTTAAAAATGTTTTCTGCTAACAACTCGCCTATGACCGAATCAAAATTTGTCAGTGCTTTTGAGTTTACAAATACTATACTCAGCGGCAGGAGCGCGGTCATTAAGACAAATTCCAGAGCGTTCAGTGCGTTTTTGAGGTTGCAGTAAAAGAAATATTTTTCATATTTTCCATAACGGATAAGCTCCATTTGGTTCATTCCCGCACAATAGTTCCTTGCAGAGGACGAACAGTAAATAACTCCGAAAAACAACAGCAGAAAAAAGTGCATTGCGCTTATGATATTCCAGTTTATGTTATATTGAGAGAACTTTTCCGAATTGAAAAATAATATGTTCAGATAGTCAAAGAAACCCGCGTCGGTAAATTGCAGGATCCCCGAACCGTTGAGCAAAAAGACCGAAACCGCGCAAAGAAGTATATACAGTATTATCAAGGTAAGCATATTCTTTGTTTTCCTTTTTATCAAAGCAATAAACTTCCGCCGAAATGATTAAACGGCATAGACGTCATTTCGTTTTTGCTTTACAGCAAATTCCCTGTAGAGCGTAAACAGGCTGAATATCAGCGGCGGCAGCAGCGGGATAATGACCTGCGGGATAGACACCCAATTGCGCGACCCCGACATTATAGGATAGCTCGGGGCAAATAGAGCAAGATCAATAGTCATTCCGCCAAAAAGTTTTATTTCTCCTATGCCCGAAAGAATTATATTGAAGACAAGATAATAAACGGTCGGGATTATAAGGCACAAAAAGTCTTTCTTTGTGTAAAAAGATATACAAATTGAAAACAGTCCATACACAAAGCAGAATACAAAATATTTCCAGAACCCGTCTACCACAAAGAACATAAACATATTATCATGTGCAAAATCACTTCCGAATATCTCCGGCATAAACACACGACCGCCTGATGATTCGGGATTTATTCCCCAGACAAGACCTGCAGTCAGAAATACCATATAGCCGAGAAACAATAACGTACAGCCTATAATAAGCTGTCTCAGCATCGGCTTTAAAACGGCTTTCTTATAGCTTTCCTCTCGTGCGTATGAGAAATTGAACATTCTTTTTTCACGCAGAAAAGGAAGAGTAATAAACGATGACAAAAGCGGTATCAAGATCTGCATGAAAGAAAATCCCCAAACGGCATAAGAAAACAAACCCGTAACGGACCTGATATATTCCCAGGCGGGTATTCCCCGATATTCTTCCATTATTTTTGAAAACTCTAAAATGTTAAATAGGTCGCAAGTGAGCGCCCAGCTAAAAAAGCTTACAATAGGGACAAACAAAAAAGCTATAATGTTGTACTTGTTGAGTATTGCTTGTTTAAATGTAATGTTCATTATTTTTTCCTTTCATAGAGCAGGAGAATTTCAACCGAGTTTTTAATTAAAGCTCTTTTTTACAACGATTATAGCATCGGGGAAACTCTTTGTCAATAAGTTTGAAGAGCTTAACGGGAAAAAGTGAAGTTTAACAGAAAAAAGTGAAGTTTGACAGTATTAAATCCTTTAAAAATCAATAATGCACTTTACATTTTCAAAAAAATAATGTATAATGAATTGACAAGAAAAAGAGTTTTACCCGACAGCATGCAATTATAGTTTTTGGAGGAGACAGAACAAATGAGGTTCGCGGTTTGTGATGACAATAAAATCATGCTTGACTTTATTTTAGGTAAAGTTGATGAAAAACTGTCGAAGCTCGGTATTGATTATGAGATAAGCGGGTTTGAGTATGGCATGGATTTAATAGCGCAGCATGAAAAGACGCCTTTTGACGTAATGTTTCTTGACATTAAGCTTACGGACATTGACGGATTTGAAGCTGCAAAACTTGCCAAAAAGATTTTTGAAAAAACGCATATTATATTTATCACTACCGAAAGCGATCTGGTATACGACAGTTTCGATTATCATCCGTATTATTTTATCCCAAAGAGTAAGCCCGAATTTCTGGCGCGAAAAATAGGGAGCGTTATTGAAAAACTTGTCGATAAATTAAATGAGAAACAGACGATTTTCTTTGATCTTCCGCATAATGAGAAAAAATATGTCGACTCCGACAAAATCATTTACATTGCAAGCAAATCAAATTATGTAGATGTTGTATGTCGGGAAGAAACGATCCATATCCGCTTTAAATTGGACGATATGTTTATTAAACTGCCTGCGAAGTCTTTTGCGCGTATTCATAACAGATATATACTCAACATGCATTATTTGGGAAGAATAGACAGCGGCAGATATAAAGCCGTTTTGTATGACGGTACCGAATTGAATATAAGCCGCGCATATAAGGCGGATCTTATAAATAAATACACTGTCTTTCTAAGAAATTTTTCATGAGCGGAGAACAACTATGGAGGATATTTTTTGGTGTTTGTTTGAAATATCGGTTAACTTAGCCGAAGAGCTTATTGTCTTTTATTTCATCTGTAGCTTTTTAAACCATGACCTTAAGACCGTAAAAGGGAAGATAGTTTATTATCTTGGCGCGGCTCTTGGAACGATTTATGCTGTTTGTGTAAGCTATAATGTAACATTTGCTTGGTGGCGAAGCATTTTTTATGTTTTATATTGGTTCGCTTTTGCTTTTGCTTTTTTAAAGGGAAAAGTTTTAAGAAAACTGTCTGCAACGATAATAGCCTGCGCTGTTCTGTTGGTCACAAGCAGTTTTACCACGGGAATTTTATCATTTGCTTTCAATACGGATACTGCCGAATTTTATACTACGCATGAGTGGCACGAAGTTTTGGGACTTCTGATTTGCCAGGTATTGAATTTATTATTGTATAACCTTATACTTAAGTTAATAAACAGAGATCTTTCAATGTTAAGCAAGAAAGAATGGTCATTGATAATTTCCTTATTATTGATCTCGCTTCTGTCGGTCGGAATGATACGTTTAGCTTTAGGTGAATCAAGCCTCAGTCAAACAACTTCGCTTATGCTGATAATGTGGCAAACAGGATTGTTTGCGCTGAATATACTATGTCTAAATATCGTAGTTTCGCTAAATAAAAGCAACCGCATTGCCGAAGAATTAAAACTCAGCGATCAGCAGTTCAAGCAGGATATAAAATACGCAGAGTCCGTACAAAAACAATATCGGGAGATCAGATGCATGAGGCATGATATAAAACAGCATCTTGCGACGGTAAGCGGGCTGCAGCTTGAAGGAAAATACGACGAGGCGCAAAAATATATTTCGGAAGTTTCAAATAATATTGAGAAAGTCGAAATGTTCGTGGATGTGGGAAACGATTTTGTCAACGCTATTCTGAATTCTAAACTGAGCCTTGGCAAGTCAAAGGGAATAAATGTCTTGTGTAATTCTACAAGCAAAATTGAGGGTATAAACGAGTACGACTTATGCGGCCTTATCGGAAATATGCTCGACAATGCGATCGAGGCTGCTGAAAAGGTAAAAGAAAATGCGGTAATAGAAGCGTCTATAATGTCGGATAATTACAAACTTATCATAACGGTTTCAAATACCGTTTCCGAATCGGTCCTCGGCAAAAACCCGGATCTCAAATCGACTAAAGACCTTTCGGAAATGCACGGATTCGGAGTAAAGTCAATTCGCTCTGTCGCCAAAAAATATGACGGGATAGTTGACTTTTATGAAGAAGAACTTATGTTTATCTGCCGAGTCGTTTTGTGTAAAAAATAATGCCGTGCTTTATTGGCACGGCATCTTGGATAAAGCCCCATCCGCTTAAGACCAACGCTTATTCCGCGCTTTTCGCAAAGCGCGTAATGCGAGTATACGGGGACTTTCTTTACAGTCTGAAGCAGGACTTTTTATACAGCCTGCGATTTTTTATTCCGTTATCAGTTGCCTGTAAATTTCAATTCGGCTGATGAAAAAACCTCCTTCTTCGTAAAAATCAGTCGAACCGTTATATTTTTCAGAAATAAATTTTATTGTTTTTATGCCGAATCCATGTTCGGATCTGTCGGATTTTGTCGTGGTCAACTTTGGGTTTTCTTTAAGTACAGAACGGCTTATACTGTTTCGGACAGTAATATTCATTCGGCTTCCCGATGTAGAAATATTTAATTCGATAGAACGTTTTTCAGGCTCGCAGAGTTGAGCAGCTTCAATCGCGTTATCCAGAAGATTTCCGATAAGACTGCATAAGTCGGCGCTTTCTATGCCCGACAAGTCTTTTTCGGTGCTGCATATTACATCTATTCCCAGGGATTTGGTAAGAGTAAGTTTTGAATTCAATATTGCATTTATCAAGTCGTTTCCAACATCAATTACTACCTCTGATTGGGAAATGGTCTTATAATTCTCGGAAATGAGCTCCCTTGCCTCGTCATATTTCTTGTCGGAGATCAATCTGTCCAACACTGCATTATACTGTTTCATATCATGACGCAATCTGCGAGTTTGCTCATATTGTTCTTTTACAGTTTGCGCATATTTTTGACTGTATTCATTTTGCTTGTTTAATGCAATTAGTTCTTCTTTCGCTTTGTTTGACTTGCTGAGACTAATTGTAATATACCAGCAAACAACATTGATGAGAATGATCCCGAGTTCAGCCGTCAATAGCAGAATACTGCTTGTTAAATCACTTGTAAGCGCTGCAATGTGTATCACTAAGAATGTTATGAATGATATTCCGAAAATTGATATAATAAGTCCCCACTCTTTTGCTTTAAGAGAATTCACCTTGTCCTTTGTAAAATGAAGTAAAACCAAAAACAAATAAGTAAGCACTACCTGTACTATAGCTATTGTAAGCAGTCTGGCAACAGAATTTGTATTGTAAATACTATCCATGCTGCCTTTTAATACTACAGATACAAAGCTTGGGACAGCAGAGCTTATTCCGGCAATACATAGATTTGTAAAAATTGAAATAAATAGTTTTTTCAATACGGAACCTTTTAAGAACAATAAGGAAAAGCTAAAAAAATATATTGAATAAATTATTCCGAGCAATCCCTCGTATGATGTGATCTCATTAAGGACAGTCAAAAGCAGCGCATTTATCAAACTTCCAAAAACAAAGATCATCTTTCCGTTTGAAAATCGAAAATCATTATTGAATGAGGAACAAATAAAGTGCATGACAAGAAAGGATTGATAGATATTAGTTATTATTTCCAACACCGTCCAAAAAGGTTCATTCATAATGCTCTCCTTAAGAAAACGAACGCATAAACATGATATAATTTTTTTCAAACTCTTTTTTGCAGTTCCTGCTGATAGGAATAATTTCCCGATTATAAAGCATGATTTGCATATTAGGGTAGTCTACCTGTTCAATATGTTTCATATTTACTACAAACCGATTATGTGTTTTGGTAAAAATGTTATTATTCAAAGTCGCAAAAAGATTGGAGAGTTTATTTCTGATTTGCATGGTTTCGCCATTGGTAAAATGAAAAATTACTTGATTTGAACTGCTTTTAATGTATAAAATATCGCTTGGCGAAACGTATCTCTTATTGTTATATGCACCGTCGATCAGGATCTTCTTATTTGCGGCGATATGTACTTTTAGTTTTCCTACGACATGGCGCAATCTTTCTTCTACAACCTGCGGCTTTCCTTTCGGAATAAAGTAAAAAGGCTGAAAATCAAAGCTCTCATATACAAGGCTGCTTTCGGTGGTAATAAAAATTATATATGTACCCGAAGAAATTTTGCGCATTTGTTTTGCTGCTTCAAATCCGTCTATTTCGGGCATAACAATATCCAAAAAAACAACATCAAACGGTTCTTCTTCGTGCCTTTTAAGAAACTCTGCTCCCGACAGAAAAGTGTGCAATTTGAAATTTAGTTCGTTTTCTGTAAAAATGTCATTGATTATATTTTTCAGAAAATTCAACATTGCATCATTATCGTCACATATCGCAACATTGATCATAGATATGTATTTTCCTTTCACATAAGTGTAATGCCTTTGTGACTAATTGTAAATAAATTGAATTAAAATCGCATTATTAGTATATTTATGTATATTTTATGTGCTAAACCAAGTATAATAAATGTAGTATAATTCATAATTTGGGGCGATAATATGGTTTTTTCGGAAACATTGAAAATGTTACGTGAGAAACACGGTTACACTCAGCAACGACTTGCCGATGTACTTCATGTTACTAAAAATTCGATCTCCCACTACGAACGAAATATCAGTATGCCGGGTTTAGATGTATTATGTGCCATAGCGGATGTTTTTGATGTTTCGTTGGATTATCTTTTAGGACGAAGCGATTTTAATATTCCGAATCATGCATTGAAAAAGAAGATCGGTAAAAAAATCTCTGTCGGCAATTTGATCGAGACGGTCATTGAACTCGATAATGAACATAGCGTGGATCTTTTAAGAATATTGCATTATATAGCAATAGATAATAACAATGTGAAATGATTATAGCCTTTTTCATAATAGCATAACACAAAATTATTGTCAAGTGTTTTTGAGCTCATACTTTTCTTTTTTGGGGGAGGTATGGGCTTTTTTTGATTTTTGATCGCCAAACTTCACAACATCGTGCTAAACTTAACAAACTTATTGACAAATGGTTTTTCATTCTGTATACTGTAAAAGATGGCGAATGTAAAATGATAAAACCGGTTTTCATCGCAGATTTTTCCTTACGTATACAATAAAGTTCAAATTAATAATAACTAAAGGAGCTTTTAATATGTATGAAATTGAAAACGCTCAGAGAGAGCTTTGCGAGTTTCTGATTTTAAAGAACAGGAGTTTTTATGAATAATAACAACAATAATTTAAGACAAAGTAAACTTTTGGCAGAAAAAACAGCTTTCAAATATTCTAAAGAAGATATGTCCGACGTTAGCTTTGAGATCGGCAAAAGCAGTTATACCGCTAAAGTATTCGGCATGATGGTTTTATTTGCCCTCTTTTTCGGAGGGAGATTCTTGATAAGAAAGTTTGTCGGAAACACGAATAATAATTTATCTGTAGTTGACATTATATTCTGGGGCATTATAGCGTTGATAGGCATACTTGTTGTTGTAACCGTGATACGCGAAAAGAACAAGCCGACAATTTTTGTTAAGGGTAAAAAATTATTCTACAACGGAGACCAATGGACAAGCGGCGAGATCGCATTAGTCAGGTGTACAAAGTGGCTTGAACGAATTGAGGTTTACTCGCATGGCAGGAAGATATTAAATTTCTCATGGGAAATGGATAATGCCGAGCTTTTTATTGCCTGGGTCAACAAGTGCGGAATAGCATTTGAAGATAATCGTATGACTGCTTTTCAATAATCTGAAGCCGTTTAGCGTAATTGTTTCAAGTCCTTATAGTGGCGCATATCATTTGTTTAGGAAGTCGTTAACTTTGGAGCATTTCGGGGTAACAAACTTTATCATAACGATATACAAAGTCTTTAGTGCCGCTCCCGCAGCAGACGTGGCTTTATCTACAGTTTGTACCCTCGGCAAAAGCCAAGAGCATTTTTTCTAATCTATATATCAAAACCACTTTTCGGGGAGTGCGCATATTTACGGTTTTGCTTCATAAAAATCTAACAAATAAAAAGAATAAGAGGTCAGAACTAAAAATTCCGGCCTCTTATTTCAACAACCTAACTAAATGAATTGTAAAACGCGTTTTCATTTCGGCAAATTTTGCTCAATAGCTATCGCAAGCTGATTTGGGCAGGAGTTATCTCCTTTACACGGAATACCCTTCAGTTTTCTCACAAGCTCTTCCGCGCTACCGCCCTCGGCAAGCGCGCTAAGCCCCGCCGTGTTTCCTTTGCATCCGCCTTGGAACACCACGTTATGAACGACTCCGTCAATAATGTCAAATTCTATTTTGCGGGAGCACACGCCTTGTGTTTTATATTTTATATGCTTTTTCATAATTTTTACCTCTTAAAATAAATAGGGCAGCAGCCGAATATTTATTTTGTACGCTGCCGCCCTAAAATTATACGTTATTTAAATTTGCCTATTAGCAGCATCCGTTATTATCATCGCCGTGACCCGATTTTTTCTTCTTTACTGCAACGAATATCACAACGCCTGCTATTATAACTGCGCCTGCTGCCGCAGCTATTATCTTCGGCAGGAGGTTATCGTCCTGAGTTTCGGTTTCGGTCTGCGCGTTGATGTCGGAAGAACTGTCTGTTGAAGAAGCTGTATCGTTGGAATTTGTATTGTCGGAATTTGTGCCGGCACTTACGATTTCTCCAGGAGCAGCGCCCGATGTTTTATAGCTGTTTATAACGCTTTCAGTTGCCGTTGTATAATCCTCATGATTCTTGTCGCTTCCTATGTAATCTTCGCTTGTTTCATCAAGCACATACATTTTCTCGACATATCCGAGAATGGGAGCGTCATGCCCGTTATCGTCAACAATGTCCTTGTTGTATGCGAAGAAATACGGAACTTGGAGCTTGTTTGCAATCTTCTTTGTATCTTCATTGGCGGGATCGGTCTGATAGAAGATGTAGTTTTCGCTTTCGACAGTGTATTCGGTTTCAATATTGCCAAGATACTCGTTGACAAGGTCAACGTACAAATTTGCGAAAACATTTTCGCTGTCGCGGATATGAACGTCGCCCGCATAACCCCAGAATTTCTTTGCATACCCGCTATCCAGCTTGGTATCAAAATTATAAACGGTAACATTGTTTTCTACAGCGTAATCATTGATAAGGTCAATAACCGCCTGCGTATTCCCGCACCATGAGCCGCCGAACAAGATGAGATAGTCCCCGCTTTGATTTAAAAGCCATTGAAGCTGTTTATAAGTAAGTGTCTGAATATTTATTTTATCACCCACGGCAAACAAGGTCTTGCCCGATTTTTCATTGTACGCAAGACGTATATAATCGGCGTCGGTAAACGAGGACAGCTGAACTTTGTCGCTGCTTGTTCCGATGTGGCTGAAGATCGCATTGTTGAGCTGCTCTGCATAATCCGTCACACGGGTAGTGTCGTCCTGAGTTTTGCTGCTTGTAAACAGATCCTTGCCGCCGTTTGCGTCACGATAGAGCATTTTTTCAAAGCCGTATACTATCGGATATTTTTCGCCCTCTACGCTTTCTCCCGCATTATTGACGGTGTTGTCCTTGTTATAGAGGAAAAGGAACGGCACTTGGACCTTCGGAACAGTAACATCCTTGCCCTCGGAATTTGTATAGGTAAGCGCGCTTTCGCTGTCAGCCTTATACTCTACCCAGTCGTTTAAATTTGTAAGATAGCGCGTTACTAATTCGCCGTAAAGGTAATTGTAAGCCGCGCCGCTTTTGTCCGAACCGTTGGTTTCGCGGATATGCGTGTCGCTGTTCGTGCCGTCAAGACGGAAATCAAGATTGTATATAGTATCAACGCCCGACGCTTTAGCCGCGTCGTTTATGTAATCAATTACCGCCGTTGTGTTAGGGCACCAGGAGCCGCCGAACAGTATAAGATAGTTGCCCTCCTGTTGGAAAAGGTAGACGGCTTCTTCCCATGTAATGCTTTGGAAAACCGAATTTTCATCGCCGAGATTAGCATAATCGGCGTTGTAATAGGCTTTGCCCGCATTGTAATCTGCACTTGACGAGCCGTCAGCCACTGCAGAAACAAGCGGGAACGCTGCGGCAAGCACCAGCGCCGCTATTGCCCAAAACAGTACCTCAAGCCGTGCTGCGGACTGTTTAAGTGATTTAATTTTTGACATTGTAATTCCTCCAAAATAATTTTTATCTGTCAGCAAAGCTCTATTTCTTCTGCGGGTTCGGGACTGCCTGTATTCTGCGAGGCGTCCGCGCCGCCGTCTGAATATTTACTTTCAAGAGACGTCAGATCATCGTAATTGCTGACGTTTTTACATTTGCCCGTAGAACAGTATTCGTCAAAGCTTTTACGGGCAAGTTCGATATATTCTTTTATCGTTGCCTCGTCACCACCGTTTTTGTCGGCAAGATAAGCGTTTTTGATGGCAAGCCGAACGTACTCAAATTTTGCAGCGGTAAGTTCATCGGCGTTTGTGACCTTGCTTTGCAGGGAAAGATTAGTGTCAAGCTCCCCGTAATATTTCAGCGCAAGGTCTATCTTTCCTTTGCTGTCGTTGGAAAATTCGACTGTGCCTATAGTGTCGATAGCATTTACCGTTCTGCTCACTGAAAGATTTGCGGAAACAATGCTCAGCACTAAAAATACAACCGCCAAGATCAACAATATTATCGTGAATTTTATTGCTGTACTTGTTTTTGTTTTGTCTGCCATGTCTTATTTTCCTCCTCTTGATTAAACACGCTGTCGTCTAGCTGCCCCTCCTTGCGGGCTACAATTGCCGCCGATACTGCCGCGCAGGTCGCGTTGTTGAGCGTTCTCGCCATATCCGATATAGTGTTTATTGGGATAAGCAGAACGACCGCCGCAATCGGCAGATCCAACGCGCTGAACACGGCTACGGATGAAACGATAGCAATTCCGGGAACTCCTGCGCTTCCGAGCGACAGCACAAGCGTTACTACTGCGAGCAAAATGTAATTGCTTACTCCCCAGTCAAGCCCCGTTGCGTTTACAAAGAACATAACGAGCAGAACAGGCCATACGCAGGTACAGCCGGGCATACCTATCGTAGTGCCGAGCGGGGCGGTGAAGTTCGCTACTTCCTCGCTTACGCCGACTTTGTTTTCCAGCGCGTCAATTGTAACGGGGAGCGTTCCTATACTGCTTTGAGTTGTAAACGCCGTCGCCTGAGCGCTGAAGATTTTCTTGAAGAATTTAACGGGATTCAGCTTCGCTGCAAATTTAATAAGCACGCCGTTAAATATATACGCGTGGAAAAATGCTACCGCATAGATGATACCGACTAAAAGCAATAATTGCAAAATCGTGTCAATATCCGAGAAGATCGCTGCGGCGCTTGACGCTATCAGGCAGAGAACCGCATAAGGCGTAAAGTCAATAATAACTTTAAGTATTTTGAAAATAATCTTCTTTGTCGTCTCTACAAGATTTTTGAACGAAACGACCTTTTCTTCTCCCTCGCTTGAAGATACCCCGATATAAGCCAAGGCAATTGCCGCTGCGATTATGATTATCGCGACGATATTGTTGTTTGCTATATCGCTTATGATGTTCGACGGGAACAAACCGAGCAAGGTTTCGTCAAACGATTGTTTCAGATCGCCGTATGCCTCAACCGTAGAATCGCTTACAGACGCTATTCCGTCAAACACCGTCGATTTCTCCCAAAGTCCGAATACCGATCCTGCCGCAAGGCTCAGAACAATTGCTCCCGCCGCTGACGCTAACAGCCAGAACACGGAGCGCGTTCCTATTGATCTGACGGCTTGTTTGCTTTTGAGCGACACAAAGCTTGAAATTATAGAAACTATGATTATCGGCGCGGCAAGCGCGGTTATCACGTTTACATAAATATCGCCTATAAGCCCTACCCATACAAGATATGAATTGTTTTCGGACGCGAAAACTATCCCGACTATTGCGCCGAACACAAGAGCAATAAGCGTTGTGATCGTGCGGTTCGTTTTCTTTGAAAGAAGATGCAGCAGCACAAACAACAGACTTACTATTGAAAGCGCAAACAGCGCTATCCAGTTGATGCTTAATAAAAAATCCATTTTTGAAAAGTCACTCCCTTTTTATATAGTTTGAGATTTGATTTTTTAAACAGATCCGATATTTAATTCAACATCGCCCAAATCTGAAATTAGATCTTATGAGCATTTCAAAGTAATTTCTTAATTTCAATATTTGTCATCTTCCTTTCCTGCAAAATTATTATACCGCGTTTTGTGTTATTTGTCTAATACAAAACTTATATATTGAGTTATAGTTTTTTTGTATAAATAAAAGCGGCATTGCTTGCGCAATACCGCCGTTTTTAAATCCTGCTATGAATTTTCTTTCAGATATTCCGCCGCTGAAACTGCCGCATTTGCTCCGTCTGACGCTGCCGTTATTACTTGCCTCAGCTTTTTTGTTCTTACGTCTCCCGCGCAAAACAATCCTGCCGCTTTCGTTATTCCTGTTTCATCTGCTTTGATATAGCCGTTTTCATCTAAATCGACAATATTCCGCACTAAATCGGACGCGGGCGACATACCGATCGCTATAAAAACTCCGTCGAGAATAATCTCCCGCCCATTATCGAGTTTTATTGAACTTACGCGGTTTTCTCCAATGATTTCCGTGACGTTCGCGGGAGTTATTATCTCAATGTTTTCGCGCGATCTTATTTTGAGAACGCTTTTATCTGAGCCCCTAAATTCATTTCGCCTATGAATTAAATACACCTTTTTTGCCATATCGGATAAATACAGCGCGTCGTCAAGAGCCGTGTCGCCGCCGCCGATAACAGCTGCGGTTTTGCCGCGGTACAAAGCACCATCGCATATGGCGCAATACGATACGCCCTTACCGATAAATTTTTCTTCGCCGCTTACATTCAGACGCTTGTGAGACGCTCCCGAGGCATAGATAACGGCTTTTGCCTCTATGACATCTCCGCTTTGGAGCGTGATTATCCACACGCCGTTTTTCTGTTCAAGGCTCACCGCCTCGCCCTCGAGAAACTCCGTACCAAAGTGTTCTGCATCAGCCCTGAATTTTTCTCCGAGGTCAAAACCGCTTATACCGCAAAGTCCCAAGTAATTATCCACCTGTGCGCTTTCGGCGATCTGCCCCGTACCGAGAAATTCCTTTTCTATAACGACAACATCAAGGTTTGCTCTTTTTGCGTACAAAGCCGCAGACAGCCCCGCAGGACCGCTGCCTATTATCGCAAGATCTTTCATAGCTTTCATTCCTTTATAACTAATTCCTCGAGCTCTGCTTTATCGCCGTCAATGTGAAAAGAATTAAGCACCGGCTTATCCTTATCCATAAGCGACAATATAAGATAACTCGCCGTTTTGTCATAAGCCAGGCGCTTGTCCTCTTCGGACGGTCTTGACGGGGAAGAGGGGTGAGAATGCCAGTTTCCAAGCGGCGAAAGCCCCTGTTCGCGCATATCACGAACGGCGGCTAATTGCTCCTTCGGGTCGAGCGAAAAATGCTCGTTAGATTTATCAATATTGTTGAGCAAGTACACTTTTTCGATGATCTTGTTATTTTCCTCGATTCTGCCCGCGATAAGCCCGCAAGCCTCGTTTGGGAGTTCGGACAGAGCGCGGTCTACTATTTTATAAAAATCGTCCTTTGATATTATTATCATAAGTTTTCCTCACACGCCGTTACATTCCGCTTGCTCGTAATCTACAAGCTCGGTTATCGTAGGTTCGTCGCCGCACACCGCGCATTTTCCGTTCGGTTTGGGGAGTTTTATCTTGCGGAACTCCATTTTTAGCGCGTTAAACGTCAGCAAATATCCCGTAAGCAATTCGCCCGTACCCGTTATGTACTTTATTGCTTCCATTGCCTGAAGACTGCCGATAATGCCGCCCATAGCGCCGATAACTCCCGCCTGCTTGCAGGTAGGCACAGCGTCCTTTGGCGGAGGCTCTTTGAACACGCATCTATAGCAGGGATCTTGTCCCGGAACGTAGGTCATAAGCTGCCCTTGAAAGCGGATTATTCCCGCATGGCAAAACGGTTTCTTTGCCATAACGCACGCGTCGTTTATCAAAAATTTCGCGGGGAAATTATCCGTGCCGTCTATAATGAAATCATAGTCGCGGATTATTTCCATTATGTTTTCCGAGGACACAAACTCGTGATAGGTATTGACCGTAACGTCGGGGTTCATTTTGTTTATCGTTTCCTTTGCTGACTGCACCTTGGGCTTTCCGACGTCCTCTGTAGCGTGAATGATCTGCCGCTGTAAGTTTGATAAATCAACCTCGTCTGCGTCCGCAATTCCTATCGTTCCTACGCCTGCGGCAGCGAGATACATAGCGCAGGGCGCGCCCAGACCGCCAGCCCCGATTATCAGCACTTTCGCGTTAAGGAGCTTTTTCTGTCCTTTAACGCCTACTTCCTTTAAGATGATGTGCCGCGAATACCGTTCCAACTGTTCGTTAGAGAATGTCATAGCTGCCTCCTCCCATAAAATACAAAAATTCCACGACATCTCCATCGTGCAATTCAATTGATGAAAAGTTTTCGTTATCCGCAAATTCGTCATTTACCGATACCGTGATATAGTCGGGATTTTCGACGTTTTCCTGTTTAATGAGTTCGGCTATAGTCAAGCCCTCGTTAAAATCCTTTGTTTCGCCCGCAACTGTTATTTTCATCTCATACCTCCTATTTGTTTTCTTCAATAATGCGCTCGAGTTCTTCCTTTTTTCGCGCGCCTATAAACCGTCCGACCTCCGTGCCGTTTTTAAACAGCAAAAACGTCGGTGTGGCGGCAATGTCGTATTCTTCGCAAAGTTCGGGTTCATACACCGCATTTACTTTCGCGATGAAAACTTCGTCAGCGTACTGCTCGCTGAGTTCGGACAGTATCGGCGACATTCGCTTGCAGGGAACGCAGGTATCTGTGTAAAATTCCACAACGGAAAGCCCCGAAAACTTTAAGACCTTTTCAGAGAAATCGTCGTTTCCTATTCTTTCCGCCAAGCTAATCACCTACCTTTCTGACCAAAAGATCGTATGTTCCGTCATCGTTTTGGGTAAAATCAAGGATCTCGTGACCTTCTTCCTTAAGACTTCTCGGTACGTTTTGCGCGGGTTCGCCGCTGTTCATATGGACTTTCAGAATATCTCCCTCGTCGAGTTCGTCCAGAGCTACCTTTGTCTTTACAAACGTGACGGGGCAGTTTACATCGGTTATATCTATCGTGTCGGTTATTACGTATTCGGACATTTTTATCATTCCTTTCCGTTTACTTTTTCTATCGCTTGGGTAAAATCTTCGATAATGTCGCGGGCGTCTTCAATTCCCACGCTTATGCGGATAGTATCGTCATACACGCCCGCGTTTATTCTCTGTTCTTCGGTGCTGTTAAGATAAATGGTTGACGCAGGGTGAATGACGAGAGTTTTTGTATCCCCGATATTTGTCGCATTCAGCGCGTATTTAAGAGCGTTCATAAGCGCATAGGCTTTCTCCTTTGAACCCGCTCTCAGTGTCACTATCCCGCCGCCCTTTCCGCCGAATTGCTTTTGGACTAAGGGATAATACGGATTGTTTGGAAGAGCAGGGTAGTTTACCTTTACACCGTTTGTTTTCTCCAGTGCATTTGCAAGCGCCAGAGCGTTTTCGCAGATACGTTCCACTCTTAGCGCAAGCGTTTCAATGCCTAATAAATTCAGATATGCATTCATCGGAGAAAGACAGCCGCCGATATTTCGCCATGTGTCGTTTTTGAGCCGAGCAGTAAACGCAAGTCTACCATATTTTTTATACGGCGCGAGTACGGGATATTTATCAAAATCCCACTTGAAATTCCCGCTGTCTGTGATTATTCCGCTTATTGAGTTTCCGTTTCCGTTTATGTATTTTGACGAGGAATGTATAACAATGTCCGCGCCGTATTCAATGGAGCGGATAAGATACGGCGTGGCGGTGGTAGCGTCTACGAAAAGGGGGATATTATTTTCGTGTGCAAGCTCCGATACGCTGCGAATATCCATAACGTCAAGCCCCGGATTTCCGATTATCTCGCCGAATATGACCTTTGTTTTGTAGGTGATGTGCTTTTTTATCTCGTCAATAGTCATATGCGTTACAAACTTAGTTGTAATGCCGTATTCTTTAAGGTTGCGGAACAGATCTACCGTTCCGCCGAACAGCCCCGCGCCTGCAATTATCTCGTCGCCCGTGCCTAAGATATTCAAAAGCGCCGAAGATATAGCCGCCATTCCCGATGAACAGGCGGTCGCGGCGCGTCCGCCCTCAAGTTCGCAAATTCGCCTTTCAAAAGCGTCTACCGTAGGATTTGAGATCCTTGTATAGGCAAAGCCCGCCGCTTTCCCCGCGAACACCTTTTCGAGTTCCTCCGCGCTCTCATATGAGAACGCGCAGACCTGGCTTATCGGCGGGAGAGTTGCGCCGTTTTGAAATCTCCCTGCCGATTTGTCGTGCAATAATTTTGTACAAAATTCCATATCAAGTACCGTCTGTTATATTGATCTTAACACTCTTGCCAAAGTATCAATATCTTCAAAAGTGTTATACAGTGCCAAAGTAGGGCGCACAACGCCCTCAAGCCCGTAGTGACGCAGAATAGGCTGTGCGCAGTGATGCCCCACGCGCACGGCAATTCCGTTCTGATCGAGAATTTGCCCTACGGTATCATTTGATACGCCGTCTATCACGAAAGAAAGTGCGCTTGATTTAGAAGGAGCAGTGCCGACAAGATGAAGTCCGTTTATCTTTGCGAGTTCTTTCATTCCGTAGCTTACAAGCTCGTGTTCATATGCGCTGACGGCGGGCATACCGATCGAGCTAAGATATTCAAGCGCCGCGCCTAAACCCACCGCGTCGCCTATGCTGCCAGTTCCTGCCTCGAATTTATTCGGCGCGGGATTATATATCGTTCTTTCAAACGTAACGTCCTTTATCATATTTCCGCCGCCGTGATATGGCTTTGCGGCTTCGAGGACGTCCTTTTTGCCGTAGAGCGCGCCTATTCCCGTGGGAGCGTAAATTTTATGCCCGGAAAACACGAAAAAGTCAGCGTCAAGCGCGGAAATGTTCACGGGAATATGCGCCACAGACTGCGCACCGTCTATCATTATCCTTACGCCGTGCCTGTGCGCGATTGCAACAAGCTCGGCTACGGGCGTTATCGTGCCTAATACGTTTGAAACGTGCGTTACGGACACAAACTTTGTGCGTTTGGTAAACAGCTTTTCGTATTCGGAAAGTTTAAGCTGCCCCGAATCGTCAACGGGAATTACCTTTATTACCGCGCCCGTTTCCTGCGCTACTAATTGCCACGGAACGATATTCGCGTGATGCTCCAAAAGCGAAACAATTATCTCATCGCCCGGCTCCAAAAGCGGTTTTACATAAGCCTGCGCCACGAGATTTATACCCTCGGTCGTGCCTCTTACAAATATGATGTTATCCTTTGACGGCGCTCCGATGAAATCCGCGACGATCTGACGAGCCTTTTCATACGCGTCCGTCGACTTTGCCGCCAATGTATGCGCTCCTCTGTGGACGTTTGAGTTTTCATGCTCGTAATAATAACTAAGCCTGTCGATAACGGCTTTCGGGCGCTGGGTAGTAGCGCCGTTGTCGAGCCAAATAAGCGGATTTCCGTTTACCTTTTCGCGAAGAATAGGGAAGTCCTCGCGTATTTGTTCGAGCGTTTTCGTCCCGACAACTATCCTCGTGTTGTTTTTCTGACCGCCCACGGTCTCAAAACTCACGCCTTTGTTGTCCTTTTGCGGGATAACGTTGTTGTCATTCGCCGTTGTGCGGACGTTTATGCTGTTGTTTTCATCAGCCTGCGCCTGCGATACAACTTTTGGAGAAAACCCCGCGTTATCCGCGTCTTTGCTTGTATGATCTGCGGTCAAATCTTCAAGTTCGCGAAAAGCTCCGCCTATGTCGTTGAAAGCGGGGAACTCGCTGCTTACACCCGAAAGGCTGTCGAAATTCAGCTCATTGCCGAGTTGTCCGAGAATATTCTCATAATCGCTTGCTCCAAGCACGGAGACGGCTTTGTCCGCGGCGGTATTGATAATTCCCGTATCGCCCGCAGTAACGAGTTTTTGAATACCGTCGGCGCATACATCGGGTTCAAAAATGCTGCCGCCCAAATCGCCGAAAAGGTCGTTTGCAAGCGTTTGCAGCTCATATTCCGAAGGCAGTCCCGAATAATCGAAAACATCAAAATTATTCGTAGTCATGATACTCGCCCACCTCAACATCTTCCAATACCGCAATGGCGTCGTCCGCTAAGATCGCCGCAGAGCAGTAAAGGCTCAGCAGATAGGACGCCACGCCTTTGTCGTCAATGCCCCTGAAACGCACCGACAGACCTCTCGACTGTTCGTTTTTCATACCCGCCTGATAAAGTCCTATAACTCCGCGCTTTGCCTCTCCCGTGCGCAGCAGAAGAATGTTGGTCTTTCCGCTTTGGCTCTTGGGATTTTTAAGTCCGTCTACAAGGAGCTTATCGGTAGGGATTATCGGTATTCCTCTCCAGACTACAAACGTGCCGCCCGCTATGTTTGTTGTTACGGGAGGAACGCCGCGTTTTGTACATTCTCTTTCAAACGCTGCTATAGCGCGCGGATGAGCGAGGAAGAAGGACGGCTCTTTCCATACCTTTGTGATAAGCTCGTCAAGGTCGTCGGGAGTGGGCGCACCGTTGCTCTGAACGGGCTGTATTCTCTGCGAATCTGCAACATTTTTGAGCAAGCCGTAATCATCGTTATTGATAAGCTGGCTCTCCTGACGCTCGCGCAGGCTCTCAATGCCGAGTGCAAGCTGTTCTTTTACCTGGTCGTAGGGCGCGCTGTAAACGTCCTCTATGGCGGTATTAACGTTAATGATCGTTGAAATGGAATTTAAACGGTATTCGCGCGGTTCTTCCTCGTATTTTATGTAGCCGTCGGGGATAATGTCGGACTTCTTTGTCTGACTGCACAAAACGTCAAGCGGAGTATCTCCCTCAACGACCTTGTTCACACGGTAAATTCCCGTCGGCAAGCCCTTAAATTCCAACAGCTTTGTCAGCCATTTCGGGGTAATTGCACCATACTGCGGTTTGGTTTTGTTTACATCAGCCAGATTGTAGGCGGCGCGTGCGCCTAATGCCTTGATTGCTTGTTCTTCATTTGCCATTGTTTTATTCTCCTTAAATTATAATTTTATTATTTGAAAGCTATGCTTTCTCATTTGCAAAAAATATTTCCTTTGCGGCATTCACGCCGCCGCTCAGACTTAACATTCGCCCCGTATATCCCGCGTCTTTCAGCGTATTTATAGCCAGGATACTGCGCTTACCCTCTGTGCAGATGAAAACGGTATCTATGTTTGCGTCAAGTTCCTTTTGCCGCCTTACAAGCTGTCCTATCGGAATAACAACAGCGTTCGGGAAACGGCGTATTGCTCGTTCGTGAGGTTCTCTGATGTCAACGATAGTTAAGGGTTCTCCGCCGTCCATCCGCGCCTTGAGTTCCGCGGGGTCGATAGTTTCTACGGAGTTTTCTTCTTCACACGGCTTCAAGTCGCAGAAATCTTCATAGTCAAATTCGGTTATTTCCGTAATTGTCGGATTTTTCCCGCAGACGGGGCAATTTTCGTCCTTGCATATTTTTAAGACCGACGTGCGAAAATTCCAAGTGTCCATGACAAACAGCTTTCCCGCCAGAGTTTCTCCGCCGCCTATAAGGAGTTTAAGGACTTCGTTTGCCTGTATACTGCCGATAATTCCCGAAAGAGGGCTTATCGTCCCGCCCGCCGAGCAAGTAGGAACTAATCCCGCGGGCGGCGGAGCAGGGAACTGACACCGAAAACACGGACTTCCGTTTTGCACATCGAAAACGCTTACCTGTCCCTCAAATTGATAAATCGCCCCGAACACTATCGGCTTTTTACAAAGTACGCACGCGTCGTTAATAAGATAGCGCGACTGATAATTGTCCGTACAGTCGACTATTACATCATATCCGTCTATTATCCCTGCTATGTTATCGGCGGTTATGCGCTCATTTATCGTTTCGATCTTGACGTTAGGATTTATGGCTTTTATCTTATCCCTTGCGGACGCAGTTTTTGGCCGGTTCACGTCTTTCGTTGTGTGTATAACTTGACTTTGCAGATTGCCAAGCGAAACCTCGTCAAAGTCGGCTATGCCGAGCATTCCCACTCCCGCCGCGGCCAGATACTGCACGACGGGAGTGCCGAGCGCCCCCAATCCTAAAATGAGAACTTTCGCTGCTTTAATGCGCTTTTGCCCTTTTACTCCGATATCCCGCAGCATAAGGTGTTTGTTATAGCGTTCAATTTCCTTGTCGTCAAGCGTCACCGCCTTGCGCCGTTCGTCGGAGATAACGCTCACTGCGGGCGCGCCGCCCGCAATCACGGGCAGCAGTAAAATGCTGTCGCCCTCTTTCAAGTCCGCATCGTTATGTACTCGCCTGTCGTTTACGAAAACACTGACAAACGGCTTAATATTGCCGTTATCCTCAAAAATTTTCTCACATTCTGGATATTTTTCGCGCAAGTCGCTAAGCGCCTCGCGGACGGTATTTCCCTCTACTTCGACTTCGGCTTTATGCTCTGCGAAAATGCGCAGAGTTGCCGAAATATACAACGTGTTCTTCATGCTGTTTCTCGCTTTCTGTTATGAGATATTCTTCCCTACAGATATTTGTACCGATAATTTTTTCAAAGCTCGCTATCTTAAAATACAGCCCGTCTGCTCCCTCGTTTGCCGAAACAATGGGATATGAATGATCGTAAAGCATATACCGCTCGTCAGTTTTTGAGAGGACTGCGGCGCAGTCTGGATGCGAATGATAAAAACCTACTATCATAAGGTCATGAGCAAAAGCAAAAAGTTCTATCTTATGGATAACAAGCGGATCTAAAGCAAAATACGCCGACTTATCCCGTGCGCTTTTATTTTCCAAACGCAGTGCTTGTTCTGCAAAGCGCTTATTGCTTATTTGCTTTCCGAGCAAAACGCCGCAGCATTCGTTCGGGTATTCACACTCCGCATGAGCTAAAAGCTCTCTTGTTACTTCATCATTAAGTACGAGCATAAAAAATTACCTGTAAAAATAAAAAAGCCCGAGTTTTCTACAGAACACGTTCTGTAAAAACCTCCGGTTTTCCGGTCAGTTTAATCTGATTTTGTCTGTTTTTTCTACTTGAATAACCTTGCCGTCTTGAATTATAGCCGTCACGGTCCCGTATTTCGTTTCCCGTATCAGCCTGTCTATAATTTCAAGATAGTTATCTTTTTTCACATCATCATTTTTTGACACAATATCTGCACCCCCTCGGCTTTTGTTATGTTTATAGTATAACATAGTCCGGAGTGATTGTCTAATACATAATAGGTATTCCGAGATATAGATTAAATTTATAACTCCGAGAGTGTTTTTAGCCCTTGTCGATAGCCTTATATTTTTCAAGATAACCCCGTATTTCCTCAATATAAAGCCTTCCCATTGCGCTTATAGGCATATTTTTCCTTGTGATATAGCCTATAACCATTCTGTCGGCGTCGTCGGGCGTTTCGTATTCAAACGGGACGGCGACAAAATCCGTGCCGTTCAATTCCTCGCAGATTATCCCCGAACATAATGTATAGCCGTTCAGTCCTATCATGAGATTTAACATAGTGGCTCGGTCGTTGGCTTTTATCGTCCTTGCATAATCCTTTGTGCCTAAGATCTCCTCCGCAAAATAGAACGACCCGTTGTCGCCCTGTTCAAATGACAGGCAAGGATATTCGTTAAGCTCCTCAAACCGTATTGAACTCTTTTTTGCGAGCGGGTGTTCCCGCCATAGATATACATACGCGTCGCAGACAGCAAGCTCGTGAAATTCAAGATCCTTTGTATGCAAAAGTTTCATGATAACCGCGCGGTTGAAGTCACTGAGATAAATAATTCCGATCTCGCTTTTGCCGGTATTTACGTCGTGTATTACCTCCTTTGTCTTGGTTTCTCTGATCGCAAAATCGTATTCTGCGGTATTGAATTTCTTTGCTACCTCTACGAAACTTTTTACTGCAAACGAATAATGCTGAGTTGAAATGCCGAATTTCTTCTTGAGGTTTCCAATTTTTCCGTACTTCTGGAGGATTTCTTCATATTGCTGATACAACTGCCTTGCGTACAGCAAAAACTCCATACCCTCGTTTGTAGGTGTAACGCCTCTGCCGCTGCGGTAAAAAATCGTTATCCCAAGCTCCTTTTCAAGTTCCTTTACAGAGCTTGTAAGCGACGGCTGCGACACATACAAGATTTCCGAAGCCTTATTGAGAGAACCCGTTTCGGAGATCGTAATAATGTAGTGCAGTTGTTGTAAAGTCATAACATCCCTCCTTTTTAAACTGCCATAAATTATTATAATACTATTTACCTATTATGTCAATAGGATTTATGGTTTTTTTAAAAATTTATTTTTGAGAATTAAGGTTCAGACTGTATAAAAAGTCAAATCTCAGGCTGTGTATAAAGCCTGAGAATCCAATATCCCGTTATAAATTTTATGTATTATAGTTTTAATGCTAACAGCTTGACAAAAAAATTCTCTTTTGTTATAATTTACTAAAAGTTATTTTGCTTTGACAGAAAGGAGATTTTATGGAAGCACTTACAAGAGACAAGGCGTGGGATCTGCTGACAGAGTTTAATAAGGAGCATTTTCACTTAAAACACGCGCTCACTGTCGAGGGAGTTATGCGTTGGTTCGCAAATGAATTGGGATATGCTGATGAACAGGACTTTTGGGGAATCGTCGGACTGCTGCACGATCTGGATTTTGAACAATTTCCGGAACAGCACTGCATTAAAGAACAGGAGATAATGCGCGAGCGAGGGATCGACGAGCGGATAATCCACGCAACGGCTAGTCACGGCTATGCACTTACAGTTGACATCAAACCCGAACATGAAATGGAAAAGGTACTGTATGCTGTAGACGAGCTGACGGGGCTTATCGGCGCGGTCGCGTTAATGCGTCCGTCTAAGAGCGTATCAGACCTTGAATTAAAATCGGTCAAGAAAAAGTATAAAAACGCAAATTTTGCTGCGGGCTGTTCAAGAGAGGTAATTGAGCGCGGCGCGGCAATGCTCGGCTGGGATCTGGATACGCTTATAGAAAGGACTATCCTTGCAATGCGGAGCTGTGAAGATGCTTATAATAATTTTTCAGCTGACAGAGGTAAGAATTTGGACTAATATTTGTTTCCCGCATTGAAATTGTTTTTTGCTAAAAATAAGAGGTAAAGGTTTAAACTCTTACATCTTATTTCTTACTTCTAAAGCATTGCCCCCGCCATGAAACGGCGGGGGCAATGCTTGTCTGACCTTTACAAAAAAGAATTTTTGTAAGTTAGAATTTAAAATCACGTTTCGGAAAGTGCGCATTTTTACGGTTTTGCGAGCGCAGCGAGCAAAATTGAATTGCCGGAAGGGCAATTCAAAGTAAAAATGTGCAACGTTGAAGCCCGCCGTAAAGGCGGGCTTCAATGCGTGTCTAACCTTTACAAAAAAGATTTTTCTACATTTGCAAAAGAGAAGAATAAAGTTATCAAATTTTAAGTTTAATTCCTAATAAGATACACATATTATTTGCCGATTTCAGAAATATCAAATCTGATAATGGACGTTAAGATACTAATAGATTATCCATCTATAATCTGGGAAAAATCCTCTATTCCAGCCATTTCAGCAAGAAGAATAGTATATTGCTTTAATTTACTTTGTAATATTTCCAATTCGCTTCTAAACCCACGCCATTTTATTTCATTGTTTTCATTTGAGTTAATGCTTACTTTATGCCATTTAGACAAAAAAGGTCTTATAATTTGATTTAAGACTGCAATTGCTATTTTGCTGAAATTTGCACAATCTGATTTATATTTCTTTAAAATTTCTCTCGTAGTGCCAAAAAGACTATATAAGCTAGTAAGAACTTCTTCATTATCTCCTTCATCTTCATTTAATCTTCTTGTAGCACACCGCGTTAAAAGTTCCACATACAACTCCCAAGCGGCGTCTTTATCAGCTGTAGATATTGTAAACTCCGTTTCCATAAAAGGACCGGTAAATTTCACACATACAAAATTAACCTTTGCTAAAAAATCTCCAAATTTCATATGGTTATACTCTTCCTAAATTTAATTTATTGTGCCCAAAGTTCTCTGTCTACTTCCCGTTATACCTTCTAAACTCACCTAAAAACTTTTGCGGAGCACCAAGGTAGCCTGGTTCCATGCTTCTAAGCCAACTTAAAAGGGAGAGTATTAATTCGTGATTATCACTTTCTCTTTTTACTATGTGTGACCGGCGAACATCTGCAAGGCACAAGAACTGATTTGGCAATTCAATTGCCTTCCCTCCCCAATACCAAAATTCATTAGCAATTAATACATATTCCCCAGACAAGTCTCTTGAGTAGTTCAATATATTGATATCACCATTTTCAAGGCTATGGTGACTATCCTCTTGAATATAGATCCCGGTCTTTTCCGAGATATGGTAAATGTTGTCTCCATACATCCTTTTCTTGCTGCCATACATGTATGGTCGTTTACACATGTACTTTTTATTGTGCCAATATTCGTCAAATGTCATCTTATCGCTTACAATCATTGCAAAAATAAGCCGATTATTATACGAAGACCCTTTAGCTGCTGAACCAATTCCAACGATGATATCTCCGATATCAGCGCAACGGCGTATTACAGGTTTGCATGTAGCTAAAGTGCAGCATCCATAAAATGGATTTGGAGCAAATCCAAAATCCCTTGTTACAATATAAGAATATAACTTCATAGCCGCCTCTCAACAAGTATAACGATAAGGTGAATTTGGGGGAAGAGGTTTTCCATCTTCATCCTCCCAAAATGTTTTGTCGTTTCTTATAGCCTCATCTATTTTTTCTGAATTCCATCCAACAATTGAATCTGCATAATCTTGAAGGGAATCGGGAATAGTGGCATCTTTTTCTCCGGAAATAAAAACACCAATAATTTTTTTGCCTGTTTTCATAGCATATTCTATTTCCCATTTTACCCATTCGCTTTTATATGTGTTTTCCCCTATTAAAACTACCATTGTTCCTGCCCAATCAATAGCTGGCTTAAGATATTGGCTTTTAATATATTCTTCATTATTTGCTCTATTGGGTTCACTCTCTTTTATGGAGCTATCTCTGAAATCATAGCCTTTCTGTCTCATCAGATTTTTAAAATCTTCGATTTTACTTTCGTCTTCACCCTTATGTGAAACAAACAGATTGATTGTTTTAGACATATTGCTTACCTCTATTTTGTTTTGATTTTGTATTCCAACCAATTTGTCCACATTGCTTTATAAATTGGATTGGTACATTTGCATATTATTTGCTCTTGCAATTTTTCAAAACACATTTTGTATGCTGCATACACGCAAATAATTTTCAAGATATTATCGTATGCTTCATATCCTGTAGGTTGCATTGCAATGGACATCAATTTGTTTTCATTACATTCTGAGTGCGAAATTTCATACATACCACTATATATCTTATCAATTACTCTTTTGAAATCGTACCTTTCAATTCCAAGAGAGTCATTATTTATAAAATCACACGTTTGTAATTTTAATAAGGGCTCACTTTTTTCATAAATATGTAAACTATCACTTACGTGATTATATGTACCGACTTCTACATGCAACCATGAAGCAAGTATCTCTTGTAGTGAGGTGAACTGAACCAAATTGTACGGTAACCCCAGGACAAGATCATTACTTCTCATAATTTGCGTCCATTCAAGTTCCTGATTACGAACTTTTACTAGTGAGCATATGTTGCAAGGAATATCCTCGTTATTAGGAGTTCCATTGTTTTGGGGTAAATCCGTTTTAGGATCCCAAATCATCAAAACAACTTGACGACTTTCGGGACAACTCACGAGTGTATGATATGCTGTCTCTAACTGGTTGAAACCATATCTATTCATAATTCTGTCACCGTATGCACCAGGATAATTTTTATATTCTCCTGCATATTTTGGTAAGGCAGGATTCCAAAAATTAATCGTTTTGGCATCATTGCTTCCGCTTAAGATCCAAATCAATTCCGCAAGTGCATACCCTATACTTATTGGCGGGTACTTGCAAGTTATCCATTTCTGCATAGGATTACTAATAGACATTGTAGCGTGAAGAATTTCTTTTGTCCTGCCTCCTCTGGTTTCAACACTATTCGCACAGGTTACTGATTTGTATGCTTGTTTCCAAATGTCATTTGCTGTTTTTCCAGAATAATTGTAAAACATACTATCCCATCTCCTTAGTTTTTAAAACACAATATGCCATTTCGGCGGATAGAAATAATCTATGGGCTGTGATAAATTAGGCGTAAAGAGCTGCTTGATTCTTTTTCTGCCATTTCCATTAAAATTGGGATAGGCAACTCTTGTGTATTTATCTGTTTCACAAAAAATATTTTGGCAATCAATTAATTGCAGTTTTCTATTTCCAATATAATTAAAATTAAGATTCAAACGTTGAAACTCCTGTTCTTGATTTTCAGCCATCAGCTGAATAATATATTCATCTGTATAGCCATTAGTATCAGAGAATAATTTAGATATACCGCCCCGAGCTCCTGGCCCTGCAACAACATAATCCATTTCACTAAAATTACACAAAGTGCTGTAATTAATATCAATCGCATATTGAAAAGCTAAAAACTTTCCCAATGTAGGAAAACTTAATAACAATTCATATAACTCCTTTAAACTTCGAATTAAAGCAATTTTTTTTACAATATGTTCAGACATCATATGCTCAATCAGTTTTAAATTGTTGCTGTGCTTGTTTTTATAGCCAAGCGAACTTCCGGATGGCATAATATAAGCAGCAGAATATATCTTTTCGCCTTTTTCTATGCGCTTTGAAAGCAAATTATCATATATTTCAAAAGAATAAGATTTATAGCTGATTTCCCCCAACTCTCCTTCAAGATATTCCCATGTTTCAATTCTATTGAATAGTTTAAACAATATAATTCTAAAAAAAATATCTTCTGGAGAAAAACTAGACGCACATTTGTTCGGATAAATAACTTCTTTAATTAGATATTGGCTAACCCTATCTGAAGCGCGATAAGCATTTGTGAACTTATATTGCAATAGTATTGGGTTATTCGTCCAAGGATAAGGACTACCTAGCCTTCTAAGTTCAAATATTTTTTGACGTTCAACCGCAAATTTCCAAAAAGAGTCATATATTCCCGAAGGCTTAATGCCTCTTTTATCCAGAAACGAAACATTAGGGACTTTGTTGGCATTATGCTCTTCAATATTCAAATGAATCTGCTGTTCCAAAGAATATTTATTCGTGTCATTCATATAATAAATAGCTCCAAATGAAATTAGTGATTGCACTCCGTTATCATCTTAGACTATTATAACACATAATCTTTCAAAAGTCAACAAAAAAACTAAGGTTTTATGTAAGATGAAAATTCTGCGGAAAATGCAATAACTTTTTAAACTAACCAAATTTTATGATGCATTTTTATATTATTTCATAATCATGCGTTTCGCCGCAATTCCAACCCACATGATCTGACAGCGGCATAATCATTAACTCACATTCTCTATTTTGCACCTCAAACCCGCTCTTAAATAGTATTTTTATACGTTTTTTCAGTTACAACAATTAATTTAATAAGCTGTCGAGCTGCCGTAACGTCATACCCAGCGAGTTCAAAATCCTCTTGTTCAAGCATCGCATTTAATTGTTTCGAATTGTGCTGAACAGTTGTCTGTTTTGCCTTTGCATTTTTCGATAAATCCCCGCATGCTTTTCATTTCCTCGCTGAATTTTAAAACGTAGGGCATCGCACTCAGTGCTGCCCATAAAATAACATAAAACGAAAATATTCTCCCTGCGAAAGCAAGGAGAATATCTTTGTATTTATTAGGGAATTGACGTGAAAAGCTATGCTTTATTCTAAAAAATTGACGAGTCTTAAAGCAACAGCACCGCAGGGTATTACTGTCATTTCGACTTCCGTCCGCATGGAGTTGAGATACTTGTAGATCGGGAGCAAAAGGCAGCTGCCTCCGCGACCGGGACGCTGATACTCCCTCGCAGTAGATATATGACCGCCAACCAAAGAGCTGTCAGTTCTGCCGTTCAGCATTTCAACATACGATTTCCTTTCATGATTGTTGTGTTTCTCATGGTTTGGCAGAGGACTATCCCTGTCCAATTCGGCGTCGTATGCAATTATATTGTCCTCCCATATCTTTATCCAAGCGTCGTTGTACTTGTTATTACCGATTTTATATTTATCTCTGCTGCTTTGGTCAACATTGTAGACCTTTGAGCCTCCCGCAAGCGTTGCATAACCCCCAAAGGAAGATCTCACAGGAAATGCTGCAATATTATCGGGATAATCCTCGTCGGGAATATCGGGATTATAAAACCCGTAAAGCAGATATCCGCCGTCTGTCTTGCGATATAACAACTTGCAGATTTCCTCCTGCTCTTTTGTAAGTATAAGACCTTTTGCCGCGGTCAGCATTTCACGGTCATTCATATGTACAAGCATAACCACATCTACCTTTCATGTTTTATTTCAAGAAAGGAGCGACTGTACATACCGCGATTCTTCCGTAACCTTTTTGTTCTCGGCGAACTCCTTTGCAAGCTCCGTATTAACGGGGATAGAGTACATAAGCGGGATCAGCTTGTCATCTTCGCCGCTGCTGAGAAGAGCATTTGCATTAACGCTTTTATCTGCGTTGATATTGATTTTAAGCAGTTCGATGAGCTTTTTCTTATAAGCAATTACCTCGTCAATGCCTGCATTACCGAGAAAGCTGTGTATTGCGTCGTTCAATTCGTCGTCTGTGATCTTGGTGTGATCGACAATAGAACGTGCGTAAGTAATAGCAACAACGCTCTGGCAATGTTGAAACAGAGATGCGTCGCTTTCTGCGCTTTTCCAGATGTCAATATCATAACGAACCAATGCGACGCCCTCAAGCATTACCACAAACATCTGCTTTTCTTCCTCGGTTGAAACCGCCGTTGTAAACATCGCATTAAGCGCATTTGTGATAGTTCTCGAAACAATGCTTTTTGCGCTGTCCGAGCCGATGTCCATGATAGCGTCGATAAGCTCGCTTACAGCCTTTGAAACATTTCCGTCACTGTAATTCACTCTGTACTCTCTGGAAAACGCACCCATTCTGTCGCCGACGATCTCCATCTGTGACTCAAGCTCCTTGTTGCGGAACTTATCTCTCAGCTTATCTTCCATGTCGTTGAGCTTAAGATTAGCTTTTTCAACAAGCTCCGTAACTTCCTTTTTTGCCTTTTCCCGCGCCTCGCTCTGACCGGTAAACTTATCGATCATATCCTTAACTTTTGCCATTTCAGCAACCTCCTAAAAATTATTTCCGAATTGTTTCGGTATTTTCATTATACCAATTTCCAATAAACTCAGTCGGAAATAAATTTTTACCTTTCGATTATGTATCAGCGTTCGATAATTCTTGTCATAAGCAGCGGCGATCCCATTTGTTCAAGAACGTCGTTTATTTCCCCTAAAAGTTTCGCTCCGCTAAGTTTGGTTTGCGTTTTTAAAAACCATGTAATAACCATATCTGCCGCTATACTTTTTGACAAGCAATATCCGTACTTCCTTAAAAGCTCATCGGTTTCATCGACCGTAAATTTTAAATAAACGGTCATCGCAGTCAGAGCTTGTTTTGTGGGAGTTTTTTTTATAATATCTCAGCATACGTTCGCTTATCATAGCGCCGTTGTATAGATCGCATATACGTCCGTGATAGTTCAGATTTTTAATAAGTTCTCCGCCCTCGAACATAAGCGAAAGTCCCGCACAGTTTGCAAGAGCCTCCGTTTGATTTTTATTTAATTCAAACAGTTTTTCCGCCCGCTGTATCACGTTGAATACGGAACGCCTTGATTGTGTACTGTCACTGTGAAATTCCCAATATGAAACGTTTTGCTTTGAACAACCGAGCAATGAATAAACCTCGTATAACGTTATGCCGTTTTTCTCACCAAATTCTTTCGCATATCGCCGCAGTTCCGGCGCAAATCCGTCCGCAAGCACAATTCCATGTTTCTCAAGCCATTCGTTTATAAACTTGTAGTTTTTCATAATTATCCTTTGTTGTTTCAGCAAATTGCGATAATTATTATGTTCTAACTCCGTTAAAACATAACCTTACATTCCCATTGACATACCCTCATCTTCATCGAGTTCCTCGTCCTCGTTTTCTTCTGCGGAAACGTCCTCAAAATCGTCCGAAACTTCTGCGCTTTCCTGCTCCTCGTGTTGTTCCTCGACTTCCTCGGATTCGTCCTCAAACTCGCTCACATCGGTTGTTTCGGGTTGTTCCTCTTGACCTGCTCTCTGCGTCAGATCGCGCTCTATCTCGTTTTCAATCAGCCCGATAACAAACTCTTTCTGCGTCATGTGGTTGCGCTGAAGATAATCCTTAATTTTCTGAAAAAGCTCCTCCGGTACTTGAAATGCCAAAGTTCTCATATTGCCCATGTTCTTGTCCTCCTGAATATTAAGTTTGGGGTGAAGTTCGTCCTGAAGTGCAAGCGTCACGAACTCCGCCATTGTCATCTCATGACTGTCCAAAAAATGCCGAACCTCCGCATGAAGTTCGGCGTCGATTTTGACCGTAATTCCTTTCTTTTCAGCCGCCATTTTAATCACTCTCTTCAATGTAATTTCCGAATGCGAATTTTATCAGTTCATCAACCGACAGCCCCGATTCCGCCGACTGTAACAGCAACAACTGATAGAGTTCCTGCGAAATTTCAATCTCCAAATTATCACCTCTCTCCCATACTTTTTTGAATTTCAAACCCGCCCTTAAACCGTATTGTTATGCAGTTTTTGCCATTTACAACAATTTGTTCAATAAGCTGTCTTACTGCCATATCGTCATACTCCGTCAGCTTGAAATCCTCTTTTTCAAGCCGTTCAAGCACCGCGTTTAATTGCTCCGAATTTCGCTGAACAGTCATTTGTTTTGCCTTTTCGTTCTCTATAAATTCCCGCAGATTTTTCATTTCCTCACTGAATTTCTCAATGTCGGACATCGCTCTTTCCGCGGTTTCGGGAACAGTCGCAAGTTTAATCAACTCGTCAATGTTGTGGGAAAGTTCATCGATCCGCTGTTGAGCCGACTGCACACTTCCATTCAGATTAGCGTCAAGCACCTCGCAGACGCTTTCCCGAAGTACCTTTGCCACATCTTCCTTGACCGCGCAGAACTCGTTTATCGCGCTCACAATTGCCTTGTGAAGTGACTGTTCATCAACGGTCGGCGAGTTATGGCATTTCTTCTTGCCATATTGAATACGGCTGATGCACCGCCACTTTATCTCTTTATAGCCTTTGGCAGTCCAAGTGACACGCCTGTAATGCGCCCCGCATTCCCCGCAAATCAGCAGTTCCGAGAGCGCATATTTCGCGCTGTATTTTCCTTGCTCGGTTTTGGTCAGCTTGTCCGCAATCACCCGCTTTGCAGAACGCCGAGCCATTTCCTCTTGAACTCGGTTGAAGTCGGCGCGGGAAATTATCGGCTCGTGATGATTTTTCACCAAGTACATAGGAAGTTCGCCGTTGTTTTTTCTGCTTTTCTTTGTTATGCAGTCGGTGATGAACGTCTTTTGCAGGAGCGCGTCGCCCGTGTATTTTTCGTTTTTGAGAATGTTCTGAATGTTCGCGCTGTTCCATTTTGAACCGCTTAATTTTGTTGTAATTCCTCGTGAATTAAGCGCGTCCGCGATTTGTACAAGGCTCATTCCGTCAAGGTAATTTCGGAATATTTCGCGTACAATTTCCGATTCTTCGGGAACAATTTCGGGTTTGCCGTCCGCGCCTTTTTTATAGCCGAGAAGCGAGGCATAGCGTATCGGAACATTCCCGTTTTTGAAACTCTGCCTTATTCCCCATGCCACATTTTTGCTTATGGATTCCGATTCCGCCTGCGCGAAACAACTCATAATTGTTGTCAGCATTTCGCTCTCCGCAGTTAGGGTGTTAATGTTCTCTTTTTCAAAATAAACCGCGATGTTGAGCGATTTCAGTTCTCGTATGTAGTTCAAACTGTCCACCGTGTTCCTCGCAAATCTTGACAGGGATTTTGTGAGGATAAGGTCAATTTTTCGTTGTCTGCATAACTTTATCATTCGCAGAAATTCGGGACGTTTTTTCGCCTGCGTTCCCGAAATTCCCTCGTCCGCAAAAATGCCCGCAAGCATCCAGTTCGCGTTGTTTTTTATCTTGTCGGTGTAGTAGGAAATCTGCGCCTCGTAGCTTGTTTCCTGTTCTTCCTCGTCGGTGCTGACGCGGCAGTACGCCGCCACTTTCAGGCGTTTTGTCCGCTGAATTTCTTCACGGGATTTTGCGGGTATCATCACAATAGTTTGCTCCATTATCTCAACTCCTTTATTGCGGAATATTTTAATTGTGCGCATTTTAACACAAGTTCCTCAACCGTATTTTTATCGGCATTTTCGGTTTCAAGCATACGGTTTATTTGTTCCGTTATTCTCCGAATTTCTTCGGTTGGTTCGTATTTCGTTGCCGTTATTTCAATTGCTTGCGGTTCGGCTTGGGGAGCGGGTTTGCGGTAGGTGTTGCGCTCGGATTTTATTTGCTCTGCCAAGTTAAATTCCTCGTCGGAAATCATCCTTGGATAATTGTTTTCGCCTATGTATCTTCTGTTTTCAAGAACACGGCAGACCATGTTCTTGTTCCATAGTGCCTTGCCTGAATTGTACGGAATGTGCATTTCGGCGGCGATTGTTTTCAATGATTTACCGCCTATGTAATCCGCGAAGATTTTTTTCACCACCTCAGCTTCGGGAACGTTCAGCGTATATTTCCCATTCACCACACAATAACCGAACGGAATGTTTCTGTTTTTCAGCATTTTCTCACCTCGCAATCCGCTCCGTAAAGCCGATTTTGCCTATCAGTTCAAACCGAATTTCCGTGTCGGAAAGCACCGTTATTCGCTCAACGATTTGCCCGAATTTAACTTCATCAAATTCGGTTATCTGCTTGGATTTTTCAATTATTGCAATCAGCTTTCGCAACTCGTCAAGCCGTTCGCTGTCGCTGTTGTCAAGGCTTGCCCGGAGTAGTTTTTGAGTGTTCAGCAGTTTTCTGTCAAACTCCGCCGAACGCTCCTTGAAGTACGCTCCGTCAAGCGTTCCCTGCGAGTTTAATATTGTCAGCAAGTGAATTTGCCGTTTGATTTCGGAAATTTCTTTCCGCAGTTCGGCAAGCTGTGTGTTGCCCGATTTCTCCCTTTCGGAGAGGGTTTCAAGCTGTCGCAGCATAGGCGCAAGAATGGCTTTGTAATGCGTTTGGAGCTTGTTCCACAGCCGTATAAATGCGGCTTGAAATTCGGTTTCGCGGATTTGTTTTATAGGACAGTTTTCGGCGGATTTATCGTGGTTACGGCATACCCAATATACGCAGTTTTTCCGCTGTTTTCGTCTGAATGCCGTTCCGCAGTTCCCACAATAAATTGTCCGTTTTAATGGACTTGTTTCCCACACAATTTCTGTGGAAGTGTTCTTGCTTGAAAGCAGTATTTGTGCGCTCTCAAATACTGTTTTTTCAATAATAGGCTCATGTGTATTTTGGATATAAAATTGTTCTTTTTCACCGTTGTTTTTCTTGATTTGAAAAGGCAGGGTGTCTGTTGTAAATCGCTTTTGCAGCAGGGTATCACCGATATATTTTTCATTCGTGAGAATGTATCTTACAGAACAAGGATTCCAATCACGCCCACACAATGATTTTAATTTTTTAGCGATTTCAATTGAACCTAATCCACTAATGTACCAATCAAAAATCTGCTTTACGATTTTAGCCTTTTCGGGATCAATTTGTAATTTTCCGTCAACATAATTGTACCCGAACGGCGTTGAAGATGTCTTATAAGTGCCGTCCATCATGCGTTTTTTGACACCTAATCGGCAATTGCGGGAAATCGACATTGATTCTTCCTGTGCGAACTGGCTGTACAATGTGAGGAGCATTTCGGAACTTATTTCGCCCGTGTCGATGTTCTCCTTTTCAAAGTAGACGCTCACTCCGAGGTTTTTCAGTTCGCGTATTGCCTCAAGGCAGTCCTTAGTATTCCGCGCAAATCGAGACACGGATTTCGTTAAAATACGGTCAATTTTTCCTTTTCGGCAGTCGTTCATCAGTCGCTTAAATTCCTCGCGCTTAGCCGTTCCCGTTCCCGAAATTCCCTCGTCCGCGTACATATCCACGAACACCGCGTTGTCGCTGTTTTGGAGCATTTCGGTGTAATAGCGAATTTGCGCGTTGAACGAATTTAACTGATCCTCGCTGTCGCTTGAAACTCTCGCATAAGCCGCCGTTCTGACGATTTCGTCAGCATGATTTTTCGCGGGAATTATTGTTACCTGAGCCATTTTATCACCCCTTTTCGTCACACATTATACCGAAAAATTCCCGCGAAATCTATCATCAATATCACCGAAATATCTTTTCCGAATTGTATCACTACCGACAATTGCGGACAAGGTTCAAACCTCCGTGATCCGCTTTATGACTGCGGTTTCAATCTTTTGGCGCTGAACTTCGTTAATAAGATTTTCGTGCAGCAGCTTGTCCAGAAAATTTCTGCATAAGTAGAATTTGTAACGTATAATTGCCTTGTTGTCCATGATTTTTCCTCCATAATTAAATGTGCAAATTTCAATTCTATTTTTAACGGAACTCAAATTTGCACACTTTTTCAAAACAGAATAACGGCTCTGCGTATTATTACAGAGCCGTTTTCTTGTTTAATAATTTAGCCTGTAAAAACTTGTCGTATTTGCCCCGCGCCCCCGACATTGGGAATATATCAGACTGCTATTGGCGTAGCATCATAGGACTCTCACCTCGGCATGGTTCTCATGCCGCCGCCCCCATTGCGTACGAGGCAATTTTGCCTCTGCTGTGGCTGGACGGAAGTATCATTATCCCCTCGCGCAGGTCATCGCGCACTTGCTGCCGCGCAAGTTTTGGGAGCTGCCGTTTCTCGCTCAGTGTACATTTTGCTGTTTGTCTAAAAATTCTTCGTGAACATAAGTCGAGTTGATCTCGTTCGGCTAACCGCCGAGGATATCCGTCCGAATTTCGCAAACAGCCTACACGTCATGGCGCGGCGCTTCTTCCGCTTTCAACCATAAAGGCTGCGCGAGGGAAAGTATCTGAAATACTGCTATTCAATTGTCAAAGAACTGCAAAAACTTTTCGTCCTTGCAGTAATTTAATTGTAACATAAAAAATCACAAAAAATTTTCGTATTTCGGGAATTGATTCCCGTTTTTCGGGAATTCGTCATATCGCGGTAATTTGAACATGCCAACATACTGTGATATAATTGAGGTATGCCTTTTCGCAAAATATTCAATTTTGCGAAAGGCAAATTTGGCTTAAAACCGTAATTCTAAAGTTCTGAATAAATTAAAAATCAATTACAGACAACCGATTTTTGAGGTTAAATTCAATAAAAACGCTCTTTTTAATGTGAATTTGCCGTCAGAAATGTTGTCGGAACAGGGGTGTAACAATGGCAAGACACGGAGAAAATATTTACAAAAGAAAAGACGGCAGGTGGGAGGGCAGATACAAATGCGAAGTCAAAGCTGACGGCACGTTTAAGTATTCCTCGGTTTACGGGAAAACCTATGCCGAGGCTAAAGCAAAGTTAGCGGAAAAGCGCGTTAAACCGGCGGTTTCGGATGTTCCTAAAAATCTGACGCTGAATAATCTTTTTGCGATATGGTTCGCCGACATACGTCTGAAGGTCAAGGAATCAACCTATATGAATTACCGGATGAAGTTTGAAAAACACATCTGCTTATCGCTTGGCAAAATGTTTTATGATAAGCTGACGGCTGAAAATCTTAATGCATTTATTCAGAATAAACTGTCATGCGGTCTTTCGGCTAAGTACGTTGCAGATATTGCGGGGCTTATTCGGACAGTGTGCAGATTTGCAAAAAAGCGTTTCAGATATGAGGACAAGTCCGAATTTATATCCATTCCAAAAGGCAAGGCAAAAGAAAAAGAGCTGCTCGATAAAAAAGAGCAGACTTTGCTTAACAGTTATTTAACAGCAGATCCGACACCTTCCAATGTCGGTATTTTATTATCTTCAGCAACAGGTATTCGTATAGGAGAACTTTGCGCGCTGAAGTGGGAGAATATTGACCTTGAAAAAAAGATTTTGACCGTCAGAAATACAGTGTAAAACTCGGCAAATATTATAAGTACATCGCAATAAATATTTCCACCGTTTTCGTGAATAGCAGGGTTTAACAAGCATTTTTCCCGAATTTCGGGAATCAATTCCCGTTTTTCGGGAATTTTGGCACAAAATATCGCGGCAGCATATCGCTGCCGCGGAATATGAATATTAAATTATATCACGCCGAAATTATCTTTCCGTCCGAGATCTCAATTATCCTGTTGCATTGCTTTGCAATCCCTTGGTCATGCGTTACGATAACAACGGTTTTTCCCTCGGCATTAAGTTGTTTAAATACGTTCATAATTTCCGCGGCGGTCTTGCTGTCGAGCGAACCTGTCGGCTCGTCCGCAAGGATAATGCTCGGCTCGTTTACAATTGCCCTCGCAATGGCAACGCGCTGTTTCTCGCCGCCCGAAAGCTTACGCGTTTCCTTTTCCGAAAGCCTTTCAATTCCCATTTTTTTCAGTGCCGCAAGCGCCTTTTTCTTTTTATCCTTTGCTTTTATCGGATAAAGCGGGAGCATTACATTGTCGAGCGCGGTGTAGTCCTCAATAAGCGCGAAATCCTGCTTTACAAAGCCGATGTTTTTCGCGCGGTATTTTGCCGCGGCGCCTTCAGGAGTTTTCGCAACGTCCTTTTCATTCAGAAAATAATCCCCGAAAGAAAATTTATCGAGCAATGCTATTATGTGCAGAAGCGTCGATTTGCCCGAACCTGATTTTCCGATGACAGCGCAGAATTCCCCGTCGTTTATCTTTAATGTTACGTCGTTAAGCGCCGTAAATTCATTGTGTTTTTTGGGATTGTAAACTTTGGTTATGTTCCTTAGATCGATCATTATTTCGCCCTCCTCAGATATTCAACAGGTGAAGTATTCTTGCTCTTTATCGCGGGGATTATCATTGACGCTAAAATCAAGATCAATGACAGAGCGACAGTTGCTATTATATTTGCAATTGAAAGATTTGCCGAAACGACAAGTTCAATTTGCAAAAGCGACATTATTAAATAAGCGCCTATGCTCAAAATTGCCGCGACAACAAAAATAATCAGCATATTCACAAAATGCGCGAACAATATTTGCCGTCTGCTGAAACCGCATATCCAGAGCACTCCGCCGCGCTTTTCGTTGTACTTGTTTAGAATAATGGAAATGCTCATTGTGCCGATTATTACCACCAGCAAAATGCAGACCACAACGGGAATGAAATCCGCCAAGTCCTCCCACAAAGCCTTTTGCGAGTTTTCGAGGATCGCTTTGCCCTCCTGAACGCCTGCTTTTTCTCTGAGCTTCGCTATGTTTTCATCATAGTTTTCGGGGAAGTGAATGAGAAAGCTCATATCACAAGAAAAGTCCATATCTGTATTAAAGCTGCTTGTTCTTGCAATTATAAAACTGTTATTTTCTCCCGGATCGGAATACAGGTCGCTCGCAGTAAAATCGTTAGATGTACTGAATGAATTTGAGATAGGAAGATAGGTGTCTTTCGTAAGATTGCCCGATATCTTTATTTCACTTATACAGCCGTTTTTATTTACCGTAACGCTCTCGTCGGGAAAACCGAAACTCGCTACCGCTTCGGAATAATCCCCCGAAACAAGCGGCAGAGCAAGATTGTTATAAATTTCGTCCGAAACCGCAATAACAACGACTTCTTCTCCGTCCAAGCGCTTTGCGAATTCCTTTGCGGAAAAGTATAATTCATATTCGTCGGTTATGTCGGACAGTATCTGTTCGCGCGATTCTTTATAGCTGCCGACAAGACCCTGCGCCATTTTTACCGTGTAATTTATATCGCACACAACAGCCGTATTATCGCTTAAAACCTTTTCATATCCCTTTGTAAGCATCTGCCTGTCAGCAAGCGTGGAAATCATAAAATTTACCGTCAGAAAAAGTACGGCGATAACAATGATCATAAAAACAAAAGTGAGCTTGTTTTTACTGAAAGATGAAAATGATAATTTTAAATATCCCATTTGTTTCACCTCACATTTCCCGAAGCTCATCGCTCACCGATTTGTTTAACGACGGGGCAATATAAACAGCAAACATAATAGCCGTTATTGCTATAAATCCTACAGTAAAGATCGCAAAAAAACCGAAGTCAAACAACACCGCAACCGCAGGGAAATTCTTCTTTAAAAGCGGAATGAAAAGCGAGAAAATAACGCACGACAAAACCGAGCAGACCGCCGAAATGGAAATTATCTCAACAAACGGAAAAGCCAATGCCTTAAATTTCCCGTAGCCGCAAAGCCTTAAAACGGCATATTCGTTTCTGTGCTCGTCTGTCATATACTTAAAGATCGCAAGGATAATAAATGCGGATATTACGAGCAGAGCCAACGTCATTATAATGATAGAAACGCTTTTGCGTATCTCAAGCAAGCCGTCGTTGCTTGGGAGCCAGGTGTTTGCAATATTTATATCGGGAGCGACTATTTCTTTAAACAGGGCTTCTGTTTCTTTTTTCTGTTCATCTGTCACTAAGTCCTTTGAGATAAGAGCGACAGAGCAAACCTTTGAATTATCCGGCTCGCTTCCCCATAAAATGCTGAAACAATCGTTTATGGGATTATTCCCGACAACAAGATATTCGTCGTCATTTTTTCCGAAAAGTACATGACTTTCATCGGAATAGGCAAACGGATCTCGTCCCAGCCATGTCGGGAGCATTCCGAGAACAACGACCTTTTCATGATTTAAATACTGTTCTTCGGTAGGATATGTACCTGCGGACATTGACATTGATTTCTCATAGAAATCCACAAGGTCGTCGTATGTGACAAAGTAATAATCAGTAACGGTATAATTATATTTATTGTCGGCAAGTCTTATAGACACATACGACAATTCAACAGGCGAGCGTCTGCAAAATTCATATATCCTTTCTCTTAGACTTTCCGCATCGGGACATTTGTCAATTTTTTCGGCGTATTTAGGGTCGTTGGGGCTTAAACCTTCGGCATCGGGAAATGAAAAAGTAAATCCCTTTGCATTTTCCACGGCATAGTTCTTTTCGATAACATAATTCATTACCGTACAGCTTGCAAAAAGAGAAACGCCGAGAAGAATTATCTCGCAGAAGAAAATCATAATATATTGAATTTTGAATTTCTTGAAATTGTTTGATATAAATTTAAAAACCATAATTTACTCCTGCATAAAACAATTTATGTTCTGATAGTTTATTCACTGTAAGATAAATTGAACTATATGCTTGATGCATTCATATAAAATGCATCAAGCATATGTCATATTTAACTAAATCCTTTCTACATTAATAATGTATCCTTGGAGATCTCTGGCAGAAGCGTTATTTCCATCAGTCATCATTGTAAAATACGCAATATCTGTTATCTTATTTTCAGCATATGAAGTATATGATGCTTTTAATTTTTCGGATGTACCTGAGTTACTGCCGATTTTAGTTCCATCCGATCCATGTACTATTACAGACGCATATTTATAATTTGCTTTCCATGCCACGCCGCTTTGTATTTCCACAGATGGACCGTCTATAATACAGTCAAAATAAACAGAATTGTAAAATGAGTTATGATAAGTATTAAAATTTCCAGTACTAAAAACACCAGAGTAGGTTTTGGTGGCTTCATTATATGTTAATTCAGTGTCTTCTGTTGTTAAAGACGTGGCTGATGCTGCAATTGTCATTGCAAGCACAATGCAAGCCATTGAAATAACACAAAGTGCAACGAAACCCAGCCTGCTTTTTAATTTAGTCATAATAAATACCTTCTATTTGTTTATAAAACATCTCTTGTTTCTTTAAGAAATTATTACTTCTTTCTGTAGATAGTAATCGTTTCGGTCTTGCTCACGTGTTAGTCAGCGTGAAAACCGATACCTAATCATCTGCTCCAAAATTTATTTGTGATTTTATAACACCTCCTGTTTTACATAATAACTTAAGTTTTGGATGCCTTTAAGGAACTTTTACTTCCTCGCTGTAAGTGGTGATTGTTTCAGTCTTACCCGCGCTGTTTTTCAGCGTGAAAACCGATTTCAGGCGATATGTACCGCTTGACAGTCCGCTTTTGGTATTAACAACCGATATAAAATTTGCATTTATGGACTTTATCCAGTGAGCGCCGTCAACACTATTCCATATCCAGAACCAACCGCTGTACTTTTCCAAAGTCTGCTCAACGGTTATGCTTATTGTGTCAATACCACGGGTTTTACTTTTACAGGTTGCGCAGTTATCAATTATATTTAGTTTGCTTATTGACTCGTCCGCAATCTCGTAAGCCGGAGATATACTTTCATCAGTAAGCAGATACATTGTTTCTGCGCTTGTTGTCGCCGTAAGACTTGTACATAAAACAATCACAGAAAATAATATTGCCATTATTTTCCTTAAAGCCATCGGAAACACCCCCCTTTCTTAACTTATTCAGAGATTTGACTCTCTATAATATAAGTCTTTTTTAGGGGTTATTTTCTTATGCTGTTATTCCTTATTTTGATAAATTTCAGTAGTTTTTGCTAAATTTAAGAGCTCTTCTTTGGCTAAATTGCCCTCGATTTCTAAAATATAATCTCCATTATCCCATATTAAGCAAGCATCATATTGTTCTTCATTGCCTAAATCGAGTAGAATTCCTTTATGCCCATTTATGTCTATTTCAACCAATTCCCCTTTTTCCGTATTAAGATGAAATGACAAAAATTCGTCTTTAACATACTGACTGAACGCAATAATTTTACCTGTTTTGTTATCTATGTAACATATACATTCATCAAACGGGGACGAAGTCGTTTGTAAAACCTCGTATTCTTCGGGAATATCGGTCAGATAGTATTTCTCCTCAATTTTAGCCGGACAATTTTCAAGGTTAACAGGAAACAGTTTGGTGTTGTCACTGTAAACTTCACCTCGAAAGCTCTGTGATATGAAATAATTCGCCGAACATCCTGTCAACACAGCTAAAAAGACTATTAAAAGTATGAGCATAAGTTTTTTGGGCGTATATTTTATTTTTGGCATAGGACTTGGAACAAAATAATTTCTGAATTGACTTGTGTTTTTATCGTATAATCTGAAAATGCGTTTCATAGAGCGATTGTGTTTGCGCGAAAAAACGTGTTCGGGTACATCAGCATATTTCGCCCATTCTTCCTCGGCATATTCCTCAAGAATTGATTTCAATACGCTTTCCGTCATCATTTTTATTCCTTTCTTCAATAAATTTTTTAATGGCTTTTCTTGCTAAGTGGAGCCTTTGATAAACCACATTTCTGGAAACCTTAAGAACTTGTGCAGTTTCGGATATTGACAATTCTGATAAGCAGACAAGTATCAGTACATTTTGCTGTAATTCAGGCAGAGATTTAATAAACGAAAGTATTTCATTGTGAGAAATATTATCGAATAATGTATTCTCAATCAGATTGTCGTCATTACGATAAACTGCATCATCGGAAAGTTCCTCTGTCGGAAATTTTTCGCTTTTATTAAGCATATCAACAGACACATTTTTTACAACCGCATAAAGATAATAAATTCGTTTTTTATCGTTTAGCGAGAAAAAAGTATCAGGCTTATTTGCAATCTCCAGAAAAGCCTCTTGAACAGCGTCCTCTGCTCTTTCCTGATTGTGTAAATATCCAAGAGCAATTGCATAAAATCTGCTTTTATTTTTCTCGTAAAATACGGACAATTCATTACGCTGTTCATCAGTTTCCAAAATAGCCAATGCAGCGGAAATCATTTTAAACCCTCCAACATAATATTCTGTTTTTCTACAAGTATACCACTTAATTGCCGGAAATGCAAGACGTTTTTCCTCAACTTCATTAAATATTTTCTACAAGGAACTTTTCTTTGTTTTGGGAATAGGCTTATCTTTCGTTTCATTTAAAGACTTTGGAAAGTTAAATTCAAGTTCAACGGAGGGATAGAGCCGCGCGATCTCCATATCGACTTCTTTGCTGTCCGCATACTGCACCTTGCGCTCGGACTTTTCCTCAATTGAGTAGGCATTCTCAAACTGTATACCCCACTTGAAGAACAGCTTGAGCCTTGTTCTCATAGGATAACAGCCTGTTTTCATAACAATGAAATTCCCTTTCGGCATGGATTTCAACTCGTCTACGGTCATCAGCGGGCGTTCGATCATCTGGAGTTGGCGTGAACCGCCTGCTGTTCCCGATTGTCGGGTAACAGAACCGCTTAGAACAGTTTGCTTGCCGAGGTTTCGGGACAT
>CANRKB010000007.1 GCA_947631115.1 uncultured Clostridia bacterium
AAACCGCAGATAACAAAAATCCTGAATCTATGCGGATTTCAGTGAATCATTGCTGCGAACTACACGGATTCAGGATATATCTCAATGCAAACGGATCGAATTTAATTCTATCGGTATTGCATAAACAAAAAGTTGTAAATTACGGCTGACATTGGGGAGGTGAAAACATAAGATCGGGCTGTATTTTTGCAATCGAGTTGAAATAAAAAGGGGGAAAATATTCGGTAAAATTTCGGCTGTCGCCAAATACAAAAATATTCAATTGGTTCATGACAAAGTTTCAATTATTAAGGAGGAAAACTTTATGTCAAAGCAGTTTAAGATAGGAATAGGGCTGTTATTATTCGGGATAATTCTCGCAAACGCAAACGCTTTCAATATAGGCTGGATACTTTGGACCGTTGCCTGCGTGCTGGGCGTTGTCGGCTTGGTTTTAATTTTCACGGATGGTATCAGCAGCAATAAACAATAATTTACAAGCATAACCGATCATAAGTGTATAATTTAAAAAATGTATAAACGTATAAGCGTAAAATAAGGAGGTCTATATGAATAAATTATTCGGCATAAGCGCGGCATTAGTTCTTTCAATGCTCTTAGCAGGCTGCTCGGAAAATAATGATAAGCCAAACACTTCGGGAAATTCTTCTCCAAGCAGCCAAAGCGAAACAAGCAATTCATCTGAGGAGAGTTCAAAACCCGAGGAGTCCGATACAGAGTCATCTGCCGACGCCGAAGCAATAAGCATAAACAGCGACGTTGTATGGGGACTTGGAAAGACGCTCGACGAGCTAAAGGGAAAATACGGCGAGGTCAATGGCGGCTACGGAGCTATGAATGTTTATTATTTTGATAACGGCTATGGGAGATACATAGTACAAGACGGCGTCTGCACATGGATCGACGCCATTAATACGTCCGATATTCTCAAAGGCAGTTTCTCTGTTTTAAATTATGAGGAATTGGCAAGCCGCGCGGAAATTGATTATTGGCATATTGATGATAAGCCCGATGATTTGTCTGACTGCTGGTGGGCATATTTTACTCACCCCGACTACAGCGGCGTTACTTTCGCGGTATATTCTCAGACGGCAAGAGATGAGATAAAAGCCGATACAGTTGGAGTATCGATATGGCAAAGCGATCCCGAAACCTTGGTAGGTCCGTCCGACTATAACGGTTAAATAACAGCGTTCGGCAGTTTTATTTTCCGAATTGAGGACTTCCGTTAAACTTTTCAAATCTCCTCTTGAAATTTTTCGGAGTATGTTGTATAATGTTAGTTAGAGAATATTTTCTCTTATATCAAATGCAATTATAAGGAGATAAGCTATGGAACATTATAACCCGCTCCTCCCGAAAGACGGAAATCAGAAAAAGTTTATTACCATTGGCGAGATAATGCTTCGCCTTACGCCTCCGAATTATGAAAAAATTCGTATGGCTTCTACGTTTGAAGCAAGCTATGGCGGCAGTGAAGCCAATATCGCTCTTGCGCTTGCAAACCTTGGCGTTGACAGCACGTTTTTCAGCGTCGTTCCCAACAACAGCCTCGGAAAGAGCGCAGTGCGCATGCTGCGTTCAAACGACGTTCATTGCACGCCCGTTATTTTGTCAACCGTCGAGGAAACGCCTACTCATAGGCTCGGAACTTATTATCTCGAAACAGGCTACGGAATACGCCCGAGCAAGGTTACATACGACCGTATGCATAGCGCTATAACCGAGTATAATTTCGACAACTACGACATTGACTCGCTGCTCGAGGGATTTGACTGGCTGCATTTGAGCGGCATTACTCCCGCGCTCGGAGATAACTGCAGAAAGCTTATCATGAACTGTATTAAAAAGGCAAAGGAAAAAGGGCTTATAGTAAGCTTTGACGGAAACTTCCGCAGTCAGCTCTGGAGCTGGGAAGAAGCTCGCGACTATTGCACGGAGTGCCTGCCTTATGTAGACGTTCTTCTCGGAATCGAGCCTTATCATCTCTGGAAAGACGAGGGCGACCACTCGAAGGGCGACTGGAAAGACGGAGTTCCGCTCCAGCCCTCTTACGAGGAACAGGAAGACGTGTTCTGCCATTTTGTCGACAGGTATCCGAATTTAAAGTGCATAGCGCGTCATGTACGTTATGCTCATAGCGGAAGCGAGAACAGCCTTAAAGCGTTTATGTGGTACGACGGACATACCTTTGAGAGCAGACTGTTTACGTTTAACATACTTGACAGAGTCGGCGGCGGCGACGCATTTGCGAGCGGACTTATCTATGCCATGATGAACAACTTCAAGCCTATAGATATGATAAACTTCGCCGTTGCGTCAAGCGTTATAAAGCACACCATCCACGGCGACGGAAACATAACCGATGACGTTCAGAGCATTCGCAACCTTATGAATATGAACTACGACATCAAGAGATAATTCAGGCACAAAGATGCGCAAGGGGGAAAACCTTTTGAAAAAGGTTTTCCCCCTTGGACCCTCTTTCCAAAACTTTTATGTACCGCCGCTGACGCGGCGGACGAAGGACAAAAAACATTTCCGCTTTCCGACCGCACCGCAAGGCGCGGCACGAAAGTTTTTTGAAAAGGGAGTCCAGAGGGAAAAAATTTTTTTCAAAAAATTTTTTCCCTCTGGTCGCGGCGAAGCCGCGAAACTTCGCTTTATAGCGCTAAATGGTGCGGGGAAAACAAGAGTTTTCCCCGCATTGCCGTTTCAAAGCCGTGCTTTGAAACGGCAATCCTAAAACAAGTTTTGAGCGGGGAACCACCTCAAAAGTGAAATAACTTTAGAGCGGGAAAGAAAAACGTTAAGGCTATAAAAAAGTGATAAATGAGCGAACAGCTTTTCGGCTATTACTGAATACTGTACCCTGTACACTGTCAACTGCCCGACTAGAAGCTAGAGTCTAGAAGCAAGAGGCTAGAGTTTAAACTCCAGCCTCTTTTTATTCGTCATATTTGGCGAACAGCCTTTCGGCTTAAACTCTAACCTCTTACCTCTAACCTCTAACCTCTAAATGCCGTCGCTTAATGGTATCTGTAAAAATCGGGAAAATTTATTTTTCGTATTGACAAAGACAATATCAAGTGATATAATATAACTAGTGTTATATAACATATGTTATTCAAAAGGAGAACAAACAATGCCGCCAAAATCAAAAATCACGAGAGAAATGGTAATAGACGCAGCGTTTGAGATAGCCCGTAAAACGGGTGCGGAAAATATAAACGCGCGGTCGGTGTCAAAGGAACTGAAATGTTCTACTCAGCCTGTAATGTACCACTTCGCAACGATAGAGGAGTTAAAAAAAGCCGCCTATGAAAAGGCGGACAACTATCATTCGGAGTATCTGATGAAGATTGAAAACATAGAAGTTATGCTCGGGATAGGTTTAAACTATATCAGATTTGCGATAGAAGAGCCGCATTTATTCCGTTTTCTTTTTCAGTCGGATTATTTTAAAGGCGCGACTTTGCTTGAATTGATAGACGCCGAAGAGCTTGCTCCTTTGCTTATGATGATGCAAGGTTCAATGGGAAAAAGCATGGAGCAGGTAAAAAAGATTTTTATAACGTTATTTTTATTTGCCCACGGCTATGCAAGCATAATTGCAAACAATTCGCTGAAGTATGACGAAGAACTTATAAAGACTCATCTTGAGCAGGCGTACAGGGGCGCGGTATTAGCGGTAAAGGGGGAAGCGAAATGAAAAACGAACAAGTTCATAATGATAAAAAGAGCGTTGTCCTGACGGTAATAGGCGCGGCGATAATGATATTGCTGACAATAACAAAAGTCGTACCGTCCTCAAAAATTGCCGGGATCTCCGTGTTTGTGGGAATAGCGTTTTTCTTTATTACGGAAATGGTTTCAAAAACCGAAAGAACAGGCTTAAGGTTCAATACTATCCCCGCGGATCTGAAAAAGCGCGGAGTGATCCTATGGGCGCTCATGCCGGTTGTTATCTGCATTTTAACGGGCATTGCGGGAAATCTGATTTTTCATGAGGAATATAAAGCCCATATACTGGGACGTGCAGGCGACATACTGACTTTTGACAAAATAGCGTTGTTGATAGTTGAGGTCGTTATAGCCGGATTCGGCGAGGAAATTGCATACAGAGGATTTTTCTTCGGAAAGACATCGAAAATATTTCCTGTTTGTCTATGCGCAGTTGTGTCATCGCTTACTTTTGCGGCGGGGCATATTTCCGAGGGGAACATAGCGGTTGTGATTTATGACGTCGCCTGCGTATTTATCGACAGCTTGATCTATACGGCGGTTTATTATAAATCGGGCAACTGCCTTATCAGCACCTTTTCCCATATCCTCGCAAACTCGGTTTCAATTGTCATGTTGCTCTTTTAGAAGTAAGAGATAAGAGGTAGGAGGTAAGAATTCAAACCGAAACTGAATACAGCGTTGCACGCGAAGCGTTCAATGCGTACACTGTACCCTGTATACTGCAAATCCCTTGCTATGAAAAGCATAGCAAGGGATTTGCAACTGTCTAACCTTTACAAAAAAGATTTTTTTCAAGTTAGAATTTAAAACCACTCTTCGGGGAGTGCGCATTTTTACGGTTTTGCGAGCAAAGCGAGCAAAATTGAATTGCCATAAGGGCAATTCAAAGTAAAAATGTGCAGCGTTGAAGCCCACCGTAAAGGTGGGCTTCAATGCGTGGCGGAAGCGGTGGGATTCGAACCCACGGTACGTTGCCGTACAACTGATTTCGAGTCAGTCCCGTTATGACCACTTCGATACGCTTCCGAATAAGGAAAATGCAACAATAATATTATACACGCTCCTGCGGGATTTGTCAAGTAGTTTTGTGAATTAAAAATTAAAATTCGACTGAGCAGTAAAAAGGACAAAAAATATTGACAAATAACAGATTATGAGTTATAATTTATATTAGGGTACTGTCAGTACAAATTTAAAACTTCAAGTTTTTGAAAGGCGGGAATTTTATGGAACTCGACAAAATAAAAGCGCTGAGAAAAAATCTTATTCTCCTTGCAATGATAGAGCTTATCGGCGGATTGTTTATGATAATCTACCATACCGATACGCTCGACCTTATTGCCATAACCTTGGGAGTTGTGGCGGCGGCTTACGGCATTGTGTCGTTTCTTGTGTGGCTGGTAAAGAAAGAAAAGACAAACACGGTTTCCGTTATAGTTACGCTTGTTTTAGGCGTTGTGGTCGCGGCGTTTCTTATTTTCTTCAGAGACGAAGAGCATATAAAGATGATACTTACGTTAATTTTAGGTATCGTTGCGGCGGTCTTGGCTATCATGAAACTCCCGAATGTCTTTGCTCTTAAAAAAGCGGGATATAAAAAGTGGGCGTTTGTGCTTATTCCTATCGCAATTACCATAGCTCTCGGCATTATTATCGGACTCAAACCTTACGGCGATAACCCGATAGTTACTTCCGTGCTTCTCGGAGTTTCGCTTATAGGCGACTGCGCAACGGACATCTTCCTTTTTGCAGGCGCTACCGAAACGGAAAAGACATTTAAAAACTCTACCGAGATAGTTGAAGCGGACAAGGGCAAATAATTCTTTTCACTAAGCGTCTTTCGACTGAAACGCCCGCGGCGTTTGCGGTATTATCTCAATAAAAACGGGAGTTAAAATAATTGACTGATATTTCGGGAAACGAAAAAAGAATTTGGGAGAAAATACGCGGCTTTTTTAAGAAAAACTATGCGTATTTTCTCGTGTTCTTTTTGCCTCAGATCGTTCTCTTTACGGCATATGCGCTGTTTGACGTCTATCCTTTCGGAGAACGCTCGGTGTTGGCGCTTGACTTAAATGCGCAGTATGTGACGTATTTCGACTATCTGCACGATGTTTTTTCGGGCAGGGAAAGCCTGTTTTATAACTGGTCGGGTTCTCTGTCGGAGGGCTTTTTGGGGCTGTTCGCGTATTATCTGGCAAGCCCTTTTAACCTCATTATCGTTATGTTCCCTCGGGATATGATAACCGAGGGAATAATGACTATGCTTCTCGTAAAGTCGGGAGCGGTCGGACTTTCGTCGTGTTTCTTTCTTAAAAAACACCGCGGTTATTCGGATTATACGGCGGTGTTGTTTTCGTGCATGTTCGCGCTCTGCGGATATTTTACGGCGCATACCATAAACCCGATGTGGCTGGACGGACTTATTGCGCTGCCGCTCGTGCTGGCGGGGATAGAGAGGATAGTAAAAGAACGCAGGTTCTTGGTTTATTCGCTTTCGCTGTTGTATATCTTCGTTGCGAATTATTATATCGGCTATATGGTCGGCATTTTTTCCGCGCTCTATTTTATCTGTTATCTCTTTACCTGCGGCGTTCTCAAAAAAATTAAGGAATATCTCTATGCGGCAATAACGTTTGCGCTTGCTTCGGTTAGCTCCGTCCTTATGTCGGGAGTAATTATTCTCCCCGCGTACAAGGCTTTGCAGAACGGCAAAATGGACTATAACGCCACCGCGGATTTTTCCTTTGCCGAAAACTTTAATATAGGCGATATTTATATAAAACTTTTCCCCGCGACTTATGACACGGAGCGCCCCGACGGGCTTCCGATGCTGTATTGCGGAACGCTGGCGCTTATATTTGCGGTGATTTATTTCATGATGAAAAAGATACCGTTTATAAAACGCATAGGCGGCGGAGCGCTGCTGGGCGTTATGACGCTGTCGATGTATATAAAGCCCGTGGACATGCTCTGGCACGGCGGACAAGTTCCCGTGTGGATGCCGTACAGATACTCGTTTACAATAATTTTCCTGCTGATAATCTTTGGCGCGGAGGCTTTCGAGAACATTTCGGACGTGCGCAGAAAGCAGATAGGAAAAGCGTTCGGGCTGCTTATGTCGGGGCTGGTGCTGGCGGATTATTATGAGGGCGGAGAACATTTTGACACATCGCTTATTATAGTTATCCCGCTTATTTCTCTTTGCGCAATGACCTGCGTTGTTCTTGCATACAGAATGAGCAGGAACAACAGGATAATTAAAATACTCGCGGGAGCGGCGGTCTGCCTTGAGCTTTTCGTAAGCTGCAGAAGCTATATGAGTTCCATTCATAGCGACGTTTATTATTCGCCGCGAGAGGATTATTTCGGCGAGATACTGCCGACAAGAGACGCCGTTCAGAAGCTGAAAGAATACGACGACGGTTTTTACCGCATGGAAAAGACCTACCACCGCACTGTAAACGACAATATGGCGCTCGGAATTTACGGCGTTTCACATTCCACAAGCACTTTCAATTCCCGCGCTCTTAAATTGCTCAAAGACCTGGGCTTCGGCTCGCGCGACCATTATTCGAGATACGACGGCGCGACAATGCTGACTGACGATATTCTCGGAATAAAATACGTCCTGTCAAAGCGCGAGATACTGACGCCGTATGACAGCGTTGTTCCCGTTGACGCAGAAAATGATATAAAGGTTTATGAAAACACCGACGCTTTGGGAGTTGCGTTTTTAGCCGACAAGGGCATAATAAACTCATATATCGCCGACAGCTTGCCGTTTGGTTTTCAGCAGACTTTGGCGTCGCTGCTTTCGGGCGAGGAGCAGGAGATATTCGTTCCCATAAGCGATACGATTTTCGACAGCAAGAATGTTTCCATAGGCTCTACGACCGACAATCACGCTTCATATAAGAAAAGGAGCGGCGAAGCGGAAATAACCTATACCGTATATCCCGAGCAGAGCGGAGCGGTCTACGCTTATTTCCCGAGCTATTATGAGCGCGAATGTAACCTTTATATAAACGGCGAGTATATCAAAAACTATTATGAAAACGAAAACTACAGCATAGTTTATCTCGGCACTTACAAAGCGGGCGAGGGCTTTGACGTTACTTTGAGACTTTGTAAAGACGATCTTTATATAAAAAACCCCGAGTTTTATGTTCTCGACAGCGAGGCTCTCGAAAGGTTTACGGCGGGTATTCGCGCGAGAAGCTCGGAGGTTAAGAAAAACAACAGCACTTCCTTTACAATAAAGGTAAACGCAGCCGAAGACAGCGCGCTGTTTACGTCCATTCCCTTTGAAGAGGGCTGGACCGCGGCGATAGACGGCGTTCCAGCAGAAATATGCTCGGGAGTGAATGAAACGCTTTTGTGCCTGAATGTTCCGAAGGGCGAACACACCATAGAGCTTAATTATTTTCCCGCGGGTTTAAGAACAGGCGTAATGCTCACCGTTGCGGGAGTCGTAATGCTTACGGTTATGGTAGTGGTTAAGAGTAAGCTTAAGAACAGAAAGAGCGTTAAGTGATCATTGTTATTCGGCAGCTTTCGGCACACGCAAAGGCTGCCGAATTTGTTTAAGAAAATACGAAAGGAGTTGAGGTCGTATGATAATACCAAAGTCTGTTTCGGAAATAATCGAGCTTCTTGAACGGGAGGGTTTTGAAGCGTATGTTGTGGGAGGCTGCGTCCGCGACAGCATTATGGGAATTCCCGCTCATGATTATGACATAGCGACCTCTGCGCTCCCGTCTGACACAAAACGCGTTTTCGGCTTTTGCAAGGTAGTTGAAACGGGCATAAAGCACGGAACGGTCACCGTTTTATACAAGGGCAGCTGCGTTGAAATAACGACCTTTCGCATTGACGGAGATTATCTTGACGGCAGACACCCGCAGAACGTCGAGTTTTCGGGCAACCTGTACGACGACCTTTCGCGCCGCGATTTTACGATAAACGGCATTGCCTACAGCCACACGCGCGGATTTTCCGATCCGTTCGGCGGCGCAAGAGATATACTTTCAAAAACGATACGCTGTATAGGAGACCCCGAAAAGCGCTTTTCGGAGGACGCTCTGCGAATATTGCGCGCATTGAGATTTTCGGCGGTATTGGGGTTTGAGATAGAGGAGCGGACAAAAGCCGCGCTTATCGCTCATAAAAGCGACATAAGGCGCGTTTCAAGAGAGCGCGTTTTTTCGGAGCTGAAAAGGCTTCTCTGCGGGAAATATGCCGAGGGCGTAATAACGGAGTTTGCCGAAGTCCTGTCGGAGATAATCCCCGAGCTTAAAGCCGAGATAGGCTATGACCAAGGCTCAAAGTATCACAACAGAACGCTTTTGGAGCATACCGCCGCGGCTGTCGGCGCGGCTTCGGAAGAAATAAGGCTCAGGCTCGCTATGCTTTATCACGACATAGGAAAGCCCCTTTGCAGAACGACCGACGAAAACGGAGAGTGCCACTATTACGACCATGCGAATATAAGCGCCAAGATAGCCGACGAGTCGCTGCGCGCTCTAAAATGCGACAACGAGCTTCGCGAGAGCGTGTGCGAGATAATAAAATATCACGATATGCCTATAGAGCCTACGGAAAAATTTGTCCGCAGACAGCTTTCGAGGCGCGGTTACGGCTTGTTCTGCGACATTATCCGAGCGGAAATAGCGGACAATTCCGCGAAGATACCGAAAGCCGCCGAGCGCATACCCATGCTTAAAGAAACGCTTTCTCTCGCGGGAAAGATAAACTCCGAGCAGCCCGGGCTTTCGCTTCATAAGCTTGCGATAAACGGAAACGACTTAAAAAGTTTCATTCCCCCGTCGCCCGTTATGGGAGAGATACTCTCTAAATTGCTCGAAGAAGTGGCGGACGAAACAGTTGAAAACGAAAAAGCTGCGCTTATAGCCCGCGCCCGTGAGATATATAAAAGTAAGTAATAAAGCGGGGAATTGCCCCGCTGATCATTATAAACAACTTTTATTTACATTTATCGGTCGTTTTGTAGATTTTAACTGTTTTTTACTTGACAAACAGATATAATTGTGATAGAATGATTTTAGGAAAATCCGAAAAAATAAATTCTTTGGAGGTAATTATCATGCAGCTCGGAAATGTTGTAGTCGGTCAGTCCGGCGGACCTACTTCTGTTATCAACTCAAGCCTTGTCGGAGTTTTCAAAACCGCAAAGGACGCGGGTTGTCCTCATGTTTACGGTATGAGAAACGGTATTGAGGGTCTTTTAAAAGAGAATTTTATCGAGATGTCGGATTATGTAAAGAACGATCTCGATATCGAGCTTTTAAAGCGCACGCCCTCGTCTTTCCTCGGAACGTGCCGCTATAAGCTCCCCGATTTTACAAAGGACGAGGAGACCTACAAAAAGATCTTTGCTATCTTAAACAAAATGGACATCAAGCATTTCTTCTACATCGGCGGAAATGACTCGATGGATACCATCGACAAGCTGTCGAAATACTCCGAAATAATAAAGAGCGATATTACTTTCATCGGTATCCCCAAGACCATAGATAACGACCTTGCATGTACGGACCATACTCCCGGTTACGGAAGCGCGGCAAAGTACATAGCTGCGGCAATGAAAGAGATAATCCGCGACGCTACGACTTACAGCACCGACAGCATAAACGTCGTTGAAATAATGGGACGCGACGCAGGCTGGCTTACTTGCGCGGCTACGCTCTCGCGCTCGGAGGACTGCGCGGGGCCCGACATAATCTGCCTCCCCGAAAAGGTTTTCGATTATGATAAGTTCATGAACAAGATAGCGGATATTCGTAAGGAAAAGAAAGTCATAACCATTGCGGTTTCCGAAGGTATAAAAACGGCTGACGGAAAGTATGTCTGCGAGGCGAACAGACGCTCGATGACAGAGGACGCTTTCGGTCATAAGACCCTGGGCGGTACGGCGCTTTATCTTGCGGACTTTATCGGCGGAGAAACGGGCGTCAAGTCCAGAGGTATCGTATTCTCGACGCTTCAGAGATGCGCTTCTCACCTTGTTTCGCGCCGCGACATAACCGAGGCGTTTACGGCGGGAGCGGACGGCGTTCAGCTTGCTTTAAACGGCGAAACGGGAAAGATGATAACGTTTGAGAGAATTTCAAACAATCCCTATCAGCTGAAGACTTCTTCTTGCCCTGCTTCGGCAGTTGCAAACGTCGCGAAGATGGTTCCCGACGAGTGGATAATAAACGACGGCGCTTATGTTTCAAAGGAGTTTGCAGAGTATGCGCGCCCGCTTATAATCGGAGAGCTTTCTCCGTTTATGGTAGACGGTCTGCCCAGACATCTGTTCCTCGATTAAGACAACTGAAAATAAAAGGAAGCCTTCGGGCTTCCTTTTATACTTAGATTGTATAAAAAGTCAAGTTGCAGACTGTATAGAAAGCCCCGTATACCGGGAAGCGCCGCTGCAACTAGCCTTTGTGGCTGTTGCAGCGGCGCTGACGAAGTAGATGGGGCTTTATATACAATCTGACTCCCGCTCAACTGAGCGGGAGCGTCATATATTCAATTTTAAATTCATCCTGCTTGTAAGCTGAATATTACATCGGACCGTACCTCTCAATAAAATTCGTATCTATCACAAATTTTACCGCCCATGGGACTCAATCCTCTCGGTCTAATTTTCCTCTCCTAAACTTCAAAGCGCACATTCTAATCACCTAATTCTTCTTGGGGGTTATATGTAAACGCCTTTGAGCGACTTCGTCGCTGCAAGCGGTAGAAAATGTCTGCGGACTGCCTCACACGCCAAGGTATTTATCAACCGGGTAATGACCCTCACATCGACGAATCAACGCACCAACTTGTGCGGATAAACGCCCTCAAATTCGACCCAAGCGGTAGGCGGAACACGAATCCGCAGACCGTTCAAAAAATCCTTCACTCATTTCCATTGGACTCGCTTCCTTTCTGCTTCAAGCTGAATTTTTTCGGCTTTCATGCCTTCGGATAATTCCTCATCTCTCACCGATTACTTAGCTATATACCTATAGACCTTTCCTCGGGTTTAAATCAGATACCCATCGGACTGAACCGCCTTTCTTGGTTTTCATTAAGGAAGATCCGCCGTCGCGGTCTGTCTTTCCTTGTGATTATATGATAACATATTTTTTGTTAAAAGTCAATAGAAGTTTTTAATTTTTTTGTTGTGAATTTGTATATATTTTTAAAAATCAATTTGGGCAAACTAATGATAATTTCGTGTAATCCACGTCAAAACGCTGTTTTTCATAAATTTCCTATTGACACGAAATAAAAAATAGTGTAAAATAAATAAGTCGGCGTGATTCATATATGAAAATACAGCGCCGAAAAAGGCGGCGGTAATATGGCTGAAAATAACGATGCATTTCTTGACGAAGAAGAGGGAATAATTGAACTTGAGGACGAAGAGGGAAATGTCACGAGATTTGAATTTGTAGATCGTGCCGAGTATAACGGAACGGTTTATTATGCGCTTATTCCCGACGACGCCGAAGACGAGGGCTCGGCTGAATTTGTCGTTCTGAAAGAACAGGAAATAAACGGCGACATAATGCTGGCGACTGTCGATGACGACGACGAATACAACGAGGTCGGAGAAATGTTTCTGAAAAGGTTTTCGGAACTGCCCGATCTCGAAGAACCCGAGGACGATGATCTTTAATTTCGTTTACATACTGCCTTGCAGCGCGAATGTGTGCTGTTATAATCCCAACACATTGTAAAAGGGATCTCGACTCCGTCAGCGGATTGCAGACCTCCTGTTCCGAAAGGACAGTTGGCGGGAGCGTGAAACTGTCGGGCGACTTTACCCACCCTGCTATCTGCGGGTTTTATATTGCATCTTACGGCAAGGCGGTACTTTTTAAAAGAAAACGCGGAGGGCTTGTTCTTCCGCGTTTTATTCTGGAGGGCGGAGCTTGTTTTACGTTATAGTAAACGGATTTTGCCGAGGTCTTTGCACATGACGGCTTACGGCTGTAAAATGCCGAAGTTATGCGGGAAAATTTTTAAATATTCAGGAGGACACATGACTTCATTCAGCAGAGCGGACATCTTGCTTCCGAAATTAACCGACGAGGATATGACAAAGTGGGCGGTCGTAGCCTGCGACCAGTATACGGGCGAGCCGGAATACTGGCGCAAAGTTGAGAAAATTACCGAAAACAGCCCCTCGACGCTTCGCCTTATACTGCCCGAGGCTTTTCTCGGAGAGAACGACGAAGAGCGCACAAGACAGGTAAACGCGAATATGCGCAGCTATCTTGAACAAGAGCTGTTCGACGAACACAAAAACTGCTTTGTATTGCAAAAGAGAACGCAGGCGGACGGACGGCTGCGCGTAGGTCTTATCGGAAAGATAGATCTTGAAATGTACGATTATAATAAGGGAAGTCGCTCGCAGGTCCGCGCGACAGAAGCTACCGTTGCGGCGAGAATACCGCCGAGAGTTAAGATCCGCATGGACGCGCCGCTTGAACTTCCGCATATAATGATACTTATTGACGACCCCGAAAACACCGTTATCGAACCGCTTCTTGAAAAGCAGCTCAAAAAGCTGTACGACTTTGAGCTTATGCAAAACGGCGGACATTCCGAGGGCTATCTTGTCGAGGGAGAAAACGCGGATACGGTAGAAAACGCTCTCGAAAATTTAGCGGTGAAGCTTGCTGAAGAACAGGGCTGTTCTGCGGAAAACGCGCTTGTTTTCGCTATGGGCGACGGAAATCATTCGCTTGCTTCGGCAAAGGCGTGTTATGAGAAAAAGAAGGCTGAAAAAAGCCCCGACGCTTCTCTTGCGCGCTATGCGCTGGTAGAGATAGTAAATCTGCATAGCAAAGCTCTTGAATTTGAGGCAATTCATAGAGTCCTGTTCAATGTCGACAGCGAAAAGCTTATTTCCGAAATGACAAAATCCCTCGGTCTTTCAAAAGCTCCCGCCGAGCAGGAAGTTGAAATCCTTATAAACGGAAACATCGAAAAATTCGGGATAACAAAACCAAGCTCGAACCTTACGGTAGGCTCGGTGCAGAATTTCCTCGACGGTTATCTTTCGGAAAACGGTGGGAAGATAGACTATATCCACGGCGAAGACACCGTTAAAAAGCTCTGCGAGAGAGAAAACGCGGTCGGCATAATTCTTCCGTCGATGAAGAAAAGCGAGCTTTTCCCGACGGTAATAAAAGACGGCGCGCTTCCGAGAAAAACGTTTTCAATGGGACACGCGAACGACAAGCGCTTTTACTGCGAAGCAAGAAGAATATCATTCGGAAAATAATGCACGGTATTGACGAAATCTATTTTGTTGAGAAGAATTGCTTCGGCGACTCCTGGACAAGGGAAATGCTCGAAAGCGAAATATTAAACAAGCTGTCGGTTTTGGAAACCGAAACCAAAGACGGCGTATTGTGCGGATTTGCGCTGGGGAGAGTTGTAGCTGACGAAGCGGAGCTTTTCAAAATCGCGGTTTTGCCCGATTTTCGCAGGCAGGGAATAGCGGAAGAAATGCTTAAAGCGCTTCATGAAAAGATGAAAGAGCGCGGCGCGAGGGTATGCTTTCTTGAGGTAAGGTCAAGAAATATCCCCGCTGTTTCGCTCTATGAAAAGGCAGGTTATCGGCGTGTGCGCGTTATACCGAGGTATTACGGCGACGACGACGCAGTTGTTTTAAGGCGTGAGTTGTAGTTTTCCGAATATAACTACGCTCCCTCCCGAAGTTCTGACTATCGTTATTAAAACCGTTTTGCCTATGCTTATCCTCATTTCAAGGACAATGTCCGAAAGCATGATTTTTCGGATCTTTTTGATTAAAAGACCGCTTGTCGCTGTAAGTTCGTTTTCCGAAAGCTCATAGGTTACGGAGTGAAAATAAATGCACCAGTATAGTGCGGCGACCGTTCCGAAGATTAAAACGAATAATCTCGGAAATACCTCCGCTTCATTGAAAATAATAAAAAACAAAAGTATAAAAACCGCGATCGCTCCGAGCACAACGCAGAAAGCAGCGCGGTTTTTTGTTATTTTCAATTTCCTTCACCCTTGTCCTGTGTGATAATTTCCAAATTGAACGGCAGTTATTTGCAAAGATTTTATATAAACTGTGCAATAATATGAAATATTCGTGAAACTTTTTAACATAGTATTGACAATGTTTTCAAAATGATGTAAAATAAAAATTGTTTTATAATAATAAAGTATAAAGGAGAAGACCATGCTTGAGATAAAGAATATTACAAAGGATTATGTTACGTCAAGCGAAACCGTACACGCTCTGAGAGATGTGTCCATAAGCTTCCGCGAGAGCGAGCTTGTGGCGGTTTTGGGTCATTCGGGCTGCGGAAAGACTACGCTTTTAAACATAATCGGCGGTCTCGATCAGTATACCTCCGGCAACCTTATAATAAACGGGAAGTCGACAAAGCAGTTTAAGTCCAGAGATTGGGACACTTACAGAAACCATTCCGTGGGCTTTATTTTCCAAAGCTATAACCTTATTCCTCATCAGACCGTTCTTTCAAACGTCGAGCTTGCGCTGACGCTTTCGGGAGTATCAAAGCGCGAACGCAGAGAACGCGCGGCGCTTGCGCTGCAAAAGGTAGGACTCGGCGACCAGATGAACAAGCGCCCGAACCAGATGTCGGGCGGTCAGATGCAAAGAGTTGCCATAGCCAGAGCGCTCGTAAACGACCCTGATATTCTGCTTGCAGACGAGCCGACAGGCGCGCTCGACAGCGAAACTTCCGTTCAGATAATGGATCTGATAAAGGAGATAGCCAAAGACCGCCTTGTTATCATGGTAACGCACAATCCTGAGCTTGCCGAGCAGTATGCGACAAGAATAGTCCGCCTTGTAGACGGTCAGATAAAGAGCGACAGCGATCCTTTTGACGCTTCAAAGGACGAAGCCAAGCCCGAAAAAACCGCCGAACCCAAGACCAAGAAAACCAAGATGTCTTTTTTTACGGCTCTTGCGCTTTCAAGAAACAACCTGCTCACGAAAAAAGGCAGAACGTTTCTTACGGCTTTTGCGGGAAGTATAGGCATAATCGGAATTGCGCTCATTCTCTCGCTTTCAAACGGCGTACAGCAGTATATAGACAGCGTCGAGCGGTCTACGCTCTCGGCTTATCCCGTTTCCATACAGCAGGAAACCATAGATTATACCAGCATGATGTCGGCTATGATGGGAATACGCGATGAAGAAGAAGCCGAGCGCGACCCTGACCGCGTTTATACAAACAACATCTCGACCGAAATGATGAAGACAATGCTTTCGGAGATAACCACAAACAACCTCGCGGAGTTTAAGGAGTATATCGAAAGCAACCCCGACAACATCTTAGACAGCGTTTCGGAGATAAAGTACAGCTATTCTCCCAGCCTTTATATCTACGGAAAAGACCTCAATGACGAGATATTCAGAGTAAATCCCTCGACCGTTATGCAGTCTATGTTCGGCGACGGAATGGCTTCCAGCGTGGAGCAGATGACAGGCACATACAGCTCTATTTTCGGAAGCGCGAGCGGCGGAAGTATGTACGACGTATGGGAAGAACTTATGAGCGCGGACGCCGTAAAAGACCAGTACGAGGTTCTTTCGGGCAGGCTCCCCGAAAGCTATAACGAGGTCGTTTTGATGGTAAACGAGCATAACGAGCTTTCGGATATAACGCTCTACGCGCTCGGACTGCGCGACCAGAAAGAGCTTGGGGATATGATGTCCGCAATTATGAGCGGCGAAACATTTGAAATTGACACGGGCGACCTTTCATTCACATATGACGAGCTTATGAAGCTTTCGTTCAGACTTCTTGTTCCGAGTGATTTCTATCAGAAGAACGAAGACGGCGGTTATGACGACATGACCAAAGACAAGGAGTTTATGCAAAAAGCCTTTGATAACGCTCCCGAAATAAGCATAGTCGGCATTGTCCGTCCGAACAACGACAGCCTTATAAATTCCGCGAACAGCGGCGGCATAGGCTATACTCACGCGCTTACGGAATTTATGATAGAGCGCGCGAACAACAGCGATCTTGTAAAACTCCAGCAGGAAAACCCCGATGTCGATATTTTCACGGGCATTGAATTTCCGAAGAAAGACGAAGAACCCGAAGAGCCTATGACCCAGGAAGAGGCCATGCAGGAGATTATGGGAATGTTAACTCCCGAACAGAACGCGCAGCTTTCCCAGACGCTTATCGCTTCGCTTACCCCCGAACAGCAGGCTCAGCTTATGCAGCTTCCCCCCGAACAGCAGCAGGGCGCGCTGTTTACAATGGTTGAACAGACAAAGATAACCCAGGCTTTTATGTCGGTACTTACTTCCGAGCAGCTTCAGACGCTCATGCAGCTTACGCAGAAGCCCGAAACGACTGAAGCTACTTATGACGGAAACCTTGAGCTTCTGGGAGTTGCCGATCTTTTAAAGCCCTCTGCAATAAGCATCTATGCAAAGGATTTTGACGGCAAGGAAAAGATAACTCAGTTTATAACCGATTATAATAACAAAAAAATTCAAGAGGACAAACAGGAAGACGCGATAAACTATACCGACTATGTGGGAATGATGATCTCGTCTGTATCGGACATTATAGATTCCATTTCGTATATTCTTATAGCGTTTGTCGCTATCTCGCTTGTTGTTTCCTCGATAATGATAGGAATTATAACCTACATTTCCGTTCTTGAAAGAACGAAAGAAATCGGTATTCTCCGTGCAATGGGCGCATCGAAGAGAGACGTTTCAAACGTATTCAACGCCGAAACGCTTATTATAGGATTTGCGGCGGGTGCGATAGGAATAATAGTAACGCTTCTGCTGAATATCCCGATAAATATAATTATCGAATATCTCACGGATATTGAGAATATGTCGAAGCTCCCGTGGCAGGGCGGAGTTATACTTGTTTTGATAAGTATGTTCTTAACGCTTATCGCAGGACTTTTCCCCGCGAGCATTGCCGCGAAGAAAGACCCTGTAGAAGCGCTAAGAACGGAGTGACTCCGTCAGTATACAGGGTACAGGGTACAGTATTCAGTTAAGGAATCCGCCTTGCGGCGGATAAGATTAGATTGTTATCGGACTGAAACGTTTTGGAGCGTTATCTGTAGTCAGTTGACAATCATAATATTAAGCAAATTGAACAAGAGTAAAGAGCGTAAACCTATCGCAGGCTTACGCTCTTTAAATTATAGAACAATCTAAATAACGTCCGCCGCAAGGCGGACACATTCTACTGCATACTTTACACTGTAAACTGTATACTGGCATATAAAACAAACAACGCCACCTAACGATACCCCTCTGATTTACCGTCAACCCAAAGGGTTAAAAGTTCCTGCCATTCCATCCCCAGTTTTCCGTGGGTGAATATTTTACATAGACCTTGTCTGCGGGAACGCCGAGGGTGTTTCCGAGGATATTGCAGACCTCGCCCGTAAACTTGTCGTAAGCGGAGCTTGAAGCGTTTCCGTAAAGGCTGACCTCTACAAACGCTATCTTCGGGCTTTTCTCGCCCTTGAAATAAAGCGGAACGTTCTCTTCAAACCCGACCATAAGCCAGCTCTCGCTCTTTCCGAGAATCGACGCAGCTTTTCCGAAAGCGGTTTTTATTTCGTCCTGCTCTTCTCTTGTAATTTCTCCCGAGAATTTTGTGTTAATAAACGGCATAATAATTACCTCCTGAATTTTTCTTTATTGTATCATATTTTCGGCAAATAATCAAGAACTTATTGAAAAAAATCCCGTGATGTGTTATACTGTTATCAGACTTAAATAAGAGGTGATTCTATGAGCAAAACAACTTGGAAAGGCGGAACGCTTTTAGCGCCCGTGCCTGTAGTTTTGGTGTCATGCGGGACGGTCGAAAAGCCCGCCGCGCTTACTGTAGCATGGACGGGAACAATAAGCTCCGACCCGCCGAGGCTTTATGTTTCAATAAGACCCGAGCGCAACTCCTATGAAATTATCAAAAATTCGGGGGAGTTCTGCGTAAATATGATGCCGTCCGAAACCGTCAGGAAACTCGACTATTGCGGCATTAAATCGGGAAAGAACGAGGACAAGCTCGTAAAGCAGAAGCTGACCGCATTGCCATGTTCAAAAATTTCCGCTCCGCAAATTGCACAAAGTAAAATTTCTCTCGAATGTAAAGTTGTCGACATTATCCCCCAGGGTTCGCACGATATGTTTATTGCGGATATTGCGGCGGTGAATGTAGACGACAGTATTCTTTCCGAGGACGGGAAACTGAAAATAGAACAAGCGGGACTTATCGCCTACGCCCACGGATCATATTTCACGCTCGGCAGGAAAATCGGCTCGTTCGGATTTTCATGTAAAAAGAAGCGCACGAAAAACGTTTCGGTTAAAGATCCGAAAACGCGCAAAAAGCTGAAGAAATAGCAGATGTTTAATTGCAAGGAGAAGAAATGGTAAATATAGGGAACGAATGGGACGCGCTTCTTGCGGACGAGTTCAAAAAGGACTATTATTTAAAGCTGAGGCAGTTCCTTATTTCGGAGTATAATTCCCGGCGCATTTTCCCGCCGATGAACGATATTTTCAACGCCCTGCGCTATACGTCTTACAGCGATGTAAAGGCGGTAATTATCGGACAGGACCCTTATCATGAGATAGGTCAGGCTCACGGATTGTGTTTTTCGGTAAAAGAGGGAGTAGAGCCGCCGCCATCGCTTGTGAACATCTTTAAGGAAATTCATGACGAGCTTGGCATTGAGCCGCCTAAAAGCGGAGAACTTACGAAGTGGGCGAAAAGCGGAGTGCTGCTCTTAAACGCAACTCTCACTGTACGCGAGGGGCAGGCTAATTCCCATAAGGGCAAGGGCTGGGAGATACTGACCGACCGAGTTATAGAGCTGCTTAATGAGCGGGAACAACCGATAGTGTTCTTGCTTTGGGGAAGAAACGCCCGCGACAAGGCGCGACTTATCACAAACCGCCGTCATCTCATTCTGCAATGCGCCCACCCAAGCCCGCTTTCCGCATACAACGGCTTTTTCGGCTGCGGACACTTTAAGAGGGCGAATGAGTTTTTAAAGGAAAACGGTATTGAGCCTATCGACTGGACGCTGTAGGCAGTTGACAGTTTACAGTGGACAGTATTCAGTTATGGTGTCCGCTTCGCGGACAATATTAGATTGTTATCGGACTTAAACGTTTTGGAGCGCTACCGTAAAAGTTATGCTCGTGTGCTGTTTAGCTAAAAACAATCCAAATCTTATCCGCCGCAAGGCGGATACCTTTTACTGCATACTGTAAACTGTCAATTGCCAACAGGGGTTCGGGGGCGGCAGCCCCCCGCACTCTCCCCCTTCCCCTTCGGGGAAGGGGGTAGGGGGTTAGGGCGAGCAAACGTTATTTAGAAAAATATCGTTTGAAAAGAACCCCCAATGCATACTGTATACTTTACACTGTCAACTGCCAACAGGGCGAGTAAACGTTATTTAGAAAAACACCTTTTCGGAAGTAAGAGGTTAGAGGTAAGATTTTAAATTAAAACGTTATCTGTTGAATTTATTTTTTATCATCGGTAATACTATTTTATGTAATTTGACAGTTATTCAGGTCTTATTTTGTCACTAATTGCCAAAAATTACATCGGCTCTTGCATTTTAATTGGAAAAGGTGTATAATAAAGTAAGATTGAATTTTGAATAGCTCATAGGAGGTTTAATATGAAAGCATTCGGCATTTTTATGATAGGATTTCTTGCGGCTGCGGGAGGCGTTGCTGCGGCGACTTATCTCGCAAAGAAGAAGCTTGAAAAGGAAAATGAGGACGATTATTTCGACGCTTGGGACGACGAGGACGACGAGGACTGGGATTTTGATTTTGACGACGACAGTTCTGTCGGAAACGAAGAAGCGGTTGAAAGCGCGGACGACATTTTCGGAGAAGACTCCGAGGATAAAGAATAAGATCCCTGCTTATTAAAGAGAGCTTTTGTTGCGGCGTTTTGCGCTCAGTGTGACTGTTTGCGCAAAGCGCCTGTTTTTTTGTGAAAACCCCTTGAAAAAATCAATGGGTTATGTTATAATAATTTGTAGTGATTTTATAAAGAAAGAGGTGTTCCTTTTGAAGCATATTGTAACGGTAAATAAAGCGGATCTTAAAAAGAGCGCGGAAAAGGGCGGCTGCGGAAAGTGCCAGTCTTCTTGCCAGTCTGCCTGCAAGACATCCTGCACAGTTGCAAACCAGAAGTGCGCGTCTGTTGACAGGTAAAACTTAGCGAACAGAAAGCGCAGGTCAAGGCTTGCGCTTTTTGTTTTTGCAAAAAAATGATAATAAAATAGACGCTCTTTAAAGCCTTAGTCTGTATAAAAACCTATTTGTTGTTCTTTTCAAACGTAATTTTTCAGAATAACGTTTACTCGCCCCATCCCCCTGCCCCCTTCCCCGAAGGGGAAGGGGGAGAATGCGGGGACTCCGTCCCCGCAACCCCTGTTGGCAATATACGCATTGTCTGCCATTGGTGAATTATGATACAACGTTGATTAGGCTTTATATACAGACTGAACAGACCGTTGATGAGGTCTGTAGTTATATGGAGATTAAGATGATACATAAATTTAAACAGTTAGGACACAATATAGTACTCGATGTAAATTCAAACGCAGTCCACGTTATGGACGACTGCGCGTTTGATATGATAGACCTGCTTGAAGTTCCTCTGCCCGAAAAAATGCCCGAGGAATTTGTCGGAAAACTTTCTGAATATCCCGAGGAGACCGTCAGGGAAACCTATGCGGAGCTTTTGGAGCTTGTAAAACAAGGCACGCTCTTTTCTCTCGACACCTACGAGCGTTTTTCCGACACATCCGTAAAAAGCCCGATAAAGTCAATGTGTCTGAATGTCGCGCACGACTGCAACTTAAGATGCGAATACTGCTTTGCGAAAAAGGGAGATTTCGGCGGGAAGCGCGAAATAATGTCCCCCGAAATAGGAAAAAAGGCAATTGATTTTCTTATTGCAAATTCGGGAAACCGCGAAAATCTCGAAATGGACTTTTTCGGCGGCGAGCCGCTTATGGCTTGGGAAACGGTGACTTCAACCATCGAATACGCGCGTTCTCTCGAAAAGCGGCACGGTAAAAATTTCAGGTTTACAATTACGACAAACGGAGTGCTTCTTGACGATGAGAAGATAGATTACATAAACCGTGAGATGTCGAACGTTGTGTTGTCGCTTGACGGAAGACGCGAGGTGACGGACAGGATACGCACTTCTCTGAACGGAAAAAGCGTTTTCGACCTTATTGTTCCGAAGTTCCAAAAGCTTGTGGAAAAGCGCCCCAAGGGCAAGGACTATTATGTCCGCGCTACGTTTACAAAATACAACCTCGATTTTGCGAATGATGTTCTTGCGCTCAGAGATCTTGGCTTTGACCAGCTTTCCGCCGAGCCGGTGGCTACCGACCCGAAAATGGACTATGCAATAACTGAAAACGATCTGCCGACGGTGTTCGCCGAATACGACAGGCTTTGCGGAATAATGGCGAAACGCACCGAAAACAAGTTCAATTTCTTCCACTTTATGATAGACCTCGACCAAGGACCTTGCGCGATAAAAAGGCTGAGAGGGTGCGGGTGCGGAAACGACTATGTCTCGGTAACGCCGAACGGCGATATTTACCCGTGTCATCAGTTTGTGGGCATTGACGAATGGAAAATGGGCAGCGTCCTTGACGGAACTTTTAGCGACGACATAAAGAGCTATTTTGCCAAGACTCACATCTACAGCAAGAAAGGCTGCCGCGACTGCTGGGCGAAGTTTTATTGCTCGGGCGGCTGCAACGCAAACAGTTTTCTTTACGAGGGCGACTGCCGCGCGCCGTACAAACTCGCCTGCGAAATGCAGAAAAAGCGCCTCGAATGTGCGATAGGGCTGGAAGTTGAAAAGGCGCTGTCTGACAGTTGACAGTATATAATGTACAGTATTCAGTAATAGGTCGTCCACGCATTATGCTCTTCGGGCAAAACGCTACGGCGTATTTGATTTAGATTGTTTTCAAACTAAAACGTTTTGAAACTGTCGGAAAAAATTTTTCCTTGCCCCGTAATTTCCCCCTATTTTAATTATTTCTTCAATTTTATGTCACATAAAAATCACATTGACGGATTATAATCAAATCAGAAACCGAGATATACAAAGTTCATTCCCTTAAATGGGATTTTAGAAAGGATCTTAGACATGAACGACTATAATGAAAACAACAATGAATTTAAAACGCCGTCAAAACCGCGCAAGGAACATCTTACCGCAAAGGTTGCGGCGCTTATTGCGGCAGTCGCTATCGTAGGCGGCGGTTCGGGTTTTGCGGGAACTTATTTCGCAAGCAAACAGTTTGCGAACACCGCCGTTGAGGACGAAGTTGTAAATACGGACGACTTACCGCCTGTTGATGACGAAGAAGAAAACAAGACCACTCCCACGCTCGACGACCTCCAGGCGGAAGTTTCCGCTCCCACGGCTAATACCGAGATAGAATACAACAGCGACGGCACTTATAAGTACACGCGGGATCTCGTACAAGCGGTTTCGGACAGCGTCGTATATATTGACGTTTCGATAAACTACAACGGCTCGAAAACTCTGTACAGCAGAGGAAGCGGCGTTATTATCTCCAAAAACGGTTATATCATAACGAACAACCACGTTGTTGAAAGCGGAGATTATTTCTCCGTTAAGGTCAATGACAATGCGCACGACGGCGAGTCTAAAACCTATGACGCAAAGCTTATAGGAATGGACAGCGACACCGACCTTGCGGTCTTGAAAATTGAAGCGGACGATCTTCCCGCGGCTGTTTTGGGAGATTCCGACAAGCTCCATATAGGCGACGACTGCTTTGCTATAGGAAATCCTCTCGGACTTGAAACATCTGTTTCAAAGGGCATTATTTCGGGACTTAACCGTCAGGTCAACACCGCGAATTACGCGCTTACTTCGATACAGACCGACGCCGCTATAAACAGCGGAAACTCGGGCGGCGGACTTTTCAACGGTTATGGAGAGGTTATAGGCATTGTAAATGAAAAGTATGTTTCGAGCTATGCGGAAAGCCTTGGCTTTGCAATAACGATAAACGACGCCAAGAGCGTTATTGAAGACCTTATTTCAAAGGGATATGTTTCGGGCAGAGCGCTTCTCGGAATTACCTACACCCTTATACCCGAATCATATGCAAGCAGATACGGCATACCCGCGGGAATGCAGGTAAAGTCTATAGACAGCTCGCTTGCTATATCCAAGAGCGGACTTAAAGTAGGCGACACCATAACCGAGATAGACGGAGAGTCCGTTATCACGGGCGACGTAAGCAAGATCCTTGCGGCAAAGAAACCCGGCGATAAAGTTGAACTTACCGTAGTCCGCAGCGGAAACTCGACTAACAAGACCGTAAAGATAGAAGTAGTTCTTTCGGAGAATACGGGCAACACCTGATTTAGAGGTAAGAGTGTAAGCGCATTATCCGCCTTACGGCGGATAACGCTGTAAGAGGTAAGAATTTCAAGGAACTTTTGAAAGATAAAGTTTTTTGGTGTTCAGAGAAAGAGGCTAGAGGCTAGAGTTAAAACCCCAGCCTCTTTTTTCTGTTTATAAGTTATGTTCAGCGGAGAGTTTTGGCTGTTACTGACTACAGCGTTGTACGCGAAGCGTTCAATGTGTCCACTATACCCTGTCAACTGCGCGACAGGCGGGTCGCAGGGCGCGCCCGGCGCCCCGCTATTCCCCCTTCCCCTTTTAGAGATAAGAAATTAGAGGTAAGAGGTTAGAGTTTGAGAGGAGAGGTTATTCGATTTTCGTAAGTATTCCAGCCTCCGGCTTCTTACATCTTACCTCTAACCTCTGGAAGCCGGGGCAGCGGGGGCGGCATCCCCCGCACTTTCCCCCTTCCCCTTCGGGAAAGGGGGCAGGGGGATAGGGCGAAAAAACGTTATTGAGATAAACAACGTTTGAAAAGAATCACAAATATGTTAAGCGTAAAACTTAAAAAGGTTTTCCCCTTGAATATTATCTTTAGACCGACTTATTCGTCGGTCTAATTTTATCCCTTTATGCATATAAATAGACAAGTATCTTAAAGGGAGTGTTTATATGGGGATATTATACGACAGGCTTGTTGCGCTAGACGAGCTGTCATCACGCGAATGTGTGATAACTATACGCATAAATTCTTTCTCCGATATGTCGGAGATCTACATTGAAAACTGTCGGAAAGTTTTGTCCTGTGACGAGGAATTTATAACGCTCGGCGTTTGCAAAACGGACATACGCATTTCGGGAACGCCGCTGGTGCTGGAAAATTTCGGCGTGGGCGGAGTCAAAATAACCGGGAAAATTTCCTCGGTGGATCTTGACTGTTCGGGAGGAAAGTCATGAAAAAAGAAAAGCGCTCCGACTTGTTTTTCGGAACAGTCGGTTTTTCGGGCATAGGCGGGTTTCAGGAAAACCTTGTGACGGCGCTTCTTGAAAGCGATATTCCCATAAGAAAACTTAAAGTTTCGGGAGCGGAGATAAGCGGAGAGGTGTCGCCGTTCAATTATTACAAGACGGCTTTACTTGCACGGAAAAACGGCGTAAGGATACGCGCGGGGAAGCGCAGAGGCTTATATTTCACCTTGTATAAATACCGCGCCAGAGCGGGGCTTTACGTGGGACTTCTCGTGTTTATACTGATAATATCCGTTTTCGGAACAAAGGTTCTGGATATACAGTATGACGGCGAGGCGACCGCTTCAGAGATAAATCCCATTCTCGAAGAATGCGGGATAGGGATAGGCAAGAGCGTTTCAAAAATAAACTTTTCCGAAGCCGAACAGCGCATAATGCTCGAAGTTCCCGGCTGCGCATGGGCGGACGTTTCGTGCGAGGGGTTCAGGCTGAAAATAGAGGTGCATAAAGGAATAGAACCGCCCGAACTGGAAACCGCAGAGCCGAGAAATATTGTAGCTTCACATTCTGCGGTCATCATTTCGCAGATCGTCCGAAAGGGCGGCTCGGTAGTTAGCGTCGGAAGCGGCGTCAACGAGGGGGACTTGCTTGTTTCGGGAACAGTCTTTGACGGTGAAAATAAAACGATGTTCATACATTCGGACGCGGAAATAATCGGAGAATTTACGGAAACGAAAGAGTTTTTTGTTCCGTACAGTGAGACCGTAATGCGCGCGGAAGGCGAACAAAAGCGCTTTAGCTATCTTATTTTCGGAGACGACGAATATCCGCTTTTCTTCGGCAGGGCGTTTGCCGAAAACTCGCTTTATTCCGAAGAAACAAAACTGATATTAAACGGAAATGTAAAAATAAGGACGGAAATATTTACTGAGTATGTTCCCAAAGAAATAAAAAGAAGTCCCGAAAACGTCGTTTCGGAACTTAAAAAACAGATAGCGCTCTTTGAAGAGAATTTCTACAATGACTTCGATATAGTAACTTCAAACGAAAGATACTATCCCGAAGAAGACGGCATAAGGGTCATGGTGGATTATACTCTTCGCGGAGATATAGCGAAGCCTGTTGAAATAGAAATGGATCTGGGCTGAGAGCATTAAGCCTTTTTCAGTTCGTTTTATACAGCGCCGTCTGCCCTATAAGCCTCGGAACGCTGAAATATGCGAACTTGTCGTCATAGCCGTCAAGTTTTTTCATCATCTTTAAATAATCATCAAGATCGTGAGAAGAATAACCGCTTTCTTTAAGGCTCGCTGCGGGGGCTAATGCGGAATAGCCGAGCTCGCCGAACGCTTCGGTATCCAGCTCTTCGATTGCACCGCTCTGATATGCGGCTATGTTGTACCTTGCGATCTGCCCGTCAACGTCCCCGAAGCATAAAACTGCGAACATTGCCGCAAATGAAATGAAAACAGCTTTCCAACAGCAGAAGTCTTTGAACTGCATTACGATAACGATAACAAAAATTATCGCAAGCAATATCATAAACCACGAGGTGTAAATGCGAAGCGGCGTCATTCCGAGACTGCTTATATACATTATCATTTTGACAAGAGCGGTTGTTATAATTCCGAGCGTACATAAGCATAGCATGACGGTATAGATTTTCAGAGCTTTCGGTTTTTTGTCGTCGTTAAGGCGCTTGGTAAACGTCTGCATAAGAACGATAACGCCAAGGTTTATAACGGCTATAATTACAAGCTCGAAAAATCCGCTTCTTGCGAAATCGGAGAGTTTCGAGGGAGTGTTAAGCGAAGAATTGAAAATACGCGAGATCTGAATACCGATATAGAAAAGGTAGAACACGCAAGCGGGCGTTACGGCTACATATCCCGCAATCGGCGGAAACACGCGGTATTCCGGTTCGCCCATACTGTATGACGGGGCGCTTTTTTCCGCCGAGTAAAGCGCCCCCGACATATAGAGCGCAATGGGAATGGCAAAGATTATTTCGGGAATTATACTTAGCGAGATAGGCGGCAAACTTTTAATTATGTTCAACATAAAGCCGCCGAAAATATCGTCGCTTGACATCAGAAGTCCTACTGCCGCAAGCGTAAGAGGAACTGCGAGCAGCAGACCCAGAAGCACGAACAAAACGTTTTTAGCGCGTTTCTTGCCGCTGAAGATCGAAAATGCAGCAGGAAACGCCTTTGCAAAGTTCATAAACGGGCGGACGATGACGGCTTGAAGCGCGTCAAGAACAAAGTGTCTGCCGAAAAGTTCCGCTCCGCTTATTGTTATAAGCAGATAAAAATCGAGCAAAAAAACGAAGCACGCCGAGAGAAAATTTATAAACACATTCGCGCAGAAAAACGGCGAAAGGCTGAACAGCTCGGCAATTACAAAAACGGCGATACGGCTTTTTGAAACGGACATTTTTTTCGCCTTTACGAAAACTGCTCCCGCTATTCCGCTCAAAAACCAGAATATTCCTCCCCAGACGCCTCCCGCGTATTTAAACGCGAAATGAGTGAACACAAATCCCAGTGCGAACATTATCCATGCCGCGACCGCTTCGCTAAGCGGGAACTTTAAATTTTCACCGCTTCTTGCGGGGGCGTTTGCTTGTTCAAAATTATTATTCGGCTTGTTAAGTTGGTTTTCCATAATTACTCCTTATTATCATCATCGACAAATTCAAGAATATCTCCCGGCTGACATTTAAGCGCCGCGCATAGCTTTTCAAGCGTAGAAAAACGGATAGCCTTCGCTTTTCCCGTCTTTAATATAGACAGGTTCGCGGGGGTTATATCAATTATTTCGGCAAGCTCGTTTGAGGAAATTTTACGCTTAGCCATCATTACATCAAGATTTACAATTATCATAAGCAAACCTCATATCGTAAAGTCGTTTTCCTCGCGGATAGCAACCGCCTGCTGGAAGCAGTTCTTGACAACGCGAAGTATTATCCCGAAAAACAGTGCCGCCGCAACGATCACCCACGCAAACGGGCGCAATATTGCAAAGTAAACAAAAATGACAGCTCCTGCAAAACAGCAGTATGAAATTATCCTGAGGTAGACAATATTTACTTTTATAAACGGCTTGTTCTGCTGGATATTTATAAGCAGCATATATAGGCTTATAAGCGCGGTGAGCGCGGGCGGCACGCAGCAATAAAGCGTTACTAAAAGCGGCGTGAAAACACTCGGAAGTCCCGCTTCTAATATAACGCGGTTGTCATATTCCCTCACTATCTGCGGCGCAAAAATGCAGCTCGCAATAATTCCGAGGACCATAATAACTATCAATATTTTTGAAAGCACAATAGACTTATCCTTGTTCCACATATTTTCCCTCCGAAATAAAGTCTGATTTATTTGCTGAACATATATTAACACAATAATTTATGTTTGTCAATAGGTTTTTATTGAAAAACAATAATTTTTTTATATTTTACAACAATAAGGCAGTAACAGCCGAAATGTTATTTGCAGAATATAACGAATAAAAAGAGGCTGGGGTTTAAATTCTAACCTCTTGCTTCTAACCTCTAGCTTCTAGTTGGGCAGTTGACAGTGTACGCATTGAACGCTTCGCGTACAACGCTATGGACAGTATGCAGTAAGAGCCGAAAGACAGTTCTCTTATTTACCACTTTTAAAAAGTCTTAACGTTTTTCTTTTCCGTTCTGATGTGGTTTCACTTTTGAAGCTGTTCCACGCTCAAAACCTCTTTGTAGGATTGCCGTTTCAAAGCATGGCTTTGAAACGGCAATGCGGGGAAAACTCTTGTTTTCCCCGCACCCCAGGTTAAATGCCGTAGGCATTTAACCTGATGCGCTATGCTGGCGATTGCGGGGACTCCGTCCCCGCACCCCTGCCAGAAGGGAAAAATTTTTTGAAAAAAATTTTTCCCCTCTGGACTCCCCTTTCAAAAAACTTTCGTGCGCCGCCCGTTTTGTGGTTTGGAAATTAAACGTTGTCCGCCGCTTAAAACAGCTACTTACCTCTTACTTCTATATTGACAAAACAGCTTTTCTATTGTATAATAAATATTGTAAAATTTTTCAATAGGAAGTGGAATAATTGCCGAAAGAAAAGACTGTTTTCGTCTGCCGCGAATGTGGACAGGAATACCCCAAATGGGGCGGGAAATGCACCTCGTGCGGCGCTTGGAACAGCTTGGAAGAAACCGTTATCGCGGCTAATATCCCGACTAAAGCCGTTTCTTCCGCAGAGCTTAAATTCAGCAGAATGTCCGATATTTCCTGCGACAGCGAAATAAGATATAACACCGGCATTTCCGAGCTTGACAGAGTTCTCGGAGGCGGCTTGGTAAAAGGCTCGCTCGTTCTTATAGGCGGCGACCCCGGAATAGGCAAGTCCACGCTATTGCTTCAGATATGCGGGAAAATGGGCGGCGACCACACTATCCTCTATGTTTCGGGCGAGGAAAGCGAAAGGCAGATAAAATTAAGAGCGCAAAGGCTCGGTATTGAGAGCGAAAATCTTTTCATTTCTTCAAACAACAGCTGCGAGAGCATAATTCGCGCAGTTTCCGAAAACAAACCCGAAATTGTCATAATAGACTCTATCCAGACCATAACGTCTGCTTTAGTTTCAAGCTCAGCGGGGAGCATCGTCCAGGTCAGAGAATGTACGAATGCATTTATGAGAATGGCAAAGAGCGAAGAAATCCCCGTTTTTATAGTTTCTCATGTAAACAAGGACGGCGGCATTGCGGGTCCCAAGATAATGGAACATATAGTCGACACGGTGCTTTATTTCGAGGGAGAAAAACAGCTTGCGTTTCGTATGCTGAGAGCGGTTAAAAACCGTTTCGGCTCTACAAACGAGATAGGCGTTTTCAGTATGGACGACAACGGCTTAAGCGAAGTAAAGAACCCCTCGGAGATGATGCTTTCGGGCAGACCGAAGGGCGTTTCGGGAAGCACCGTCGTATGCGCATTGGAGGGAAGCAGGCCTATTCTGGCGGAAGTTCAGGCGCTTGTGGCAAAGTCGGGATTTTCCGTTCCGAGGAGAACGGCTACGGGAGTTGACTACAACAGGCTTTATATGCTTATAGCGGTACTTGAAAAGCGGCTCGGGTTCACTTTCGGAGGACTTGACGTATATGTAAACATCGTCGGCGGACTCAGGATAGACGAGCCTGCGGCGGATCTCGCGATAGCGGCGGCGCTTTATTCGGGACTTTGCGACAAGCCCGTCCCCGAGGATATGATAATGATAGGAGAAGTAGGTCTCGGCGGGGAAATACGCTCCGTCAGCCGCGTCAGAGAGCGCGTCAGAGAGGCGGCGAGGCTCGGTTTTAAAACGTGTCTTATTCCTGCAAACTCTGTTTCTAAAAACGAAGACCTCGGGATGAAAACAATTATAGTAAGAAACCTCGGACAGGCTTTTCGTGAAATAAGGAGCGAATAATATGCCGTCAAGAAGATTGATTTTCGGATTATGGGCTGTAGCGCTGCTTTTTGCAGAGATATTGATAGCAATATTTGCGAAAGGCTTTTTAAGAGAATATATAGGAGACGTGCTTGCAGTCGTATTTGTGTATATGGTGGCGAGGGTGTTTTTCCCGCAAAAGCCGCACTTTATGTCGGCGATCGCATTCGGAATAGCCGCCGTTGTCGAACTTATACAGCTTACTCCGCTGCACGGAATAATAAACGAAAAGTCCGAAGTACTGGCGGTCATAGTCGGCGGAACATTTGACTATAGAGACATCATCTGCTATGTTATCGGCGGAGCGGTATGCGTTTTTATAGATATGTTCATAATAGGCGGATCTAAGAAGATAAGCGGTTGAATGACTGATTGGAGAACAAAATGGATTTCAGAGAATTGCTCAATAACGATGAATATATAGTGCTTGACGGAGCAATGGGAACAATGCTCCAGAAAAGCGGACTGAAGCTCGGCGGCTTACCCGAAGAGCTTAATTTTACAAATCCCGAAGCGGTTGCAAGCGTCCACCGCGCTTATATAAAAGCGGGCGCAAGAGCCGTTTATGCCAACACTTTCGGCGCGAACCGCATAAAGCTCTCAGACAGCAGTTATTCGGTTTCGGAAATTGTAAAAAAGGGAATTGAGATTGCAAAGGCCGAGTGCAAGGAAACGGGCGCGTTTGTAGGACTTGACATAGGCTCGCTCGGAAGAATGTTAAAGCCCATAGGCGATCTGCCCGTAGAAGAAGCGTATGATATGTTCCGCGAGATAATAGAGGCGGGAAAAAACGCCGACTTTATCGTTCTCGAAACAATGACCGACCTTATGGAAATAAAGACCGCGCTTCTTTGCGCAAAGGAAAACTCGGCGCTCCCCGTTATATGCACGATGACATTTGAGGACAATATGCGCACATTTACGGGCTGTACGGCGTCGGCTATGGTCATGACATTACAGGGAATGGGCGCGGACGCCGTGGGAATGAACTGTTCTTTAGGTCCTAAAGACGCCCTGCCCGTTGCGGAGGAAATATTAAAGTGGGCTGAGATACCCGTGCTTATCCGCGCAAACGCAGGACTTCCCGACCCTGTCACGAATGAATACGACATTACTCCCGAAGAATACGCGGATATTGCCCTGAAAATGGCTGATATGGGAGTAAAACTGTTCGGCGGCTGCTGCGGGACAAGCCCCGAATTTATTTCGGAAATAACAAAGCGCATAGGAGGGAAAAAGTTTGAGAAAAAAGCGCGCGATATTCCTGCGGCGGTATGCTGCGCGCAGAACACCGTAGTTATAGATACTGTCCGCGTTATCGGCGAAAGAATAAACCCGACGGGGAAAAAGCTGTTTAAAGAAGCGCTTAAGCGCGGCGATATTGACTATATCATGCGGCAGGCGGTAGAGCAGACGGAAGCCGGCGCGGAGATACTGGACATAAACGTCGGACTCCCCGACATAGATGAAAAGGAAATGATGATAAAAGCGGTAGAAGCCGTTCAGGGCGTTGCGGAAGTGCCGCTGCAGATAGACACGACCGAGTCCGATGTTTTAGAAGCGGCTTTGAGGAGAGTTTCGGGAAAACCCATAGTAAATTCGGTAAACGGCGAGGACGAAAAGCTGGAGAGCGTTCTGCCGCTCGTAAAGAAATACGGCGCGGCGGTAGTCGGACTTACTTTAGACAAGGACGGTATTCCCAAAACAGCCCAAAAGCGTTTTGAGATAGCGCAGAAGATCTTGAAAAAGGCGGAAGAATACGGCATACCGAAGCGCGACGTTTATATAGACTGCCTGACGCTGACGGCTTCTGCGGAGCAGGACGGAGCGGAGCAGACGCTGTCGGCGATGAGGAGGATAAAAAACGAACTTGGGCTAAAGACAGTTCTCGGAGTATCGAACATATCCTTCGGACTTCCGAACAGAGAGCTTGTAAACTCAACGTTTCTTACAATGGCAATGAACAGCGGGCTTGACCTTCCGATAATGAACCCGAATTCTTCGGCGATGTCGGGCGCTGTCGCCGCATACAGACTGCTTTCGGGATACGACCGCGGCGGCGCGGAGTTTATTGAAAACGCCGAGCGTTTCCAAATTGTACAGCAAAAAGCCCCAAAGCCCGCGGAGAATAAGCCCGAGGATAGCTTTAAGAACGAAAGCTCCGAGCTTTCAAAAGCGGTCTTAAACGGTCTGAACAACGAATGTTCTCAGCTAGCCAAAGACCTCTTAAACAGCGGCGTCGAGCCTATGACTATAATAAACGAACTGCTTGTTCCTGCGCTGGACGAGGCGGGAGAGCGCTTTGAAAAAGGGAAGATGTTCCTCCCGCAGCTTATACGCGCGGCAGGAGCTGCGCAGGCTGCGTTTGACGAGGTAAAGGCGGCAATTGAAAAATGCGGCGGCGAAAACAAAGCGAGAGGGAAAGTAGTCCTTGCGACGGTAAAGGGCGATGTTCACGACATAGGAAAGAATATTGTGAAAACGCTTCTTGAAAATTATGGGTTTGAAGTTGTCGACCTGGGAAAGGACGTTGAATACGAGGCTGTAGCTGACGCCGCCGAAAAGACGGGCGCAAAGCTCGTAGGACTTTCGGCGCTTATGACGACGACCCTAAAAAGCATGGAAAACACTATAAAGCTTATAAGAGAGCGCGGCATTGACTGCAGGATAGTCGTGGGCGGAGCGGTCCTTACTCCCGAATATTCGGCAAAGATAGGCGCGGACTTTTATGCAAAGGACGCAAAGGAAACGGTGGATATTGCCAAAAAGGTCTATGAATAAAAAACAACGCGGAGAACTTTCTGTTTCTCCGCGTTTTATTTTTTGTAATGTGATGTTATGGTCAATTGTCCTCGGGAACAAGCACCGCATAATTTCCGTCGTCGCGCTTGTAAACAACGTTTACAATGCCCGTCGTTGCATTCTTGAACATAAAGAAATTATGTCCGAGAAGATCCATTTGCAGAATAGCCTCTTCAACGGTCATGGGTTTCATACGGAAATTCTTGTAGCGTATAACTTCATAATCGGGTTCTTCGGGTTCGGGATCAAGTCCCGCGAAAGCGTTTTCACGCAGATTTTTTTCGACCCTTGTCTTATGCTTTCTTATCTGACGGATAATGCGGTCGATCGTAACGTCAAGCGCGTCGTTTTTATCTCTCGCGGTTTCTTCCGCGCGGTAGATCATTCCGTTATAGCTGACAGTAAGCTCCAGGACAATTTGATCGCGCCTTTCGGATAAAGTTATCTTTGCTTCCGCTTCTTCGGGGAAAAACCTGTCGAGCTTTGCAGCAAACTTCTTTTCCGCATAGTCGGTAAATGCTTGTGAGATGTTTATCTTTTTTGCCGTAATCGTAACCTTCATCGGTCAGACCTTCTTCCGTTAAATATTAGGCTTAAGCCTTATCTAATTTTATCATATTCTTTAAATTATTGCAAGAGCGTAAGAACATTTTCAGTCAATTTTCACAAAAAACTAATGAAAATTTCTCTATCTACAGATTGTATAAAAACCTATTTGTGTTTATATTCAAACGCTATTTTTCTCAATAACGCTCATTCGCCCTATCCCCCTGCCCCCTTCCCCGAAGGGGAAGGGGGAGAATGCGGGGCGCTGGCGCGCCCCGCGCCCCGCATTTAAAGAGATTAGAAATAAGAAGTAAGAGATTAGATTTTTAACCCCTATCATTGACCTCTGAAAGGTCGCAGCCTCTCTCAGACCCTGAAAAGAGATTTTTATACAGACTACTAACAAAAATATTATTTATTTAAGAACAAGCGAATGGTCGTAAGAATCCGTCTTGTCGTTTATCTGCCCGGTTATCATATCGAAAAGGGTTTTCCCTTCGTGCATTTCGGCGGACTTTATTTTGCCGAGTATCCTTTCGCGGTTTGAGGGGTGGCATTTTTCGAGCAGTTTTTTATAATACCGCGCCGTCGCTTCATAACCGAGATCATTGCGGCTTTTTTCGGAGTTCAGCCACACAAATTCCGCCGACTCGCCGTATTCAAAAACGCCGAATCCCCCGCGCAAAAGGTCGTGAAAAGCGTCGAAATTATGTCCCGCTTTGAAATCCGTATCGTTCGTAAGAACGCGCTGCGCCTCGTCAAAAAACTCGTCGAGCGAAGAAAAGTTGTTCCCGTCAATTTCAATTTTAATAACTGCCATGGTTACTCCTCTATCATTATTAGTTTCAATTATAATAATTATAACATTATTTTCATTTTATTTCAAGTGCAATATAACAAATGTTAATAACTCAAACAGATTTGGTAAAAATAAATAAACGAAGGCAGGGCAATATGTCTTAACTTACAAAAATTGAAAATAAAAAACAAAAGCCTTGATTTTAAGGCGCGGCAGATGATAAAATAAAAACGGAAAACTTCAAAAAAGGAGAACAAAATGGTCTATACTATAACGTTCAATCCCGCGGTAGATTATGTAATGCGCATAGGAAAAATAACGGCGGGCATTGTAAACCGCTCCGAAAGCGAGGAAATTTATTTCGGGGGAAAGGGCATAAATGTTTCGATAGTGCTGAACGAGCTTGGGGTAGAGTCGACCGCGCTCGGATTTATCGCGGGATTTACGGGAAAGGCTATTGAAAGCGGGCTTTCCGAATCTGGCATAAAAACGGACTTTATCTTCCTAAAAAGCGGATATTCGAGAATAAATGTAAAGATAAAATCGACCGAAGAAACGGACATAAACGGCAGAGGTCCCGACATTCCCGAAGAAGCGATAGATGAACTTCTGAAAAAACTGAAAGCGATAAAAGGCGGCGACACGCTCGTTTTGGCGGGGAGCGTTCCGAAAAGCCTGCCCGAAAATATCTACGAAAATATACTCGAAGAAATATCCGACAGGAAAATAAAGATAGTTGTAGACGCGGAGAAAGACCTTCTTTTAAACGCGCTGAAGTACAAGCCGTTTCTGGTAAAGCCGAACAGCCGCGAGCTTGGAGATATGTTCGGCGTTTCGCTTAACACAAAAGAGGAGATAAATCTTTACGCAAGAAAGCTTAAGGAAATGGGAGCGCAAAATGTCCTTGTTTCAATGGCGGGCGACGGGGCGCTGCTGCTCGATGAAAACGGAGAAACGCACATCTGCGGCGTTTGCATGGGAGAAGTCAGAAACTCGGTCGGCGCGGGCGACTCAATGGTCGCGGGATTTATCGCTGGCTCGGTAAACGGCGACTATGAATACGCCCTGAAGCTTGGAACAGCCGCGGGCGGCGCAACGACCTTTTCCGAGGGCATAGGGAAAAGAGAGGAAATTTTAAGGCTTTTGGAACAGTTGGGGTGAGTGGAACAGTCATTTAAACAAACAAAAAATCCGCCGTGAGAAATCACGGCGGATCTAGTTGTTTTAATTATAAGCGTTAAGCCTTCATAGCCTCTTCAACAGCAACCGCACAAGCAACAGTAGCACCAACCATGGGGTTGTTGCCCATGCCGATAAGACCCATCATCTCAACGTGCGCGGGAACCGAAGAAGAACCCGCAAACTGCGCGTCGGAGTGCATACGTCCCATTGTATCGGTCATACCGTAAGAAGCGGGACCCGCCGCCATGTTGTCGGGGTGGAGGGTACGTCCCGTGCCGCCGCCCGATGCAACGGAGAAATACTTCTTGCCCCTTTCAACGCACTCTTTCTTGTAAGTGCCTGCAACGGGGTGCTGGAAACGAGTGGGGTTGGTGGAGTTGCCCGTTATTGAAACGTCAACGCCCTCTTTCCACATTATCGCAACGCCTTCCGTAACGTCGTTCGCGCCGTAGCAGTTTACCTTTGCGCGAAGTCCCGTAGAATAAGCCTTGCGGAATACTTCTTTAACTTCGCCCGTGTAGTAGTCCATTTCGGTCTCAACATATGTAAAGCCGTTTATACGAGCGATAATCTGCGCCGCGTCTTTTCCGAGACCGTTAAGTATAACTCTCAGCGGCTCCTTGCGGACCTTGTTTGCCTTTTCGGCAATTCCTATAGCGCCCTCGGCAGCCGCGAAACTTTCGTGACCCGCAAGGAATGCAAAGCACTTTGTTTCCTCTTCAAGAAGCATCTTTCCGAGGTTTCCGTGTCCGAGACCAACTTTTCTCTGATCAGCGACAGAGCCGGGAATACAGAACGCCTGAAGTCCCTCTCCTATAGCCGCAGCCGCGTCGGCAGCCTTTGTGCAGCCTTTCTTTATCGCGATAGCGCAGCCAACAGTATAAGCCCACTTTGCGTTTTCAAAGCAGATAGGCTGAATACCCTCGGTTATTTTATAAGGGTCAAATCCTTTAGCCTGACAAATTTCGCGACATTCTTCTATAGTGTTTATTCCGTATTCTTTCAAGACAGCGAGGATCTGCTTTTCGCGTCTTTCATAAGATTCAAATAAAGCCATTCTTCGTTACCTCCCCATTACTGCTTTCTCGGGTCAATTATCTTGACCGCGTCGGCAACTCTTCCGTACTGACCCTGAGCTTTTTCATAGGCTTCTTTAACGTCCATTCCGCCCTTGATAAAGTCCATCATCTTGCCGAAGTTTATAAACTTATAGCCTATTATCTCATTGTCCTCGTTGAGAGCAAGTCCCGTTACATATCCGTCTGTCATTTCGAGATAGCGGGGACCTTTTTTAAGTGTGCCGTACATTGTGCCTATCTGCGAGCGCAAACCTTTTCCGAGGTCTTCAAGACCCGCGCCTATTGTAAGACCGTCTTCGGAGAAAGCGGACTGCGAGCGTCCGTAAACTATCTGTAAGAACAGTTCTCTCATAGCCGTGTTTATAGCGTCGCATACAAGGTCGGTATTGAGCGCCTCGAGAATAGTTCTGCCGGGGAGTATCTCCGCCGCCATAGCCGCAGAATGTGTCATACCCGAACAGCCGATCGTTTCAACGAGAGCCTCCTGTATAACACCGCCCTTTACGTTGAGCGACAGCTTGCACGTTCCCTGCTGGGGAGCGCACCATCCTATGCCGTGCGTAAAACCGTTGATGTCTGAAATTTCCTTTGCCTTTACCCATTTAGCTTCTTCGGGAATAGGCGCAGCGCCGTGAGCAACGCCCTGCGCAACAGGACACATTGCTTCGACTTCATGAGAATAAGTCATTTTAATTTCTCCTTTTTTCCAATATTTAGCAGGTTATCTGCCATACAACTTTATTATACAATATTTTTTTCAATATTTCAAGTACATAATACCGAAAATTTTATCCGACAAACAATTTGAACTCTATCGAAATACCGATAATACTCGGACTGTTCGATATGTCTTTCCTAATTTCCCCAAAGGACTTGAAATTTACAAATGAATATGTTATAATTCAAGTTGCAGATTATTTTAAGGAGGTATTTTATGGAGCTTCTTCATTTGTTGGAAAACATACGCACGCCTTTCGGGGATACGTTTTTGTCGATAATTACTTTTCTTGGCGGAGAAGCGGCGGTCATTGTGCTTTTTGCGCTGAATTTCTGGTGCATGGATAAACAGCTTGCATATGATATAGGCTTTTCGTTCTTTTCATCTGCGACTGTCATCCAGAACATAAAGATAACCGCGCGCGTTCCCCGGCCGTTTGTCCGCGATACAACGCTTAAACCCGTAGAAGCCGCGCTTGGCGGAGCGACGGGCTATTCGTTTCCGAGCGGTCACACTCAGACGGCGACTTCGGTTTTTGTTCCGTGCGCAGTAAACTACAGAAAACGTATTTGGCTCTCAATAATATGCGTGCTTATGATACTGCTGACGGGTTTTTCGAGGCTCTATCTCGGAGTACATACGCCCGAAGATGTTCTTTGCGGATTTTTGACTGCTGTCGGCTGTTCGGTGGTTATAATAATTCTCAGAGCAAAATTCAAGGACAAGTGGATAATGCCCGCGGCATATGTGCTTATCGCGGGTTCTGTAGGTTCTGTTGTCTACGGGATAATATTAAACAGCACGAACGTCATAACGACCGAGTTCCTTGCGGACACGATAAAGAACTCGGCGGCTTGCTTCGGATTTGCAATAGGAACTATCTTAGAGCGCAAGCTTGTAAACTTTGACCCGACGGGTACGAAGTTCAAGCAGGGGCTTGTACGCTTTCTTATAGGGGCGGCTGCGGGACTGCTTTTGTTATACGGACCGAAGCTTTTTTACAAGGGAATATTGCCGCTTGACGGTCTGCGTTATTTTACGGCAATTTTCTGGCTCGTATTTCTGTACCCGCTGATATTGAACAAGATTAAAAACAAGAAAAAAGCGTAAACCTTTTTTAACCGAACACACCCAACCCCTCAAGCAGTATCTTAACGCCGAGCAGAACGAGGATAATTCCTCCCAGAAGCTCGGCTTTTGATTTGTATTTTGCGCCGAAAATGCTGCCTATCTTAATGCCGAACGCGGAGAGCAGGAAAGTGACTACGCCTATAAGCAACACCGCGGGTATTATCTTTACTTCAAGAAACGCAAACGTAACTCCGACCGCCAGCGCGTCAATGCTTGTCGCAACAGCCAGCAAAAACATTGTTTTCACGTCCGTTATACTGCCGCCAAGGTCGTCTTCATCCTTTCCGAAAGCCTCTTTTATCATATTTCCGCCTATCATTGAGAGCAGTATAAATGCTATCCAGTGTGAAAAACGCGATACGATCCCCGAAAAGCCTATGCCGAGGAAATATCCCAGAAGCGGCATAAGCGCCTGAAATCCCCCGAACCACGCCCCCGCAGCGGTCATATCGCCAATCTTTATTCTGCCGAGTGAAAGCCCCTTACAGACTGAAACGGCGAAAGCGTCCATTGAAAGCCCCGCTGCCAGAAAAAGCAGTTCCAAAACGCCCATTAGTTCTGTCCTTTCTTTTGAAAATAAAAAGTCCGCAGACGTTTTCCCGTTTGAACTCAATGATTTACCGTGTGTTCAAATGGATTTTTAACGTCTGCGGACTGCAAAATTTCGGTTTATTTTATTTTAGCACCGAACCATAAGCTTGTCAATTACTTTTCGCTAATTTAATGAAAAGGTTGTCGGACTATGTTGAAATAGGGTAAAACAAAAAAGAGCGCAAAACGCGCTCTTTCGGCTATGCTGTTAAACGGAATTATTCCTCGGGCTTTTCTTCCTCAACGGGAGTTTCCTTTTCGGGAAGCTTTGTGCCGCACTTCGGACAATAGAAATTCTCTTTCGAGGTCTTTGCTCCGCAGCTCGGGCAAGCTACAACATTTCTGAGGTCGTCAACCTGCTTCTGAATATCGGTGATCTCGGCGTAAGCAGCGTCGATCTCAGCTACCAACTTGTTGAACTCTTCTTCGTTCTTCTCGCCCGACTTTACCGCTCCATAGGCAATCTCTCCGAGTTTCGCATACTTAAACTTAATATCGCTGCGAAGTTGTGAAACTCTGAGTTTGAATTTTGAAAAGTTTACGGCGTCTTTGCCCTTTGAACCTGCGGTAGATACCACATTTTTACCCGTGTTTACAACATCATCTAAAAAACTCATCGCTAAATCGCTCCTTTCAATACTGACAGACAAATACTGCCTTATAATGAATTATAACATATATTTTCCGAATTTGCAAGACCATAACTTATACAAAGATGATTCGACAAGTGCTTTAATAAAAAAATCAGCAGCCTGCACAAATTATCCAATTATAAATTGTGCATAATTTGTTTAAAATTTTACAAAAAATAATTTAAGGTTACAAAATCAGACCTCTTTGGGGCGTTTGAGGGGTAATTTCAGGAAAAACGGTTAGTCGTTTTGCACAAAAAAGTTTTTTAAAAAAACAGATGTTTAATCAAACTCACAAAACGAAATTTCTCAAGATGAGAATGATTTAAAAAAAATAATTACAATCTTGTCATAATAGTTGACTTTTGCAAAAAATTAGAGTATAGTAATAAGGTATGGAATTATTTTGGAATTAAGTCTTTTAGGACGGTGAATGATTTGCGGAAAGAAACCAATCTTTGTATGGGATGTATGAACGAAAAGGACTATGAGGGTCCTTGCAAGTTCTGCGGATACAGCGACAGTGATCTATGCATACCGACTTATCTTCTGCCCCGAACATTTTTAAACGAGCGCTATATAGTAGGAAAGCTCATGTCTTATAACGGCGAGGGCGCCGTATACATCGGCTATGATACCGCGACGGAAACTAAGGTAACTATAAAGGAATTTATGCCCGATACGCTCTGCTCGCGGAAAAAAGGCGAAGAAGAAATATCCGTGAACAATGCGGACAGCGCGCTTTACAAAACGTATATGTCGGAATTTGCCGATCTCTACCGCTCTCTCATAAAGCTTCGCGGAATGGCGCACATACAGGCGGTGCTGGATGTTTTCTATGAAAACGGGACTTGTTATGCCGTATCGGAATTTATAAACGGCATAACGCTTAAAACTTATCTTGTAAATTCCGGCGGAAGCCTTTCTTGGGAACAGGTAAAAGAACTATTCCCGCCCATTTTCACGACGCTTTCTCTTATACACGCGGCGGGAATAATCCATAGAGGCATATCCCCGCAGACTATCTTTGTGACCGACAAAATGGAACTGAAGCTCTCGGGCTTCTGTATTTCCGCGGGCAGAACGACAAACACCGAGATTGCCTGCGAGATATTCAGCGGTTATGCCGCTCCCGAGCAGTATTCAAACGAAGTAAACGGGACATGGACGGACGTATACGGCATTTCGGCGGTTTTGTACAAGACGCTCACGGGAACTGCTCCGGCAGAAGCGATAGCGAGAACGCAGGGAAGTTTGCTTGAGCCGATGATAATAAACCGCAATGTTCCCCAGCACGTTTCAAAGGTCATTATGAGCGGCATGAGACTGTCGCCCGAAAAGCGCATAAGCACAATGACCGAATTTGTCGACAAGCTGTTTTCTCCGCCGAAATACGCGGTAGAAAGCCCCGGAACTCCTATAAGCAAAAAAGAGGAAAAGAGGCTTGAAAAGAAGCAGAAAGAGCGCGTGAAAACGCTTGCCGCGCTTATACTTGTCGGAGCGGGACTTATCCTGTTCGCGCTGGCGTTTGCGCTCACTCTTTCGGGAGTATGCGCGCCCTCTCAGCCGATACAGTCCTCTTCTCAGAGTTCTTCTTATGTTCAGAGTTCTGTGCCTGTCGAAAGCTCCGATGCCTCGGACAGCACCGACAGCACGGAAAGCGAACCAGCGGAAAACAGCGAGGAGAACAGCTCTTCGGATATGTCGGCGGATATTGTCGTTCCCGATTTTACCGAAGCGATATATGAACTCACCGTGGCGAAATATCAGGGAACATTTGTATTTACCCCGACCTATGTTTATTCCGACGAATTTATAGCGGGAGTTATGTTTGAACAGTCTGTTGAAGCGGGACAAACCGTGACGGCGGGAACGCAAATAAAAGTAAAAGTCAGCAAAGGTCCGAGCAGCGTTCCTCTGCCCGATTATACGGGAAAGACGGAAGCGGATTACGTTGCCGAGCTTGAAAAGCTCAATATCAAGTACGACGTTATGAAAGAGAAGAGCAACGAAGTTCGTTCGGGCAATGTCATCAGATGCAGCAAGGAAATAGGCGATACGGTCGTAGTTGAAACGGAAAATGCAGAAACGGTGATCGTTTATATTGCTGAAAACGACAATTCGGAGGGCTGACTGATGGATCTGAAAGATATTCGCGTAAAGATAGACGATATAGACGACAAGATACTTGAGCTGTTTGTGGAGCGCATGGAGCTTGCGACCGATGTTGCAAGATACAAGGCTGAAAACAATATGGTCGTTTATCAGGGCGACCGCGAAAAGGCTATAATAAACGACATCTGCGGGAAAACTCCCGACGGCTTAAAAAAGAGCGCGGCGTTTTTGTTCTACAATATCATAGACATTTCCAAATGCTCGCAGATAAATGAAATAACGCCCGACGAGCCGCTCGACTGCAAAAGAGAAATTAAAAGCGACCCCGTCGTAGCAGTCCAGGGCATAGAGGGCGCATACGGACATGCCGCCTACAAAAAGCTGTTTACAAAAGGCGCGCCCCAGTTTTACGCGTCGTTCGGCGAGGTCTTCGCGGCAGTGGAAGAAGGCGCGGCGGACTATGGCGTTATACCTATCGAAAATTCAACGGCGGGCGAAGTTGCCGCGAATATGGATCTTCTCGAACAGCACAATGTGTTTATAACGAGGACGGTGGACGTTGAGTGCGCGCATGTTCTTGCGGCTAAAAAAGGCGTAAGCGAAAATGACGTTAAGATAATATTCGGTCACGAACAGGCTATACGCCAGTGTTCGGAGTATCTCGGCGCGAGAGACGGCGTTACAGTTATACCTTATCACAACAACGCCGCCGCGGCGAAAATGGTGTCCGAAAATTCGAGCGACAACTTAGGCTGTATCTGCTCGGCGGAATGTGCGCATTTACACGGGCTGGATATAGTTCATGCCGACATTGCCTCCGACCCCAACAACCGCACGCGCTTTATCTGCATATCAAAACAGCCCGAAGTCTACGAGGGAGCGGACACGGTTTCCGTTTCGCTTTCTATTCCGAATATTTCGGGAGCGCTATACAGGCTTCTTACTAAATTTGCGGTAAACGGCATTTCCATGTCGAAGATACAGTCAAAGCCTCTGCCGACAGGGTTCAAGACCCCGCGCTTCGAGGACTGTATGTTCTACATTGAATTTGAGGGAAGCATAGACGATCCCGTTATACGAAAGCTGCTTAAAAATTTCGAGCAGGAGCAGAACTATTTTAAATTTCACGGAAACTTCGGGAATATAAGCCGAAAGGAGTAAAATGGTCTCGGTCATTATTCTTGCGGCAGGAAGCTCGTCCAGAATGAACGGCGTAAACAAACAGCTGTCGGAGATCGGCGGTATGCCCGTGTTTATTGCGGCGGCAAAGGCGTTTGAAAAGTGCGAAAGCGTCGGTGAGATAATCATTGCCGCGCCGAAAGAAAATTGCAAAGAATTTGAAGAGCTTGCAAAAACTTATGATATAAAAAAGCTTTCGGGCATTGTCTGCGGAGGAAGCTCGCGTTTTCTGTCAATGAAAAACGCGCTTTCAAAGGTAGACCCACGCGCGGAGTTTGTCGCTTTTCATGACGGAGCGCGCCCGCTTATAACGCCCGAAGAAATAGAAAAGGTAATAGCCGACGCAAAGAAATACGGCGCGGCTATCGCGGCGGTAAAAGCGGTCGATACGGTAAAGGTCGTATCGGACGGCATTATAAAAGCTACTCCTCCCAGAAGCTCGCTTTATTACGCTCAGACTCCGCAGGTGTTCGGAAAAGAGCTGTTTTTGTCATGTCTTGAAAAGATAGAAGAGCGCGGCGAAAGTATAACGGACGACAGCCGGATACTTGAGCTTTGCGGGGAAAACGTAAGGATAACAGAGATCTCTTGCTGTAATATGAAAATAACGCGGCAGGAAGATCTTATCATGGCAGAGGCAATTTTTTCCGCGCAAAACGCAAAACGGAAGTGATAAAATGAAGATAGGATTCGGATATGACGTTCATAGGCTGACAGAGGGAAGAAAGCTCGTATTATGCGGAACTAGTATCCCCTGCGAAATGGGACTTCTCGGACATTCGGACGCCGACGTTGCCGTTCATGCGCTTATGGACGCAATACTCGGCGCTCTTGCGCTCGGAGATATAGGAAAGCTTTTCCCCGACAGCGACCCGCAGTATAAAGACATAGACAGCATGAAACTGCTCGCTCGGGTAATTGAACTGATGAAAGAAAACGGCTTTGCGCTCGGAAATCTTGATATAACCATAGTCGCGGAAAAGCCGAAGCTCGCGCCTTATATAATGCAGATGAGGGAAAATTTAGCGAACGCTTTCGGCTGCGACATATCCGAAATATCCGTTAAAGCCACAACGGAAGAGGGTCTCGGTCTTGCGGGACAAGGCATAGGGGCATATGCGGTCGTTATTATTGAATAAATAATGCTTTTTCATAATGCCGAAGGAAGGTGAGCAAAATGAAACATTTAAAGTTATTTGTTACAATAATCGTAATATCGGCAGTTTTGCTCCTTTCGGCGGGGTGCGACAATTCTCCGGTCACGGATAATTCAAACGGCAACAGCTCGGGGTCTTACAACACGGGCGTTTTCGGGAGCGGAAGCCGTTATGAAACGGTCTATCCCGAAGAATACAGCGAGATGTGGGAGTATATTCCCGAAGTTGAATATACTTCGGCGGATGAACTTGTTTATACATACAGCGAAGACGAGCGCGGTATAGTTGTTTCGGACTACAGCGGAGAAGCGTCGGTGTTAAGAATCCCCGATGAGATCGAGGACAAGCCCGTAGTCAGGGTTGATCTTAGCGAAACGCAGAAAGAATTGACGGAAGTTGTTTTCCCGAACAGCGTGCGTTCTTTTAAACTTTCGGGAGCGATAAGCGGCGCGCTTAAATATGCGAATGTGCCTGCGGCGGTCGATAAATATTCGTTCGGTTATTGCGAAAAGCTTGAAAGTATTTTTATTTCCTCGGGCGTTTCTAAAATTAACGAAGAAGCTTTCGCGAATTGTACGAGCCTGAAGAACATAAGAATGTCCGAAAGCCTGAGAGAGATAGGAAACAACGCTTTCAGCTATTGCACGGGAATTACGTCCGTAAAACTTCCCGAAAGCCTTTCGACTGTAGACGGTTCTCCGTTCAGCTTTTGTACAAACCTTACGGCGATCGGCGTTGACGAAAACAACCCCTATTTTGCAGCGCGCGACGGCGTTTTGTACAGCAAGGACATGACAAAGCTCGTTCAATGCCCCGCGGGAAAAAGAGGAAGTTTTCAGGTAAACAGCGGCATAACGGAAATAGGCTCCGCGGCGTTTTTCGGCTGTACGGGCATAACCGAGATAATTATCCCCGAAAGCGTGGAAAGAATAGGCGACTGGGCGTTCGCCTCGACGCAGATAACTTATGTCAATATCCCGAAGAAAATTACGAAAATAAACAGCGGAGTTTTCTATTCCACAAAGCTTAATTTTGTAGAGATACCGGAAAATGTTACTTCAATAGGCGATTATGCTTTCGACGGCTGCGAACAGCTGGGTCAAGTAAATATACCCTACGGCGTAAAGGAGATAGGGAGCGGCGCGTTCAGCGGCTGCATAGCGCTTTCTGCGGCGGAGCTTTCTGACAGCCTTGAAAAAATAGGGGAGTGGGCGTTTTCAAAGTGCGAGGCTCTCAAGGAGATAAATATACCCGACAGCGTTATTTCCATAGGCGACAGTGCTTTTTACGGCTGCAGGGCGCTTGAAAACGCAAATGTTCCGAGCGGCGTCGCCGAAATGGGAGAAAGCGTTTTTGAAGAGTGCGGGGGAATTTCCGTTACATATAAAGGCGCGACCTATAATGCCGAAAACATCGGAGAATTTTATCAGGCGGTAAATAACAACACCCCCGATGAAAGCGCCGAAAATCAAAGCAGCGACGCTGTTTCCTGATGAAAGATAATAACAGCCTAATATAAAAGAGGTATGATCGACGGATCATACCTCTTTTCATAATTACGATCATCTTATTACCGTAAGAACTCCCTTATCCATTTCGCAGACCGTATCGCAAAGCGCGTCTATATCTTCGGATGAATGTGAAGCGATAAGTATAGTTTTGCTGCGGGCTTTAAGCTCCAGCAGATATTGCCGCATATCTTTTACGCCGTCTTTGTCTAAGCCGTTCATCGGCTCGTCAAGTATAAGCAGATCGGGGTCTTCCATTATTGCCTGAGCCAGACCAAGGCGCTGGCGCATACCGAGAGAGTATTTGCGGACATGGCGTTTAAGGTCGGGATCCAGACCCACTTGCTCCATAGTTTTGCGAATATCTTCTCTTTTTATTTTCCCGCGCAGGTCAGCCAACAGCTTTAGGTTTTTATATCCCGAATAATACGGTATGAATCCGGGATTCTCTATGATTATCCCGACGTTTTTCGGAAAGTCGCAGTCTTTTCCTATACGCTTGTTGTCTACAATTATCTCGCCCGAATTAGGTTTTACAAATCCGCATATGCACTTCATCAGCATAGTTTTTCCGCTGCCGTTTCTGCCTATAAGTCCGTGTATCTTTCCGCGCTCAAAGCGAACGTTGATGTTCTTTAAGATCGGGTTCTTCTGCAAAGTCAGATTTACATTCTTGATTTCTATCATGTCATTTATTCTCCGTAAATTTTAATTTTTTCAAAGCAATAAAACATCCCGTAATAAGAACCGCCAGCAATACTCCGAAGTATAAGAACGAAGCCCATAAGGGATAGATAGGTTCGCTGAATATATTTGTGTAGTGATACCAGAGTATAGTGTTCGACGTGGGCAGCGCCCATCTTATATCGGTAGAAAGATTTGCCGTCACTGTTCCCAGAGCCATTACCGCAGCTGCCGCAGCAAGTCCCGCGGGTCCGCCGTACAGAATTTTCACCAGATAAATTATAAGCGACAACGCCAGCAGATACGCTCCCAGCAGAACGCTTGTCTGCCAAACAGCCGTTATCATCGGCGTTTGGTTGTAAAGATTCGGCGGCAGAAGCTGACTGTCAAAGCTAAACGCCTCATCCGGGAATCGCGCCGCATATTTTCTTACAGCCTCGCTCCATTCCGTTCCGAAATGTCCTCCCGAAAACAGCATGCTTGCTATGAATATCGAGGCAATAAACGTCGTTATCGCCATTATCAGAAACAATATCTGCCCGCAAAGCCAGTTCTTTTTTCCCGTCCTTGATATAAAGAACATGGAGTTTCCGCCGAGCCTCGGATAATCCGCCAGCAATATCAGAAAAACCAGCGGCATAAACAACAGCAGCACCGAGGAATTTCCTACGGCTATATACGGCTCGAATATTATCATCGTGTCGCCGAACTTGTCCGCGCGCATGGCAAGAGGGTCTATTACGAGAGTCTTTATGAATATCATCAGAACGCCGAGGACTATTATTCGGGGATCGGTTATCCAGTTTACATATTCGGTCCTTGCGACGCCCCATATCTTTTTCAGATTACGCACAAAAATCACCTCGTTTCCTTTGGATGATAATATACGCCGCCAATGAGGCTGCAAACAGTATGCCGTACATTATAAACAGATCATAATATTTGGTCGAGGTGATGATGAGCAATCCGTCGGGGTCTATATATTTCTGGATAATAATAAGATTTTGGTCATAGCCTTCTGTCCACGGAGCCGTCAGCAATTTGTTTGATAATTGCGTCAGCGCGTATTTTAAGAAAAACGGTATGCACATGATAAGATATTTGTTTCTCAAAACGCTTGTAAGAAACATTGACGGAATACTCCAGAATATTGTGAACAACCACATTTCCAAAATAAGCTGATATATTTCGGGAACTCTGCCTTGTACAATTTCAGCCGCAAGAGGCTCCATCTCGGAAACATCCGGGAAAAGGAGCATTGTTATACTCAGGAATATTACATATCCCAAAGTGACCGCCGTGCCTCCCGAAATAATGCCTGTAAGATATGTTGATAACTGCCACTTCGTTTTTGAAGAACGGAACACCTGAAAGCGCAAAGCGTTTTCTTCTCTCTCGGCGCACATTCCCGGAATGAAACAAAACGCGGCTATAAGCGGCGCAAAAAGTGAAAACCACGAACCTCTTGCAGCATTGATCACCATTCTGTTGCAAAGTTCCATGTGCTGTTTCATTTCGTCCGTCGAAAAACTCAAGAGCGCATTTATCACGGAATATCTGTTTTTCGTGTCATAATCCTCGTATATCTGAGAGATAAACAACATTACGACCGCCGCGCCCATGCAGAGCCAGAAATTCCATGAAGTTACTGTTTTTTTGAAAGATACTGCTATTTCACGCATAATGATCCCTCGTTTCTGCTCTCCTTTCATAACGCCCCGATGGGCGTAAACTTTTTTATTCTTCAATAACTCCTAAATTATGAGACAAGGAGTACTGTCTTAAATTCCCGCCGTCTTTGGCGTCTATGTAGATGAAATATGTAACAAAGTCGTTCGGATTATAGGCGGTGAGTTTCCATGCGGGAACAACTTCGGATTCGTGCGTCAGCGGATTAAATCCGCCGAGTTCGGTCGGTACATAAGACGAATAGTATACAAACTCTAAATCGTTTATTTCAAATTCAACTTCTTTTGTCACTTCCTCGGAGAATATTTTTATCGCCTCCTCTGCCGAGATAACTTTATCAACGCTTTTTGCGTTTGAAATTCCCATATGCAAAGGCATTGACGAAAACATGTCTACATTATCGCTTTCTATCATCAGAGCGGTTGCGCCATCGCCGAGATAGTGATTATTCATTTTGTCCTCGGAAACCGTACTTCCTACAGGACAATATTCGAAATTGACATCTTTAAGCTGCTTTTGCAGATCGAAATAATATCCGTATATGTCGCCTATTTTCAAAACCCTTACGGCATAAACCTTTGTGGTCATGTTTTTTTCTACGCTTTTTCCTATAGGCGCGTTGTTGATATAATCTTCAAAGAAACGCACCGCGTCGCATATACTTGTTTCCTTGTCAAGCAACTTGAATGATTTTTCGCTTGTGGGACTGTATGTGCCTACTACGCGGAAATATTGATCCAAAGAAGCAAGCGGCGACATACGTTCATAAACCAAGTTATTTTCATATGCATATTCAAAGACCTTTCCATGGCATACGCTGAAACTCGAAATATTCGGCGTAGAGGACATATTGACGGGAATTTCCTCGCCCTCGCTGTAATTTAAACTGATTATTCCCTCTGTCTGCGCAAAGTCTTTCACAAGACCGCTTTCCACCTCGGGATCTTCGGGAAGATCTTTATAACTTTTCAGATCTTCTAAAGGCTCTGTCCATGTATAAGAAAAATAGTCTTCGTTAAGCTCGCTGTCGGGGAAGAAATAAGAGTATGCATTTCTGAAATCTTCTATAGCCGTTTGGGGCGTATATTCTCTTCCGACATAATCGTTGTCGGAAAACGATCTGAATTCATAGACCTTTGCTTTTTCGGGAGCGTTTAAATAAAAGTTTTCCGAAGCCTTGAAATTATCGCAGGCGTCTATAGCGCTTCTTATCTCGTCTTTCGATTCGCTTAATATTTCAATTTCCTCCCCGCCCATTTCTTCTAAAGACATGTTTTTAAGTTCGCCTATCGGCGTGGTTTGGTCGCACCCCGACATAAGCGCTGCGCAAGTTAATACCGCTAAAATTGTTGTTTTTGTTTTCATGATGATTTTTTCCTTTCGTGTTTAAATTTGTAGATAGAGTTGTAGTTTGCATAGTGTGAAATTAAATGACATCGCTCTTTATAGTAATAACTTTATCATCTCCCCCCGGAAAAATCTCCCGTCAGAGCGTCTAAATAAGCTACATACGTCACATCGTCATTGGGATTTTCGAGGGTCAGTTTCCATACGGGGCGAGCTCGTTCAAAGTTTTCGCCGATGATAGATCCCCAATATATTCTTTCGCTAACTTTATACATAAGTTCTGCTCTGGTGACTTTAAAATCTACATAATCCGTCAGCTTCTCCGAGATAGTTTTCACCGCTTCTTCAAACGGAATAAATTCCGTATACCTTTTTTCGTCGAACGCCTCATTGGCATTATAAGGAGCGTATACCCAATCGACGTCGTCAGTAACTGCCATCAAGCCTTCAGACAAATCCGGTTCATCATTTCCCGTGCCGGTACCGTCCCAAAAAGTAAATGGTATATTATCAAACTCTCGTGAATTCCTGAAAAAATAAATATAATGTTCATTGTCCGGCAGCCTGTAAACATTAACCTCATCTACATGGATATTATACCCCGAATGTTTTGAAGCGACCGGGATAGATACGATATAATCTTCAAAAAACTTTACCGCGTCTTTTACTGAGATTTCCTTGTCGTCAAGCAGTTTAAATTTTTCTTCGCTGTCGGGAGGAAGGCGTTTGACGCCCTCATAATCGCGAACAGAAACTATATCGCTTGCAGAGTAAGTTGTCTTACCGTTTAGTTCCGCGTCATATTTTTGAAGAACTCCTTTATTGAAAACACAATAATCGTTTCCGAACGGGCTGCGATAAAACAAACAAACGCTTTCCTCGCGTTTAGACCAAGCTTCTGTATAAGCCATAAACGTCAGACCGCCATGGACATATCCGCCCGCCATATATGTATCGTATACTTCTTTATTGCTGAGAGGAAAAAAAGCCTCATTTACAGCCAAGGTATTATCAACATCATCATAACCATTATAATAATAAAGGCAGTTTTCATCTAATTCATGGTTTGGGAAAAGATATTTAAAAACGGTTTTAAATTCTTCGAGTTCTTCTTTCGGCTGGAGCTGGCAGGCAAGACCGGTGACAAACTCGCTCACATGATCTACGGTTTTGGGAACTAAAGCGTAAAAGAAACCATCGTTCACTTTGAGGTTTCCGTTTTTCTCTATCATTTCTTTTACTTCTTCTTTTGTATAATAAGTTATGGGATTTTCATGTTTATCTATAGGATCTCCGAAATTGAGATCGGGCTTAGAAGAGTCATCCGTGCTGGAAGTGTTGTCTGTATTTGAAGAATTGTCTATGGTCTGATTTTCGCAGGCAGAGCATAAAGTAAGTATGGCTATCGATAAGAATAGTGCCGATAATTTTTTCATAGTGATTACCTCCTTAAAAAATTGCTGCCCTTTTGCCCCTGCAGAAGGGCAGCAAAAACTAATTTAAACGCGTACAGACTGCATTGTACCGTTTGCAGATATACTATTATTGACTATATCTATATCGGAGTATATTTCGAAATTAACTCCTACTATTGGATTGGTTGGATCTACGAATATTGTTGTAGACTCTCCGGCTCTTGTTAACTTTGCTGAAACTTTTTTTATATCAGCGCTGGTAGTAACAGCAGTGACTGATCCGTTAGAATTTCCATATTTGACTGTCATTGACAGTAGTGTGAATTCAATACCGTAAGGTGAATATTTCATGTAGCAATTATCTTTTGTACCGGTGTATGTGCTTGTGTTCGGGTGGTAGGTATAAGTTGTTTCCCACGTGGCATATTCTACTGGGTCGCTATCGTATGTGCTTGCAGAAATTCCCAAAGATGTGATAGTTGCCGTCATAACAACAGCCATGGCTCCCGCCATAATTTTTTTAAGTGATTTCATAATGAAATCTCCTCCTTTTTTATAATTTTTTTATTTTATGCCAATTTTACTTCTTCACTGTAAACAGTGAAACTTTCGGTTTTGCCCGCGCTGTTTTTCAGCGCCTGACATTTGCTTAAAAAGTTATTTATAATTATACAACACCTCCTGTTTAGCATAATGGCTTTGTTTCTTTAAGAAACTGCTTTTTCGTCACTGTAGATCGTAATGGTTTCCGTTTCTCCGTTTTTGTCAGTCAAAGTGAATACCGTCTTCAGGCGATAGTTTCCCGATTCAAGCCCGCTCTTGGTATTGATCATAGAAAACGAATTTGAGAATCCGGTTTTATTCCAAGTTGTGTCCTCGTATGTATCCCAGAACCAAAGAAAGACCTGCTTTTCAAGTGTCTGATCGGCAATGACTCTTACTACGTTATCCACACAGTCGGCTGAGCTTTCGCATTTTGCTGTATTGCCTGTTATTGTAAGAATTGATTCCACGTTATGTGCTTTTTCATAGCATGGTTGAACAACATCGTATGGAACGGAGCTTGCACTCGTATTCATCGGCACTGAAAGGCACATAAAAATGACTGCCAATACTGAAAATACCTTTTTCATTTTTTCACCTCCTCGCTTGGGAAATATAATTTCCCTTTCTATATATTGAAGCGAAATAAAAAACCCTTTCGTTACAGGTTTATATATTAATTTTTTTAAAATCAACGATTTTTGTAGAATACGCCAAATTTATCATTGAATCTTTGTCTAAATTGCCGACTAGTTCAAACAAATATCCGTCATAGATCCAAAATAATAAAGTTGCATTATCCGGAAATTCCATTATAAAACCGTCGTCTTCGGAATATAACGCCAACATTACCACACTGGCTTTTTCAGTGTTGACATAACTGTTCACGCCATCTACTATTATGCGTTGACAGAAACAAACCTTTTTATCGCCCTTAGTATAATCCAGCATAGTACCGATTTCTCCGATTGCGGAATGTTTAAGTTCCCACCCCTCTTCTTCGGGCAATCCGTAATATTCTTCAAAATTGGTTTTGTCAGAGGAGTGTCTTTCTAAAATAACTTTGGTGCATTCGACTTTATCCTCAAATCCATATCTTCCGAATATTACAACAGCGGCAAAAGCTGTTCCGCTGAGAATAAGAAATGAAAATACAACGAGCATTATTGTTGTGGCTTTTTTTACTTTTTGCAAAGACCAATGGTTGTCGCTGCGTCCGCGGCGAAGATCACGAAGAGTTTTATATTCCCAAATTTTATACGCCAGTGAGAACTTGTGATTTTTTTCCACTTCCATCAGACGCTCGGTTCTTTCGTCGGAAGTTTCTTTAAATGCTTGTTCCAATTTTTCATCAAATGTCATAAGTGATCCCCCGTTTCTTTAAAATTTTTATAAGCCTTTGTTTTGCCCGATAAATGTATACACGAATATTCAATTCGGATATTCCCGTTGCTTTGCTTATTTCCTTAGGGCGCATTTTTTGGAACAGGTACAAGTAAAGCATTTCATAGTCAATGTTTGACAGCTCATTCATTGCGCTTTTAATTTCATCTACAGTCATCTCCGACATTACAGTTTTTTCAAGGTCTTCATTTGAGTTCAGATCATGTTGTTCTTCAATATTTTCAGTGGATCGGGCTTTCCGTTTTCGACAAATGTCAATTGAACGGTGCTCTATAATAGAAGCGAAATAATGTGCCCTAGCGTTACAGGGTATTTCTGAAATTTTTTCAATATTGTTAATTATCCACAAAAAAGCGTCTTGAACAGCGTCTTCTGAATCCGAAGAATTGTGCAAAATGTCATATGCGACCTTATACATCATTTGTCTGTAGTCGGAAAATAATTTTCTGATAAAATCTTCATTAAGATTTTTTGACATTTTCTTATCTTTCCTTTGTTGTTTTGATTTAAAACCGGGAACGATTTTTCAATCTTAGTGCTTAATTCCTGATTTTAAGTATAGCACACGTTGATATTCAATAAACTTACGGGACTATATGCTATATCATAAGCCGGAGCAACAACATCATCGTCGGGCGGGAGCATCGTTTTTGCGCTTTATATTGTAGTAAGTCTTGTACTTAAAACAAGTGCAGAAAGTATCATCTTTTTTAAAATTTTTTCAGAGGATTATTTTGTCCTCTATAATATAAGACCCTCAAAAAAATTAATTTTATACCTTAACTATTATTTTTTTATCAAATTTCTGAAAGTTTGGCACTTTTAGCTAAATTTAAAGCAGTATTTTTGTCAAAACTACACGAGAATATTAATAGGTACTCTCCGTCGTCCCATAGAATGTTGGTGAAATGATTTTCTTCAAGAATTTCTTCAATCATCAATCCTTTGTGACCGTTTATATCGATCTCGACCAACTTGCCGTGGTCCGTGTTTAAATTGACGGGACCATATGTTTTTTTGATCATCTGTTCAAACCAAATACTTCCATCGGTTTCACGATTTATGTATCTGGTACGCACACCGAACTCATCTTCTTTTTTGTCTTTGATTTCAAACCCCTCGGGAATATCGGTCAAAACGTATTTTTTCTCTATAGTCTCCGGACCGTTATTTTTATTTTTGAGGCGAATTTCGGTGTGGTCGGAATATGCCCTGCCGGTAAAATCCGTAAATATAACGCTGGGCTTTAAATAACAGCCCGATAATAACGCTAAAAAAACCACGATTAATATAATAAACGCCTGTTTAAAGGGATTAAACTTCCTTTTCGGCTCGGGCGAAAGTAAAATGCCTGTTTCGGCGTGGGCTTCCTGACGAAGAACAGCGGCATTGCGCTTATAGATCTTGAAGATCTTTTTCATTTCGGAGCGGTGTTTGCGGGAGAATATGTGGTCGGTCGCGTCGGGATAGGAATTAAACTCGCGATTGACATATTCGTCTATTATAGATTTAAATTCGCTTTCAGACATCTTCTTTGCTCCTTTCTAAAATAAATTTCCTGACTGCTTTTCGCGCTGTATAAAGCCGCTTATAAACTGCCGAGACAGAAATGCCCAGAGTTTTTGCTATCTCGTTTGCCGACATTTCTAAGGAATATGTCAGCACCAGAACGCTTTTCTGCGCCTCCGGAAGCGTAGCGATGAAGTCGATTATTTCGTTTCGTGAGGCAATATCAATTAAAGAATTTTCAATAATATTCTCGTCATATGGTATAATATCGTCTACTGTAGGTATTTCGCTATTGATAGGTTTTCTTTTTTTAAGATAATCTAAGCAGATGTTTTTGACTGTAATATACATATAATTGACCCGTTTAAAATAGCTTAGCGACAAAAAAACTTTGGGATTTTTTGCTATTCTCATAAAAGCTTCTTGAACAGCGTCCTCGGCGTTTTCTTGATTATTGAGAATTTTAAGCGCTATGTTGAAAAAGCGGACTTTGTACCTTTCATAAAACTCTGAAAGCTCGTTTCTCTCTTCTTCGCTTTCCATAACAGCCAATGCTGCGGAAATCATATTGTCACACCCTTATGTTTTTATATGTTTAATGAATAATAACTGCCTTAGGAATATTATACCACCTTTCCTTGAAAATTTCAATAGCGGTTCGAGATAAGAAAACGCACTTTATGAACAACAAAGCGCTCCCGCGCTGTATAACGTCTTGAATGTCGATTAACAAAAGAACGGAATTCCAAAATGCATATTTACCGTAAACAAAAAGCGCCGCGCGGACAGTGTTCCGCGCGGCGCAGGTTTATGTAGTTTTTCTTATCCTTAGAAATCAATGTCATTAACGGCAGAGTTCGCGAGCTGAAGCTCTTTCTTGGGTATTCTCTTCAGCGGGTTGTAGACATACTTCTTGCACGAATCGTAGGACTTTACATCTCCGAATTTCGAGCAGGTTATTATATCGCCCGAAGCAGCCGTACCGAGAGCGCAGTATTTGCATGCGGGCTTTATGTTATTTCCGAACAAAGCTTTTCTTGCCATAATAAAAATACCTCCATAAAACAGATTTACCTATTTACATTATATCACGTTTTTTTTAAAATGTCCACATGAATTTTCTTTCAAAGCATAAAAATAAAGGAAACATTTTTGGTCATTTTAACAATACAGATTGAGGTTTGACTAATTTTACAAGCCGAACAATAAACATTATTTCGAGTATATCGGCAGAACGTTAAGCGTAGCTTTTCTTCCGAGATCTCCGTTCAGCGGAACTATATGCAGCGGGAATTTCCCTATGAAGTCCTTTCCCGCTATGCCGAAAACGTCGTAAAAGCGGTCGGCTTGCGGCGCGTTTATAACGAGCAGATAACCCTTGTCGCCGTTTAAGGTAATTCCGCGCAGCCATAAACTGTTGACTTCGGGAATGTTTTTCGCTATCTCGCAAAGCTTGTTTGAAAGTTGGAGAGGATAGGGGTTAGGCGTATATACATCGACGGGCGTATTTCCCGTGACAAGGTGATTTGCGCGGCCCGTTTTCAGTATCTGCTTTTTCTCACGCCATTTTGAAACGGCGTTCCGGCTTATAAACATATTGTCGTCGAAAGGGTTTATCATCATTCCCTCGCAAACGCCGCCGTCCGCAATTACTCCCGAAACATAGTCGAAGTCGGTTATTATCGTATAATAATCGCTGAACGCTCCGCATTTTTCAAGCTCGCTTTCGTCCGTAAAGACAGGGAATATCTTTCCGAATTTTTCGTTTTCAAGCAGCATAAATGAAATTTTTGCCTTGTCGTCAATCTTAAATGTCCCGTCGCTTTCTTTTACGGGTTTTGGCGTAAAGGTAACGGCGCAGACAAATTCCGCTTTCATTACTATTTCCGTAGCTATAGCGTCCATAAGCTTGTTTTGCGCCGCTGTATCGTTTTCTGCCGTCGAGCGTCTGGCCGTCAGAAGCCTATGAAGCTCCTGCGGTTTGAGCTTTTCGTTTATCCTGTATTTATTTGGCATTTTGACCTCCGTGTTTGTATTATGTGATAATAGGATCCGCGCTCAGAAATTGTCTTTATATATTACCGCAACGGAAATATCGTCCCTGCTGCCGCTAAGCGAGCGCGTTCTGAGATGTTCTTCGAGAGCGTCTGCGGTGTCGGTTTCGATAGCCGAGAAGATCCTTTTCCCGAATTTCATAAAATCCCCGACATTCACAAACGAATTTATCAGCCCGTCGCTTGAAAGCGAAACGCCCGAAAAGTTCCCCTCGCTGTAAAATGAACGGAAGCTTTCAATGGCGTTGCTGTCGCAAAGCGAAGTCGTAAGATTTCCGACAAGCTCCGCGTCGTCCGGCATAGGGCAGAATATCTCTCCGTCCTTTTGCACGAGAAAGTTCCCGTCGCCTATCTGAAGTCCGAAACAGCCCTTTTCGCTAATGCCTGCGACAATAAGCGTCGCTCCGTACATGACTTCGTTCGTTATGCCGCCGTATTTTTCGCAGACAGCCCTTTCGCTTTCACTAAGCGGATTTTCCCGAATATGTTCGGTTATCTCGCTGTTCCAGCCGCAGATTATGTTTGCGGCGATTCTCCGTGCGGCGTTAACGCGGTCGTTTTGAAATATCCTGTCGATACCGCCGTTCTGCGCGGCAAAATCACTGACGGAACGCATTGCGATATTGACAGCCATTTCGCTTCCGAACGCGCTGCGAAAATGTCTTTCGCTGCCGTGACCGTCGGAAAGCACGGCTAATGCCAAGTCTTCCGACAGGCAGACCTTTGCGCTGTCCTGGCAGGGCAGACCCTCGCACTCGTGAGAAGCGCCGCACACCGACAGAGCGTATCCCCTGAATTTTTTGTTTTCAAGCATAATTTACCCTATAGAGCAATTACCAGCCCTCTTCTATATCGTCGCTTATTTCGGAGCTTTCGGCATACTCGCGTATCTGTTCTGCGGCAGTTTCCTGTTTTGTGCGGAAATCTTCTTCCGTTTCCGCAAGGCGAATACTCCTGCTGCCTATTTGAGAAGACGTTATTGCGACAAACTTTACGAGTTTTGCAAGCGCTTCGCCGTTATGCGCCGCGACAACACTGTCGGGGTTTTCGGTAAAGCGGGATAAAATGTCTAAGTCTGCGTCCTCGCCTATTGCAACGGCGGCTTTTATTCCCGCGGAATACCAGCGGTTTCTGCGAAGTTCTTCCAGTCCTTTTTCAAAGTTGTCCGTAGGATAACCGTCCGACATAAGTATCATAACGGGCGCGAAAGACAGCGACGGACTGTTCATAAACGAATTTCTCGACAGCTTTGAGTTAAGTTCGGAGAACGCGCTTCCAAGGTCCGTAACGTTTTCCGCGTCGAGAGGTTTCCATTCAAAGTTTTCGACAGAGATAGGCTCGGGATACATCCACTCGCTCCCGCCAGAAAATTTCAATACCGCTATTTTTATATCCGCGTCCGCTCCGCCTATCCCGCGTATTTCCGAAATAAGCTCTTCCATAACGGCGTTTACTGTTCCTATCTTAGAGCCGCTCATACTTCCCGAGCAGTCTATAAGCAGGAAAAGCACCATTGATTTTTTGGCGATCTCTTCTGCGTCGTCAAAGGGATTTACAGGCATTTTACTTCCTCCCTCAATAATTACATGAGCCGATACCGCGACGGGTAAAAGCCCGTTCTTTTGATTACACATTACAATTATATCATATTTCTTTTTATTCGTCAAGTTTTTTCTGTATGTTTTTTGAATATAAAATTTCGCAAAAAAGAGGGACCCTGAATAGGATCCCTCTCGGTATGTTGATGTTTTTATGACATAAGTTTCTTTTCCATTTCGGGCGGGTTGTTTGAATATTCAAGCGCTGTCTGGTAGGAGATCTTTCCTGCCGCATACAGCTTTGCGAGAGCGTCTATAAGGGTCTGCATTCCTTGTTGTGAAGCGCCCTGCATGGTGGTTTCCATCTGCGCTATCTTGTTTCCGCGTATGAGGTTCTTTATTGCGTCGGACCCGAGCATTATCTCATCGCACGCAACTCTTCCCTTGCCGTTTGAAGTAGGTATAAGAAGCTGAGCTACAACGCCCTGGATCATGTTTGCGACCTGAGTTCTTACCTGTTCTTTAGCGTCGGCAGGGCAGACGTCTATGATACGGTCGATAGTCTGCGCGGCGGACGAGGTGTGGAGCGTTCCGAACACAAGGTGTCCCGTTTCAGCGGCGGTAAGCGCAAGAGAAATGGTTTCATAGTCTCTCATTTCGCCGATAAGTATAACGTCGGGGTCTTCACGCAGCGCGCTTCTCAGCGCGTCGGAGAAGCTCGTAACGTCGCGTCCTATCTCACGCTGATGTACTGTCGCTTTGCCCTGGGTATAGCGGTATTCTATCGGGTCTTCTATGGTGATTATATGACAAGCGCGGGTCATATTTATGTGCTGGATCATTGCGGCAAGAGTCGTGGATTTTCCCGCGCCCGTAGGTCCCGTTACAAGTATAAGTCCCTTGCGTTTTTTTGCAAGTTCGAGAAGAATAGGCGGAAGTCCGAGTTCGTCGAGAGAGGGTATTTCCTCGTTCAGCAGACGAATGGAACAAGCGAGCTTTCCGCTCTGGTGGAACACGTTTACACGCTGACGCGCGCCGTTCTTAAGCTCAAAACTGAAGTCAACGTCTTTACCCTTTGCAAGGATCTGTTCCTGTTCGGGAGTAAGGATAGACATAATTGTACGGTGAACGACCTGATCGGACAGATCCTGATAAGGTCTGAGCTCGCCATGTACTCTTATAACGGTAGGCAAACCGACAGAAAGGTGAATATCCGAAGCTTTCATTTCGCGCGCCTGCATGATAAAATCTTCAAACGTCATAACAAAATCTCCTTAAGTTATTAAATACTCCCGAATTGAGCGAGGCTTTCTTCGCTCGGTTTCGGACATATACATTTACACACATCATATTATAACATATTATTTTAAAATTGTAAAGAGCTTTATTAAAAATTTTTGAGTATAATTTTTTCGTTCATTTTACGGCAGCAGAAAATGATAATAATGCGCATTTACGCGTTGTCAAAGTTAATACCCGTAATTCTGTACAGCTCTCCCACTTTTTCAAACGTTATGCGAAGCGTTCCCGAAGAGTCTCCCGCGGTAATGCTGTCGCCCTCAAGTTCGAATGAATAACCGTTCCCATGTAAAAATCCCGCGCAGAGGAGCTTGTGGTCGCAGTAAAACGAGCTTATTATTTCGACCGTCTGATTTGCAATATCATTGAGCGGCGCAGGCTCGAATATTTCATCGGGAAGCCCGTTTATCTGTACAAAAAGCGCTCCGCCCTTATACGGACAGCGGTAATAACAAACGTTGTTCTCCGCCGCTCCCACGGTTACCATTGAGAGGTTGTGACCGCTATGCAATTCGTCGAGCGTGAATTTTTCAAAGCGGATCTCCGCGCAGTCCGGCAAGTTTCGTTTTGCGCGGCGCGCGGGAGCAAAAGCGATTTCGGAAAGCCCGCTTTCGTTTACCGCCCAACCCCAGAGCCAAGTGTTTGAGCGGTAGTCCTCCGAGCCTATTATCCCGCAGTCAAACGTCTTTTTCCCGAAAGAGATAAGGCGTTCTCTGACGTCGACGTGCCAGCCGCTGTTTCCTATGACGAGCTTTCCCATGCGCTTCTGACGGTAAATTGCGTTTCCTGCCGAAAGCGACAAAAGGCTTAAAAAATCGCTTTTGTCGAAATCAACCGGAGTTGTAAGTATGCTGATATTTTTCATCGGCTGCTCCTTTATTTAATGTTGTCAATTATCATTGTATCACAATTTCTCTAGAATTTCAACATCGCTTATATTTTTTTCAAAAAATAATGACAAGCCGATAAAAATATGTTATAATCGTAGAGTGATTATATATTTATGTCCACGACATCCGAAAGTCCAATTCTTGAATTGTTGCAGCGTCTGAATCCATTCGCGGAAAGGAAGTTTATGAACTTAAAGCAAGATGAAATAAAGCCTTTAGCGCGCGGAACAATGAACCTTATAAAAAGTCCCCGCCTCTGGCTTATTCCCTATATATCGGTATTTGCACTCTGGGGAATAGCTATGGTCGTCATTTATCTTACGTTGTTTTCGGACGGCTCTTTTCCTTTTGTCATTCTGCTTTCGATAGTAATACCGGGCGTTATCGGCGGCATTATTTATGTTTCGGCAAAATCGGGAAAGCCTGCGGAATATATCGCCGACAGCGAAAAGTTTATTATACGTCAGAAGAACAAGCCCGAAGAATGTATTTACTATTCGGAAGTACGCAGCGTTACAATTGAACCTTTGTCTATGGGAACTTTGCTCGAATATCTTCACGCGGGGTATACCGTGACAATCAAAACGGCTTATAGAAATTTAGTCTATTATTACGCTCTCAGCGGACCTTATTCAAAAACCGCGCCCGAGGACACCCCGTTTGCTATAATAGGCAATAATATCCCAAAGCCGAAAAATAACGAAGAAAAAATTGTAGGATTAGAAGATTATCATGCGAATATTCCGTAATAAAAGGCTTTGTGCAACTAATGCTTTATATGCGGGATAAACCGAATTCTTACCGGACTGCAGATAAAGCCCCATCTACGTCGTCAGAAGCCCAGCGGCAGGCACAAAGCCTAGCCGCAGGACTTCTTCCCAGTATCCGGGACTTTCTCTACAGTCTGAAGCAGGACTTTTTATACAGTTTGTTCTTATTTCTTATAATTGAAAGGAATTGAAAATCATTATGCGAATGCGCCGTAAGAAAAACCTTGACGAAAGGCTTGAAAAATGCCGCGGGTCAATGCTTTATATGCAGTGTCAGAACGAGCATGCAAACGACCCGCTGTCCGAAGAATTTTTCGCCGACAGCAGAAAAACTTTCGGGAATGATAATCCGCTGTATCTTGAGATAGGCTGCGGAAAGGGAGGCTTTGCGATAGAATTTGCAAGGCAAAATCCCGATATAAATCTCATAGCCGTAGAAAAAACGCCGAACGTTCTTATAACGGGAATGGAAGCGCAGGAGGAATTAAAGCTCCCGAATCTTAAATTCTGCATGGGACAGGCGGAGTATCTCTGCCATTTGTTTCACGAGAATACTATTGACAGAATCTTTCTTAATTTCAGCTGTCCTTTCCCGAAAAATCATTATGCCGCGCACCGCCTTACGCACGAGCGCTTTCTGGAAATATACCGCGCCATCATGAAGCCCGAAGCGGAAATTCACCAGAAAACCGACAATATGCGCTTTTTCGAGTTTTCGGTAGAAAAGTTCTCGCAAAACGGCTTCGGCTTAAAAAACGTTTCGCTCGATCTACATAACAGCGGCTTTGAGGGGAATATTATGACTGAATACGAAAAGCGCTTTGCCGATCTCGGTCAGCCTATCTACAGGCTCGAAGCGTTTTTAAGATAATGGGAGAGCCTATGAAAAAGATAACGGGAAAATTTCCGAGTACGACCGAACTTTGCGATATTCGCTTTTATATCTACACCCCCGAAAAACCGAAAGCCGTCGTTCAGTTTTCACACGGAATGTGCGAGTTTGTGGAGCGGTATGAGGAGTTTGCAAAGTTCTTGTGTGAAAACGAAATTGCATTTTGCGGACACGACCATATAGGACACGGAAATTCCGTGGCTCACGACGACCTGCTCGGCTATTTCGGCGCGCACGACGGCTATAAGAATATGGTGCGCGATATGCATAGAATGAACGACATTATCCGAAAAACTTTTCCCGATATGCCTGTTTTCATTATGGGTCATAGCATGGGCAGCTTTATCGAAAGAATCTATCTATCCAGATACGCCGATAAATTCAGCGGAGCGGTCATAATGGGAACGGCGGGAGGAATAACGGGACAAGCTCCCCTTAGAAAACTTCTGGATACGGCGGTAAAAAGAAACGGCGACCTATACCGCCGCAAGAATATAACAAAGATGGTCTACAGCGTTTTAAATCTGAGGACGGAAAACCGCCGCACGGAATTTGACTGGCTTTCGCGGGACGACGCGGACGTTGATTATTTTCTTTCAAATCCGAAATGCAATTTCACTTTTACCGTTGCGGGCTACCGCGATATGCTGAACGCGCTTCTTTGCTGCAACTCCGCGGCTGTCGTAGAAAACACGCCGACGGATATTCCTTTGCTGTTTCTCAGCGGCGGCATGGACCCCATAGGAGAATACGGAAACGGCGTAAGAAAAGCGGTCATAAAATATCTCGAACACGGCTGCGACGTGAATTTGAGGATATACCGCGAGGCAAGGCACGAGCTTTTATTTGAACTTAACAAAGACGAAGTAATGAACGATATACTTGATTTTATATTAAAGCGTATTTAAAAGAATAATCTTGACAATTATATAAATTTGTGATAAAATGTAAAAGTTGGTAGCAGATAAGTTGGTTATAATTTTTCAAATAATCTTACCTCTAACCTCTTACTTCTAAAAGGGAAGGACTTGATTTTTTGCTTGAAATAAAAGATTTATGTTGGACGACGTCCGACAAAAACGAAATATTAAAGGGCGTTTCATTTAAGACGAGCGGCGCGCTTACGGTAATAACGGGTCCGAACGGCGGCGGAAAGACCTCTCTCGCAAAGCTTATTGCGGGAGTTGAACAGCCGACCTCGGGGCAGATATTGCTGGACGGGGAGGACATAACCGCGCTTTCCGTTACAGACCGCGCAAACAAAGGCGTAGCTTATGCTTTTCAGCAGCCCGTCAGATTTAAGGGCATAACCGTAAGAGATCTCTTAGAGCTTGCCGCAAAGGACAAAACAGGCTATAAGGGATACTGCGATCTTCTGGGAAAAGTGGGGCTTTGCGCCGAAGAATACATTGACCGTGAGATGAGCAGCGCGCTTTCGGGCGGCGAAGCAAAGCGCATAGAGATAGCGACCGTTCTTGCGAGAAAAGCAAGGCTTTCCGTTTTTGACGAACCCGAAGCGGGAATAGACCTCTGGAGCTTTTCGAGGCTCGTTGAAACCTTTGAAGAGATACGAAAGGAAAGCGCGGGAGAGCTTATTGTTATCTCGCATCAGGAGCGTATTCTGAAAATAGCGGACACTATCATTGTCATAGCGGACGGAAAGATCCGCGTTTCGGGACCGAGAGACGAAATTCTTCCCCAGCTTATGCAGGGAGAATATACCTGCTCTTGTCCGAAGAGATGTTGAGCGCAAACGAGGTAAATTGAATGGATACGAATTTTAACGATATAACTGCGGGAATGTTGAAAATCATTTCCGACTATGACGAAACAACGGGCTTTAAGGGCGCTTATAATATCCGCGAGGACAGTTCCTGCGCGGGCAGGCAGTCCTCAAAGAACATAACGATAAACTCAAAAACCGACAAGCCCGGAATTGACATAATCGTAAAACCTAACACAAAGGGAGAAACGGTGTACATTCCCGCGTGCGTTACGCACAGTGATGTTGACGACCTTGTATATAACGATTTTTATATCGGGAAAAACGCGGACGTTATTATAGTGGCAGGCTGCGGCGTTCATAACGAGGGCGAAGAAGACGCCCGCCACAACGGTATACACCGCTTTTTCCTCGACGAGGGCGCGTCTGTTGTGTACAAGGAAAAACATATCGGCACGGGAAACGGAAAGGGCTTAAAGAAGATAGACCCCGTTACGGAGTGCTTTTTAAAGAAAAATTCAAGGCTTGAAATGGACACAATTCAACTCGGGGGAGTTGACCGCTCGACAAGGACGACTTCGGCGGAGCTTGCCGAAGGCGCGAAGATAATAGTCCGCGAGAGGATAATGACCGACAACGAGGAGGACGCCGTCACAAAGTTCAGCGTAAAGCTGAACGGCTTTGACAGCGGAGCGGATCTTGTTTCGCGTTCCGTCGCGAGGGGAAATTCACATCAGGCGTTTTACAGCGTTGTAGAGGGAAACGCGAAGTGTACGGGACATTCGGCTTGCGACGCGATAATCGCCGAAAACGGCAGAGTAGACGCCCAGCCCGCTCTGAACGCTTCAAACGTAGACGCGGAGCTTATTCACGAGGCGGCAATCGGAAAGATAGCAGGCGAACAGCTTTTAAAGCTGTGTTCGCTCGGGCTTACAAGAGAACAGGCGGAAGAAAAGATAATAGAGGGATTTTTGCGCTGAAATAAAAAGCAGAGAAGTCTTTATAGGGCTTCTCTGGTTTTTTATGTTATTTCACAACTGCGAGGGGCGCAGTATACAGTGTAGAGTGTACAGTAGTCAGTTATGGTATCCGCCTTACGGCGGATAAGATTTAGATTGTTATCTGACTGAAACGTTTTGGAGCGCAACCGTAAAAATTATGCTCGTGTGCTTCTAGAGGTTAGAGGTAAGAGGTTAGAGGTTAGAAGCTGTTTTGAGCGGCGGAGAACTTTTCCGTTTAAAACGACCTAATGGGCGGTTTGAATATAAAACGTTGTCCGCCGCTCAAAACAGTTTCTATCCTCTATTCTATCGCCGAGAGTTCCTCGCAGTCAATATAGTCTTCAATATACTGCTTTCTAAGCAGCTCCCTCGGAATATAGTCGTTAAACTTCCCGCATATCTCGCAATTGTCGGGTATTTCAAATCCGTATTTGTCCGCGCCCTTTGCCTTTATGGAATTAAGCGCGGAAATAAGCGCGCCTTTCCCTCTGTCCGTCCTCACTTCAATGCACACGGGAATGCTCCTCGACAGCCACAATTCCGCGCCGAACCCTCTCTCGCGCAATGCAAAAACAAGCGCCGCCATGCCGCGCGTTCCTATAAACGGAAATACCGCAAACACCGTTTCCGACAGCGCAAGAACTATCCTTTCGCCATCGCAGAGCGCACCGCCCGAAATAGCGTTTCGGGATATTATCTCGCCGCCCGCCGCATTCCTGCAAAGCGCGCGTATGTCGTTTATCCGCTTTTTCGCGCTTTCGCCGAGAAAGCCGTACTCCTCGTCGCTCCTTATTACTTTGAGCATTTTCTTCATAACTTTTGTGTGAACGTATTCGTTTCCTACGTCCGTCCACATGTTTTTTGAAATGCCATTGATATGCTTTACATAAATGATGAGCGCCTTTTTGTCAAGCTCGGTTACTTCCCACGCCTGACCCGCGAGCGCAAACTGACTTCCCACGGGAAAAGGGTTTTGAACAGTGCCTATTTCCTCAGAGTTATTGCGGACGGTATATTCGCACGGCACGGAAAATACCGCGAGAAATTCATAGTTGTTCACTATGCTTTCGCCCTTTTCGCCGATAAGCAATGCCCCGTCCTCGCCGCGCTCAAGAATACCGTTTTCGAGTAAGTGCCTTAAAAGCAGAAGATAGTCGTCTTTTGTAACATTTCTGAAAACCGACAGCGTCAGTATCTGCCTTGCAAGCTCTTTCGGCGAAAGCGAGCCGTTTGAGGTCATGACCGACATAGTCTGATGAAACAGCAGGCTGTACGGCAGTTTCGGCAGATACATAGGTTCCACCCACCTTTCGCGGGTATAAAGAAGTATCTCCGCGCAGCACATTATCAGATCCCAGTTTATTTCCTTGTAGAAATCGTTCGGCGGCAAGCTCATATCATATCTGAAAGCAAAGCGCATTTCCGCTTCGCCGTTTCTTCTTCCCGTTCTGCCGAGCCGCTGTACAAGCCCCGAAACCGTAAGCGGACAGCCCGTCTGTACTATCCTTTCGAGATGTCCGAGGTCGACTCCGAGTTCAAGAGTTACCGTTGCTCCCGTGCATACGGGAAGTTCTCCGCTTTTCATTCGCTTTTCGGCAAATTCGCGCAGCGCGGGGGAGATGTTCGCATGATGCACAAGATAGCAGTCGTTCCCGTGATTTTTCTCGGACAGCCTTTTCAGGTGCGCAATATTCTCCTCGACCTCGCCTTTGCTGTTTGAAAACAGTATACAGCGCTTTCCGCGCGTGCTTTCATAAAGATACTCATAGTATTTTTCAAGCAAGGTTTTGCTGTCGGAGTTCGGTATTTTCTCGGCAATGGGGAAAAATCTGACCGAAAGCCTTATTTTTCTTCCCGCTTCATGGCACTTAGGAGTTACACAGTTTCTGTCTGTTCCCATACAGAGCCATTTTTCGGCATTCGTACAGTCGCCGAGCGTTGCGGAAAGACCTATTCTTCTCGGCGCGAAGCCAATAATGCGCTGTATTCTCTCAAGAACGGAAATGAGCTGAAGTCCGCGGTCGTTGTCCATAAAATAATGAACTTCGTCAATTATAATAAATCTGACGTCGCAGAAAAGCCTGTAGATATTCGAGCTGTTTCTTATAAGCAGGCTTTCGAGACTTTCGGGAGTTGTCTGCATAACGCCGCGCGGATTTTTTACCAGACGCTTTTTCGCCGAGGGAGAAGCGTCGCCGTGCCATTTAGTGACGGGAATATCCGCCTCTTCGAGAAGTTCTTCAAGCCTTTCAAACTGGTCGTTTATAAGAGCTTTAAGCGGAGACACATAAAGCACCCCCACGCTTTTCGGAGGGTTTTCCCACAAGTGCGTAAGCACGGGGAGAAAAGCGGCTTCGGTCTTTCCGCTTGCCGTTCCCGAGGTAAGCAGGAGATTGTCGTCGCCGTCGAATATCGCTTCCGCGGCGGCTACCTGTATCTCGCGGAGTTCTTCCCATTTGCGGCGGTAGATGAAGTCCTGTATAAACGGGGCGTAGCGGTAGAAAACGTTGTTATCACTCATAATAATATTTCCTCTTTTAAGGCAACGAGTTGTCAGTATACAGTATGCAGTAACAGCCGAAAGTCACACAAGCAACTTTTTACGGTTTTGTCCAAAAGGTTTCAGTTCGACAACAATCTAAATAATGTCCGCGAAGCGGACACATTTTACTGAATACTCTACACTGTACCCTGTATACTTTTTTGCACGCTTGCTTGCAAGCGTGCAAAAAAAGAGAGCCCAAAAGAAGCAGGCTCGAAATCAAATTATAATTATGTGTAGAACAAAAGAAAGGAGACAACTAAACAAACAAACGACAGGAAAACAAATTCTTGCCTTTGCTTTAATAACATTATACAACAGTGTGGTTGAAATGTCAATAGTTTTTTGTCAGATTAAACAAAGTTTGACACATTACACAAAATGTGAGTAAAATCTTCGGCAAATTCACAACTAGACGCTAGAATGTGAGATAAGATATAATGGTTTTTGGGGAGCTTTGTTGGCAGTTGACAGTGTACGCATTGAACGCTTCGCGTGCAACGCTATGTACAGTATGCAGTAGTAGGTGTCCGCCTTTCGGCGGACGTATTTAGATTGTTTTTAAATTAAAGGCACACAAGCAACTTTTTACAGTTTTATCCAAAACGTTTCAGTCCGACAACAATCTAATATAATCCGCGTAAGCGGATACCATAACTGAATACTTTAAACTGTACACTGTATACTGCTTTTAATTTCTATTTTTTTGGGAAAAATAGAAATTAAAAGCAAAAGTGCTTGACAAAAGGAAAATGTTGTGTTATAATAATAAAGCCGCTTGTGTGAGGCATGGAAAGCGCAGGGTTTAGACCTTGCCGCCCCAATACAGCGAGTTCTGAAAAGAGGTATAAAAATATGTACGCAGTTATTGAAACGGGCGGAAAGCAGTATCAGGTAAAAGAGGGCGACGTTCTCTTTATTGAAAAGCTTGACGCGGATGGAGAAGTTACTTTCGACAAAGTCGTTATGGTCGGCGGCGAGGGCGAAACAAAGGTTGGAAACCCCTATGTGAGCGGAGCTTCCGTAAAGGCTACTCTTCTTAAAAACGGAAAAGCCAAGAAGATAACCGTTTTCACCTACAAGCCCAAAAAGCACGTTAAGACAAAACAGGGTCATAGACAGCCCTACAGCCAGGTAAGAATTGAAGCAATAAACGCATAATGTTAAAATGTGTTTTCCGTTTGGGAGAGTTTGAGAGCGACAAGGCTTTCGCGGGATTTGAAATAAGCGGTCATGCGGGATACGGCACGGAGGGAAACGACATCGTCTGCGCGGCGGTCAGTTCTTGTACGATGCTTGTTTGCAACGCGATAACGGAGAATTTCGGCGCGGACGCCGAGGTTAAAGTTGAGGAAAACCGCATAAGCCTGCGGCTGAATAAGCGGTCGGCAGAAGCTCAAAAGCTCATTTCGGCGCTTTATCAACATCTCGAAACGCTCTCGGAGGACTACAAGAACATTAAGGTCACTGTTATTTGAGGAGGTAAAGAAAATGATTAAGATAAGCTTACAATATTTCGCTCATAAAAAAGGTATGGGTTCTACAAAGAACGGACGTGATTCCGAGTCCAAGAGACTTGGCGTAAAGCGCGCAGACGGACAGTTTGTTCTCGCGGGAAACATTCTCGTAAGACAGCGCGGAACACATATCCACCCCGGAAACAATGTCGGCAGAGGTTCTGACGATACTCTGTTCGCGCTGGTTGACGGAAAGGTAAAGTTTGAGCGCGTCGGACGCGACAGAAAGCAAGTAAGCGTTTACGCTGAAGCCGAGTAATAAACACATTTAAGCCGGACGTAAGCTCCGGCTTATTTTCTCATTGAAGTCGCAAATTGATGAAAAAGGAGATGTAAGCGGAATGTTTGTCGATAAGGTCGAAATTCAGCTTAAAGCGGGAAACGGCGGAAACGGCGCGGTTTCGTTCCACCGTGAAAAATACGTTGCGGCGGGCGGTCCCGACGGCGGTGACGGCGGAAAAGGCTCGGACATTGTTTTTGTCGCGGACGACAGCCTTTCGACGTTGATAGATTTCCGCTATAAGAGAAAATACGTCGCTCCCGACGGCGAGGCGGGCGGCGCAAAGCGCTGTTCGGGAAAATCAATGGAGCCGACAATAATAAAAGTTCCCCGCGGAACGCTTGTAAAAGACACAAAAACGGGGAGGGTCATAGCGGACATTTCGGGAAACGAGCCCGTAGTTATTGCCAAAGGCGGAAAGGGCGGCTGGGGCAACTCCCATTTCGCCACGCCCACAAGGCAGATACCGCGGTTTTCAAAGCCCGGTTTCCCCGGAGAACAGCTGTCCGTTACGCTTGAGTTAAAGCTGCTTGCAGACGTGGGGCTTGTGGGATTTCCTAATGTCGGAAAATCCACGCTTATTAGCGTAGTTAGCGCGGCAAAGCCCAAAATCGCAAACTACCGGTTTACGACCCTTACTCCCGTATTGGGAGTAGTAAAGCGCGGAGAAAAGTCGTTTGTAATGGCGGATATTCCCGGGCTTATCGAGGGCGCGAGCGAGGGCGTCGGACTCGGACACGAGTTTTTAAGGCACATTGAGAGGTGCAGGCTTATTGTTCACGTGGTGGACGTTTCGGGCGCTGAAGGAAGAGATCCTTCAAGCGATTATGAAAAGATAAACGCCGAGCTTAAAAACTTTTCCGAAGAGCTTGCAGAGCTCCCGCAGATAATAGCAATGAACAAATGCGACGCGGCGACCGAGGAACAGATAGCGGGTTTTGAAAAGTTCCTTGATGAAAAAGGACTAAAAGCTCACAAGATCTCCGCCGCAACAACTCAGGGAGTAGAGGAGCTTATGGAAGACGTAACCGAGGCTCTGGACAAGCTCCCGCCTGTAAAGATCTACGAGGCGGAGCCGCTTTCGCTGAAGGAACTTTCGGAAGAAGCGGAGGGAAAGCACTCGTTTACCGTGGAAAAGGTGGACGGGGTGTATATCGTAAACGCCGAATTTCTTGCGCCGATACTGTCGGTGTGTAATATGGAAGATTATGAAAGCCTGCAGTATTTTCAGCGCGTTCTGCGTTCAAGCGGAATAATAGACGAGCTTGAACGTCAGGGCATACAGGAGGATGATGTAGTTTCAATTTACGACTTTGAGTTCAATTATATAAGATAAACAGATAAATTCGGACTGTACCGAATAATCAAACTCAGACTTGTACCAAAAGACCAGCCTCAGACTGCCAAGAAAGCCCCAGATGCTAGGAAGCGTTGCTGCAACTAGCCTTTGTGGCTGTTGCAGTAACGCTGACAACGCAGATGGGGCTTTATTGGCTGTCTGAGGCCCCGAGCGGGATTCGGGAGGAATATATTTTTATGAGTTTTATAAGCAATTTAATTTCGCAGCTCGAACGTCCTACTGCCGGAAGCAGAAAGACTTCGGAAGAAGTAATGAAGCTCTGCGGGGAAGTTTCGGCAAAGCTTGCGCTCTTTGTCGGCGACGACATGGACACTCCGAAAATAATCTCGCAGGCGACAAAAGCGGACGTTATGTCGGGATACGCGGAAGAATATCTTGTAAAGCGGGCGCAGAAGATGGGACTGAATTCAAAGCTTGTTATGCCTTATGAACTGCCGAGGATAAGCGGCGGCTGGGATTTTTTATGGTATAACGGACTTACCGAGCCCGACGGCGTTCCGAGAAGGCTCGAAGAATTGAAGAACATTATGAAAAGCGGCTGTCTTGCTGTTTTCAGAACATTGTGTTATCTCATTGAGCCGTCGCCCGATACAAGAAGTTATGTCGAAAGGCGCTATGGCGAGCCCGAAGAACTCGACAGGGTGCTTCGCGAGGCAAAAGAACAGGGTCTGCATGTACGCGATTTCTACATTGCCCCTAAAAGCGACTGGACGCACGGACTTTACGAGCCTATGCGCGAGGCGATAAAAAAGCTCGAACCCGTTATCGACGGGGAAGAGGAGACAGCGGGCGTCGCGGGGCTTAATAAGGAAATTGATATGTTTGAGCTTCACAGTGAGGAATACAGCTTTGTATATTACATCTTCGAGGCATAGGGAGGCGTTTTTTTGACGGAAAAAGAAGCGGCGGCTTATTCGCCGAACGTTCTTGCGTTTTACGGTGACAGCGTATACGAGGTGCTTGTGAGAAAGCTTATAGTTAGCGGGCATAACACTTGCGCGGGAAAGCTTCACGAGCTTGCAGTAAGCAGGGTGCGCGCGTCATACCAGAGCGGCGCAGTCGGCGTTATTGAACCCATGCTCACCGAAAAAGAAGCCGACATTCTCCGCAGAGGGCGAAACGCGGGAGGAATCTCCGTTCCCAAAAGTTCAAATCCCTCGGAATACCGCCGAGCGACGGCGCTTGAAACATTGTTCGGCTATCTGGCGCTTTGTGAAAACTATGAAAGAATAAACGAGCTGTTCAATACTATAGTAAACTCGTTGCCGATAGAGCAAGATAACACATAAATTTCACCCCGACATTATTTTACATAAAACATTTTCGGTTTTTATGCAATAATTGTCGGGGGTATTTTTATGAAAAAACGCATTATTTTGGAGCTTTTGGAGATAGCTTTTGCGGCGGCGGTGTTTGCGCTCGGCGTTCATTGTTTTATTTCGCCGAACAACATAGCTCCCGGAGGCGTTACGGGCGCTTCGATAATCCTTGTAAGGTTTTTCGATATAGGAGTGGGAACATTTATACTGCTTCTGAACATACCGCTTTTAATAATAGGGTTTATTTTTCTGGAACGCGCGGTAATGCTGAAAACGCTGTATGCCGTCGCGCTTATAACCGTATTTACGGACATTATGGAAATGACGGTGCCGACATACGACGCGGGCGCGGGAAACGGCATTATTGCGGCAATATTCGGCGGTGCGGCAATGGGCGCGGCAATGGGGCTTATCTATAAAAGCGAGGCGACCTCGGGCGGCGCGGATATACTGACGAAAATTATCGGCAAATATTTCCCGCAGTACAGATTGGGCGTTGTCCAGGCGGCTCTCGATATAATAGTAGTAGCGGCGGGGTTTGCGGTGTTCGGAGAACTTGACGGCGTATTGCTTGCAGTCATCGCCATTTTTATCCAGTCTTACCTTATCGACCGCATACTTTACGGCGGGCGCGAGAGCAGGCTTATGCTCATTTTCTCGAAGAAGAACGAAGAGATAGCGGGAAAGATAATCCGCGCAGACCACGGAGTAACATTCTTAAACGCCAAAGGCGCATTTTCCAAAGAAGAACGCACGGTCGTCATGACGGCAGTCCGCAGAAGCTCTTATGAAAAGATAAAGCGCATTGTCCGCGAAGCCGATCCGTCGGCATTTGTTATAACAACAAACGCAAACGAGGTGTTGGGGTTGGGGTTTGAGAAATTGATATAACAAAAAGGCAGGAATTTTTGTTCCTGCCTTTGATTGTAATAACTTATTTTACAACAATGTTTACGAGTTTATTCGGCACGGCTATCTTCTTGACTATCGTCTTTCCTTCCGTCGCCGCTTTTATTTCGGGAAGCTCGAGAGCCATTCCTATAAGCGTTTCATTGTCCGAATCAACGGGCGCGTTAAAGCGTCCTCTGAGCTTTCCGTTTATCTGAACGACAAGCTCGACGGTGCTGTCCGCGCAGAGCTTTTCGTCATATGTCGCCCACTTCTGCTCGTTGAGTATTCCGAAACCGAGAGAATTGAAAAGCTCTTCGGTTATGTGCGGAGCAAAAGGATTTAAGATTATCAGCAGATCGCGGAATTCCGCTCTGTTAAATCCGCCCGCGCTGTCCGCGTCGTTTAAAAGTCCCATCATAGCCGCAATGGCGGTGTTGAATTTAAGCGTTTCGATGTCCTCGGTGACTTTCTTTATCGTTTTGTGCATTGCCGAGCGGAGCGCGTCGCTGTATTCGTCGCCGTCCTTAAGATTTTCGGACATTGTCCAGATACGCTCCAAAAACCTCTTACAGCCCTTTATTCCGTTTTCCTGCCACGGAGCGGCTTTTTCAAAGTCGCCGACGAACATTTCATAAAGGCGCATTGTGTCCGCGCCGTATTCTTTAACAACTTCGTCGGGATTTACGACGTTGTGGAGCGATTTTGACATTTTGCAGAATTTGCCGGGATTCTGCGGGTCAAGTCCGAGTATCATTCCGTGAGACGTGCGCTTTGCATAAGGCTCTTTTGTCGGAACAACCCCTTGATCGTATAAGAACTTGTGCCAGAAACGGCTGTAGAGCAGGTGGAGCGTGGTATGCTCCATTCCGCCGTTATACCAGTCTACGGGAAGCCAGTAGTTCAGAGCTTCTTTCGAGGCAAGCTCCTTGTCGTTGGTCGGGTCGGTATAGCGCAGGAAATACCAGCTCGAACCCGCCCACTGGGGCATTGTGTCGGTTTCGCGCTTTGCGGGACCGCCGCATTTCGGACAAGTGGTGTTTATGAAACTTTCAAGAGTAGAAAGGGGGCTTTCGCCGTTGTCGGTGGGCATATAGCTGTCAACCTCGGGGAGCTTCAGCGGGAGCTCGCTTTCGGGAAGTCCTACCCACCCGCACTTCTCGCAGTAAACCACGGGTATAGGCTCGCCCCAGTATCTCTGGCGCGAGAATACCCAGTCGCGGAGCTTGAAGTTCACTTTTTCATGACCAACGCCCTTTTCCGTCAGCCATTCTTTTATCTTGACCTTTGCGTCCTCTACGGACAGCCCGTCGAGGAACTGAGAGTTTACCATAACGCCCGTCGCACAGTCGGTAAACGCTTCTTTCTGAACGTCTTCGCCGCCCTTTACGACTTCGATTATCGGCAGACCGAACTTCTTCGCAAATTCCCAGTCGCGGGTATCGTGCGCGGGAACTGCCATAATTGCGCCCGTGCCGTAGCTCATAAGAACATAGTCCGAAATAAATATCGGTATCTGCGTCCCGTTTACGGGATTTATCGCCATAACGCCGCCGAGCTTTACGCCCGTTTTGTCCTTGTTCATCTCCGTGCGGTCAAAGTCTGACTTTCTTGCCGCTTCTTTCTGATAGGCGCGCACTTCGTCGAGGTTTTCTATCTTGTCAGACCATTTTTCTATAAGCGGGTGTTCGGGGGAAATAACCATATAAGTAGCGCCGAAAAGCGTGTCGGGGCGAGTTGTATAAACGGTGAGGGTGTCGCCGAGAGTTGTCGTGAAATTAACTTCCGCGCCCGTAGAACGCCCTATCCAGTTTACCTGAGCGGTCTTTATCTTCTCGAAATAATCCACGCTGTCGAGGTCGTCGAGGAGCTTTTGAGCATAGTCGGTAATTTTAAGCATCCACTGGTTCTTTACCTTGTGTATAACTTCTCCGTGACAGCGCTCGCAAGTCCCGTTTACGACTTCTTCGTTTGCGAGAACTACCTTACAGCTTGTACACCAGTTTACGTTCATCTCTTTTTTATACGCAAGTCCCGCGTTAAAGAGCTTTAAGAATATCCACTGAGTCCATTTGAAATAATTCGGGTCGGTCGTGTTTACTTCTCTCTCCCAGTCGAATGAAAGACCGAGAGCCTTTAGCTGACCGCGAAAGCGGTTTATATTGCGTTCGGTAACTACCGCGGGGTGTATCTTGTTCTTTATCGCATAGTTTTCCGTTGGCAGTCCGAAAGCGTCCCAGCCCATGGGGAAAAGCACGTTATAGCCCTGCATTCTGCGTTTTCTCGCGACAATATCCATAGCGGTGTACGGGCGCGGGTGACCTACATGAAGTCCGTCGCCAGACGGATAGGGAAACTCTACGAGCGCATAGTATTTCGGCTTTGAAAAGTCGTTTTCGGTGTGGAATGTGCGGTGTTCGTCCCAGTATTTCTGCCATTTGCTTTCGACCGCGGCAAAATCGTATTTCATATTTTCTACTGTCCTTTCACATAGTAGCATCAGGCTGTCGATAAAGCCCCATCTGCGGCGTCAGCGTCACAGCGTTTTGCGCGCACGCGCATAATGCGAACAGCCACAAAGGCTAGTTGCAGCAACGCTTCAGCATTGAGCGCTCCGCGCTCAATGCGAGCATACCGGTGCTTTTTCAACAGCCAGAAATTTGACTTTCTAAACAGTCTGAAATCGTCACATTACATTATATCATAATAAGTAAAAAATGTCAATTCATTTTTTGCCCCAATTTAAATTCTTAAATCAAAGAAGTTCGATCGCCATTCCTGCAAGTTATTATTAAAATACTTGCAAAAATACGTTTTTATTCGCGAAAACTTATTGACAACAGAGGCTAAAAGTGATAAAATAATGATGTATATTTTATGCGGAGTTTGTTTTCCGCAAAATTTCAGCTTTTGGAGGAATTTTTATGGAAATCAGAATTGAAAAAACGCAGACTCCTAAGGAAAAACCTCAGGACGAGACAAAGCTCGGCTTCGGTCATATCTTTACCGACCATATGTTCATTATGGACTATGATACGGGTATGGGCTGGCACGACGCGAGAGTAGTTCCCTACGGTGATATTTCGCTCTCTCCCGCGGCAATGGTATTGCATTACGGACAGGAAATTTTCGAGGGCTTAAAGGCATACAGAACGGCCGACGGCTCTATACAGTTCTTCCGTCCGATAGAGAATTTCAAGAGAATGAACATCTCGGCTGAGCGCCTTGTTATTCCAGAAATCCCCGTTGAAGACGCGCTCCAGGCGCTTCATACTGTCGTTGAGGTAGATAAAGACTGGGTTCCTCATACAGACGGCGCTTCGCTTTACATTCGTCCGTTTATATTTGCGGCAGATCCGTTTTTGGGAGTTCGTCCCGGCGATAAATATTACTTTATGATAATTATGAGTCCCTCGGGCGCATACTATTCTACAGGGCTCGAGCCTGTTTCCATTTATGTTGAAACAAAGTATGTAAGAGCCGTTCGCGGCGGAATGGGCTTTACAAAGACGGGCGGAAACTACGCCGCTTCTCTCCATTCTCAGGACGACGCGCATAAGCTGAATTACTCACAGGTGCTTTGGCTCGACGGTATCGAGCAGAAGTATATCGAAGAAGTCGGCTCAATGAACATCATGTTCGTAATCGACGGCGAAGTCGTTACTCCTCAGCTCCAAGGCTCGGTATTGAGCGGAATTACAAGAAAGTCCGTTCTTGAGCTTTGCAAGAAGTGGGGAATAAAGGCTACCGAGCGCAGGATTTCTATTCAGGAAGTTGCCGACGCTTATGACGCGGGCAAGCTCGACGAGGTATTCGGCACCGGCACGGCGGCGGTCGTTTCTCCCGTAGGTCATCTGCGCTGGGGCGACAAGGTTATGGAAATCGGCGGCAACAAGATAGGAAAGCTGACTCAGCGCCTTTACGACACCATGACGGGTATGCAGTACGGAAAGATACCCGATGATATGGGCTGGATTGAGAAATTATAAACGCAAGCGGGCGTAAAATACCGAACCGCAAACGAAAGGAAATAATTGCTGATGAAGAACGAAGAAAAATCGCTTGAAACGATAAAGACGCTATGCATACATCGAGGGTTCGTATATCCCGGAAGCGAGATCTACGGCGGACTTGCGAACACGTGGGATTACGGTCCTCTGGGAGTTGAGCTGAAAGAAAACATAAAAAAGGCTTGGCGAAAGAAGTTCGTGCAGGAAAACAAGTACAACGTGGGTCTTGACAGCGCCATTCTTATGAACCCGCAGACGTGGGTAGCGTCGGGACATGTCGGAGGATTTTCCGACCCGCTTATGGATTGCAAGGACTGTAAGACCCGCCACAGAGCCGACAAGCTGATAGAGGACTTTGACGGGACGTCCGCGGACGGCTGGACAAACGAGGAAATGGTAAACTACATCCGCGAAAAGGGAATAAAATGCCCCGACTGCGGAAGCACGAATTTCACCGATATTCGTCAGTTCAACCTTATGTTCAAGACCGCGCAGGGCGTTACGGAGGACAGCAAAAACGATCTTTATCTTCGTCCCGAGACCGCACAGGGAATTTTCGTAAACTTTGCGAATATACAGCGCACAAGCCGCAAAAAAGTGCCGTTTGGCGTTGCGCAGGTGGGAAAGTCGTTCAGAAATGAAATTACTCCCGGGCAGTTTATTTTCCGCGTAAGAGAATTTGAGCAAATGGAACTTGAATTTTTCTGCAAGCCCGGAACGGATCTCGAATGGTTCAACTACTGGAGAAGCTATTGCAAGGATTTCCTTATGTCAATCGGACTTAAAGAGGAAAACGTCCGCGCGCGCGACCATTCCGCAAAGGAGCTTTGCTTCTACTCTAAAGCAACGACGGACTTTGAGTTCTTGTTTCCGTTCGGCTGGGGAGAGCTTTGGGGAGTTGCGGACAGAACGGACTACGACCTCACACAGCACATTAAGACGAGCGGAAAGAGCCTCGAATATTTCGACCCCGAAACCAACGAAAAATACGTTCCTTATGTAATAGAGCCGTCGCTCGGCGTTGAAAGACTGTTCTTGGCGGTGGTATGCGACGCATATGACGAGGAGCAGCTTGAGGACGGCACAACGCGCACCGTTATGCATATCCACCCGGCATTAGCGCCGATAAAGTGCGCGGTATTGCCGCTGTCGAAAAAGCTCGGTGAAAAGGCGAACGCGCTTTACGAGGAGCTGTCAAAGAGCTTCTGCGTGGATTATGACGAGGCGGGCGCTATAGGAAAGCGCTATCGCAGACAGGACGAAGTCGGAACGCCGTTCTGCGTGACGTATGATTTCGACAGTGAAACGGACGGGTGCGTTACGGTCCGTGAGCGTGATACGATGCAGCAGGTGAGAATACCGATAGCTGACGTAAAGGCGTATATTGAAGAAAAGATAGCGTTTTGAATTTTATAAGCTAGAGATTAGAGGCAAGAATAAGTTTTGAGCGGCGAACAATGTTAAAATCAAAACCACAAAACGAGCGTCGCACAAAAGTTTTTTGAAAGAGGAGTCCAGAGGGGAAAAATTTTTTCAAAAAATTTTCCCCTCTGGCAGGGATGCGGGGACGGAGTCCCCGCAAACGCTTCTTAGCGTATCAGGTTAAATGCCTGCGGCATTGAACCTGGGGCGCGGGGAAAACAAGAGTTCCCTTCTAGAGGTAAGAAGTAAGAAGTAAGAGGTAAGAAATCAGAGGTAGTTTTTAGAAATAAAGTTATTTGTTTTTCAGAGAAAGAGGCTAGAGGCTGGAATTTAAGAGGAAAAGTTGTTTTCCGCTTATAACAAATTCCAGCCTCCAGCCTCTTCTTTTTATAGCCAAAAAACTTTAAATTTCAAAAGCTCTTTTAATTTCTTATCTCTAGCTTCCGGCAGTTTATTTCGCTCGCGAAAAAATGTAAAAAAAAGAAAAATCCCCCTTTTCTTTTCGGGGGCAATGTGTTATAATATCTTTATCGGGATCTGTTATAAAGGATTAAACGGAGAGTATATTATGTCATCATATAAATATAAGGCGCTGGCTGTTATAGCTGCGGCGGCGGTGTTTCTTTCGGGCTGCGAGAGAAGCATTGGGAGAGTTGATTTTTCGGATGGTTCATCTTCATATGAAAACTCCTCGGATAATAATTCAAGCAGCGGAAATACAAATAATTCTTCTTTATCGGAAGAATTTGAAAACAATTCTTCTTTCGGAAATTCGGGAAACTCAAGCAGCGCGGGCTTTACCCCGAGCGGCGGTAATACTCCGCAAGGCGGCAATTCCCAGCAAGGCGGTTCCCCCGCGAGCAGCTCGACGCCTTCGGGCGAAGGGCTTTCTCCGAACGGCACGGGTACGACGGGTACCGCTTCTACGGGAGATTACAACTACGGCGAGGCGCTTCAGAAGTCAATACTGTTTTATGAGCTTCAGAGAAGCGGAAACATAGACGAAAGCACTATAAGAACAAACTGGCGCGGCGACAGCGGAATGAACGACGGCTCGGACGTGGGGCTTGACCTTACGGGCGGACTTTATGACGCGGGAGATAATGTAAAGTTCAATCTTCCTATGGCGTATACTGCGACTGTTCTTTCATGGAGCGTATACGAGGACAAGGACGCTTATGAAAAGAGCGGTCAGCTCAGTTATGCGCTTGCAAATATAAAGTGGATATGCGATTATCTTATTAAATGCCACCCCGAACCAAACGTTTACTATTATCAGGTAGGCGACGGAAACATTGACCACGGCTGGTGGGGACCTGCGGAAGTAATGCAGATGAAAAGACCCGCGTATAAAGTAGACAAAAACAGCCCCGGCTCTACCGTTGCGGGAGAAGCGGCTGCGGCTCTTGCAGCGTGCGCGGCAGTTTATAAGGATGTTGACAAGTCGTATTCGGATAAGTGCCTTAAACACGCAAAGGAGCTTTATGACTTCGCCGATTCAACGCAAAGCGACGCAGGATACACCGCTGCCAACGGCTTTTATAACAGCTGGAGCGGATTTAACGACGAGCTTGCATGGGCGGCGACGTGGATATACATAGCTACCGGCGACAGCTCGTGGCTGACAAAAGCTAAAAATAATGAGAGCAAACTAAACGGCGACCCTCAGTGGACGCTCTGTTGGGACGATAAGTTTATAGGCGTGGAGTGCCTGCTTGCAAATCTTACGGGCGACAGCAAGTATAAGACAAAGCTCGAACAGAGCCTTGACTGGTGGTGCAACGGCGCAAAGGGCTTTACTCCAAAGGGGCTTGCATGGCTCGATACATGGGGAAGCCTGAGATATGCGACGACGGCGGCTTTTGTCGCGGCAAGCTATGCGGAGGGAGGAAAATGCTCTTCCGATAAAGCGCAGAAATATATGAGCTTCTGCGAAAGTCAGATAAATTACGCTTTGGGTTCAACGGGCAGGAGCTTTGTCGTAGGCTTTGGCGTAAACCCGCCTGAACATCCCCACCATAGAACGGCTCAGGCTTCGTGGGCTGACAACATGAACGAGCCGAATTATCACCGTCACACGCTTTACGGCGCGCTGGTAGGCGGTCCGAGCCAGTCCGACGGGTATAACGATTCTGTCGGCGATTACACCGCAAACGAGGTTGCCTGCGACTATAACGCGGGATTTACGGGCGCGCTTGCGAAAATGTACAATAAATACGGCGGCAAGACTATTGCAAACTTCGGCGCGGTCGAACCTGTCGGCGAGGAAATGTATGTTGAATATCGCACAAACGCCCCGGGAAACGACTTCACCGAAATAAAGGCTATGATATACAACAAGTCCGCATGGCCCGCAAGAGTTGCGGATAATTTGGAGCTTAGATATTTTGTAGATCTTTCGGAGTTGTCCGACCCTTCAAGCGTTAAAGTAAGTATGAATTACAATGAAGGCGCGAAATACGGCGGGCTTTACAAGTGGGACGAAAAGAACAACATCTACTATGTGAGCATTGATTTTTCGGGAGCAAAGATATACCCCGGCGGTCAGAGCGCTTATAAAAAAGAAGTTCAGTTCAGAATGAGCGCAGCGGGCTGGAATCCGAACAACGACCCCTCGTATAAAGAGCTTGTCGGAACGAACGGTTCGGAGCTTATAAAAGCGGTAAGCTGCGGACTGTACGAGGGCGGAAAACTTGTTTTCGGGACAGAGCCGAACGGAAAATCTTCGGGCGTTGTGACACCGGGTTCTTCAAGCTCGTCGAGCAAACCGCAGACGCCTTCGTCAAGCTCCTCTTCAAAGCCCAACACTCCGAACACGCCGAGTTCCGGTTCTTCAAGCTCGTCAAAGCCCTCGACTCCTCCCGTAAACAAGGGCGTTCAGGTGACATTAACGCAAAATCAGACGAGCGGAACAACGGGCAATATCCAGTTCACGGTAAAAGTCACGAACAACACGGGATCTGACATTGACCTGTCAAAGCTAGAGATTGACTATTTCTTCACAAAGGACAATGCGAAAGAGCTTGCGTTCGACTGTTATTACGCTTGTATTTCGGGAAGTTCGTACACTGCGATAAGTAATGTAAGCGCGTCATATTCGAGTGTTTCGGGAAATAACGCCGACACAAAGTGCGCGATAAAAATAAGCTCGGGAACGCTTAAAAACGGAGACACCGTTGAAATTCAGGCGAACATAAGGGATAAAGACTGGCAGCAAAGCCTGAACCCCGAAAACGACTTCTCCTGCGGCAATGCCGACAACCTTTGCATAACCAACAACGGAAATGTTATCTTCGGCAAAAATCCGTGACCTAGTAATGAGCGTGAACCACCGTAACGGGTGGTTTACGCTCTTTTATGTTCAAAACAATCTAAACAATCCGCGCTGCGGATTCCATTTCTTACCTCTTACATCTAACATCTTACCTATGATTTAAAAAAATAAGAAAATATCTAAAAACCCCTTGACAAATACCAAAAAGCGTGTTATAATAATAAGGCAATTGAATGCGGGTGTAGTTCAATGGTAGAATCCCAGCCTTCCAAGCTGGTCGCGTGGGTTCGATTCCCATCACCCGCTCCATACAGTATACAGCAAATAAGTATATAAACTGTAAAAGTGTGATATTACACAATAAACAGTAAATTGTGGGCTTGTCTCTTGCGTGAAAACGCAAAGGCTTTGTCCGTCACTTACTGTTTATTTTTAATGTAGGCTGTAGTGAGCAGTATGTTGTTTTGCGCCATTAGCTCAGCTGGATAGAGCAACCGCCTTCTAAGCGGTAGGTCGAAGGTTCGAATCCTTCATGGCGTGCCAATATTTTGGCAATACGGTGGGTATAGCTTAGCCGGTTAAAGCGCCGGATTGTGGTCCCGGAGACCGAGGGTTCGAATCCCTCTCCCCACCCCATTTGATTTTCGGAGGTTGGAAGTAAGTCTCTTGCTTCTGACCTCAACTTTTAGAGGTAAGAGGTGAGTGGTGAGAGGTAAGAAATAAAAAGAGCTTTTGAGAGTTAAAGTTTTTGAATATCATAAAGAAGAAATTGGAAGCTAGAATTTGAAAACCATACGCTAAATTTAAATTCGGCACAAATATAATTGCACTGGGATATAGCCAAGCGGTAAGGCAAGGGACTTTGACTCCCTCATCGCGCAGGTTCAAATCCTGCTATCCCAACCAAGTTGAAAGCTACATTTTTAGTGCAAAACGCACAAAGAATGTAGCTTTTTTGTTTTATATATTCATTAACCGCAGGCTGAAGCATTCCTGCGGTTTTATTTTTTGGAGGTAAAGCGATGAATAAATTACGAGTGGCAGCGTATTGCCGAGTAAGCACAAATCACGAGGAACAGGAGTCAAGCCTTGAAACGCAGATTTCGTATTATGAGAAACTGATTTCAGAACGTTACGATTGGCAGTTGGTGAAAATCTATGCCGAGCGCTCTTCGGGTACTCAATTGAAGAAACGTCCTGAATTTATGAAAATGCTTAAGGCTTGTAAAAGTGGAAAGATAGACCTGATCCTGACAAAATCAATTAGTCGTTTTGGAAGAAACACGTTGGACACATTAAAGACATTGTATGAGCTTTTTAACTTAGGAGTTAAAGTCTATTTTGAGAAGGAAAACTTAAACAACTATGATAAGGAGATGCGGGTAATGATGGGGATTTACGCGGGATTTGCACAAGAAGAGAGCAAGAATATGAGCGATAACATCAAATGGGGAATTCGTGAGAGAATGCGCGAGGGAAAAGTGTGTATTAACTGCACGCGTTTTTTAGGTTATGACAAAGATGAAAACGGCAGATTGGTGGTTGTCGAGTCCGAGGCTGTTGTAGTGAGAAAAATATTTGAACTGTATCTTAACGGCTGGGGCGTTCGTAAGATCAAGAAATATCTTGAGGAAAACGGTATCAAAACCGTAACAGGCAAGAATGTCTGGAGTACTTCAACTATTGACCGCATACTATCAAATGAAAAGTATGTCGGTGATGTTCTTATGCAAAAGAGCTTTACCGAGGACTTCCTCACAGGAAAGCGTAAGAAGAACGAGGGTGAACTGGCAATGTACTTTATTGAGAATGACCACGAGGCAATCGTTAGCAGGGATGTTTTTAAAAAGGTTCAGGAACGGAAAGCAAAGTGACTTTTTTAATTATAAAATTTATTCCGTATATTATGAACTTGAATTTCGAAAC
>CANRKB010000008.1 GCA_947631115.1 uncultured Clostridia bacterium
TATGGCGCACTCAATTTCGTGCGCAATGCGAATAGACAAATCACCGAAACTGCGCTATAATTTTAATATAGGCTGAATATTTCAGCTTGCAAAAATAGGAATGGTGGTGATGTTATGATTTCAACTGCGGAAAAGCTGTCCGGACTTGAAACGAAAATCGAAAAGCGGAAGGCGGCTATCGCTGAAGAAACCAAAAAACTTAATGCGGACTTGGCGGAGTGTGACAAGCTCTGCCTGCTGGCTCTTGCCGACAAATTCAAGCTGAAAGGCAAGGACTTGTTCACGGCAATTGAACGTGAACACGAACAGCTTGAAAAGCTGAAAGAAAATGCTCCTGTGAGTGATGCCGAAACGCTCGGACAGACTTCTTTTTTTGAAAGTAAACACAATCCGTATGAGGATTAAACTTCGGCAGATATGAGGGAAGATAGAGAATGCGAAACCCTTGAATTGAAAAAGGCAAAGAAAACACGCACGCAATCCGAAAAAAGAATTGCCGAACTTGACCGCCTTTTTACAAGCCTTTATGAGGACAACGTTTCGGGAAAAATTTCCGATGAGCGTTTCACGATGATGTCGGCAAATTATGAAGACGAGCAGAAACGTCTGAAAATCGCCGTTTCTGAACTGACGGCTTTTATTGATTCCGCTGAACAGAAATCCGCTGACGTGACGGCATTCCTCGCAATCGTGAGGAAATACGAACATATCACGGAAAATCTTTGGATATGCCGTATTTCAAATTAAATCTCGCAGTTTTAACAACAATAGTCAAATACTCGGGAAGCCCGTCTTCGATCTTCATGTCTGCAATTTCGCGAATTATCTTTTCGCATTTATCGCGGTAATGATTATACAACAAGCACGCTATGTCCGCTCGAATGGAAATGCTGTCTGAATCCAGATACGGCAACAACTCATCCTGCCCTTTTTCAGCAAAAAGCTTACGCGCAAGTTTCCTCATTTCATTGAAATAACGATCGTATTTATTCGTTATCTGACCTTGCTTTAAAATTTCCTCTCTTTTCTGACAGCAATTTATTATTTTAGGAGTAAAATCACTATCATCATACATTAGGATCATCAATAATTCTCCCATCAGATCTGATTTCAGCTGAAGTTTTTTCGGCTGTTATATTTTTCCGTTCAAGTTTAAGAATTTGGTACAAGCTTAACTTCTACAAGACACGAATCAGGGAATACGCTGCTTATTGTAAGCCCTTCGGTTATCTCTATCCATTCTTCTTCCTTCTTGTAATACCATGTGCCTGTATAAATGCCGGCATGACCATCGACATTATTTACAAAGTCATCGCTTTGTTCTACATCTACTGCGAAATAAACCGTTTTGCCGTCGGGATCTGTATATTGGAAAATATGTGTAAGAAGATATATTGTCAATGACTCATATTCGTTATCAGGCATAAATCCGTCGAGATAATTAGGCGCGTTCATTTCGCCATTACCATTGTCTTGATCAGCATAATTCCATGAGGTATTATAAGCTATAAAATGTCTGCCTGCTTTAGCTTCTATGGCTTCTATTATCCCGTCAGGAATTGCATCTCCTTTTTTCAAATCAAATTCAACAGTATAGTAGTTTGAGCCTGCTCTTGCATTAATGGTCAAAGAGATACCTTCATAAACTATATAATCCTGCTTAATAGGCATATTAAAAAACAGCATTTCATATTGCGGATAATTTATGCCTTCTACACTAACTTCATACCCGGGCGAAATATAAGCACTATTTTCAAAAAGACCTCCCGTGTCGTAAATCCACGTACCGTCCGGCAATTCATCATATGTATACCTTGAATTTTCTGAAAGGGTTTCGCCTTCCTTGAAATAATAAACAGTTTCAGAGCCGTCGGAGGAATGATATGTAACGGTATAATCATAGTCTTTTACTGCTACGATAGTAAAGCGCGCGGCGTTGTATGCAGGATTACTGTTGAGCAATTCGTCATATTTCGTCCAGAAAGTATTTTCGTTAAACTCTTCGCCTATTTCTTCGCCATCTACAAAATGCCATTTATAACCGACGTCTTCGACATTCGGCAGTAAATCGGGCGAGAAGCCGTCGCCGAGCCAATAAACTGTTCCCGGTTTTTTGTTTGCGTCGGTATAATTGAACATACCTTTTACTGCATACAGGTCGGTGTTTGCATTTATGACTGTTCCCGCCTCAACAAAATCACATTTTTGGAGCGGATCTGTAATTGGTTCTGAAATAAATCCCGCAATAATTTCGCCAGCCGCAAGGTAGCTAAGGTCGGCGTCGGTGAGCGTATCGCCCGCCTTCTTGTAAATCATACCATAGAAACTATCTGTTTGCCAAACGCCGTTTGCAAAGCCGTATGATGAAACCCTGTAACCGCTGTAGATGTTAGTATTTTCATAAATACTTGTCTGCTCGTAAAATTCGTCATATTCTTCATTTTCGTTCAAGTATATCCAAACGCTGTCGTTTGTAGTTTTGGGCATTTCCATTCCAAGCGAAGCGAATGACATACCGTCAAGTATTCTATACTCATCGTCATCGTCAAATGTGACAGTATGAATAGTCCAATCGGGCAGGAAGCAGATAGCAAGCTGAGAGACCTCTTCCCCGTCTGTTACAATATCTTCTGCACAATCGCCGAGAAGCGTACTTGCCGTAAATTCAGGAAGTGTGGATATGTCTAAAATATTCTGCGGCATTTCGGAGGGCCTTAAGTAAACAGTTTTTCCGACAGTGTAACCCGGCACCTGACTTAAATACTCGGAAATGCTCTGATAAAATTCTTCTTCGGAAATGTCATAATCAAAGCTGAGCTCGGCGAGACTGTTCAGTTTAAAGTTCTGCAGGTCGGTTACGCCCTCATTGTCGCTATATCCGCCCACATACTTAAACGAAACATTGACCTTTATATGAGTATAAACGGCGGTTATTGTTATGTCGGAGTCCACCGTCTTGTCGGCAGGCACTTCGGCGCCGTCAATCGTCCATTTTCCCGTGTAGAACGCCTTATGCGGCACTTCAACGTTTTGGAGATTTTCCGGCAGATTCGCGCCGTATTCGAGCGTTAAATTATCGGGCATGGTTACGTTGTCTTCTGCGGTTTCAAATGTTACCGTGAAGGTCTTGATCGTGTAAACCGCCGTTACTGTAACATCCTCTTCAATTGTATAATTAGCGGGAATTTCTTCGCCGTTGATTGTCCAAACGCCGGTGTAACCCGTCTTCTCGGGAACGTTGGGGAGTTCGCCGAGCAAGGTTGTGCCGTAGTCAAGAGTTAAGCTTTCGGGAAGGTCGACAGTTTCATTGCTGTCGAAGGTTACCGTGTAACGGTTTATAGTGTAAACTGCGGTTACGGTGATGTCTTCTTCAATGACGTAATCAGCAGAAATTTCAGCGCCGTTAATTGTCCATTTTCCGGTGTAACCCGTCTTGTCGGGTACATTGCCGAGTTTTTCAAGTAGTTTTGTTCCGTAATCGAGCGTTAAATTATCGGGCATGGTTACGTTGGGTTCACCAGTTTCAAATGTTACCGTGAACGTTTTTATTGTGTAAACCGCCGTTACTGTAACATCATCTTCAATTACGTAATCAGCGGAAATTTCGTTGCCGTTGATTGTCCAAACTCCCGTGTAGCCCGTTTTCTCGGGAACGTTGGGAAGTTCGCCGAGCAGGGGTGTGCCATAATCGAGAGTGAGGTTTTCGGGCATTGCTACGCCGGGTTCATCGGTTTCAAATGTTACCGTGAATGTTTTTATCGTGTAAACTGCGGTTACGGTAACATCGTCTTCAATTGTGTAATCAGCGGGAATTTCAACACCGTTAATTGTCCAAACTCCCGTGTAGCCCGTTTTCTCGGGAACGTTGGGAAGTTCGCCGAGCAAGGTTGTGCCGTAGTCAAGAGTTAAACTTCGGGCATAGTTACGCCGGATTCAGTGGTTTCAAAGGTTACCGTGTAGGTCTTAATCGTGTAAACTGCGGTTACGGTAACATCGTCTTCAATTGTGTAATCAGCGGGAATTTCTTCGCCGTCAATTGTCCATTTGCCGGTGTAACCCGTTTTCTCGGGAACTATTCCAAGCTTTTCGAGAAGTTTTGTGCCGTAGTCAAGGGTTAAGTTTTCGGGCATAGTTACGTTGTCTTCTGCGGTTTCAAATGTTACCGTGAACGTTTTTATCGTGTAAACTGCGGTTACGGTTATGTTGTCTTCAATGGTATAATCAGCGGGAATTTCGTTGCCGTTGATTGTCCAAACGCCCGTATAACCCATTTTCTCGGGAACGTTGGGAAGTTCGCCGAGCAGTGTTGTACCATAATTGAGCGTTAAATCTTCGGGCATGGTTACGTCCTCGGCTTCGGTTGTAAACGTTACCGTGAACGTTTTTATCGTGTAGACTGCGGTTACTGTAACATCGTCTTCAATTGTGTAATCAGCGGAAATTTCCTCGCCGTTAATTGTCCAAACTCCTGTGTAGCCTGTTTTCTCGGGAACTGTTCCGAGCTTTTCAAGTAAGTTTGTTCCGTAATCAAGAGTTAAATCTTCGGGCATGGTTACGCCATCTTCTGCGGTTTCAAATGTTACCGTGAAGGTTTTAATTGTGTAAACTGCGGTTACGGTAACATCGTCTTCAATTGTGTAATCAGCAGGAATTTCCTCGCCGTTAATTGTCCAAACGCCCGTGTAGCCCGTCTTCTCGGGAACATCTCCGAGCTTTTCGAGAAGTTTTGTTCCGTAATCGAGCGTTAAATTATCGGGCATGGTTACGCCGGGTTCGGCGGTTTCAAAGGTTACCGTGTAGGTCTTAATTGTGTAAACTGCCGTTACTGCAACATCGTCTTCAATTATGTAATCAGCGGGAATTTCGTTGCCGTTAATTGTCCAAACGCCCATGTAGCCTGTTTTCTCGGGTACTGTTCCGAGCTTTTCGAGTAAGTTCGTTCCGTAATCAAGAGTGAGGTTTTCGGGCATGGTAACGCCGGGTTCGGCGGTTTCAAATGTTACCGTGTAGGTCTTGATTGTGTAAACCGCCGTTACGGTAACATCGTCTTCAATGGTGTAATCAGCGGGAATTTCCTCGCCGTTAATTGTCCAAACTCCCGTGTAGCCTGTTTTCTCGGGAACGTTGGGAATTTCGCCGAGCAGGGTTGTGCCATAATCGAGCGTTAAGTTTTCGGGCATGGTTACACCGGGTTCGGCGGTTTCAAATGTTACCGTGAATGATTTTATCGTGTAAACCGCTGTTACTGTAACATCGTCTTCAATGATGTAATCAGTGGGAATTTCTTCGCCGTCAATTGTCCAAGCGCCCGTGTAGCCCGTTTTCTCGGGAACTGTTCTGAGCTTTTCGAGAAGTTTTGTTCCATAATCGAGCGTTAAGTTTTCGGGCATTATTACGCCGGGTTCATCGGTTTCAAATGTTACCGTGAAGGTCTTGATCGTGTAAACTGCGGTTACAGTTATGTTGTCTTCTATGGTGTAATCAGCGGAAATTTCCTCGCCGTCAATTGTCCAAGCGCCCGTGTAGCCCGTTTTCTCGGGTACATCGCCGAGTCTTTCAAGAAGTTTTGTTCCATAATTGAGCGTTAAATCTTCGGGCATGGTTACGCCTTCGGCTACGGTTTCAAATGTTACCGTGAAGGTCTTTATCGTGTAGACTGCTGTTACAGTGACATCGTCTTCAATTGTGTAATCAGCGGGAATTTCAGCACCGTTGATTGTCCAAGCGCCAGTGTAGCCCGTTTTCTCGGGAACTATTCCGAGTTTTTCAAGTAAGTTAGTCCCGTAGTCGAGAGTAAGGTTTTCAGGCATGGTAACGCCGGGTTCAGCGGTTTCAAAGGTTACCGTGAATGTTTTTATCGTGTAAACTGCTGTTACAGTTATGTTGTCTTCAATTATGTAATCAGCGGGAATTTCGTTGCCGTCAATTGTCCAAACTCCCGTGTAACCCGTTTTCTCGGGTACATCGCCGAGTCTTTCAAGAAGTTTTGTTCCTTAATCGAGTGTTAAGTTTTCGGGCATGGTTACGTTGGGTTCGGCGGTTTCAAATGTTACCGTGAACGTTTTTATCGTGTAAACTGCGGTTACGGTAACATCGTCTTCAATGGTATAATCAGCGGGAATTTTTTCGCCGTTAATTGTCCACTTGCCGGTGTAACCTTTCTTTTCGGGAACTTTGGGAAGTTCGCCGAGCAGGGTTGTGCCATAATCGAGCGTTAAATTATCGGGCATGGTTACGCCGGGTTCATCGGTTTCAAATGTTACCGTGAATGATTTTATTGTGTAAACTGCCGTTACGGTAACATCGTCTTCAATGATGTAATCAGCGGGAATTTCTTCGCCGTTGATTGTCCAAACTCCCGTGTAACCCGTTTTCTCGGGTACATCGCCGAGTTTTTCGAGAAGTTTTGTTCCATAATCAAGAGTGAGATTTTCGGGCATGATTACACCGGATTCGGCGGTTTCAAATGTTACCGTGTAGGTCTTGATTGTGTAAACTGCGGTTACGGTAACATCCTCTTCAATTGTATAATCAGCGGGAATTTCTTCGCCGTTGATTGTCCAAACTCCCGTGTAACCCGTTTTCTCGGGTACATCGCCGAGTTTTTCGAGAAGTTTTGTTCCATAATCAAGAGTGAGATTTTCGGGCATGATTACACCGGATTCGGCGGTTTCAAATGTTACCGTGTAGGTCTTGATTGTGTAAACTGCGGTTACGGTAACATCCTCTTCAATTGTATAATCAGCGGGAATTTCTTCGCCGTTAATTGTCCATTTGCCGCTATAGCCTTTCTTTTCGGGGAGTTCGGGGAGATTTTCGGAAAGGTTAGTGCCGTAAATTAAATTGAAATTATCGGGCATTACTATATCGGGATCGGCGGTGTTGAAAGTAACGGTATGCTCTTCCCCTCTGAGCTTGCGCGCTATGTCCTCATCAAGCACAAGAAGTCCGCTGTTGTCCGAGGTCAAAGCTGTTTTTCTTATTGTCTCGGAAATTCCCGTGAAATCGGTCTTGTATGGCGGGGAATCCGTGCTGTCACATTTTACGATACCGTCGTTTGTCCTGAAAACAAAATACGCGTTTCCGTCAACATCGGGCGAATTGCTCGTATTTTCATTCGGGTCAATGACAATAGTCACCATGTATCCCTCAGACACAATGACTTCGTCGCACTTTTTGTTTCCGTCCTCATCATAAAGCCACACGGCAACTTTTCCGTGTATAACTTCGAGGTCGGTAATATAACTTCCGTTTTCAAGCTCGGTCGTTCTGACGTCAAAGCTCGTGCCTCTTACTGCCATTGTAGCCTTTGGCGTATTTACTTCATATGTAGAATTATTTGAAAGCGGCTCGGTTATCTCGTTTAAGATCTCGCCCTCTTTAAGCTGTACTATTGTTTTGCTGTCGGTCGCGTTGTTTTCGGCTATAAGTTCAAGTTTACTGTCGTGGTCAAGAAGTATATACTTGTTTCCGTCAAGTGAAATGTGCATATTGCTGTCTGCGCCCGTGGCAGCAATATCTCCGTTTTGTAAATTCATTCCGCTGTAAGCGTCAAGTACGCCTACGTCTTTGCGCTCAACGGTGTTACGTTCGCCTTGTGTTTCAAACACCTTTACAACTCTGTAGGAGTCTTCTCCCTGAGAATTTACGAACACAACAACGCCCACGGTCGCGGACACTACCGCCGCCGCTGCCGCAGCTATTGCAATTTTTGCTTTTAAAGCAAGACCCGCAAGTTTAACCAACTTTGTCCTCCATTTCGCCCAACAGTCCGATCTTTTCAAGATATTCGACAGACTTTAACTGCTTTTCAATTCCCGAAACTTCTATCAATACCGTACATTTTGAAAATACACGTTTATAAATTTCCGCAAACTGCTCCCAGTCTATCTTTCCGTCGCCGACAGCCAGATGCAAGTCGCTTTCAAGATCATTATCGTTTATGTGCATGTGCTTTACATACGGCGCGAGAGTATTCGACCATTCGTCTAAAGAAAATCCTTTTCCGAATGTAGCCGCATGAGCATAATCAAAACAAACCCCGTAATTTTCAAATCCGCTTAACCGCTCGCTCAGCATGTACAGCATTTCGGGAGAACGGTCGAACATATTTTCCATATAAATGTCCATATCGGGATTTTCTTCCAGTATGCCGCCGAAATATTCCGCATTGCGCGAGATCCAGTTATTGACATAAGAACTTGACGTTAGAACAGGCTCGTAATTTGTATGAAAAACGACTGCTCTTGCGCCTATATTTCTCGCCGCAGAAATGCTCTGCCTTATGCGCCTGTCGGCAATTTCACGGATAAGTTTGTCCTCGCTGAATACCAATACATCGAAGAAATCTCCGTGACAAGTACAATATTCGGGCAGAGCGAACTTTTTATAATCCGCCGCCAGCTTTTCAATTTGCGCGCTGTCGTCTAAAACATTCGGCATAAAGAAATCGTTATATTCAAACCCGAAGCCGTATTTTTTTGCGAGCGACAAATGCTCGTTTATATTTTTCAAATCGGGGATAATAAGAAAATTGCTCATTTGTCATCCTCATTCGTTTTGATGTTTAAAAGTGAATACACAAATACTCCCTTTGCTTTTCCTTTAAGAGGTATCTCGCCTATAGGCTCGACCTCTACCCTGTCTTTAACCTGCTCGTAGACGCTCTCGCTTATAAGTACCTGTCCGCGCTTTGCGTTAGCTTCAAGACGGGCGGCGGTATTTACGGTATCGCCTATCGCCGTATAATCCATCCTGAAATCGCAGCCGATATTTCCCACGACGGCGTTTCCGCAGTTTACGCCTACGCCGAAGCCTACCGACCTTCCGTACTTTTCCATAAACTTGCTTTCTATCTCGTTTCCGCCCTGAACTATATCCCATGCCGTCTTTACCGCGCGGAATATGTAATCGTCGAGGTCAAAAGGCGCGTTGAAGACTGCCATTGTTGCGTCGCCTATAAATTTGTCGAGCGTACCGCCGTTTTTGAAAATAGAGTTTGTGGTAAGATTGAGATAACTGTTAAGTATATCAACCACCTGCTCCGGCTCAAGCGCCTCGGACATAGGCGTAAATCCGCGAATATCCACAAACAACACGGCAATATGCCTGTTCTCTCCTCCGAGCTTTATCTGATAACCGCCCTTTTTGAATATCTCGTCTACGACCTGAGGCGCGACGTACTTCTTAAATGCTGCGGTTATCCTGCGCTTTTCAAGCGTTTCCACCGCATAGTGTCTTACAAGATTAAACAAAAATGCAACGGGTATAAACACCGTACAATATGCGAGAGGAATAGTAAGCCCATTGTCGTTGAGCATTATTCCGCAGAATACAAACCCTACTAGCGCAACAATTGTTATCGGAAGACTTATTTTTATTTTTGCCTTTCTTGATAACAGATAAACTGCCGTGCAAAGAGCCGCGCAGATAAGAGCAGCCGTTATTCTTGCGATGGGGAGCGGCATTCTGTTGTCTATAATGCCCTGGAGAATATTTGCGTGTATTTCTACTCCGAACATCTGAGCGGAGCTGTTAGGAACGGAATACTGGTCCTGAAGTCCCGAAGCATAAGCGCCCACAAAGACAATGCAGTCTTTGAATATCCTCGGATCGACTTTCCCCTCGATAACGTCCGAAAAGGAAATATGTTCGTAATCTCCGGGTCTTCCGGCGTAGTTTATCCACATTCTGCCGTTTGAGTCAAGCGAAAGGCTGTTTTTGCTCCTGCCCGTCCTTTCGCAATATTTTGAATAAATTACCGAAGATAGGCTCTCATAATCGCGAGAGGCGTCGCCGTCGTACATCATAGCCGAGCGAACAATGCCGTCGTCGTCGGGAGAAACGTTTACAAATCCCGTATCGCAATATTCCGCAAAAAACGGCTCCGTTACGCTCTCGATGTTGAAATGGTCGATAAACGGCTTTCCGTTTTCGTCTACGGTATATTTACTCGTGTAATTTATGTAAGAACCCGCGACAACGTTCCCGTTTTTCTCGCAGGCGGCGCGCAGAGCCTCGTCGCCCTCCTCGTCGATATTACCGAAAAACATAATATCCATGGCTATTACCGCGGGGTTATCGCCCATTGAGTCTATAAGGTCGGCATAGACGCTCCTGCTCCATGTGCCGAAAGGCCCGAGCTTTTCAAGGGTCTTGTCGTCAATGGCGATTATTTTTATATTGTTGTTTATTCCTCGCGGAGACTGATAGAGTTTATCTTTAAGCGCGCTGTCGAGAGAATAAAAGAGGTCGGCATAAACCGTTATAAACACAATCGCAAAGCACAACAGGCACTCGACAATGCCCGCCGCAAAGCGCATTTTTTTCTTTTTGTTTTCGGGAAGACCCATAAGCATAATATCCTCACTACTATCCCATTTTACAGTAATTTATTATCCTAAATAATTATAACATATTTTTTGTTAAAAATCAACAATTTTATATTCAAAACAAGAGCTTTTCGTAGAAAATCACAAATATAGGTTGATGTTATCGTCATTTTGTGGTATTATTTAAATGTTGAGTACCTATTAACGGATAACGGGCGCCTTTATGCTCAAGTAAAACTGAACATAAAAGCAATACTTATGGGAGGAAATTAAATGGGAAATGAAACGATAAGCAAGAGCGAAATGCTCGATAAAATATTTGACATAACACATAGCCTTTATTCCCAGATGTGCGTTACGGCTGACACCACAAAAAACAACCACGCCGAGATATTCAGACTGATAACCGAGCTGGGGAGCGTTATTGTAAACGCCGACAGAGCGAGTTTCTGGAAATGGGAAAAGGATAAACACGAACTCTGGACAACTGCCGCCGTCGGTGAAGAGAGGATAATCATTCCCGAAAACACGGGGCTTGTCGGAAAGGCTTTGGCTCAAAAAACGGCGATAGTTACGAACGACCCGTATAACTGCCCCGATTTCAACTCCGATGTTGACAAGAAAACGGGATATGTCACAAAATCGATAATGGTAATGCCTATTTCAAACTGCAAGGGCGAATTTATAGGAGTTTTCCAGGCGATAAACAAACTCGACGAGGGCGGCTTTGACCTCGAAGAAGACACGAGAAAACTTTCGCTCGCGGCGTTTATCTGCGGTATCGCTCTAGAATCGGACACGTTCCTTGAAGACTCGCTCCACGACAAGCTTACAAAGCTCAAAAACCGCATAGCCTTTCATAACGACTATGCGAGATTTAAAGCCGAGGCGGAAAAGAGCGGCGAGAAAAAAGCGCTCTTTATATGCGACATAGATTTCTTCAAAAAGATAAACGACGTAAACGGTCACAATGCGGGAGACGAGGCGCTGCGCCATGTTTCCTCGACGCTGGCGGGGAGCATAAGACCGACTGACGGGGTATACCGCTGGGGCGGAGAAGAATTTATCGTCATTCTTTCAAACGCGGAATTAAAGGACGCCGCAGACGCAGCGGAAGCAATAAGGCAAAAGATAATGAACTCGGTTTGTATGTTTGAGCAGACCGAAATTAAAATGACCATGAGCTTCGGTTGTACGGAAATTGACTTTTCATTATCCGCCGAGGACAATATAAAATCCGCCGACGAAAAGCTTTATACCGCAATGCAAACAGGCAGAAACAGGGTCATCGCGTAAAAAATCAAAACCACACTTCTTCCGAGTGTGGTTTTTTATTTATAGCTTTTGTAAAGCGGTAGGGAGATGACAGTATACAGTGGAGAGTGTACGCATTGAACGCTTCGCGTACAACGCTGTGGACAGTAGAATGTGTCCGCTTCGCGGACGGATTTAGATTGTTTTTATATTATAGACACACAAGCATAACTTTTACGGTAGCGCTCCAAAACGTTTTAGTCCGATAACAATCTAAATAACGCCCGCGCCAGCGGGCACCATAACTGAATACTGTACCCTGTCCACTGTCAACTGTCAACGCGCTTGTCCGTTGACATACTGCCTGTTATAGCGGACGGAGCCGTCGCTGTTATAGTAAACGTAAGTTCCGTTATAGAGCTTATCGCCCTTAAACGTTCCCTCTTCAACTATTCGGGTATTGTCGGTGTTGTCCGTTGTTTTTACGCCCTCGCCGTTCATCGCGCCGTTTGAATATTCTCCCTCGTAAATAAAGGTTGAACCTCTCGCGTAATTATACGTAAGCTTTACGGTGCCCGACGCTTCACCGTTTACAAACTGTCCCTCCAAAACGCTCTTATGACCGCTTTGATAGTTTATGGTTCTCTTTCCCGTGCAGGTAAATTCTCCGTTTACAAAATCGCCCTCGTAAATATAGACGTTCCCACTGTTGTATGATACAGTCCTTACGGCTTTGCCGTCAAGATTTCCGTTTTCAAATACTCCGTTATCTTCAATTACGGTGCCGTCGACATAAGTGGTTGTTTTAACGCCGCTTCCGTTTATTTCGCCGTCTTTGTATCCTCCATTATATTCAAAAGACGTTCCGTCCGTAAACGTATAGCTCATCTTTACGTTGCCGCCTACGTTTCCGTCTGTAAACTCGCCTTCGACAACGCTTACTTCGCCGTTTTCGTAATGAGTCGTCATTTTGCCGCTGCCCGTCATCTTTCCCTCGGCAAATTCTCCCTCATAGGTCATTCCGTCCGTTCCCGTAAATTTACCGGTTCCGTCTTTCAAGTCGTTTTTCCATTCGCCCTTGTAAACAGTTCCGTTGGAATAGGTCATTGTACCGAAACCGTTTCTTTGTCCGTCCGTAAGGTCTCCGATATAAACGCCATCGTCAAACTTCTTCATGATGTTTTTGCCTGTTTCGACTCCGTTTATTGCTGTAAGAGTGCCGTCGGGACTGTACCTGTACGTCATCGGCTCCGAATATATCTCGATATTTTCCGATCTCTTTACCGAAACAAGTCTGAAATAACTGTCTTCAGTCGGTTCAAATCCTTTCAGGAATATCCCGTTTTTACCGTCGGAATAATAACTTTCCAAAGCTTCTGTAAGAGTTCCGTTCATTTTGAGGAACAGGACATCGTCTGCATTTACATTCCATGTTATCCTGACTCCGTCTTTTTTCTCGGCTTTTACATCAGAGGGCGCAGACGGTTTTCCCGAAGGCGTATCGGCAAGCGCGGTTGTTTTTACCCATTTGGAATTTTCCGTTACACCGTTTTTCTCGGATAAAGTGCGCAGTCTTACTTCAGCCGACTTTACCCCCAACGGAATGGTAACGTACAACTGAGCTTTATCCGAAATGCCGTTTGAAACGATATTGTTTTGGCTGTAAACTATATATTCGTAGCCCACCGCGTTTTCAACATCCGCCCATCCGAGCCTTACCGTGCCGCTGCCGCTGCCTGTTATTTTGATTTCGGGAACGGGAATGTTTTCAGAAAAGCACTCATAGTCATCCTTTGAAGCTTCGGGAAGCCACAAGCTCATTTCATCCGAATAAACATGAGCTTCCGTGTTTTGGTCGTTGTATGACATATAATCCGTTCCAACGCCGATATACTTTTCGGTTATACCGCTGCTGCCGTCATTAAGGCACGCGTCGACATAATAATAGTTTCCGTCGTCAAATTTTACGACATTCCAGACATAACCGCTGCTCTGCGCCGTATAGGCGTCTATTTCCAAAGCGTTTGCCATTGCGCAGAAAGCGAGAGCGTAACCCGTGCAGACCGATTTTCCCGTATTTAAAACCGAGTATGCCGAGCGATATTCTTCGCTTGTTTCATCGGACGGATATGCGGTGTTTTCGCATATTTTCTTATTTATCGCTCGAATTTTACCAGACGTTGTCGTTTCGTTATTACATTCGGATGTCCAACTCTCAAGCTTTTCAAAAAACTCGTTTGCTGTTTTCGCGGGATCGGAAATGTCGTCCATAAAACTTCCCAAATGGAAATAAACGTTGTTGGGCGAATACGTCAGCGAATTGTCCAAAAAGAAATACTGAGGGTTGTTAAGCCTGAACCAGAAAGCTATATTTGCAGCAGTGCTTGCGTTAAGCCCAAGGTCGGAATATTTTGCGCCTTTGAGCATCTTTTTGTCCGAATACTCCGCCGCTTCATACATTGAGTTCTTTAAATATTCGGAGCAGACCTCGTCGAGCCTGTCGTAAAACGACGCCTCGTCAGCTGTGAGATTATCCTTTGCGCTAAGGCAGGAATATACGTTCCACTCGCGTTCTTCGATTTCTGTTTCGCCTTTGAAAGAAAGCTCTTTGAATTTAAGCTCAAGTTCCGCCGCTTCATCTTCGGATATTGACGACACAAAGCCTATATTTTCGGAAAGATCGGGCGTTTCTTTATCCGTAACCGCAATATTTTCAAGAACAATTTCTTTTATCTCTCCGCCGTTTTCTTGCCCGTCGTTATTTGTACACCCGCCGAGCAGTGCGGCGCATAATACCACTGCAATGACTCTTTTTTTCATCTTCTTATTCCTTTCTTTTATGATTATTGTGATAATGATAAATAATAATATTGCTAAGAACATCTTTTACATTGTATCACAATCGGCGTTTTTTGTCAATATGCCGAATGATATGTACACAAAAATTTCATAAAACTATTGACATTTGTCCGTTTCTGAGATAATATTATAGTAGGCAGGTTGCAGCGTACATCAAGTTTATTTTTGGGAGGAAATGCAAAATGTATACGCTTAATGTACGGATAAATTACAGGCATAGCATTGTTGAAAATCAAATAAGAAAGCTGGATGATTCCGCCGAAATGTCGAGGAGCGCGATATTCAGACGCGCCTGCGCGGCGGCTGTAAAGGTCGAAAACTGGCAGGAGATAAGAGCGATGATTGCTAAGTTAAAGCCCGACAAAGATATGACTGTTGCCTATAACTATCAGGGGGAATACGACGAAAAGACAGCCGAGGAGCTTGAAATAATTTCGGAAAACATACTGCGCGACCTTTCGGATATGGAAAGTCTAAAAAAACAATATCTTCTGCTTCTCATACTTCTAAGCTACCGCCAGCATCTTGAAACGAGGCAAAATGTAAAAAACGTTTCAACCGAAAAGCCCGATCTTCCCGAAATGATGTCAATGATAACTGAGCTTATGATAAACGACCCCGAAAACCCGAAGCTAAAGCAGATATGCGAAATACTTATAGAATAATTAAAAATGCCCGCACTGTAATAATAACAGCGCGGGTATTTTTATCTTGTGCAACAGACTTCATTGACAGCCCGAGATTTTATCTGCTAAAAAACTCATTGTCTTTCCTATGACGCATATAATGCCGAAAAGAATTACGGCGGGAACGGCAAAGACAGCAATGACTGCCGTTCCGAGAAAGCAAACCAGCTTTACTCCGATTCTGCGCGCGGGGGCGTTTGTTTTCGAGTCATGTCTGTAACGGTTTTCGTTCATGACGTTTCCTCCCGCGCTCCGCTGACTATGTTATAATAAGCGTTTGAAGTGAGCTTGTAGACTATAGTATAAAACACCGCGTAGACAATTACGCTTATTACGGTAGTAAGCGCGAACAGCGGGATATTGTCAAGCCCGAACGCCAGAAGAAGCTTTTGTATTATCGGGAATGCAAACGCTATATGCATTGCCGCAAAGACAAGCGGCAGAAAGAACACCGTCAAAAGTTGTGAGTTTATAGTTCTGCGTATGTCGCTTTTCGTCATTCCGACCTTTCGCATAATGTCAAAACGCGATTGGTCTTCATAACCCTCGGAAATCTGCTTATAGTAAATGATAAGCACCGCCGCCGTTATAAACACAACGCTTAAAATTATTCCCAGATAGAACAGCGTTCCGAAAAGAGAGTAGAACGACTCGCGCTCCATAGCGCTGAAACCTATGGACAATGACGTAACTCCGATTTCCGAAAACCCTATGTCATCAAACTTTGAGGGTGCGAATTTTTCCTTTACAACGTCGTAAAGCTCTCTTTGCTTTTGGGAGTTTTGGTTTGTGTCAAGATAATATTCAAACCTGTAGCTTATCATTCTGTTGCCGTTATAATCGGCGAGGCGGTCTATTCCCTCCGTTGCCGAAAAAATATCGGGCACTATAAGCACAATGTCGGGGACAACATAAGTTCTGCTGTCCATTGCAGCGATTATATCGTTTAGTCGCTTTTTTATTTTTACAGTTTTACCGTGATCGAAGGAAATGCTGTCGCCCTTGAAATCGCCGTTTGCGTCATACATAAGCGCTTCGCCGTCGGAAAGCGTTTCGTTCTTGCCGTTCTGAGAATTGTAATCGGACAGCGGAATGAAATAAAACGTGCGGAGGTTTGAATAATAGTCGATTCCGAAGTTTTCATCAAGCTCTCTTACATCAAGGATTACCCTGCTTCCCGCGACCATTCCCGCTATATACGCCTGTTTGTATTTTATGGTGTTTGCGGGGATAATGCCGTTTTCAAAAGCTGTTTCATCTATCTTTGAGCAAAGCTCGTTTAATGTTTCGTCGTTGAAATTTTTTTCATCGGACAATCCGAAAGATATGTCTATTTCTCTCGGAAAACGCTTGCTTAGCACGCTTTCAAGCCCGAAATAAAGGCAAGCCGTAGACGAGATCATGACAAGCACCATTGTCGCGAGGATACAGATAGACGCAAGTCCCGCGCCGTTTCGCTTCATTCTGTAGGACATTGACGAAACGGAAACAAAATGGTTCGGTTTATAGTAATAGCTCTTGTTTTTCTGCAAAAGGCGGCAGAACACCACCGAGCCGGAAATGAACACAAGATAAGTTCCGATTATGACCATAATTACCGCGACAAAGAATCCCATCAGCGCGGCTACGGGGTCTTTTATCCTTACGGCGATAAAATACGCTCCCATAAGCAACAGAACGCCTACTATGCCGAAAAAGATGTTTCCTTTTGGCGGCTTTTCTCCGACGTTTTCACTTCTGAGCAGAGATACGGCGCTCGAAAATCTCACCTGTCTTATTGCATTTAAAAGCAAGAGCAGGAATATTATGCCGAACAGTATAGCGGTCTGTATAACAGCCTGAACCGAAACGGACAAGTCGTACTGTACTTTTCCGTGGAGCATATTCACCATTCCCAGCTCCGCGAGCTTTGAAACGGCGATTCCCCCGAAAATCCCGGCAATGACGGAAATAACGGCAATGTAAAGCGTTTCCCAGAAAAGTATGAGCGCGATATTTCTCTTGCCCATTCCGAGAATGTTATAAAGTCCGAACTCTTTCTTCCTGCGCTTTATAAGAAACGAATTTGTGTAAAATAAAAATATTGCCGAGAATATTGCAATGACCCAACTGCCCAGCGAAAGCACCTCGCGCATAATATCCGCGCCGTATACCATGTCTATCGCGTTTCCTACAGACAGAAACTCCATGATATAATACATCATCACCATGCCCGAAGAGGTGAAAATAAACGGCAGGTACATACGCTTGTTTTTGCGTATGCTGTCAAAGGCAAGTTTTGGATATAATCCCGCTTTCATTTGTTCATACCCCCTGTCGCAAGCAGGGTAAGCGTATCGCTTATTTTCTGGTAAAACATATCTCTCGTGTCATTTCCGCGGTAGAGCTGGTGGAAAACTTCTCCGTCTTTTATAAACAAAACGCGGTTTGAAGAACTTGCCGCCTTTACCGAGTGAGTTACCGTAAGAATAGTCTGACCCATGGCGTTTACTTCGGCAAACAGCTTTAAAAGCTCGTCTGTAGCTCTGGAATCGAGCGCGCCCGTCGGCTCGTCCGCCAAAATAAGCTTCGGCGAGGTTATCATGGCTCTTGCGACAGCGGCGCGCTGTTTTTGTCCGCCCGAAACTTCATAAGGGTATTTCTTCAGCAGCACCGTTATGCCGAGTTTTTCGGCTATGGGCATAAGCCGCATATTCATTTCCTTGTGGCTCTTTCCCGAAAGCACGAGCGGAAGATAGATATTGTCCTCGATTGTAAAGGTATCGAGAAGATTGAAATCCTGAAAGACAAAACCTAAGTTGTCGCGTCTGAAAGCGGCGACTGCGGATTCTTTAAGGTTCTTTAAGTCTTTTCCGTCGAGGATAACAGTGCCGCTCGTGGGCTTGTCGAGGGCAGCCAGAATGTTTAAGAGCGTAGTTTTGCCCGAACCCGATTCGCCCATTATCGCGACATATTCCCCGTTTTCAACGCTGAAATTCACATTTTTAAGCGCTTCGACCTTGTTCCCGCCGAAACGGGCGGAATATATTTTTCTCAATCCGCTTACTTCAAGTATGCTCATAAATATTTCCTCCAAAAATTTTTCTGTTTATATGATAACAAATATCGGAGGTTTTTCGCAATAGATTCGACTTACAATTTGAGTGTTCAATCTTACATTTTTGTAAGGTTCATTACTCGGCTTTCAGCTCATATTGCTTTAAATCAAGGGAAACTGTTGTTCCCTTGTCAAGTTCGGAGGTTATGCTTATGCCGATATTGAGCCTTTTACAGATCCTATTGCAGAGATAAAGTCCTATTCCGCTCGCGCGATTATCGGTGCGACCGTTGTTTCCCGTATAACCTTTTTCAAAAACTCTCGGCAGGTCGCGCGGGTCTATTCCTATGCCCGTGTCTTCAATGCAAAGCGTTTTCGGCTCTTTCACATAAATTTTTATTACACCGTTTTTTGTATATTTGAGCGCGTTTGAGAGGAGCTGTCCTACTACGAACGAGAGCCATTTTTCGTCAGTCACCGCGCTTTCTTCGGTCGGAATGTAATCGAGTCTTATCCTGCGGTCTATAAACTCGGAGGCGAATTTTGAAACGGTCTGCTTTATTATATCGTCAAGGGAATATTCTTTAAACAAATAGTCGCTGGTTTTTGAATCAAGTCTTAAAAACGCCATTACCATTTCGACATACTGCTCTATCTGAAACAAGTCGGACGACAGCTTTCTTGAAAGCGCGGTGTCCTCGTTTTCAAGAGAGAGCCGCATTGAGGTTATAGGAGTTTTTATCTGATGCACCCAGACGGTATAATATTCTTCCATATCCCTGTATTCGGCGAGAGAACGTGCTGTTGTTTCGGAAAATTCACTCAAAATGCCGCGTATTATCGCCTGATAGTCTTCTTCCTCTATAGTTTTCGGAGAGGGCAAATTGTCGATCATTTCCGCGCTGATCTTTTGTATTTCGCAAAGGGTTTTATGACGGCTTTTTGTCTTAAAAAGATCATAGGCGACAAAACCGCCGCCGATGACTAAACACAAAAGCGCGGGATAGACAACCGCTCCGAACGGAAGATGATAGAGCGCAAAACTTGCGGCAAAAACCGCCGCGAACAGCATGAATGCAACGAGAAGTTTTTTATGCTCGGCGATATATTTAATAAACAATTTCATTTTCACATCTCCCGTTTATTCTACAAGATACCCCTGCCCTATTTTCGTTATTATAAAATCGGAAAGTCCTACGGCGTCCAGCTTTTTACGCAGGCGGTTTATATTCACCGTCAAAGTGTTTTCGTCTATAAACTGACGGGTTTTCCAAAGGCGCTCCATAAGCTTTTCACGGCTGACTATTTTCCCTTTGTTTTCCATAAGGCAAAGCAAAATGCGGTATTCGTTTTTCGACAGCGGGATATTCTCGCCGTTATACATAAGCGTATCGTCGCCCGTATTCAGAAAAGCTCCGCGGTGATGTAAAACGGGAACGCTCGCCGCGAGGTCGTAAACTCTCCTAAGCAGCGCCTGAATTTTCGCAATAAGCACCGACCCGTCAAACGGCTTTGCAATAAAGTCGTCCGCGCCCATATTCATTGCCATAACGATATTCATATTATCGGACGCAGACGAGATAAAGATTATCGGAACGTTTGAGAGTTTTCTTATTTCCTTGCACCAATGATAACCGCTGTAAACGGGAAGCCCTATATCTAAAAGAACTATGTGCGGCTGAAAATCGCTGAAGTCGCTTATGACGTCTCTGAAATTTACCGCTATCCTACATTCCATTTCCCATCTCTCGGCGTTTTCTTTTATAAGCTCGGCAATTTTTTCGTCGTCTTCTACTATCAATACTTTGTACATATTTGCTCCTTCGGGTCTGAAGTGTTCTTAAAAATCGGCTGACCGACAAATTCAGTATAACATATAATCACGGAAAAATCAATAAATTTTTATAAAGCAAACCTTTGTATCAACTTTTGAATATCTATGCATAAAGAAAAACCGCTTCGTGCCGTTAAACGGCGCAAAGCGGTAATTTAATGCGGTTAATATTAAAACAAAGATCTTACGAAAAAATTGCTTCCGTAAGCCAGACATACGCCGCGTCAAGCGCCTCGTAAAATCCGATAAAATCTCCCCTGCGCGCCTTTGTAATATCTGCCTCGGGCGTCTGAGGAACAAGCTGTACCATTATTTTATCAGGAACATCGCGGTCAGCTATCTTCTTTGTTTCCTTTACGACAAGTCTTGCGGCAAAGGAATCGCCGCCGCTCCCGTAAAAAATAGTGTTTCCGCTTCTGATAAGAGGAAATCCTCTGTAATACATGAGCTTATTTTCTTCCATTTATAATTACCTCCTGAAAATTATTTACATTTTTATTATATCCTCGCCGTTTATCAACCGAATAACGTTTTCACATAGCCGCTCGGCATAAATGGCGTTGACTTTGAATATTGGTTTTCCGTCTATAACGGCAATGTTTTTCCTTTCGTCCGCTTTATAAAACTCGACAAGATTTTCCTTACAGCCGTATTTCTCCTCATACTTTTCGGCATATTTAAACTTTACGGAAAAAATCGGACTCCCGCTTATCTCGCCCGAATAATATTCCTCTCCGTATGAGCCTATGAGCTGTTGGTAATAACTGCGGAATTTATCTGTGTCAATTTCTTCGCCTTTATAGAAAAACTCCTTTTTCTCATCATCTATGTCAAACACAAAAGTGCCGTCCGCGGTCGTTATTTCTATTTGCTCGACATAGTAGATATACGGAGAGAGCGGGCGCTTTGAAATCATCTGCTCAGGCTTGAATGTTGCCCACACGGCTTTGTCCTCTGGAAGCTCGAAAATGCAAGGATTTCCCTCAAGCACCGCGTAATATCCCGTGACTTCATTTAATCCTTCGCCTGTATCCTGCTTTATCTCATCTCCGATAAGTAGTTTTTTCCTATCGGTTCCGAGCGTAAATTCAACGACAGTAAACGGGTCAAGCAGTCCGCATTTTTCCATATTTTCATCGGTCTGTTCCAAATACACGCAACGGCTCATGGTAAGAGCGCAAAGGCTGTTGTAAAGCGCCGAGCCGGAACTTTCGTCAACCTCGGCGGTAAACGGGCTTATAAATCTATGCGTGTTTGACGTTGCCGAAACAAAATCTTCATCGGACAAAATATCCGACATATAGCGTATCTCTACTGCTTCTTCAAGATCTTTACGATTTATCGTAACGCTTTCAACCGTCGTATCGCTCAAACTTTCCGTAAGCGTAAGCTCTACAAAATCCTTTATGTCTTTGAACACTCCCGAAACATTATCCTTATCCGCCGTCAGAACGTTTCTGTCGTCTGTACGAAAATAATAAGCGGTATCCGAGGGATTTGCAATTCCGAAATAAAGCTTGGTCACGGTATCGTCGTCGAAAGTTACCGTTACTTCCGAAAGCGGGTCTTCAAGTCCGTATTTTTCAAGGTTCTCGGCGTTTTCTTCTACAAGAGGCTGTCTTGAAAGAGTCGCAAGTCCTCCGATAAACGCATTCACAACGTTTTCGTCCTGCTCCGCTCCTAAAAGCTGTCCGCACGTCCAATAAAACTCGGTCTTGCTGTCTTCGGTTTTTTCAACTCTTGTAAACAGAAAACTCCCGAATTGATTTTTGACTGAAACGGCCTCGACATTCTCTCGGTTTTTGTTTGTGACGCTAACTGTCGGAACATTCTCATCGGACGGGCTTTCCTCTTTTTTCTCGGGAAAGAATATCAGTATTACCGCCAGTATTACTCCGAGAACGGCAAGCGCTGAAGCGGAAATGACAATTGCCTTTGTCCCCCTTGTCATCAGCGGTGCCTCCTGCAAACATAGATAACTATTCCCGCCGCGATTATCAGAACGGGTATTACTATGCACAATATTATACCGAGAACGTTTGCCGTGGTTGCGTTCATTTCAAACGTTACGGCGTCAAACGATTTCGGGGTTATGGATATGCCCGAGTTCCTGCCGCACATACCGTCGAATATTCCGAGGAAGAAGAGCTGGTTTCCCACGTTTGAGTAGGACATAAGCGTCTGTCCCGCGAGGGCGTCCGACCCTGCCGCACAGACTCTGCTGACGTTGTCCGAGCCGTTTTTCGAGGACATAACAACGTCGTTATAAATACCCGTCTCCGCTGAAGAAAGGTCAAATTCTTCATCTTCTCCCAGGTCGAGCGGATACAAAAACGAATTTTCAAACGAACCTAAAAGCACATCGAGCTGATTTGAAGTTCCCGAAAGAGTATAAACAGGGCGCAAGTCCGAACCTATCATCATCATTCCAAATGCGTCCTGAGTAAACTCGGTGTCCTTTATATCCTGCAAATGGATATAATACGTCTGCTGGTTTATCAGATAATCGGGGTTTTTCTGCCCTATAACAGAATACCCTACCGACAATCCCCAATCATTCAGAAAGCCCTCTATATTCGGAGTTTCGGGCTGGTCGGAAGAAGCAAAATAGAAAACGTTCTTTCCCGACTGTCCGCCGTTGTCGAGGAATTTATCGAGCTTTGCGAGCTGTCCCGCGCCATAATCGGAAGTCGGCGCATATACCACGACAACGTCCGCGTCTTCGGGAATTTCTCCCGTAAGAATATTTACGGTTTCAATTTCATAGCCGTTCTTTTTGAGCAGATCCGAAAGCGCTTCGCTCCCATGCTCGCCGTAGCCCTCGGTGAATACGACCTTTGAAGGATCGTCGTCCGAAACGTAGAGCATTGCCGAAACAGCCTCCTGCTCGATATAAGAGCCTGCAATGTATCCATAGTAATAGTAATAATACATCGCGTCTTCATTGTCAAGCCCGAAATAATCGTTCGGGGTAATTATCCTGTATCTCCCCGAATTTTTATTTTCAACTACAACGCAGGCTTCCGTAAGTCCGTCTTCGGAAAACTTCGCCGCAAAATCGGGGTTTTGTTCAAGGTCAAGAAAATCAAGCGTTATGCGGCTGCTGTAGGCGCTGAGTTTTTTCAGGATCTCGTCTACCTGTTTGAAATAATCTCCGCCCTCGTTAAATCTCTTTTCCGAGCTTGTAACGGTAATCGAAATGTCCGTATTTAGAAAATAGTCGAGATAATACTCCGTCTGACTGTCGAGAGAATACAGACCCTTTGCCGTAAGGTCGGCTTTTAGCCCGAACCTGTCCGACAAAATGCCTATAATTATATTAAGCACAACTGCCGCCGCGATAAACAGCGCCGTAAACACCGCCGCAACGACGATATATTTTTTGCGCGGACTTCCCTCGTGAACAGACGCGGCAACTGATTTTTCGTTCTTTACCGCGTTTTCCTTTTCGGGGATATTGTTTTTCTTTTTCATAATATCCCCCTTATGCGTAGCGGCGGCGTTCGATAACGCGTATTGTCAGAAAGTTGAACACTACCGTTATGCTCAGAAGAAACACCGTGTTTTTTAGGCTGAATATCCCCTGAGTAAACTCGCTGTACTTGTAATAAACCGAAAGAGAATTTATGATCCCCGCAAACGTATCGTCCGTTATATAATTTGAAATGATGTCAAACATACATATCACTATATTAAGACCTATACTTCCTATCGCCGCTATCATCTGGCTTTCGGTAAGAGATGAGATGAAAATTCCTATCGAGATAAACAACATACCTATAAGCACAAGACCCGTATAGTGTCCCCAGAACATCGCCCACTCAAATCGGCTGCCCGCCGCCGAAACTGCAAACGACAGAAAGACCGCATATATTATCAGGACAACGCTCGCGCAGAAGAAAACGAAAAACGCTCCCAAAAACTTTCCCGCAACTATCCCGAAAAGACTGACGGGACTTGTAAGAGTGAGCTGGTCGGTTTTCTGGCGCTTGTCGTCGGCAATTGTCCTCATAGTAAGAACGGGTATCAATATAACGTTTATGAAAAACATCATCTGGAAAACTCCGCCCATAGCCGAGCTTCCGATGCTTAGACAATTAAGCCACAAAAACAGTCCCGAAAATCCGCAGAATACCGCAAGGAAAACATATCCGAGAGGAGAGGTGAAATATGCTCTTATCTCGCGTTTCATTATCGCAAGCATTATTCTCCACCTCCGTTTTCCCCGTAAAAGTCGCCTGTCGTAAGTTTTAAGAATATTTCCTCAAGGCTAAGCTCCGTGTTTTTCATAAGCAGAATGGGATAATTTCTCGCCGCCATACGTCTGAATATTTCTCTTCTAACATCGCAGCCCTCTTTTTGGGATATTTCATATTCCGAAACGTTCTTTGCGGGGCTTTTTAACTCATATACACGGTCAATATCGGAAATTCCCGTCAGAATATCCTTTACTTCTTTTGACGGCCCCTCTATCTGAACAAGGAGCTTTGCGTCGGGAGAAAGCGAATGTGACAGGTTTTCGGCGGTATCGTTGGCGATGAGCTTTCCGTTGTTTATTACCACTATTCTGTCGCAGACCGCCTGTACTTCGGGAAGAATGTGCGACGACAATATAACGGTATGATTCTTTCCGAGCTTTTTTATAAGCGAGCGGATTTCTATTATCTGCTTCGGGTCAAGTCCTACAGTCGGCTCGTCAAGTATAAGTACCTTTGGATTTCCTACGAGCGATTGAGCCAAACCTACTCTCTGGCGATAACCCTTTGAAAGATTTCGTATAACGCGCTTTCTGACGTCCGCTATTCTCGACAGCTCGCATATCTCTCCGAGATGAGAGCGCTTTGGGAGCTTGCATTTTTTAAGATCGTATACGAAATCAAGATACTCGTTTACGGTCATATCAAGATAAAGCGGTGGAATTTCGGGAAGATAACCGATATTCTTCTTCGCCGAAACAGGGTCTTCTAAAACGTCAATGTCGTTTATAAGGACCTGTCCGCTAGTTGCGGAAAGATAGCCCGTGAGTATATTCATGGTGGTTGATTTTCCCGCGCCGTTAGGTCCGAGAAATCCGAGTATCTCGCCGTTTTCGGCACGGAAGCTTATATTGTCAACGGCTTTTTTAGAGCCGTAATTCCTGCATAGATTATTTACCTCGATCATAGTTTTCCCCCGTCCAGGCTGTCGATAAAGCCCCATCTGCGTTGTCAGCGGCAATGCAACAGCCACAAAGGCTAGTTGCATTGCCGCTTCAGTGTTGTGCGCCGCAGGCGCTCAATACGAGCATACTGGGGCTTTCTCAACAGCCTGAAATTTCTCATTTCACACTATCTGAAATTTAATTGTTTATTATAATTGTAATTGATGTCAGTGAAAAATATGTGAACCGAAAATGAAACTTATAGAGTATTTTTTACATCTTGGGCGATTTGCTCCCTGAGAGCCGACAAATCGGCAAATTTCTTTTCGCCGCGCAAAAATCCGCACAGCGACACGGGTATCTTTTTTCCGTAAAGATCGCCGCTGAAATTCAATATATGAGTTTCCATGACAACATTGTCCGTTTTTCCGACAGTCGGACGCACTCCGATATTCGTTATACCTTTGAGGTTTTTTCCGTCTACTTGTACAAAGCTTTTATACACGCCGAACTTCGGGATAACGTTTGTTTCGGGGATTATCTGGTTTATCGTCGGAAAAGAGAGCTTTCTGCCTATCTCGTTTCCGTGGACTACATTGAGCTTAAAGCTAAGTTCATAGCCTAAAAGCCTGTTTGCTTCTTCTATTTTTCCCTCGCGGATAAGCTCGCGTATGCGCGTTGAGCTTATAGGCTCGCCGTCTATGCAGATGTCCTTTGCTATATGAGCCGAAAAGCCGTATTTTTCCGAAAGCATAAGAAGCTTTTCGGGCGTTCCCTCTCCGCCTTTTCCAAAGCGGAAACTTTCTCCGCAGCACGCAAACCCGATATTCAGTTTTTTTACAAGTATCCTGCTCACAAACTGTTCGTAGCTTAATCCGCAGACCGCGGCATAATCGGGAGCGTAGAGATATTCGACGCCCATTTTTTCGAGCATTTCCCTCTTGTTCTCAAAGGAGATTATGTCCTCCTGCTTTGAGAATTTAGGGAGCGTCGTGTCGCAGTTGAATGTAAAAACTGCAGGCGCAAGATCTTTCTGCGAAAAAGTTTTTCCTATGACATAGACATGCCCCAGATGCAGTCCGTCAAAATATCCGAGCGCAACGGCGGTTTTTCTCCTCGGCGCCGCGCCGTATGTTATATCTATCAAATTATTTCACCTGTTTTTGTTGTCAACCTTGAAAATGTTTTACCGAAACAAGTTCACCCTGTTCGTTTATCATTCCCGCTCCGAGCAGAATCGGCGCGTCCTCGGAATATATCAGCAAAAGCTCTCCTTTGGGGATCTCAGCGTTACTGTCATTTGTACTTCTGAGCCGCGCCGCGTCAAGCCTTACGCCGTTTAAGTACAGTCTTTTCTGCACATCATCGAGAACAACGGGAAAATATCCCGAAAGCACATTATCGACCGACCACAAACAAAGCTCGTCCACGGGCTTTGAATTTATATCCTCAATTGTCACGCACTGCGAAAGCGTAAAGCCGCAGCTTTTTGTTCTGACAAGGCTCGTCATGACCGCGCTTGTTCCCAGAGTTTTTCCTATATCGTCTATAAGCGAACGGATATACGTTCCCGCGGAACAATCGACTTCAAAAGCGCCGTTTCTGCCGTCAAAATCTTTCAGCTCAATGCGCGTTATTGTTATCCTCCGCGCTTTTCGCTCCACCTCGACGCCCTTTCGCGCAAGATCGCAGAGCTTCTGACCGTTTACTTTAAGAGCAGAATACATCGGCGGTATTTGGTCTATGTCTCCGATAAATCTTCCGAGCGCTTTTTCAAGCTTTTCGCGCGTTACGCTTATCTCTTGCTGTTCAGTGCAATTACCCCAAATATCAAGCGTATCGGACTTTACTCCGAGCCTGAAGCCCGCGCGATAGCTCTTGCTTTTATCGAAAACAAGATCGACGGCTTTCGTTGCGTTTCCTATAAATACGGGCAGAACGCCTGTCGCCATAGGATCGAGAGTGCCGCCGTGCCCTACTTTTTTTGTGCCGAATTTTTTTCTAACGACGGCAACCGCGTCAAACGACGTAAAGTTCTGCGGCTTATTTACGACAAGTATCCCGTTCATATTATTCCCGCTTTTTTGCATGCTTCTTCGCAGGCTTTTATAACCTGAGCTGCGGCTTCTTCAATTGTGCCGCCTTTAAAAGAACAGCCCGACGCTCTTTCGTGTCCGCCGCCGCCGAAAAGCTGCGCAATCTCGGAACAGTCAATAAGCTTTGAAGAACGCAGCGACAATTTATAAACGCCCTTTTTCTTTTCCTTTGCGCATATGCCAATATCCACGCCCTGTATTTGACGGGGAATATTCGCGAGCGCGCCGATGTCGTCGCTGTCTATACCCTCTATGCTTTCGGTCATAGAAAGCGGAGCATAGATTATAGCTATATGACCGTCGGCGTAATATTCTATTGTATTGAGAGCAAACTGTTCGAGCTTTATTCTGCCTTTTGTTTTCAGCTCAAACATGGTATAGTTTATACCCGCAAAATCCGCTCCTAAGCCTATCAAATCTGCGGCGATACGGTGGGTGCGCGGGGTGGTGTTGCTGTATCTGAAACAGCCCGTGTCGGTCGCAGTTCCCGTATAGACGGAGTTTGCAAGAGCCTTATCAAAAGGAACTCCGAGCTCGTTTATTATCTCGTAAATTATCTCGCAAGCCGCCGCGCTGTCCGCGTCTAAAAGCGTTCTTTTTGCATATTCGGTGTTTGAGATATGGTGATCAATGCAAAGCTCGGCTTTGTCGCCTGTTTCTTTCATATCGCCGAGCAGCTTTGTATCCGCGACGTCCACGCACACTATCGTCTTAGGCTCGAAATCCTGCGCCTTTACGGCGTCAAAAAGATAATCGAATTTATGGGGTATTTCTTCGGGGCATACCGCTTTCGCATTTTTCCCCAGCCTCTGAAGCGCTCCGCAAAGCGCCGTGCCGCAGCCGAGAGTATCGCCGTCGGGACTTGCGTGCATAAGGATAAGATAATCGTCGTTTTCGCGAAGAAATTTTACCGCTTCTTTTATGTCAATCCTCATCGCTTTCACCCTTATCCTTTGAAAATCCCGATATGATCTTGTCGATATGCTCCGCATAATCAAGAGAATTATCCGAAAGGAATATAAGTTCGGGCATTTTGCGCATTCTTATTCTTGCGGCTATCATCTTCTTGAAATAACCGCCCGCGGCTTTCATGCCCTCTACAGCTTTTGCGGTGCGTTCTTCCCCGCCCATGCACGATACCCATACCTTACAGTATGAAAAGTCGCTCGAAAGCTCCGTGTGCGTTATTGTCACAAAGCTTTCGGAAACGCGCGGGTCTTTTACTCCCGCTACCGCCGCGGACAATTCTCTTAAAATATCCTCGTTTATGCGTTTAATATTATAATTCGGCATAGTAATTTCCTTTACTCATAACAAAGGAATACTTATTCTCTGTATTCCTCCATAACATAAGCTTCAAAAATGTCGCCTTCCTTGATGTCCGTAAACTTTTCAAGACTTATTCCGCACTCAAATCCCGCGGAAACTTCCTTTACGGCGTCCTTAAAGCGCTGAAGTCCCGCTATCTTATCGTCGCCTACGACAATTCCGTCGCGAACAATACGTATCTGCGAGCTGCGCGAAATTTTTCCGTCAAGGACGTACGAACCTGCGACTGTTCCGACGCTGCTTATCTTGTAGACCTGTCTTACCTCAGCCTTTCCGAGAGCGACCTCGCGGATCTTCGGAGCGAGCATTCCCTTCATAGCGGAGGTTATATCTTCAATTGCGTCGTAGATGACCCTGTAAAGGCGAATCTCAACGCCGTTTTCCTTTGCGACTTCTTCAGCCGCGGAGTTAGGTCTTACGTTAAAGCCTACGATTATGGCGTTGCTGGCGTCCGCAAGCTTTACGTCACTTTCGTTTACAGCTCCTACGCCGCCGTGGATAACGCGAACGTTTACTTCTTCGCTCGACAGTTTTTCAAGCGACTGCTTTACCGCTTCGACAGAACCCTGTACGTCCGCCTTTACGATAATCGGAAGTTCCTTTATTTCGCCCTGCTCGATAGAACTGAACAGATTGTCGAGAGTTACCTTTTTGTATGCTGAGAACTGTTCTTCCTTTGCCTCGGTCTTGCGCTTTTCAACAAGCTCTCTCGCAAGTTTTTCGTCCTCGACCGCCGCAAATGTGTCGCCCGCGGACGGAACTTCGGAAAGTCCCATTATCTCTACGGGTATGGACGGTCCCGCTTCGCTTACGCTCTTTCCCGTATCGTCGCGCATAACGCGTACTCTGCCGACTGCCATTCCCGCGATTATGATGTCGCCCGTATGGAGCGTTCCGTTTTGTACCAAAAGCGTAGCTATCGGACCTCTCGACTTGTCGAGGCGCGCTTCTATAACTGCGCCCTTTGCAAGTCTGTCGGGGTTTGCTTTAAGCTCCATTACGTCTGCGGCAAGTCCTACCATTTCAAGCAGATTATCCATTCCCTCGCCTGTTTTTGCAGATACGGGAACGCAAATAACATTTCCGCCCCAATCCTCGCACACAAGGTCGTACTTTGTAAGCTCTTCTTTTATCTTGTCAGGATTAGCGCCCTCTTTATCCATTTTGTTTATAGCTACAATTATCTGAACGCCTGCCGCTTTGGCATGGTTTATCGCTTCGATAGTCTGCGGCATAATTCCGTCGTCCGCCGCTACAACGAGTATGGCTATATCCGTTATCATCGCTCCGCGCGCTCTCATTGCCGTAAACGCCTCGTGTCCGGGAGTATCGAGAAACGTTATGTCGCGGTCTTTAAGATGAACGCGGTATGCGCCGATATGCTGGGTTATACCTCCCGCTTCGGTAGAAGTAACGTGCGCATGGCGTATATAGTCGAGGATAGAGGTCTTTCCGTGGTCAACGTGTCCCATAACTACGACAACGGGCGAACGCGGTTTAAGATCCTCGTCCTTGTCCTCAACGTCTTCAAAAAGACGCTCCTCTATAGTTACGACAATTTCCTTTTCGACCTTTGCGCCGAGTTCTTCGGCTACCAAAGACGCCGTATCGAAATCTATGGTTTCGTTTATATTCGCCATTACTCCGAGTCCGAACAGCTTCTTTATGACCTCGGACGCCGTGACCTTGAGCCTTGTCGCAAGTTCTCCGACAACTATCTCGTCGGGAATCTGAACTTTAAGCTGCTGCTTTCTTGCGCGCTCAAGCTCAAGCCTTTTCAGCTTCTGCGCTTCGGTTTCACGCTTGCTAGAATACTGCTGCTTTCCGCGCTGCTGGGATTTCTGCGTCAATTTCTGCTTGCTGCGGAAATTGTCGTTGTTCATTCCCCTGCCGCCTGCCATTGTTTCATAGCGCTCGTTGTATTTGTCAAGCTCGAAATAGCTTCCTCTTGTATCGACCTTTTTCGTTACCTGTTCGCCGTGCTTTACGGCTTCGCCTTTCTGCTTCTGCTGAACGGGCGGAGTGTTTACCTTTATCTTGCTGCTGTCAATAGCTGGCTTTGAAACAGGCTGCTGTTTTATAACAGACGATTTCGTGCTGTTCGGCTTCGGCTTTTGTCCTTGACGATTGTTTGCAGGCTGGTTTTGCTGTTTAGAAGACCCGCGATTATTATTGCCGTTATTGTTCTGCTTATGATTATCACGGTTTTCACGAGTCTGAGCGTTGCCCTGCTTATTTTCAACACGGTTACTCTGACCGCTCGGGAGGCTTTCGTGACTATCGGCTGCCTTTTGTTCGGGCTTCTGTTCTTTTTCGGAAACCTTTTCCGACTTCTTTTCTTCGGTTTTTACTTCGACTTTTACTTCTGATTTTTCTTCCTGCTTTTCCTTTGCGGAAGAAACGACCTTTTCGGCAGTCTTCTCTTCCGGTTTTTCCGCCTGTTTTTCCTCTGCTTCAGTCTGCAGTTCGACTTTTTCGGCTTCCGAAGATTTTTTCGCCGATGCTTCGGTCTTCTTTGTCGAAGTCTTTTTCTTGGTCTCTTTCTTTTCCTCCGCCGCAGGCTTAGGAGTCTTTATGCTCTTAGTTTGCGCAAAAGCGGCAAACAAGTCTTTGACCTCGTTTTCTCTTGTAAATTTCTCAAGAAGATAACCTACCTCGTCAGCTCCGATAGTTGACGCGGCTTTTCTCGGGGTTTTTACGGGAAAAACCTCGTCCAGAACGCTCAAAAGCTCTGATTTGTCAACGCCCAGATCGTTTGCGACCGTCTGAACCTTGTATTTGATTTGTTTACTTGGCAATGTATATTTCCTCCAAACCTTTGGGCTTTACGCCCCGAAATTTATTATTTTCAATCATGCTATGTGCTTAACCGCCGATTTGAAAAGTCCCTCGTCGTTTATGAGAAAAACTCCCGTGCGCTTTCCTAAGGCATCGAGCGCCTCGTCCATTGTAAAATCCGCTTTTACAACGGATCTGTTATACTTCCCTGCGAAAAAGCGAACTTCTTTTTCCGTCTTTTGAGATATATCAAAAGCCAGTATCACTCCGCAGTATCCCTTTGCCGAAAGCCCGTCGCATACCGCCTCGAACCCCGTGACAAGCTTTCCCGCACGTTTGCTTAAAGCTATCACGCTAAGTGTTTTATTCATCGGGCAATATCTCCTTTCGGATGCTTTCGTATATATCATCCGATATAGGGAGTTTAAAAGAACGTTCAAGTTTTTTTCCTTTTCTTGCGATCTGAAAACAGTTCAAATCGTTGCAGAGATAAGCTCCTCTGCCGTTCATTTTTCCCGTTTTGTCAAGAACAATATTTCCTTCGGGAGTGCGTACTATTCTTATAGCGCCCTTTTTGCCTATCATTTCTCCGCAGGCAATGCACTTTCTCATAGGGACTTTTGCTTTCTCAGCCATCGACTCACTCCGTTTCTTCGGATTCGTTTACTTCAGTTTCGTTTTCTTCGAGCGGGACCGTTTCATAGTCTTCGGGCTTTACCGCGCTCTGCGCTTTTATGTCGATCTTATATCCCGTAAGCTTTGCGGCAAGCCATGCGTTCTGTCCCTTGTTTCCTATTGCAAGAGAAAGCTGGTTGTCGGGAACGATGACCTTGCAGGACTTCTTGTCGGGATTCGGATTTGTGATGATGACCTTTACTACATCGGCGGGCTTCAGAGCCTGTTTTATAAACTCCTCCGCGTCGTCGCCGTACAAAACGACATCGACCTTTTCTCCGTTTATTTCCTTTGTAACTGCGTTTATCCTGCTCTTCTGAGGACCTATGCAAGCGCCCAGAGCGTCGACGTTCGGATCGTTGCTCTTAACGGCTATCTTGCTCCTGCTTCCGGGAACGCGGCTGACTGCCTTTATTTCGACTGTTCCGTCGTATATTTCGGGACACTCAAGCTCGAACAGGCGCTTTATCAGCCACTTGTCTGTTCTCGAAACTTTCAGATACTGGTTCTTCTCGCCCTCTTTATATTCCTTTGAAATACCCGAGATATATACCTTTATTACCTGTCCGACTTCAAGCACTTCGCCGGGTATCTGCTCGTTTCTAGGCAGGATAACTTCGTTCTTGTTTATTTCAAGCGTAGCTATGAGCGTCTTCGGCTCTACCTTTGTAACGACAGCCGACACGGCTTCGTTTTCATACTGACCCCAGATCTCGCTTAAATGCTGGCGCTCTGCGTTTGAAAATCCCTGTTTTATCAGGTCTTTAGCGTTTTTCGCGGCAATTCTCTTAAACATTTTCGTATCAACGGGGCATTTTACTCTCGAGCCTACCTCCGCTTTCGGGTCGATCTTCAGCGCCTCCTCGAGCACTATTTCCTTTTCGGGCTCGTAAAGCGAGTCAACGACCTCAATGACCTCTTTCATAATGCTTACGTCAAATATCTTCTTTTCAATGTCGATATTTACAATGACAAAGCTCTCCTCGTCATCGTCAAAATGAAGATTTGACTTCAGGCTTTTTTCAATCGCGTACTTTATCTTGTCCGCCAGGATCTCGCTCGATATTCCCTTTTCCTGAGCCAACAGCGCGAGATTTTCGTAAATGTCGCCGTAGTCTTCGCCTTTTACTGCTTTTCGTTTAGCCATTTTCCGTTATACCTCCGTCAATATTTTGTCAAAATCATCAAAATCATCATAATTCATCGAAGAAATATCCGAGAGCAAAATTTCCGCTTCTCCGAATTCCCCCGAAATTTTTACTTTCTCTCCGTCAAAGCCTTTAAGAACACATTTAACTTCCTTAGCTTTTAACTCTTCCGAGAGCTTATATGTCTTCAGCTTTATCCTTTTCCCGACAGAAACGTATATCTGGTCTACACGCCTTATCGGACGTTCAAGCCCTGCAGAACCTACCTCGAGGTAGTCTATCTTCTCCACGAACGGCTGTTTGTCAACTTCTGCGTTTATCAGCCCGTCTATGCTCTCGCAGTCGTCTATGGATATTCCCTCGGGCTTATCTATAAGTATCCTCAGATACCAACTCGCGCCTTCCTTTATGAAAACAACGTCCCATAAAGAATATCCGTGACCCTCGACTATGGGTCTTACGACTTTTTCCGCCGCCGCTTCTACCTGATTGAAACCTTTGGAAAAACCCAAAAAACTACCTCCTCTTTTTTCAGGCTGTAGATAAAGCCTGTAATTTGCTTTTATATTATTTTATGCGCATACGGCTCTGTTCGCAATAAAATGCCCTTTCAAAAAACCGCCGCTCGGATCTCTCCGAGCGGTGATAATTATGCGCAATAATCCCCCGTCACACACCGAAACGCAAGGTGTTTACCCTAACGCCGGGACCCATGGTCGAGGATACAGTACAGCTCTTTATATACTGTCCCTTTGCCGCAGCGGGCTTAGCCTTAACAACCGCTTCCATAAGCGCGTCAAAGTTTTCCTCAAGCTTTTCTATGCCAAAGGACGCTTTTCCTATGGGGCAGTGAATGATGTTGGACTTATCAAGGCGATACTCTATCTTACCTGCCTTAGCTTCCTGAACAGCCTTTCCGACGTCGGGAGTTACCGTTCCTGCCTTGGGGTTAGGCATAAGTCCTCTCGGACCGAGTACCTTACCGAGACGTCCTACAACGCCCATCATATCGGGCGTAGCTATAACTACCTCGAAATCCATCCAGCCGCCCTGGATCTTTGCGACTGTTTCATTATCAGCGATATAATCAGCTCCCGCAGCCTTTGCGTCAGCCTCTTTCTCGGGCTTGCAGAATACGAGAGTTCTTATGGTCTTACCAGTTCCGTTGGGAAGTACGACCGCGCCGCGAACCTGCTGATCAGCGTGCTTTGAGTCTACGCCCAAACGAATATGAAGCTCGACAGTTTCGTCAAACTTTGCCTTTGCTGTCTTGCAGACAAGGTCAAGAGCCTCCTGTGACTCATAAACCTTTGCGGAATCTATGAGCTTTGCGCTCTCAACATACTTTTTTCCGTGTTTCATCTAATAATCCTCCTTGTGGTTATCGGCGATTTTCGCCGCATTAGCGGAATTTATATCCTCCCACTTATTTTATCAGTCAACTACCTCTACGCCCATCGAACGGCAAGTTCCCGCGATCATCGACATTGCAGACTCAACGCTTGCTGCATTAAGATCGGGCATCTTTGTCTCGGCAATTTCCTTAAGCTGAGCCTTTGTGATCTTTGCAACCTTTGTCTTATTCGGAACTCCCGAACCGCTCTCGATCTTGCAAGCCTTCTTTATAAGTACGCTCGCAGGAGGAGTCTTGGTAATAAAGCTAAAGCTTCTGTCAGCGTAAACCGTTATAACGACAGGGATTATAAGTCCTGCCTGAGCCTTTGTGCGCTCGTTGAATTCCTTTGTAAACGCCATAATATTAACGCCGTGCTGTCCGAGCGCCGGACCTACAGGCGGAGCCGGCGTAGCCTTGCCGGCAGGGATCTGAAGTTTAATAAAACCTGTAACCTTTTGTGCCATTGCAATTATCCTCCGTAAATTTTTCTGAAAAACGTCCTCGAATTACCGCTCAAGCTTTCTTGACCGCGGAAAATTCGATCGTCGCGGGAATTATCCCGCCCATCATATTGACGAGATTTACGACAAGCGTCTTATTTTCCTCGTCAACCTCAGCGACAGTTCCTGTAAAGTCTACAAATATGCCGCCCGTAATAACTACTTCGTCGCCGACCTTGAACGCGGGCGCTGAATTGTCCGAGCTGTTGTATCTGCCCTGCTCGAGCGCCATTGCTTCGCTTTCGCTGAGCGGAGTAGGCTTGGACTCGGGACCTACAAATCCCGTCACGCCTCTTGTGTTTCTGCAGATATACCACGTTTCGTTTGTTTCGACCATCTTAACGAAAACGTATCCGGGATAAACCTTTTCTTCAACTTCTACTTGCTTTTTAACAGTTACCCCGTTTTCCTTTACTTCCTTTTCGACCGTCTTTTTGGTCATCGGAATAGTGACATCTTCTATAAGATGCCCCAAATTGCGGTTGTCAACAAGTGTCCTAATATCATCGGCAACTTTTTTCTCATATCCCGAATAGGTGTGAAGAATATACCATTTTGCTTCTGAATCAGCCATATTAACCCCCGTAAATCGTCAGAACAGCAAGTTGTTCAAAAGACCGAACAGCGAATCCACGCCGAAAACCAACAGTCCCGCAATAAGGCATACCACAACGACAACTATAGTATTTCGCGTCGTTTCTTTCGGACCCGGCCAAACAACCTTTTTAAATTCCGCTTTTGCGTCCTTAAAGAACTTTATCGGGCCTTTCTTTGCCTTTTTGTTCTTATCCGCTTTTTTGGAATTTTTCTTGTCGTCTGTTTTTACTTTCTTTGCGGATTTGTCATCTTCACTTTCGGGAGAGTTTTTCTCAAGCTCTAAATCGTTTGCCATAAAATCCTCCCTCTCGTCACTTGGTTTCTTTGTGAAGAGTGTGTTTCTTGCAGAATCTGCAATACTTCGTCATTTCGAGCCTGTCTGGGTCGTTTTTCTTGTTCTTCATGGTGTTGTAATTGCGCTGCTTGCACTCTGTACACGCCAGTGTAATCTTTACTCTCACTTTCGGCACCTCCTAATTTTTTCTGAGCCTCCCTCACGCGGCTTTCGCATAGCAACGGGCTTTGCAATAAGCTCCGCGTCTGCCTTTCGACAGCGTTTTTCGGGAAATTTTTCCGCACATAAAAATGCACAAAAAAATATACCCCATTCGAGGTATATTCATTTTATCACATTTTATAATCTTTGTCAAGCACTTTTTTATAATTTTTTTTATTTTTTATTTTTTCGCCCGAATTATGACAGCATAGCGTCTGCAATCAGCGTTCCGTTCGGGTGAACTATAATGTAAATGTATCCGCTTTCGGTCTTTCCCTTGACCGCTCCTGCGGCGCTTGCCTGCTGGTCGGGATAGAACGCGCCCTCGTTTCTTATATATTCAAAATAATCGTCCATTGCGCTTTGGATAGATTGCGTCTTATCCGCCTTTGGTTTTACCAAAAGTATTTTATAGAGCTGAGCGCTTATTGTATTTGACATCAGGCAGAAGTCCTCGCAATCTGCGAGGACTATTTCTTCGTTGAACAGAGCGTTTACATAATTCTGTTCCGACACGGTTTCCATGCTCGGCCATTCGTCTGCGTTCAACGCCTTATCAGCCATTTTTTCGGCTGTAGAACCCGACGCCCGGCTATCCGAAGACTGCGAGCTGTCAGAAGACGCCGAACTCTGCGAGCCGCTCGAACTTGAGGATGACATAACTGAGCTTTGCGAGCTGCTCTGAGAAGAGTCTGACGGATTTTCCGTATTATTTCTGCAGCCGCCGAGCGTCAGCACGGCAGCGGCGCAAATCATTGCAACAAATAATTTTCTCATATAGATACTCCTTTCTTTTGTCTGAAATATTGTGCGTGGTTTTTTTTAATTTATACGTCGTTATTATATGTTGTGTTTTTTTGAAATTTACACCAAAAAGCAGCCGCATAAAGCGGCTGCTCGGATTTAATGCTCTTGGGGAAGACGCCCGTCATGGCGGATCAAAAAATGTATAACCTGTACAACCTTTAAATCATGTACAACCTGTACAACCGTTTGAATGATTCCCGCGCGCATTATTTGGCGATTACTCGCCTTTCTGCTTTGCGAAGCACTCGCTGCACAGAACGGGTCTGTCGCCCTTGGGCTCAAACGGAACGCGAGCTACACCGCCGCATACAGCACAAGTTGCCTCATAAAACGTTCTTGCGCCTCTGCCTGCATTCTTTCTCGCATCGCGGCAAGCCTTGCATCTCTGCGGCTCATTCTCAAAGCCCTTTTCTGCGTAGAATTCCTGTTCGCCCGCAGTGAACACAAAATCAGCGCCGCAGTCTTTGCATTTCAGTGTCTTGTCAGTGTACATAGATTTACCCCTTAAAAAAATAATAATGTTAGCCCTCATCGGATTTTACCGACATCTCAGCGCAAAGAATATTTGCACAGCGCTTTTTTTAAGCTATTCGGGACATATTAACCTTTGTAAATTGCGCGAAGCTTTTTCCTCGCGCGAACCAGCGCGTTGTCCACAGACTTTTTATCCACTCCCAGCTTCTTTGCCAGTTCGTCGTAAGAAAGGCCCATTACGACGCCCTTTATGCATTTGTATTCAAACTCCGAAAGCTCTTTTTCGATAGCCCGTATCATATCAATGCTGTTTTCCCTTTGAATGACTTCTTCTTCGGGAGTAGGCTTCATATCTGCGACCGCGTCCAGTTCTTCCTCGCGGACGAGCCGTTTCGCACGGTTTATAGAACGCCTCACGGTATTTTTGAGCCTGTTTTCAATACACACCGCCGCAAAGGCCGAAAACTCGCCCTTTTCTTCGTCATAGCTCTTTACGGCGCTCATAAGCCCATCCATTCCGTCGGACACCAATTCTTCATAATCGGCGTATGCCGAGTATTTTTTTGCAATTGCGAAAACTATCTTTAAGTGGCTCGAGATCATCTCCGCAACTTTTTCGCTGTCCGAACGGTTTTGTTCGATAAGTTTTTTCTCATTCTGCATTGAATTATCTTTCAACGTTATGCTCCTACCGTTCAATACATTTTATCACAACTTATACTTTTTGTCAACAATTTCTTTTCACATTTAACAAAAAATCGACATATTAGCGAAAATTTTCAAAAAAAATTAGGCATTTTAACTATGTTCTGTAATTCGCTCTTCCCGTCTTGAAAATATTGCCGCCCGCGCAGTCTATAGCCACTATCAGAGGGAATTTTTCAAATTTCAGCCGCTTTACGCTTTCACAACCGAGGTCCTCGAAAGCTATAACTTCACACTCTGTTATGCATTTACAAGCGAGCGCGCCCGCGCCTCCCACGGCGCAGAAATATACTGCTCCGTTTCTTTGGATAGCGTCGCATACGGCTTCGCTTCTTTCGCCTTTTCCTATCATTGCCGAAAGACCCAGATCGAGAAATCTCGGCGAATATACGTCCATTCTGCCCGACGTCGTAGGACCGCACGACCCTATAACCATTCCCTCGCGCGCGGCTGTAGGCCCGGCATAATATATTGCCGCGCCCGAAAGCTCATACGGGAGCTTTCCTCCCTCGTCAAGCAGCGCGTTTATCCTCTTATGCGCGGCGTCGCGCGAAGTATAGACTGCGCCCGACAAGAACACCCTGTCGCCGACGCGGAGAGTTTTCGCTTTTTCTTTGAGCTCGGCGGTATTCATTTCTATCATAAGCTTTACCTTAATCTATATAACGTTTTAACATATAAATCGGGAATAAGTTTTAGAAAAGTCAAATTCCCGATTTATATTTCTTTTTATCAGAAGCTGCCGAAAAGGTCGGAACTCATATCATCGTCATCGCCCGTATCGCTCATATCCATATCGCCAAGGCTCCATATGTCGTTTTCGGAACTTTGCTTATTATCGTTATCCGAAGAAGCGTGACTTTCGTCTGCCGAGCCGTCTTGTTTTTCAAGAGCGTCAAGCTCGTTCTGAAGACTCGACCAGTCGTCACCGGCAACCGCTTCGGAAGCGTCGGACGTTTTTTCTTCAAACTCGGAAGAACCTCCTCCGAACGTAGCCTCCGCCTGTTCAAGAAGCTTCTGCATTTCGTCCATCTCGCTGCTCTGTCCGAGATCCGAACTTGTTATATCATCGGCTTCTACCGTATCCGCAAGATCCGCCGTCAGGTCGGCGTTCATTTCCTCGGACGCTTCAGCAACTGCGCTTGAGAACATATCGACGCCAAGGTCAATATCGAGTGCGCTTGCTTTCTGCTCTTCCGCGTCGTCGGATGAAACATCGGCGTTAAGTCCGAATGACGTTTCCGTACTCTCGGCGTTTGTATCGGTGAAACCGAATCCCATATCCATTTCTTCGCCGCCGACGTTTTCGTTCATATTGCCGCTCATATCGCTGTCGTCGATATTATCTCCCGACATACTTGCGATAAGATCGTTTATATCGTCCATTGCGTTTGAGGTATCGCTTTCACCGCCGAAATCAAAGCTTCCCGTTTCGGGAACATCAGCCGACGGAGCCGTAAAGTCGGAAAAGTCGGGCATTTCAAAAGAAGTCTCGCTCTGACCCTCGGAAATTTCCGAGGCGCTGTCCATAAGCTCTTTACAGCCTGCATTTACGCTGTTTGCAAATTTGCGCAGTTTTGCCATAAATCCGCTCAGATCCACGCTCTTTCCCGCGCCGCCCGCGCTTCCCATAATTTCGGCAGCGGTCTTCTTTGCTTTTTCAACAACCTCCGACGCCGTCTTATTTGCCTTAGCGACGGTTTCTTTTGCCGTCTTTTCGGCGTCCTCGATTATCTCCGACGCGCGCTGTCTTGCAGCGGAAGTGCCGTCGGACTTTCCTGCGGGAATATTTACGGAAACGCCCGCGTTTTTAAGCTTTCTTTTCAGTTCGTCTATCTGATCTATAAGGTCCTCGGAATTTTTACGCTCCGTTTTGACCTGGGCTTCAAGCTGGTCGATTCTTTCCTTTGAGGCGAATTCGATCTGCTTGATCTTTTCGTCGCTTCCGTCAACTACTTTTTTAACGGACTCATATTTTTTCTCGATCTCTTTCTTTTCCGCTTCAAGCTCGCTCATTCGCTTGCTTAAACTCGCTATGTACTCGTTGACCTCCTGCTTATTAAAACCCATTGGGCTCGTACCAAAGCCTTTACCTGCTGGCATTGTGAATATCTCCCCTCAAAAAATTTAGACGGCGGTAGGCAAACCTATTTTCCGCTTTCAATCTATTATAACATAAATTTTCAAGATATACAAGTGTTTTAGCAAATTTTATAAATATGTATATTTTCTTTAACTATTTTTGTGTAAAACTACTAATGTTTTTTTATTAATTTTGTGCTAATCATAGATTTTAACAATTTGTATAATCAAAAATAATAAATGCGGTTGTTTTTTCGGCAAAAAAAGTGTATAATATCCTTATGATAAAACAAAGAAAGGATATGATAAAATGAAAGATAAAACAGTTACATTTTCGGTGCATGAGGACAGAGAAAATGAAATGAAAGAAATTCTTATGACCGTATATGACGCGCTGAAGCAAAAAGGCTACAATCCCATAAATCAGCTTGTAGGCTATATCCTTTCGGAAGATCCTACATATATCACTACGTTCAATAACGCGCGTGGGCTTATTCGCCACATTGACCGCGACGAACTTTTACAGGTGATAGTAAAGTCTTATCTGTCCGAATGACATAACGAGGTATGCCGCGAGACGAAGCAGTTATATCTCAGGTTGTAGAAAAAACCGAACTCCGCCATTTGGCGGAGTTTTTTCTGTAAATTTTTTACAAGAATAATCGGCTCGATAACACCAAAAAATAAACTTGCGGCAAGTCCGCAAGTTTACTGTTTTAAGGAGAATTATTATGGGAACGGAATATGCAAACAAGCACATCGGCTGTACTATCCACAACTGCGAACACCACTGCTGTTGTGAAGATTATTGCTCTCTTGACAAAATCGAAGTCGGCACTCACGAGGCTAACCCCTCCGTCGTTCAGTGTACCGACTGTCTTTCCTTTAAAGCTAAGCCCGAAGTTTAAATAACGTGTATAAGGGTTTCGTCTGAACCATAAAAACAGCGCGGGCGTGAGTCCGCGCTGTAAACTTATTCTCAATAATATGTGTATTCGTAATTTGACGGATTTACCGCAACGCCGTCTACACGAACCTCAAAGTGCAGATGATAACCCGTACTCCAGCCCGTCGTGCCGACGTTTCCTATAACGTCGCCCTGATTTACCTGCTGACCTTTTGAAACGTTTATTTTCTGACAATGAGCGTACATAGTAGAGATCCCGCCGCCGTGGTCGATTATTATGTAGTTTCCGTAACCGCCGCCGCAGCCGCAGCTGTATTGTTTTCCGTAATTGTGCGGGCAGCCCGTGTATACCGTGATTACTTTACCCGACTGGACTGCGCGTATTTCCGCTCCTGCAATGGAAGTCGTCGACCCGACTATGTCGAGTCCCCTATGCTGTCCGTTTCTCCAAGGGTCATATCCGAAAGGAGTGGAGATCCTCCGGAATTTCGAGCTGACGGGCCAAATGAAACCGTCCGCAGAGTAGTTCGGCTGTCCGTTGTTTTTCTCCTGCTCCAGTCTGATAAGCTCTTCGAGTTCTTGATTAAGTTCGTCCATTCTCTTCATGGACTCTTTTTCGTCGTACTGCAGAGCGCTTACTTTATTCATAAGCTCTGTGTTCTGCCGGGCAAGGCTCTGAAGATAATCTTTTTGCTGAGCTGCGTAACTGTCAAGCTCTGCTTTGGAGCTTTTCAGAGCAGCCATGTCTTTTTCAAGCTGAACTTTTTCTTCCGAAAGCTCGGTTTTTTCCTGCTCAAGTTTACTTATTTCATCTTTCAGATCTTCTATAAGCTTTTCCTGGTCCTTTATATCCGCAAGCAGCTTTTTCATAAAGTTCAGGTTTTGCGTGCTTATGTTCTTTATTACGTCCGAATAAACGAAATAATCATACCAGTCGTCAGAGCCGCTAAGTATAGGGATAGTATCCGAAACGTCGTTCATGTACATCGCTCTCGCAAGCTCGCCGAAGCGTTTGAGATTTTCCTTATTCTTCGCCTCAAGCTCCGAGATATAAGCCTTTTTGTTTTCTATGTCTGTTTCTTTGCTCTGTACCTCTCGTTCAACGTTTTCTATCTCTATCTGCTTATCGTCGATGCTTTGCTTTTGCGCAAGTATAAGCTCCCCGTATTTTTCTATTTCAAGCGTTACGCCGTCTATATGCTCGTTTACGAGCTTTATCGAGGCTTTGTTCTCGTTTATATCCCCGTTAAGTCCCTCTATCTGTTCTTTGCGCTTTTCATTTTCTTCCTTTATTTTGTCTATCTGCGCCTGCAAGTCGTCAATGCTCGTACTTCCCGAAGCGCTGTTTTCACTGAGAAAAGCCGCGTTCGGCAAAGTCAACGCCACTACAGCCGCGCATATTGCCGAACATATTTTCACTCCGAACGGCAAATGCCTTTTTTGTGACATAAAAAATCCCCCTTCACCTGAATTGAGCAATTGTCCTCCCAAAATACTCAATATATATTAATTATACAATATTCAACATAAAATGTCAAGGTTTGTTTGTATGAAAAGTATATGAAATTTTTCCCGCTTGAATTGCAAAGCGAGCATAACTTGCACCAAAATGAATTTTATATTTCACGGCAAAAAGTCGAAAACAGCGGGTTTTTGTGGAAGATGAATAATTTTCAAAAAATAAATTGTTATAATGCACAAAATCTCAAAGCGATTTTGAAAAAATTTAAAAAAATTCTTGCAAATTCGCGCATAGTAGTGTATAATTAAAAAGCAAGTTAAATTTTTTAACAAGTCAATTTTTTATTTAAAAGGGAGGATTATTCCAATGGCATTGACAAACAAGTATCTTGCGGATCTTCTCGAGACCGTAAAGAAAAGAAACCCGGGCGAACCCGAGTTCATTCAGGCTGTAACAGAGGTTTTTGAAACGCTCCAGCCTGTTGCCGAAAAGCGTCCCGATCTCATTGAAGCAGGCGTTTTCGACAGGATCGTAGAACCCGAAAGACAGATCATCTTCCGCGTTCCGTGGGTAGACGACAACGGAAAAGTTCAGGTTAACCGCGGATTCCGTATCCAGTTCAACTCCGCTATCGGTCCGTACAAGGGCGGTATCAGACTTCACCCCTCCGTATACATCGGTATCATAAAGTTCCTCGGATTTGAGCAGATCTTCAAGAACTCTCTCACCACGCTTCCTATGGGCGGCGGCAAGGGCGGTTCGGACTTTGACCCCAAGGGCAAGTCTGACGGAGAAGTTATGCGCTTCTGCCAGAGCTTTATGACAGAGCTTTGCAGACACATCGGTCCCGACTGCGACGTTCCCGCCGGCGACATCGGAACAGGCGGACGCGAGATAGGATATATGTTTGGTCAGTACAAGAGAATAAGAGATGAGTTCAGCGGCGTTCTTACGGGCAAGGGACTTACATACGGCGGTTCTCTCACAAGAACCGAGGCTACGGGATACGGTCTTTGCTATTACACCGACGAAATGCTCAAGGCAAACGGCAAGAGCTTTAACGGTCAGACCGTCATCATCTCGGGTTCGGGCAACGTTGCTATCTACGCTACGCAGAAAGCTACCGCTCTCGGCGCAAAGGTAGTTACGGTTTCCGACTCTAACGGTTATGTTTACGATCCCGACGGAATCGACCTTGCTGTTGTACAGCAGATAAAGGAAGTTGAACGCGGACGTATCAAGGAATATGTCAGCAGAACTTCTCACGCTAACGCGGAGTATCACGAGGGCAGCGTTTGGGGCGCAAAGATAAAGGCTGACATCGCTCTTCCCTGCGCTACTCAGAACGAGATAAACGGCGAATATGCGAAGAACCTTGCGGAGAACGGCGTTTACGCTGTTGCAGAGGGCGCTAACATGCCGTCTACTCCCGAGGCTATTGAAGTTTACTTCGCAAACAATATGCTCTACGGTCCCGCAAAGGCTGCAAACGCAGGCGGCGTTGCGACTTCGGGTCTTGAAATGAGCCAGAACTCCATGCGTTACAGCTGGACGTTCGAGGAAGTTGACGAAAAGCTTCACAACATCATGAAGGAGATCTTTAAGCAGTGCGACGAGGCTGCAAAGGAATACGGCATGCCCGGAAACTACATGGCGGGCGCAAACATCGCGGGATTCCTGAAAGTTGCGGAAGCTATGAAAGCTCAGGGCTGCGTATAAGAATTGCTCTTTAAATCAGCTGCAAAAATTCAAAAGCGGAGAGTTCAAGCTCTCCGCTTTTTTACTTTTACGGGTTAATCATATTATCCGTGCGAAAAGTATTTCCCGTATTGATATTGAAATATTATACAAAACTTTTCGGGCGGAAACGTTTCTATTTGGCACTATTTCAGTATTGACAATGTGATGGTTTTGTGATAGAATATGTTTTGTTGATAATGTATCAGCAAAAGTTTAAGGTAATTTTATTTTGAGAAAGGAAAAGCACAATGACAAAAATGAAAAAGTTTATCGCTCTGCTTACGGCACTGAGCACGCTGCTTGTGTGCTTTAGTTTGACGGGCTGTAACGCGACCGTAGATGTTACTCAGACGGTCAGTGTAAAGTTCAAGGGCGTAAACGGCTATGGTACGGCGACGCTGGACGACGAGTACGACTGGATAGACGATGTAAATAAGGAAGAAGACGAACTGAAGTATCTTGCAAATGAAATAAAGATGCGCGAAGCGGTTCAATATTCTCTCGACAAGGCAGATCACCTTTCAAACGGCGATGAAGTTACAGTTACGATCGAGACCAAAGAAGTTGAAGGCCTCAAAATGAACTTTAAGGGCGGCGAACTTAAGTTTGTAGTAAAGGGACTTAAGGAAGTTGAATCCTTTGACCCGTTTGCAGATCTCAAGGTAAATTTCGAGGGCTTTTCGCCTAACGGAACAATGAGCTTCACCGGCGGCGACAGCTCCCTCAGATACACCGCGGACAAGGACAGCGGACTTAAAAACGGCGACAAGATCACCATTACGGTAACTCCTCGCAGCGGCGGCAGTCTTGAAGACTACATAGAGTCTTACAACAAGGTATTCGATCCCGATACAAAGGAATTTACCGTTGACGGACTTGCGGCGTATGTAACAAAGGTCGACGATATTCCCGCGGATATGCTGGACAAGATGCATAAGGAAGCGGAAGACTCGATGAAGGCAAATGCTGCAACTTGGATGGAGGGCAATTCTCTGAAGAGCGCTGATCCCATAGGTTATTACTTCCTTACTTTAAAGGACGGCGTAAACAGCTCAACCGTAAACCAGTTATACTGCGTTTATAAATGCACGGCTTCTCTGACAGGCAAGATCGACAATAAGGGCGACGAAGTAACGGTCGACAGAGTATACTATACTTGGTATTCATATAAGAATTTGGTTATTATGCCCGACGGCACTTGCTCGGTAGATCTGTCCAAGGGAACGCGATACAGCGGCACATACAAGACAGATATAAAAAGAAATAGTTATACAACGCTCTATCTCCCCGGATACAAGGATCTTGACAGTATGCTGAACGATACCGTTACAAAGGTAATAGACAAGTATACATACGAAAACACCGTAAAGGACACGGAAACACCCGCTCCTACTGATCCCGACACGAATTCATCCGCTCCCGCAGATTCGGAGACTGAATCTTCGGAAAATACTTCTGATACATCTTCATCGGCAGCTTAATTCGGCAAGTTAAAATTTAACAGCACATATCGGACTTAAACCTGTTTGTTGGTTTAAGTCCGATTTGCTTTTCAACAATCGGGTACGTTTATCGGGTTTCGCTTTGCGTTATCGCTTTGAAATCATTTTTTCAGTTTATGGCGAAAATATCTTGACAAAAAAATAAGAATTTGATATAATTAAAAGAACATTAAAATTTGTTTTTTAAAGAAAAATATTGAAACAGAATTTTGGAGTGTGGACAATGCAGAGAATGACCGTTGCGAAAGCAATGACTGAGTGTCTTAAAGCCGAGGGGATAACAGATATTTTCGGTTATCCCGGCGCGGCTATCTGCCCGTTTTATGACGAGCTTTATAAATCGGGGATAAATCATATTCTGGTGCGCCATGAGGTGAACGCGGGTCATTCCGCGTCGGGCTATGCGAGAATAACGGGCAAGCCCGCGGTATGCGTCGCGACAAGCGGACCGGGCGCGCTCAACCTGATAACCGCCATAGCTACGGCGTATATGGATTCCGTTCCGATGATAATTATCACGGGGCAGGTAAACTCCGACCAGATAGGGCGCGACGTTTTTCAGGAAGCCGACATTACAGGCTCCGCCGAGCCTTTTGTAAAGCACAGCTATCTTTTGAAAAGGCCCGAAGATACCGCCGAGGTATTTAAAAAAGCGTTTTATATAGCGGGTACGGGCAGGCGCGGTCCCGTGCTGATAGATGTTCCGTGCGACGTCCAAAAAGCGGAGATCGACTTTGAATATCCCGAAACTGTGGATATTAGAAGCTACCGTCCGAGTTCAAAGGGAAACGGCTATCAGATAAAACGTGCGGCAATGACTATTCTTGAAGCAAAAAAACCGCTTATAATCGCGGGCGGCGGACTGTTTTCGGGAAATGCCGCGGAGCTTATGAGAGAGCTTTCGGAAAAGATGGACATCCCCGTTATCTCGACGCTTATGGGACTCGGGGCTATGCCTACGGACAGCGAGCGTTATTTCGGTATGCTCGGTATGCACGGCTGCGAGAGCGCGAAGTGCGCGGTAAATAACTGCGACACGCTTATTCTGCTCGGCGCAAGGCTGAGCGACAGAACGTCCGCTCCGATAATGCTCAAAAAAGACCTTACGGTCATTCATATTGATATTGACCCTGCGGAGATAGGAAAAAGCGTTGCGGCTAATATTCCTATCGTAGGCGATATAAGCATAGTTTTGGGACAGCTTCTTGAACAACTGAATAACACCGTTTCCGAAAATGCCGTTTCAAATCACGACGAATGGAAAGCTATGCTTTCGCAGAGCCGTGTTGACAAAGGCATAAAGCCGGTGGAAAAGGGTTTTGTAAACCCGAAGTGGTTTATACGCGAGCTTAACAACTATCTTCCTAACCGCTCTATTGTCGTTGCGGACGTAGGCGAAAATCAGTTCTGGACGGCGCTCAACATTGAGCTTAAAAACGGACGTTTTCTTACTTCGGGCGGAATGGGAACAATGGGCTATTCCCTGCCTGCGGCTATCGGAGCAAAAACAGCCGAGCCGAAAGCTGAAGTTATCGCGGTATGCGGCGACGGATCTTTCCAGATGGAAATGCCCGAGCTAGCGACCTGCGTTCAGCATAACATCGCGGTAAAGGTTATAGTTATGAGAAACAAATATCTCGGAATGGTAAGAGAATTTCAGACCAATCATTATGGGAACAGGCTCTATGCGGTTTCACTTGACGGAAGTCCGAGCTATACGAAAATCGCCGAGTCCTACGGCATAGAGAATATGCTGGTAGACAGCGAGGAAAGCGCAAAAGAGGGCATAAAGCGTCTGACGGAAAGCAAGAAGCCGTTTTTGCTCGAAGTTGCCGTTCCCGAAATGCTCGAAACCATACTTTAACGGAGGCAGAACATGAAGCATACTATTTCCGTTCTGGTTGAAAATCATGCGGGCGTTCTCGCGAGAGTTGCGGGACTTTTTGCCCGCAGAGGATTTAATATAGACAGTCTTGCCGTAGGAGTTACGGACGACGTAAACATTTCGAGAATAACTATTGTCGCAGACGGGAGCGATTATACTCTCGAACAGATAGAAAAACAGCTCAACAAGCTTATTGACGTTATAAAAGTAAAGACGCTCGCGCCCGAAAATATGGTGTCAAGGGAGCTTATACTGATAAAGGTGAGCTGTTCTCCGAAGCAAAGACCCGAGATAATAAGCATTTGCGAGCTTGCTCACGGTAAAATATCGGATATTTCCGCAAATTCGATAACCGTTGAAATATCCGACAACACAAATGCACTGAACAATTTTGAAGAACTGCTGCGTCCCTACGGAATAAAAGAGATAGTCCGCACGGGAACTATCGCCATACAAAAAGGCGAAGCGGCTGTTTCCGTAAGAAACTGATGTGTCAACAACGCTTAAAGGCGCTAAAATAATATTTTAAAAGGAGATTTTTAAAATGGCTAAACTCTATCATCTGGAAGACTGCAATCTGTCCCTGCTGGACGGAAAGACCGTTGCCATAATCGGCTACGGCTCGCAGGGTCACGCTCATGCCCTTAACCTCAAGGACAGCGGCGTAAACGTTATCGTAGGACTTTACGAAGGCTCAAAGAGCTGGAAGAAAGCTGAAGCTGCGGGATTTGAAGTATATACCGCCGCTGAAGCTGCAAAGAAAGCCGACATCATCATGATACTCATAAACGATGAGCTTCAGGCTAAGCTCTACAAAGAGAGCATCGAGCCGAACCTTGAAGAGGGAAATATGCTCATGTTCGCTCACGGCTTTAACATTCATTTCGGCTGCATAGTTCCCCCGAAAAATGTTGACGTTACAATGATAGCTCCGAAAGCTCCCGGTCACACCGTAAGAAGCGAATTCCAGGCAGGAAAAGGAACTCCTTGTCTTATAGCTGTTGAACAGGACTATACGGGCAGAGCAAACGACATCGCTCTCGCTTATGCGGCAGGTATCGGCGGCGCAAGAGCGGGCGTTCTTGAAACAACATTCAGAACCGAAACCGAAACCGACCTCTTCGGCGAGCAGGCTGTTCTCTGCGGCGGCGTTTGCGCGCTTATGCAGGCAGGATTTGAAACGCTCGTTGAGGCAGGATACGATCCCAGAAACGCTTATTTTGAATGCGTACACGAGATGAAGCTCATAGTTGACCTTATCTATCAGAGCGGCTTTGCGGGAATGAGATACTCTATCTCCAACACTGCGGAATACGGCGACTATGTTACAGGTCCGAAGATCGTTACCGAAGAAACAAAGAAGACCATGAAGAAGATTCTCTCGGATATTCAGGACGGTTCTTTCGCAAAGGAATTCCTGCTTGATATGTCCGACGCAGGCAAGCAGGTTCACTTCAAGGCTATGAGAAAGCTCCACGCCGAACACCAGCTTGAAAAGGTCGGCGAAGAAGTTCGCAAGCTCTACAGCTGGAACAACGAAGAGGACAAGCTCATAAACAACTGATAATTCACTGCACACATAATTCAACCGCCGCCCGTTACGCCCAACGGACGGCGGTTTTGGCAGTTGACAGTTTACAGTGTACAGTATTCAGTTATGGTGTCCGCTTCGCGGATAATATTAGATTGTTATCGAACTAAAACGTTTTGAAATATACCCATAAAGATGGGCTTGTGTGCCTGTTTATTAAAATCAATTTAAATCTTATCCGCCGCAAGGCGGATACCTTTGCTGTACACTGTACACAGCGTTGTACGCGAAGCGTTCAATGCGTACACTGAATACTGTATAAATGCGTTGTGCATTTTATACTGTGTACCGATATTGTAAACCTTATATTGTCAATAAACATCGTGGTACGTATACTTGAGCGGGTCAACTCTTACTCCGTTCTCGCGCACCTCAAAATGCAAATGCTCGCCCTGCGACCAACCCGTTGTTCCTACTATCGCAATAACATCGCTTTTTGACACCGTTTGGCCGACGCTTACGTAAATCTTCCGGCAATGAGCGTAAAGCGTGGAGATCCCGCCGCCATGGTCGATTATTACGTAGTTTCCGAAACCGCCTCCGCAGCCGCAGCTGTAATTCTTCCCGTAATCATGCGGGCAGCCCGTGTAAACTTTTATGACCTTTCCCGACTGAACGGCGTAAATGTTCCTGCTTGAAACCGAAACGTCCGTCCCGACTATATCTATACCGCCGTGATTTCTTCCGCCAAAAGCCGTATCCCAGCCGAAATATGTAGTAAGCCTGTGAAATTCGGGGTCAAGCGGCCACCTGAAATCGCTGCTGTGGTCTTCGGTGCTTCCCTGTCCGCTTTGCTGTAACTTTCTTATCTCTTCCTGAAGCTGCCTGTCATACTCTTCTATCTCTTTATTAGTTTTGTCAATATCGTAGTTCAGACCGTCTACTTTGTTCTTCAATTCATTGTTATCCGCAACTAAGCTGTAAAGATAATTCTTTTGCTCTGCGGCGTAGTCGTCGAGCCTTTTTCGTTCGTCTTTCAGCTCGGACATCTCGCTGTCGAGCTTCTCTTTTTGCTGCTGAAGGCTCTGCTTATCTTGCTCAAGCTGCTGTTTTTCGCTTTCAAGATCATTTATCATCTGTTCGCAGCTTTTTATCGACGCAGTCAGTCTTTTCATAAAACCAAGGCTCTGTTCGCTTATGTTTTTAATGACGTCCGAATAGACAAAATAATCGTACCAATCGTCCGAGCCGCTGAGTATAGGGACGGTGTCCGAAACATCATTCATATACATTGCTCTTGCAAGCTCGCCGAAACGTTTTAGGTTTTCCTCGTTTCTTTCCTGAAGTTCGGAGATCTCGGAATTTTTGTTTTCGATCTCAATTTCTTTATCGCCAATCGATTTTTCTGCGGTTTCTATCTCGGCTTTTTTTGCGTCGATCTCCGCTTGCTTTGCGATAATAAGCTGACCGCTTTTGGTTATCTCGTCGTTTATGCTGTCTATCTGTTCGTTTATAAGCTCGATAAGTTTATCGTTGTCGCTCATCTCGCTTTTATATTTATCAATAAGCTGCTTTCTCTGTTCGTTTTCTTTACGCTTAGCGTCTATCTGCGACTGAAGCCCCTCGACTGAAGAGCTGTCGGCTCTAGACAGCGGAACTACCGCTAGCACAGCCGTCAGAAAGACAGCGCACACTTTTTTTAAAAATGACGTTTTTCTCCCCATAATTTTCCTCTCCAAAACAAGCCGGACAAAACGCTTTTACAGCACATACTTCTTATGTTTAATTATATCATTTTCGACAAAAATTGTCAAGGAAAATATGAAGTTCTCTCATTTATTGCTTTTAATAAAACTTAACGAACTTATATTACCGCTCTGAGGTTTTTCGTACTGAATGTACTTTCACGGTCAAAGCATTTCCGTAAGATTGCCGTTTCAAAGCACGGCTTTGAAACGGCAATGCGGGGAAAACTCTTGTTTTCCCCGCACCCCAGGTTCAATGCCGAAGGCATTGAACCTGATGCGCTGTTTAAGCGTTATTGAGGGAAAACTTTTTTGAAAAAAAGTTTTCCCTCAAGCTCCCTTTCAAAAAACTTTCGTGCGCCGCTCGTTTTGTAGTTTAAACTCAAACGTTGTTCGCCGCTCAAAACAGCTTCTAATCCCTTGCAAACACTCTTCAGACTGTATAGAAAGCCCCAGATGTAAGAAAGCGTGGCTACGGCTAGGCTTTGTGCCTGCCGTAGTCACGCTGACAACGCAGATGGGGCTTTATATACAGTCTGAATTTTCGTCATTATTTCAAAATACCTGCTATTATAGTAGTTTGTTATTGTTTACAACCACCGAAAATAAAAAAATCCACTTGAATTCATAGACTAAGTGTGATAAAATAAACGCGTAACGTCAAATTATTATTCCGAAAGGAGCGCCGGATATGCATCATATCGCCGTTTGCGATGACGAAGAAATTTGGATAAAAGCCACCGTCGAACACCTCAACAACTATTTTGCTAAACATAGCGAAATACCCATAAAAATACACTCTTTTCAAAACGGACTTGAACTCCTGGAAAAAGCAGGCGGTATTGATTTCGACCTCTATATAATTGACGTTCTTATGCCTGCAATAAAAGGTATTGACTTAGGGCGAAAGCTCCGCGACAACTCTAAGGACGGAATGATAATCTACCTCACTTCTTCAAAGGATTTCGCTCTCGAAGCTTATGACGTGCAGCCGTTTCACTACCTCATAAAGCCCCTCGAAAAAGAAAAGCTGTTCTCAACACTCGACAGAGCGTTTGACATTATCAATAAGAGAAAGAACAGCTCTATCGTCGTAAAAACAAAAGACGGCATTTTGTCGCTTGCGTTCGACGACATCATATATGTTGAATATGCGAACCGAATTTGTAAATATCATCTGAGGGGTGGACAGACTATCTCCCAAAGCCGTCAAAGGCAGTCTTTTGCGGAAATAAGCTCGCCGCTTCTTGAGGACGACAGGTTCAGCCGCTGCGGAGCGAGCCTTGTTGTAAATCTTTATTATGTCAATGCCATAAATAAAGACCAGCTCTATTTCAAGGACAACCCCGAACCGCTGTTTCTTCCGAAAAAATCGGGAACGCCGCTTTTATCGGCATGGCTCGACTATTGGATGAAGGGAGAGAAACACTAATGAGCGAAGTTCTCAGGATTTCTTCCGGAATATGGTCGACAATACACATTGTTATACTGTTTATACTTTCTTCTTTCCCGAAGCTCTATTCTAAAAAGTCGACGGCAGTTTTATGCGGGATAATGGTTTTAATTATTGCGGCGAACATCGTACTCTTTTTAAATCTCGGACAAGACGGTTTTGGAAAGATCATACTGATTTCGGTTACATTTCCGTTTTTTTTCGCCGCTCTTATTCTCTCAAAGAAACGCGACACGCAGTTTGTCTTTACGTTCTGCCTGGTAAACACGGTGTCTACCGCAATTATAGTGCTTTCTCTTATCCTCAATTATTACATTTCTCCAACAACCAACCTCTTTATGTTTATATCGAGGATAGCGGGATTTCTGCTTATTGAAATAGGAGTAATTAAAAAGCTACGCAGGAAATATTTCGAGATACAGGAAAGCGTAAAAAAGGGCTGGGGAATATTTACCATGACAGCCGCGGCGTCCCTTATTATAATGATAACTTTGTCTACGTTTCCCTCGGTCATTTCGGAGCGACCCGATGATATGCCGATGCTTATAACGCTTATCATTCTTATGCTGCTGATGTATCTGATGATCTTCCAGACACTAAGCAGGCAGAAAGAACTGAACGAAATTGAGCGAGAAAACGAACTCTGGCAGATTGAACTCAAGCAGATGCAGCGGCGAATACGCCAGATGAACGAAGCAAACGAGCAGATAAAAATAGCCCGCCACGACATGAGGCACAGGCTTTCGGGAATAGACGTTATGCTCAAAAAAGGCGAGATAAACGAAGCGGAAGAATACATAGCCTCGTCGCTCAAAACGCTTGAATACAGCGGCGAGAAGCTGTATTGCAAAAACGCGGTGCTTGACGCTATATTCAGCTATTATTTTTCTCTTGCAAAAGAAGCGGATATAGAAGTAGTACACGATCTGAATATTTCTGACGAGCTTCCCGTTAAAGCGTCGGAGCTTTCGGTCGTTGTGGCGAACGCTCTTGAAAACGCAATTCACGCTTGTGAAGCAATAAATGCGGACAATAGGATAATACGCTGTCGCTGTATTGAAACTCCGCAATTTATGCTTCAAGTCAGCAACCCTTATTCAAAAGAAATCAAGACGGACGAAAACGGCGTTCCCATTGGCGCTGACGGAAACCACGGCATCGGAACGCGCTCGATACTTGCATTTTGCGAAAAATACGGCGCGCAGGTAAACTATAAGATAGGAAAAGACATCTTTTCGATAAGGATCGTAATTCAGGAACTCCCCCCCCCGAAGATTTTTAACTAAATTTCAACCGGTTTTAATTTTTATCGATTTGTATAATGATCGCAGGCTGTTGATAAATCTCCTGTTTTGCAGACAGAGTTTTATCTACAGCCTGATTTTTTCGCAAAATATTTTTGACTAATTTGGTGAAAAATTCGACCAATTTGGTGAATTGTCTTTAAATATTAAAGAAACTGTGGTATAATGGCAAAAGAATTTTTGAGTTGCCGCTTATACGGCTTGTCGGAGGAAAACGATATGCAGAACCGAAATAACGCTTCAAATAAAAAACTGCATAGCAAAAAGGCTCCGTGGCAAAGAATACTTGCCTCGGTGCTTTGCGTTTGTCTTGTCGTTCCTATGCTGAACGGCGTTGATCTCACATGGAAAATGCAATCGAAGTCGAATATAGCTTCCGCGGCAGAAGCCACAGCAGAGCAGGAAGCGCGCGCAGAGGAATACGCGAAGAAGTTTAATTTGGATGATCTTAAATGGAACGAGAACACAGACGACGGAAAATTAAACTACGGCGGTTCTAATAGAAATTATCTTGACTGGCGAACAAAGGGTACATCTTTCTGCGGCATTACTCAGAGAAACTATATCCATGTTTTTGCATTTGAGGGCGACACTATTTGCTTCGGTTCAAATGTAGATCAATCCCAGCTCGATATAAGCGGAGATACATTAGTATCAACAAATAAGGATTTGCAAGATGAAATCGAGGCTAAGCTCGGAAAAGGCGCAACGGCGGATATTATCCTCATTGACCTGCAAGGAAACCGCATACCTTTTGACGTTATTACAAACGGCGCAGGTCATATTCCGAATGTACAGACAGAAGTTCTTGCGAAAACCATGGAGAGCATGGCGGGAAATAGCAGAACAGACAAAAGTGGCAAAGAATTTTCTTATACTCCCCTTACCTATAAAGTAAAGGAAACGGGCGTTTATACATTTGAATTCCATTCTACCAACACCGACAGCAAAAACGGTACAAGGGGGCAGGGCTTAAGGAAAGAAGAGGATTTCTATAACGGGACTGTTCCTGATGGGATTACAGCAAATGAAGCACAAGGTATGTTGGTTGCCGCATGGGACGTTAGCGTTTTTAATGAAATGGATCAGAAAGAAACGGGCAGAGTTTATGCCGATTATCTTTCTTTACAAAACAACGGTAACACGGTAGAAACATATTACGTACTTACTACCGACAGCTATATCTACAGGTGGGATTGGAACGGAAACGCTCCTTATACATACGGCTTCTTTACAGACAACCGCGGTCTTATCGACAATGTTACGGGAGATACCATTTATAAATCCGTAAAGAACCTTGATAACGGCGGACAGGATTATACAAAGTTCGGAGCGGAATATAAATATCCTACAAGTATAAACACGGAAACTTCTAAAACGTTTTCCATATTCTTTGAAATGCCGAACACCGACCTTGAGGGGCATTTGTATTCAAAGGCTCTCCAGCCCGACCCCGCAGAGGATATAAAGTTTATAGACAAGGTTACTGTAGAGGGCAAGGAAGTACCCGGCGCTTATCAAGGGGCGGGCGGATATTTCTCGTTTAAAACGGGAGAAGCAACTACAGCCACGCTGACGCTCGATTTCACTAAGCTTAAAGACGCAGAAGGAAATCCTGTAAAGGAAAAGTATGCTCCCGTTAGTATTTCAAGGTCGGTAACTCCTCATTCCATAAACTATTTTTACTGGGACGGAAAAGACGGAAACGGAGAAGTTATACCCAAAGGAAAATATAATATAGCAGACCTGCTTACTATCACCACAAAAGCGGGAGAAATACATTTCCCCGTAACCGATATGGAAAATGCCACAGAAGGTTTTACCATTACCCGCGTCAGCCACATCTATGACAAAAACGGAAATCAATTGGACACAGAAGGCTCTATCCTTGACGCGACAAAGAGCGTAATATATTATGACGATACGGCTATTTATTACGGAGAAAAAATCGGAGACGGAAAGTATACAGAAGCTGATGTTAATGTATGGAAAAGTCTTGAAGTAAAGAATGATGAAACAGGTTATAGTTATCGTCAATACAGCAATATGAATGATAATGCAGGCGAATATACTGTCAGAAAAGCCTGCGAAGATTATGTAGGCGGTATTACTGCACTTAAAGAAGGAGTTGCTGCAGAAGACTTTATCCGCATAGGCGACCATAGCCATACCACAAACACAATTGAGTATTATGATGAGGACGGTAATTTCCGCAAAGAAAGCAGCCTTAGCGATACGGAAAAGAAGATGATAGAATATCTCGACAGCGACAGACACCCTGTTGGGCTTACGAAATCAAGCAGCCACAGTACAACCGACTATGGACTTGCAAACTTCTGGACATTTATTCCCTCCCAGCCCGTAACGCTTAGCTCAGATATAGGAACGATAGATATAATAGAGGGAAATTCTTTCAATCTTTCTTGCCAGGTATTCTTTGACAATGTGGTAAACGGATATTACGACCAGATGGTGGACGAGGACACGCTCCTTTCGGGCATTACTCTAAGACTTTACCGCAAGACAACGGACACAAGCCCGATAAAAGGCAAAACATACTACAGAAAAGGTACATCAAGCACAAAAGTTAATAGCAGTGATAAGGTTAATTCCAAATGGGATACTATAACTCCTGTAAATTCAGCCACAGTAACTAACCCCCAAGGAAGCGGACTTTTTGAGCTATACAGCGAAGCAGTTACCACTATAGGCGGATATGTGTTCAGCAATATCCCCTATGAAGACGGAGATGTTTTCGCATATGAAGTTGTACGTCCGAATAATAGTTATATCCTTACTTCGGGAACACAACAAGGTAAATCACAAACACTATCAAAGGGTCATATCATAGGAAATAACTATGTTCTTTATAACTATGACAAGGCAGCTTTCGGAACGGAAGTTCAGCTTATGACTGTAGGCAAGAATGCGGGACAAATTGACCCGACAAAGAAAAGCGACGGTAAGAGCGAAAACGAAACCCGCACCATATCGGCGATAGACGTAGGCTATAACTATTCTACATACAAGACCGTAACGCTTCAGAAAACATGGGATACAGCGAAGCCGACTGACGAAACGCCCGTACCCGTGTTTGAGCTCAGCTATGTAGACAACAATAATATAGGTCATGTCTACGAGGAAAGACCCCTCGCAAAGATAGACAAGCTTTCATATTCCTATCCCCTGCTTTCAGACTCGATAGGCGGAAATAAAATAAAAGACTGGTTTGTTTCTGCAGAGTACTATATAATAGGCAACACGCTGTATAAGCAAGTGTTTGAATATTCGCCCGAAGCGGGAGATTATTCGAGCTTTGTCGGAACGTGCTATAAATATAAGGTAGACCTCGAAGACGGAAACGAGGACAAGGTAACAAACCAGTTTGACCTTCCCGACAAAAACGGCGACGGAGTGAGCGACTGGAACGACCTCGCGGGCTTTTCGGGAGCTGACTGGGAATTGTCGTCTGCTTCGACCTATCACGCGGTTCTCGACAGAATAATCGGAACACAGGAAATAAACATAAGCATAACAAACTCGACAAATTCGGGTATTATCGAAGTGTTGAAATACACGGGCGCACTAAAGGACAACAATCTGCTTCAGGGCGCAACGTTCCGTGTATATACGACGATCAACTCGGAAACGGAGATAACGCTTGAAGATGTTCAAAAGAGGATCGACAGCGGAAAAAACGAAGATCTGCAATGGCTTTCCGAGCATCAGGTCGGAAGCTCCACGACAAGAACAAACGGGCGCGTTACGTTTGCGGGACTTGATCCCAAAAAGCACTATATCGTGCGCGAGGTCTACTCCCCCGCAGGCTACAGATTTATGGAAGCGCTCTATATGGTTCACCCGATGGACTGCACAGAACATAAGTTAGCCGAAGGCGCAGGCGAAGTTGAAACCGAAAAGTGGAAAATGCAGAACTTCTTCTTTAATGAAGAAGGTTATGTCCAGGCGGCTATAGCGAATATCCCCGCAAACGGAGATATGGCGATAAGAAAACAGATCGTCGGGCGCGCATGGAACAGCGACGACAGCTTCTCTTTTGACCTTACTTTCTGGAACGAAAAAGACCCGCTTAGCTTTTCGAGCGGAACTTATAACTATCCCGGAGCGATCGAAATATCGGAACAAGAATTTGATATAGTAAAAGGCACTGACCTAGGATTATCTTTCTACGACAACCTTAAAAAGTTTATTGAAGCGATAAATAACAGCACTGAAGATATAGTAGTAAACTATCTGAGCGACTTTGCGAAGAATGTTATTTCAATAAACGGCACAAAGGATATTGAAGAATCGCTCGTTGACACAAAACAGTCGGTTTCGCTGGTTGTAAATGCCAAGACCGATGAAGACGGAGAGCCTGTCGACGATCACCCCGAAGACGCTATTCTTAATACTTCAAAAGACGAAGGTACGGAGAATAAAAAGCAGACGGTTGATCCCCACTTCTTCCCTGCTGCGGGAACGTATACATTTACGATAAAGGAAAATGTTCCGACCGAAACAGGAACAATGGTTTACACGGGGCGCGTTTATACACTGGAGGTAGTAGTAACGAGAGTGCTTGACCCGAATGAAGCTGAAGGCACTGCTATAAGACTTGAGAACTCATACCTCAAAGCGGAAGTAAACCAGATCTACTATCAGGATCCGACAACAGACACCGCAAAATACCCCAACGATTACAGTGCGAAGCAGATCTATGCGGGCGTTGCTCCTACATTTACAAACGAGTATTATGTACAGCCCGCAAAGCAAAGCACAAGCTACGCTATTGAAAAACTGTTCAGCGGAAGAATGGACGAGGACGGAAATCTGCTGAAAGACTGGCTTGACGATGATGAATTCACAATCAAGATAGAGGGCGAGGACGACATAACAAAAGAAGCTCTCTTAAACAGAAACATCTTTATTGGCGGTCTGAATGAAACAGGCTCTTACAGTGAAACAAAGACGCTTGTCTTTAAAAATAACGGAGTTTATGACAGCAAAGACAAGTTGCTAAGCAAAGTTGATGAAAAACACTTATTCAGGTTTGACGAGCTGGATTTCAGAAACCTTGCGTTCCCTGTTGAATGGGTGTTTTCAGAAACCAAAGGCTCGTATAAAACCGGCGAAGTTGTTCCGAAGAGCGAAGCGGAAGACAGAAATGTAGTTCTTTATGTTGACGAAGCAAACGCAACTGAATATGGAGTAGTCGAAGGAAACTACTTTGTTGAAAATGTAAACGCCGAATTAAATAAAGACACTCTCTATCCCGTAACTTCGCGGACGCAGAACATTGTTTATACTCTGATAATAAGCGAAGAAGACGGCAAATTACCGGGCGTTAAGTATGACACAACGAAATATAAAATGGTCATTACTCTTAAAAATGCCCTCAATGTCGGCACTACAAAACCTTCGGAAGCAGTTACAGACGGCATAATCGACGAGATAGAAATAAGTCTTTATTCTGTAGACGGCACAACAGGAGAAGAAAAATTAAAGGCATACTGCAAGACCGATCAGCACGTTGTGACAAGCTTTGACGCTTGGAGTGATCCCGAAACATATTTTGCTTCTTATACGACACAAAGCGGTCATACGGCTACTTGTACAGTTTACTACGTTAATTCCAAAGGAGAAATAAGAGAGCCGGAAAAAAACGGATCAGGCTATAGAGTGTACATTGACGGTACCGCTTACGATATAACTGAAAGTACATTCAGTGAGTATATTAATCGCGGTGTTACTTTTATAATCAAGCGCGAGGAACATTCCGACAAGGAAACCCACGCAATGCCGTTTAACAACACCTACACGGAAACCGCGACATGGAAGCCGACGATAACAAAAACGATAAACGGCAGAAAATGGCTTGAAACAGACAGCTTTAAGTTCACAATAGAAGCAACTTCTTGGCCGGGATACGACGGCGAACATGAAACAGGCAACTACAAATTGCACGAGCCTATAATCACTGATAAAGATATTGATGTCACATACGCTAACTTGACGATGACAGGCGGAACGACAGCCGAGGCTTCAATGTCCGAAATAGTGTTCAATGCTCCGGGTAAGTACACGTTTACGGTGACCGAAAGTTCGGCTTTACCGGGTATAAGTCAAACATACGGGACGGTAAAGCTTACAGTGACGGTAACGAGCGACAAGAAAGGCACCTTGACAGTTGCAAACATAACGGCTGAAGAAAGCGAAACCGATATAACAACTCCTTTTATAGACAGAACTCCAGAAAATGTTAAACTGAACTTTGTAAACACCTACAGCGAAACGGGAGATTTCCAACTTTACCTTACAAAGACGCTTAAGGGAAGAACATGGACGAAAGAAGAATTTACCTTTACCATTACTCCCGAAGATGATACTTTAGAGGCAATAGGGAAGCAAATCAAAGTTCCCGAAAGTTGGACGGACAACAAGGACGGAACATATACCGTAACTATCAAAAAAGATGATCTTAACTCAAAGGACGTTACGGAAGAGCTAAAAACTTCTCCATGGACAACAAGAAAACTAGATTTGGGAAAACTTAGTGTAACCACCGAGGGAACAGACGGCGGGTCATTCGGGTTTACGATTGCGGAAGATACATCGCAATTTGCTTCTACTGAAGATAATATTCTAAACGGTCTTGAGTGCGCTCAATCGGAAATATACCTGCAAATTAACGCTGCTACCAATAAGAGCAGCACGGGTACACTCGAATTTTCGGCAACCTATGCTACTGTAGGTTCTGACACGATTATCCCCGTTGACGGCAGCATTACACTTCCGTTTACAAATGCGGACACAAGGCTCGGAACAATAACGGTGAAAAAGACCGTCAGAGATGAACCTGCAGGCGAAAAGTTCAAGTTTACGCTGACATTGACAGAGCCGCCAAAAGGCAGCAATCTTCTTTTAGTGATCGATGAGCTTGTAATTACTGTTAGCGGCGGTACAATCACAAAGAAATTTGACACAAGTTCCACCGACGGAAAATATTCCATGACTTTTGAGTTAGGAAACGAAGATGTTCTTAAAATTGAGAACGTTCCTTTTGGTACGGAATACACGGTCACGGAAACAGTTCTTGACAAATTCCACCTACAAGAAGTCAAAAACAAAGACAACAAAGCTCTTACATTGTTGCCTGACGGAAATGGAGTAAGCGGCGAAGTAACGACCACCAACAAAGAAGTTTATCTTGAGTTTGTAAACTCGCGGTTCTATGATATGCCGTTTACGGGCGGAACGGGCGTTCACCCGTGGGTAATACTCGGAATAATGCTTACGGTTCTCCCGCCGACTGTTTATTTGTTTTACAGGAAAAAGCGAAAACAAGAGTTCGCCAAGTCCTTTAAAAAATAGTAAAATCAAATGATTTTAAGGAAGGAGTTTTTTATGAATACTTCAACAAAACATTTTTTACCCAGGATAATAAGCGCGGTAATTGCGGTGCTGCTGGCGCTTACGGTGGCTGTGCCGGCGATGGCGGAGCCTACTGCGGATGATAATCTGACTATCACCATTAAGAATAACAAGGGTCTGCCCGCAATGACTGAAGATATGTTTGCGGTTTATCAGCTCTTTAAAGGTACGCCTATGAAAGAAAACGAAGAAGACGTACCCGTAGGCGAAAATGATTGGAACGCCACAAACTGGAACAATTATGTTTTAGCGGATATTGAATGGGGCGCAAGCGTTGAAACTCCCGATACTTTTATTGAAAAATTACAAGCTTTAGATGAAGAATGGGCAAAAGATACAAGCGGCACACTTTTTGATACTGTTAAAACAGCTGCTGATCTCGCAAAAGTTCTTGTAGGGAAAGGCAATGAATTTATGCAGCATTTTGCTAAGTGGCTTGTTAAATCCGGACAGCTTAAGGCTTTGGAGGTGGACGAGCAAATAACTGTATTACTCAAAAGCGTTGAAGAAAAGCCGGAAGAAGATAGTCTGATTTATGAAGTAAAAGACGCAGGTTATTATCTGCTGGCTGAAACCGGCGACCATAGTGACGTAGGCGGTGAGGAAAACGACGCTGAATCCGAATATATCATAACGGTACTCGGAAATCAGACAATAAATCTTAAAGCTTCTATTCCTACTGTAAATAAAGTTATAAAAACTACAGAAGGAAATGTAAAGGGTACTTCTGCCGATATAAACGAAGAATTGACATTTGTTATAGAAGGCACGCTCCCCAAGAACTATGGCGACTTTACAGAGGGATATGAGTATATTTTCCATGATTCTCTTCCCAACAGTTACAGTGCAATAAAAAATGTAGTTGTTACTATCTCTACAGATTTAAATGGAGATGGAGTATATTCTACTGAAGAGATTTTCACCCTTACGGCAGATCAGTATGAGAAAAGAATAAGAAGCACAACTTACAGCGATATTGACTGCACTCAGGAATTTCTGATTGGAAAAGAAACTGGACCCGACGGTAAAAGTTATAGCAACATAAAGAGTTTAGAGGACAAAATAGATGCCTCGGGCAATGCAATTAAAATAAATAGGACTTCTAAAATAACTGTTCAGTATACAACGTCATTGGACGGGGACGCAAAATTAGGAAACAGCGGAACTGAAGGCAATAAGAGTACTGTTATTCTTCAGTATTCAAACGACCCCAACGCTGAGTTGACATCTTCCAGCAGAACTGCTTATAGCGAGGTTTATGTTTATACTTATGGACTTGATTTGACGAAAATCGGAAACGACGTCGACCATACAGAAGGACTTGGCGGAGCAGGATTTTTGCTTTACAAAACCGAAGAGAAAAAGAAAATCTATGCAAAATTTGATACTGTATATGATGCATCAATAGATAAAGATTCATGCTATAGATTTAATAGTTGGGAATTAGATGAAGATATAGATGTAGAAGAATTAATTAATAATTACAACAATGCTAAAGAAGCATATGACAATGCTTCAAAAGCAGATCGTGAAAGCTCGTCTTCTGTAGTAAGCTCTAATCTTCAAGCTGCATTAAATGCTTTGAAACCTTATTTGCTCAATTCTTCAATTGCAGAGGGAGAAGAAGGTAAGATCCTAAATATTACCGGAATTGCAGCAGGAGAATACGCTCTCACCGAGGTAGTTACTCCCGCAGGCTATAACACTATGGCTGATTATGGATTTACAATAACTGAAAATATAAATAAAACTTCCGGATTACTTACCGAATTTGTATATACTCCATCTGTAGGAGAATTTAAGACCTTTAATTCCTCATCTAAATATTCCGCAGAATTTGAAACAGGTCTTATCCCCGACACTCTGGAAAACATAAAAGCTCCACTGCTTCCCTTTACGGGCGGTATAGGAACGGTTATATTCTATGTTCTCGGCGGAACGCTTGTTGCGGGAGCTATAGTGTACATCGTTATTATCGCTAAAAAGCGCAGAAAAGAAACAGAAAACTCTGATAAATAATTCGCGCGGTCGGGGCGGCTTGCCGTCCCGCACGCGGGGTTATGTAGAAACATATGGGAAAAACCGCAAAACCGAAAAGTAAAAAACATACCGCGGTTTCAGCAGTAATTCTGACGCTTGTTCTTCTTACGGGCGTTGCGCTGCTGCTGTATCCGACTGTAGCGGATTATATAAATTCTCTAGACTACAGAAAGGATATTGAAAAGTATCAGGACGACGTAAAAAAACTTGACGACACGACAAGGCAGAATATGCTAAAAGAAGCGGAAGAATGGAACACAAGACTTGCCGAAAAATCGGAGTTTATGGGTCTGCTTACAAGCAAGGAACACACAACCTATAACAGCCTTTTGGATCCTACGGGGACGGGAATTATAGGTTATATAGAAATTGAAAAGCTGAAAATTTACCTTCCTATCTACCACGGAACGGAAGAACCCGTGCTTCAGAGCGGCATAGGACATCTTGAGGGTTCGTCGCTCCCCATAGGCGGGAAAGGAACACATTCGCTTTTGTCGGGACATAGCGGTCTTCCCTCCTCAAAGCTTTTCAGCAACATAGATCAGCTTGAAAAGGGAGATACGTTTGTTATCCATGTTCTCGGAGAAGTATTGACATACAGGGTTGAAAGCTCGGTGGTGGTGCTTCCCGAAGCTGCCGAAAAGCAGGAGTTTTATCCAGACCGCGATATTTGCACGCTTATGACCTGCACGCCGTACGGAGTGAATACACACCGTCTTCTTGTTCAGGGAGCGAGGGTGGAAACCGTTGCGGAGGAAAAGCCCGAAATGCCCGTTGAAGAAGAAATTCTCGAAGAAGAAACACCCGTTATACTTTGGGTGGCAATTTTCGGTATTCCCGCGATAATTATAGCCGTGGTTATAATTCTTCTTGTACGGCACAAAAAGCGGCGGAAATGAGGCGGCAATGAAAAAAGAAAAATCAAATTCGCCACTGCCGATAATAATAATCGTTGTTATGATGGTTACGGGTCTGGGGTTGCTGCTCTATCCGACAATTGCCGACATGATAAACGATTCTCAAAACCAAAAGGCGATCTCCGAATATAAAGACAATGTCGAGTCGCTCGGAGAAAGCGAATATCAGAAGATACTCGAAGCAATAAGCGACTACAACAAAGACCGCGCGGAGCATACGCCTTATCTTACAAAACTTACAGCCGAAGAAAAAGCCGTTTATGAAAGCCTTTTGAACAGCGGCGGAAACGGACTTATTGGATATATCGAGATTGAAAAATCGGACGTATATCTCGGCATTTACCACGGTACAGACGAAAGCGTTTTACAGACGGGAGCAGGTCATCTCGAATCATCGAGCCTGCCCGCAAAGGGAGAAAGCGTACACGTTATGCTTACGGGACATAGCGGACTTCCGTCGGCGCGTCTGTTTACCGACCTTGACAAACTGAAACCCGGCGATAATTTTACACTGCACATACTTAATGAAACGTTGGTTTATGAAGTTCAGAGCGTGAAAAGAGTGCTTCCCGAAGAGCTTGAAACTCTGAAGATAGAACAAGGTCAAGAGCTTTGCACTCTTATAACCTGCACTCCATACGGCGTTAATACTCATAGGCTTACGGTCACGGGGAAAAGAATTGACGCTCCCGAAAAGACCGAGGACCTCTCTCCTGCCGAGCAGGCGATAAATTCCACCTGGAACAGGTGGTTCGTATTCCTGCCTGCGGCAATATTTATACTGATAACAGAGGGCGTTGTTATACTGCTGTATTTCAGAAATAAAAAGAAGAAAGCCCCTTTTAACAAGGAGGATAATAAATGAAAAAACGCCTCATATCCATATTATTATGCATGACATTGTTTTTAATAAACATTGTTCCGACTTCTGCCGAAGCTGTCGGGAGGATATATGTTACGCTCAAATATGAAGATATGCCTATAGCAGAAGCGTCTTTTCAGATATACAAAGCCGCAGATATGACCGAGGACGGTATGTCTCTCTCCGAGCAATTTTCAAACTATAGCGTCAGTATGGCGCAAGACCCGAATAGCGACGAATGGAAAGCGCTTGCTTCTACTCTCGCGGCATATGCGGCAGCTGATAAATTAGAGCCTTTTGACGAACAACAGACAGACGAAAGCGGTATGCTCTGTTTCGACGGACTTTCGGACGGAATCTATCTGATAACGGGTTCTCCCGTTATTCAAAACGACCTGCTGATACTGCCACAGGCGGTGCTGGTGACTGTTCCGTATTCAAGCGATTCGGGAGAAGCCGATTATGACGTAGTAGCTTCGCCGAAATACTCATCGCGCAGTATGAGCGGCGGCGTTCTCGAAAGACGCGTGCTGAAGATCTGGGACGATGAAAATAATACTGATAGCCGCCCGCAGGAAATAACGGTTCAGCTTCTCTGCGACGGTGAAGTTTATGACGAGCAAGTCTTGAACGAAGAATGCGGCTGGGGACATACCTGGAGCGGGCTTGATCCTGCTCATAACTGGCAGGTAACGGAAAAGGAAGTTCCCGATGATTATACCGTAAAGATAACGCAGCAAGGCGCGACCTTTACCGTCACAAACACAAACGACGCCCCCGCTCCCCCGCCGACAACTCCCGATGATCCCGATCTTCCGTACACGGGAATGTTATGGCTGCCTGTTCCGATACTTACAGTTTTCGGCGCGATCGCACTGTTTATAGGAATACTGCTTATTATCAAGAAAGAAGATACAGATGAGTAAACGCAGAAAAGTCGGCATTGTTTTTATACTGATAGGAAGCGTATTTATTCTCTGCGCGGCGGGACTTATAATTTACAACATTTGGGACGATAACAGAGCGCAGGAGTCGGTAAAGAGCGTGCTCGAAAAATTAGGGCTTCCCGAAAAGACGGTTGAAGCAGAAGATGAGATAAGCGACGACCCCGAAGCGACGGTTCCCGACTATCTGCTTGACCCTAACCGCGAAATGCCGACGATAACTGTTGACGGCTACAAATACATAGGAAAAGTAACCGTTCCGTCTATAGAGCTTGAACTGCCCGTTATGGACAAATGGGACGATGAAAGGCTGAAAATAGCGCCCTGTCGATATTCGGGCTCAGTGTATCTGAACAATTTGATAATCTGCGCGCACAATTACGCTTCGGTTTTCGGCAGAATCAAAAATCTTTCGGCGGGAGATATAGTTATCTTAACAGACGCCGAGGGCAACGTATTCAGATACGAGGTAGAGCAGCTCGAAACCCTTTCGCCAAGCCAAGTTAACGACATGAAAAGCGGCGACTGGGATCTCACGCTGTTTACCTGTACGGTCGGAGCGCTGAATCGTGTAGCAGTCAGATGTGAAAAAATTTAAAACGGTAGTTATAATTTTTTAAAGAAAGCCCTTGACAAACCGATTATTCTATGATATAATGTTATCGTTGGTTTTTTGGTGTATGTCAAGGGCTTGTTGGCAGTTGACAGTAGACAGTGTACAGTAGATAGTAAACCGAAATAATTTAATAATATGCTGGTGTAGCTCAATCGCGTAGACGTATCAAGCAGAGCTTAATACTGCGCATTCGTAATGCGCAGGTCGTGGGCTACTAATAAGGAGATGCGGTAGCGGTCGCGGTCTTGCAATTTTTTACAGTTCAGCAATACAAGTTTTTGTTCAGCGTTTCCAAATGGTAACTGTGATTGCCAAAACAATTTAATATGCTGGTGTAGCTCAGTCGCGTAGACGTATCAAGCAGAGCTTGATACTGCACATTCGTAATGCGCAGGTCGTGTGATGTTAATAAAGAGATGCGGCAGCGGTCGCGGTCTTGCAATTTTTTACGGTTCAGCAACGCAGGTTTTTATTTAGCATTCCCCAAATGGCAACTTTGATTGCCGAAACAATTTAATAATTCGCTGGTGTAGCTCAGTCGGTAGAGCAGCGCATTCGTAATGCGCAGGTCGTGTGCTACTAATAAGGAGATACGGCGGCGGTCGCGGTCTTGCAAATTTTTACAATTCAATGGCGCGGGTATGACGAACGTTCTGTTCGGAGTTCCAAAACGGCAGTTTCGGTTGCCAAAACAATTTAATATGCTGGTGTAGCTCAGTCGGTAGAGCAGCGCATTCGTAATGCGCAGGTCGTGTGATGTTAATAAAGAGATGCGGCGGCGGTCGCGGTCTTGCAATTTTTTACGGTTCAGCAACGCAGGTTTTTATTTAGCATTCCCCAAATGGCAACTTTGATTGCCGAAACAATTTAATAATTCGCTGGTGTAGCTCAGTCGGTAGAGCAGCGCATTCGTAATGCGCAGGTCGTGTGATGTCTATAAGGAGATACGGTAGCAGGTTGCAGTCTTGCAATTTTTTACAGTTCATCAACGCAGTTTTTTATTCAGCGTTCCCAAATGGCAGGTTTGCCAAAACAATTTAATAATTCGCTGGTGTAGCTCAGTCGGTAGAGCAGCGCATTCGTAATGCGCAGGTCGTGTGATGTTAATAAGGAGATGCGACAGCGGGTTGCGGTCTTGCAATTTTTTACGGTTCAGCAATACAGGTTTTTGTTCAGCGTTCCCAAATGGCAGCTTCGGTTGCCAAAACAATTTAATATGCTGGTGTAGCTCAGTCGGTAGAGCAGCGCATTCGTAATGCGCAGGTCGGGGGTTCGAGTCCGTTCACCAGCTCCAGCCGGTACGGCCGGCAACGATAACGTCTCAAGCGTTGGCTTGGGACGTTTTGTTTTTGACTCGGCCAAAAGAACTTTTTGTCAATTACGTCTCGCAGGTTTCTGCGGGGCGTTTTGTTTTATATCCAATAAGATGACTCCTTTTATTAAAAATTGATACAAAGTATTTAAACACACAAGCTGCACGAATGTCCTTTTTCAATGATTTAAGATTAAAAATAAAAAAAAATAAAAAATTGGAAATAATATTGACAATGTCAAATAATTATGATATAATTAAACTGCGACACAATAGAATATTTTCTTCGAGTAAAGTATACACTTTGCCTATAGGTAAAAGTGCATGCTCTTTTTCGTGTATCTTTATTCGGAGAAACGTTATTGTGTCGCAGCAATCGGAGCCTTGCATTTTTCAGTGCGTAGCTTCGGCTACGCACTTTTTTATTGCAAAAAATAATACAATGATTTCAGGGGTGATGTAAAGATGATTAATCAGCAAAAAATGAAAGCGTCATATGGCAAAAGGTCTTTATTGTTTAGAACAATTGCTATAGTAGTTTCTTTGGCACTCTTTGTGGGATTAGTTTCGGATGCTGATCTTACAATGCATGCAAGAGCGTCGGAGAAAGATTTTAATGTTTATACTTATATTGCGGATAATATTTTGTCAGAAAATACTTCTGCAAACAGCAAATTTTCATTTTATTATGGTTCATTCAAGTCTAATGCGCAGATTTGGAGCAACTCAATGACAAAAGAATTTGCTGACAGCGTTCGCGCTTGGGAAACAATCAATGTTGCGCTTGATCCGTCCTCAGCTTTCGATAAGCCAATCGACGTGCGCGGATATTATGTTTCCATAATATTTGATATGCTTCAGGTATCATATGGCGATACGGACTTGTTGCTGGATAAACTGCTCAATAAGAACGCAGAAAACGGCTCTAAAATCTACACAAGTTTTGCAAAAGCATTTAAAGATTATAGCAACATGGATCTTGATGCATACCTTAAGAAAACTGAACATACCGAAGATGAAGAAGCTCTGCTTGAAACAGTGCAAAAGAAGTATCTGCAAGATAATAAATTCGTTACCACCAGTCAGAGTATTGACGATTTATTAAAGGCAATCAAAACCGGGAAAAAAGTCGAGGAGTATACTGAGACGTTCCTTTCTTATTGTGCTCTTGCTGATATTAACAACGAATGGTACACCTGTGTTAAAAAAATGCGTTCACATTGTGACAGCAGCAATACTATGCTTTGTAGCGCTCTTGATATTATAATTGATCAGATGGAAACAGATGATATCAAGAATGCTATTTATCAAACAACAATAGATGTTGCACAAGAGGGTGGTACTTATCTGCTCAAAAAAGGTATAGACAAAATGTGGGAAAGCCTTACAGGTCCCGTAGGCAAAGCCATAAATTGGGGTCAAGCAATAGGTGGCAGTATATCCAATTTTCTGTTTGGAACAGATAAGACTATAGAAGCATACTATACAGTCAATGCATATTGCATTGTCATGGATTTGTTCAAAAAGTCGTTTGAAGATATCAAGCAGCAATATTTGAGTAATCCAACAACAGAAAATGCCGTACTTTTCTTGCGTTCTATAGATTTGTACTTTAACCTGTTAAAAACCGGCGAAAAGTTCGGTATGGAATTTACAGATGTAATGTATAACGGCGGAGTGGCAAATTTGCTTTTCAGGAGTCAGGGCGAGTATGAGAAAAGCAAAGAGCTCAGCGAATATTATTTACGATCGATAGAGGATGCTCACACATATATCATGGGTTCATGGCTTGTTGATCTATATAATGATGATACTATTCCTAACAATATTGATCTCTATAACGATTACACCGAACTTATTGATAATATAAACCTTGATGAAGTAAGCTACATACCTGTAGGCAGTGTAAAATTTGAAAAGGATTCTGTTGAATGGGGTCTTAACGATTATGAATATCAAGGATGCGAATGTACCGTATCCCCCGATAAAGCTACTGTTCATGAAGTGATTTACACTACAACCGACGGCAATGTCGCAGAAATAACAAGTTCGGGCGATGTAAGAGTAAACGGCGTCGGAACTTGCACAATAACAGCGACATCAGCAGATAATGAAGATATTTATGACACACTGAGCGTTACTGTTGTGGAGGGAAAAGGCGCTGACAGCTTATCAATTGATGAAGTTAATATTATCACACCTTCAGCAGAACAGGAAACCCAACAAAGCGTTTTGTATTTCAATCTGCTCTCAAATGATACTTATGAAGTTTTTGGACTTGATGATGAGATTTTGCAGGAAACATTGACAGATGTAACCATACCGCCATACTATAATGGTAAAAAAGTTACGGCTATCGGTAGGCGAGCTTTTAGAGGATATAAACTTTTATCATCTGTCACAATTCCGGAAACTATTGTTAAAATTGATTGGCGTGCTTTTCAAGATTGCACAAATCTTAGAACCATTGTAATACCTAAGAACGTAAGAACGATTGAAAATGGAACTTTTGACGGCTGTACTGCTCTAAAATCTGTGACATTGCCAGAAGGACTTACTATGCTTGGAACAACTAATCCGGTTGATGACGGAACTTCCGGCATTTATTGGGGCGTATTTAAAAATTGCACTAGCCTTACATCAATAACAATTCCTCAAAGCACTGTAATAATAGGAAATTATGCATTCAGTGGTTGCACAAATTTAAAATCTGTAACAATACCTAAAAATGTTTCGACAATTGGGACTGAAGCATTTAGAAATTGTAAAAGCATTAAATCCATAATAATGCCTGATAATGTAATCAAAATTGGAGATTATGCCTTTGAAGGATGTCAGAGTTTGAGTGAGGTTGTATTAAATAATGAGGTTACATACTTGGGAAAGGGAGCATTTGAGAATTGCGATAATTTGAATCATATTGAAATTCCGAATAGTATTATAGAATTATATGATGAAACTTTTGCATATTGTGATGGATTGGAAACAGTAATATTACCTGATACATTAACTACAATTAGTGGCAATTTTATAGGTGCTTTTTATGAATGTACAAGTCTTAAATCTATTACTATACCAAATAGTGTAACATTTATTGGTGAGACCGCTTTTCTAAAATGTAACAATTTAATATCTGTTGTTATTCCTGAAAACGTAAAAATAGCTAATGGCTTTAAATTATGCAGTGGATTAAAATATGCGGTAATTTCTGAAGGCGTTAAATCTATTGGCGGCAGTGATTCTAGATTTGATGATAACGGCGCGTTTTATGGATGCGGAAATTTAAGATATGTAGTAATTCCAAAAAGCGTCGTTTCCATTGAAATGAAAGCATTCTACAACTGTGATAAATTAACAGATGTATATTATGCAGGATCAGAAACCGAATGGAATAATATAACAATCGAAACGTATAACGACGCCCTTAAAAACGCCACAATTCATTACAATACTACAACTCCTCCTGATAAAAAGTATGACGCAAATATCACTATACCTCAGACTGTGGGAAGTTCAGTCGACAGTAGTATAAATGTTTCAGCTCGTGATATTTTAGGCAATACCATCGAATTGTCAGTAGATGAAAACGGCTCTATCAATATTTCAGACATTGCTGACGGAAATTACACATTCACATTCTCGGCTGATAACTGTGCTTCAAGAGATTATGATGTAACTATTGAAAACGGTGACTTGAGCGGTCTTGAAAACGGAGTTGAACTTCGTCTGTACGGCGATATTGATGATACGGGCGACGGAATCGTAGATATAAGAGATGTTGCCAAGGCAAATATGTACTACAAAACCGGCGAGGGACTTTCAGGTTATATGCTGAATGTTTCTGATGTAAACAGTGATAATGTGATAGATATCAGGGATATAGCACTGATGAATGCACATTTTAAACAAACAGGAAATCTTTGGGAATAATTTCAGAAAGGAAAATACATATGAAGAAATTTATTTCAACAATAGCCGCGGCAGCATTGCTTGTTGGTACTGTCCCGCTGCTTTCTGTGTCAGCTGCAGATGTTACCGAATGTGAGTTTGTTCTCACTCCTGATAAAACTTATGTTCATCCCGGCGAAACTGTAACCTATACTTTTTCCATAATTCCTAACGGCGATGTGTATGCACTTCAAGCATATCTGGAATTGCCCGATGGTTTTAATCTTGTTGAGAATTCCGGAAAGCTCATTGACGGCGTAGACGAACAATTAGATTGGGATGACCTGGATGTTTCAGGGACCGACAGGCTTCTGTTTTCCGGATTTACAGCAAAAAAACCTTATACAGATGCAAAAGAACTTAAAATTGCTACATTCACTTGTACGGTAACAGAAGCGAGTGAAGCGCCTTCATTAAGCAATGCTCTTGTACTTAACAGTAAGATGAGCGAGGCAGAGAACATTTCGACAAAATCTCTGCCGGTAATCATTCCAAATTTAAAGAAGGTTGAGGCAAAGTCATCTACCTGTAAAGAAAACGGAAATAACGAATATTACATTTGCGAAGACAATTGCGGACGTGTATACAAGGATTCGGAAAGAAAGACACTTACGACCGTTGCTGATGAAACTTTGCCGACAATCGAGCACAGTTTCACTTCTGAAAAGGTTGACGAAAAATACCTTGTAAGTGAAGCAAACTGTCAGCACCCTGACGTATACTATAAGAGCTGTTCAATGTGCGGCGAAAAGGGTACGGAAACATTTGAAAGCGGCGATAAGAATAACAAAAATCATACAAATATTGTTGATGTAGCAGAAGTAAAGCCAACCGAAACCGCCGACGGCAAAACGTCAGGAAAAGTCTGCAAGGATTGTAATGAAGTTGTCGAAGGCTGTGAGATAATACCTGCCCTTGAACATATGAAAGAAGCAGAATATCACAAGGCAAAGGACGCTACTTGTCAAGAAGTAGGAAACGTGGAATATTACTACTGCAAGAACTGCGGAAAGTATTATTCTGATGCAGAAGGAACGATTGAGATCTCTGCTGAAAAAATAATAGTAGAGAAGAAAGATCATACCTATATTGAAACGGTTGACGAAAAATACCTTGTAAGTGAAGCAAACTGTCAGCACCCTGCTATATACTATAAGAGCTGTTCAATGTGCGGCGAAAAAAGTACCGAAACATTTGAAAACGGCGAAAAGAACTCCGAAAACCATACAAATGTTATTGATATAGCCGAAGTAAAGGCAACCGAAACTGCCGAGGGCAAAACAGCAGGTAAGGTCTGCAAGGACTGTGGTGAAGTCGTTGAAGGCTGTGAGGTAATACCTAAGCTGATTCATATGAGCGATGTAACAAAGGTAGAAGCTAAGGCTGCTACTGCAACACAGGACGGAAACATTGAATATTATATATGCAAATCATGCGGAAAGTATTATTCTGATGCTGCCGGAAATGTTGAGATTTCACTTGAAGATACTGTTGTAAAAGCAACAGGCGAAACAAAGCCTGACGATGAAAATAATGATTCGGAATCAGATACGTCTAAACCCGACAACAGTGATACTGACTCAGAACCGAGTACGTCTGAGACTGAACCTGGCAACACCAATCCGGGCACAGGACGAGGCACAGTCGCTGCTATCACCGGAATAATTGCTCTTGGAGCAATAATCGCATTAAAGAAGAGAAAGTAATCATCTAAAATCCTATAAGAAGTCCGAGATTGCCTTAAAAAGTAATCTCGGATTTTTTTATGAAATTAAATTAAGTATATTTATATCACCTAAATATGGTAAAAGTTGTCCGGTATTGGCTTGCTGTCCAATTCATCATAATTATTTATATACATTTCATGTATTTCTTGAATACCCGCAATTTTTGCTGCTGAGATGACCAATCTTCGTTCATATTCAGGCATTCGCAAACCAAGAATTATTTTCTTAGGTCGTGCTTTTATGAATGTTCGCTGCTCATATATCATTGGTCTAATCATCCGCCACTCTTCATCATTTTCATGACATTTCTTTTTTATCAAAGTTATTCGCTCTGCCTCCCACATAGTTTGAGTCGA
>CANRKB010000009.1 GCA_947631115.1 uncultured Clostridia bacterium
CTTTTATGCGCTGTTGTCGTTCGTTTCTTAAAGGTAGGAGTATTGACAAAGAAAAAAGGCGAATGGCATTTTAATTTGGAAAAGATTACATCCGGAGCTGAATTGTCAAAAGTTTTAATTTCTGCCGTTATTGCAGGAATAATAAATTGGGTAGTTGACGCGTCAAATCAACGTGATGAAACTGTCGAAGAAGAGGATTTGCCGAAATCCATTAAAGCATTGGTACATCTTGCCGCATCAGCGCCCATACTTGCCGAAATAGCAAAATGCTCTGACAAATGGTACAAAAATATAGTCGACAATAAGGGCAATTACAAGAATATGCCCGCAGGAATACCGGGAATATTCCTGTCGCTGATTAAAGAAATATCCGCTCTTCCCGAGTTCAGAAATTCAAAACTTCCCGCGCTTTTGGACAAGCTCTGCCAAAAGCCGGATAACAACATTCTTGAGTCTGTGGCTTTAAAATCAGTCGGAAAGCAGATTGTTCCTGTTGCGTTTAACGAGATCATTGTAAGAACGTTTTATTTTGTCAGAAGATTTATCATTGAAGTAAACGCGCATGATAATATGAACGAAATTACATGGGACAGCGTTATGCCGTTCCAAAACAGGACGGTAGACCGTATGCTGACCGTGGCGAACATGACGTTTACGCTTGCGGATACAGCTGACGCGGCTGTTCGCGCGGCATTGGAATCGGGCGCAAACTGGGTATTGTTCTCGGGCAGATTTGTCACGCGCTTCAACTATGTAGGAGCAGGACGGGCGGCGCTGGCGATATTCAGAGAAATTTCCTACGAGGCAAAAGAAACGCAGCTTATCCACGAGAAAATGCTCTTGTCCGAACAAAAGACGGAAATCTTTCTGGCAAAGCTTCAGGAATTCAAAGCGCAGCTTGACGAAAAGGTTTCAAATTATCTTGCCGAAGACATATCTGCCTTTATGGAGGGATTTAACGAGATAAACAAAGGGCTTTCTTCAAACGACTCGGATCTTGTTATTCACGGAAATATTATCATTCAGAAAGTCCTCGGCAGAGAGCCGCAATTTACAAACCAGCAGGAATTTGACGAACTGATGGAGTCGGATATTCCGCTTATATTTTAATTTGGGAGGTAATAAAAATGCCGATAAAAGATTTCGGAAAAGGTATCAAGGATTCTCTGAAAGGAACGGTTGATACCGTAAAAGACAAGGTAAAGAGCATTGACGCGGAAAAAATCAAGGGCAATATCCATAGCGCAGCCGAAACTGTAAAGGATAAGGCCGTTCAAACGGGAAGTATGGCGACCGAACAGGTAAAGAAATTATTTAACAAGCAGCCGCAGGAAAAAGAACGCCCGATGTACGATTTTTCCCGCATCTCAACAAAAAGTGCGCTGAAGCTGATTTATTTTCTGATAGCGGCGGACGGTGAAATATTCCAAAGCGAAGAAGAAAAATTTGACGCTATAGGAAATGAACTTGAACAGGATTTCGGGCAGATAAAAGAAAGTCTTATAGGCGAGTGTAAAGCCGTTCTCGCGCCAACGGACGATATGAAAGAATATGTAGAATCACTGAAAAAAGGCGTGAGCGAGGTTTTATTCAATTCGGTAATATCGGATGGAGATACGCTTATACCGCCTGATCTGCTGGTTTGGGATCTGCTTGCGGTGGCTTACAGCGACGGATCTTTCGGCGAAGAAGAACAAGAACTGGTAAATTATATTGTGGAGCAATTCGGCATTGACAATGGAATATTCCACGAAATGCACAGCAGCGCCGAAACACTGATGGATCTGGAAAAAGAACTGACTTGGATAAAAAGCACAAACAAGCCTTATCTCACCATAGAGGCTCACGTTAACCAGATTAACGAACGCAAGAAATCACTAATGGATAGTGTAAAGACATTGATTTCACTTCAGGAGGTTTAAGATATGCCGCTGCCGATTTTATTTATAGGTATTGCCGCCGCTGCTGCCACAGGCGGGTTGGGTATAGGAAAAGGCGTTAAAGCGGGAGTGGATCATCACTCTGCGACAAAGATAAACAAAAGTGCGAGCGAACTTGTAGAAACTTCAACAGCACGGATAAATGCCGAAAGGCTTGCCTGCGGAACAGCTCTGACTAAGCTTGGAGAGGAAAAAATATTTGTCCTCAATAACACTATTTCCGAATTTCTTGAAACCTTTACAAAGATAAAGAATGTAGATTTCAGAAGCTCTGAAGGGCTTGAAGAATTAAATAAACTGCACATTGACAAGCAGGATTTTGTAGAACTGAAGTCAATGGTGACTTTTGCGGGGTCGCTTGCGGGAGGAGCAGTTGCGGGAACCGCAGGCGGCGCGCTTGCTGCTTTCGGCGCATACGGCGCGGCGCAGGCACTGGCGTGTGCGTCAACTGGAACAGCAATTGCCTCGCTTAGCGGAGCGGCAGCTACAAATGCCACGCTTGCGTTTTTCGGAGGAGGTTCTCTGGCTGCGGGAGGTCTCGGAATAGCGGGAGGAACGGCTGTGCTGGGAGGACTTGTCGCAGGCCCTGCGCTTATGGTAATGGGACTTGTTGCAGGTCATGCCGCGAAAAAGGAACTTGAAAAAGCGAATACCAACAAAGCTGAAGCTGAACAGATAGCGGCTCAGCTTGAAACGGCGTCGCTTCAATGCGCAACAATCAGAAGAAGAACATATATGTTTTACAGTCTGCTTGCGCGGCTTGACTCTTATTTTCTGCCGTTAATCTACAAAATGGAGAACATATTCAGCATTGAGGGCGACGATTACAGCAAGTATGCCGCAGACTCAAAAAAGGCAATTGCCTCGTGCGCAAGCATTGCCGTTTCAATTAAATCCGTTCTCGATACGCCGATACTGACAGACGACGGACTTCTGACAGATGAATCGGATAAGTCGGTAAACAATGTCGAGGGATTCTTGAAAAATATGAAGATTGAGTTTTAAATAAAATTTCGGCATTTGCCGTTATGCCGAAACGAGCTTGTACGGATGAGTTACCCCAACTTAAGCGAAATACCCCCGAACCAACTTAAATTGATTCGGGGGTTCTATATTTTCAGTTATTCTCCGCGTGATGTAACTTATCACATAAGGAACACGAGTTTCAGCTTATTAAAGTCTATTGTCGCCGACTGATCGGAAGTCAGATCGCCGCTGAAAACAGAAGACAAGTATGTCTTTCCGTCAAGCATTACCAGCACAAGCAATGAGGTCTGATTTTCGGGCATTGTATAGCACTTGGCAACGTCGTTTTTATCGGAGGTCACATATACAAGGGCGCCTGAACCGCTGAGCGTTTTCTGTATAGCCAACGACCACTGGCAGTCTTCGGGAACGTTCTCCAGCTTGTATTCAAGCTTTACCGTGCCTTCGGGTCTTTCGTAGCTGTCCCAAGACGTGGTGTCGCCGTAGAGGTTGGCTTTGTCGAGGATCTTGCTTACCGCGTCGAGCTTATCTTCAAAACCGAGCCTTACTATTGCAAGCTTAAGCATTTCGGCTATATCCTTATATTCGCTGTTGGGTACCGCAGTATAAAGTGTGTACGCCCATATATCAAAGTTATCTTCAAGGCTCAGACCTACCTGATCCATCTGATAGCATACAAACGGAAGTATGGAATTGTTTACGTGGATTCCGCCGCTGTCGTCAACAATAAATGAAGATGTATATCTGGTGTTCATTACGAAATTGACGTCGCCTATATATTCGGGCTGATTGCAGGAGTGCGGGTTTGACATACAGCGCAGAACGCTGGTTTTACCGAGCTGCTGCTCTGCGATATACCATACTTCTTTATTACAGCCGGGCGGGTCTATCTGCATTTCTATAAGATTGCCGAGTATATCCGCATAGGATTCCTCTATAGAACCGGTGTTGTTTATGCTCGTGCCTTTGCTGTTGTGGCAGGCTTTTATTCCGTGCGTAAACTCATGGGCGGTAACATCAAAGCAAGCGCTGATGGGATAATTTCCGAACATAAAACAGCCGAATCCGCTCAATACCGAGGTAAACGCGGCGTTGTCCATATCCTGACCGTATCCCGCGTTAAATCCTAAACCGAGCAGCAAGGGCAGTCCGTTGCCGTCTAAAGACTTAAATCCTTTTGCGTCATAATAATCGTAGATAGTTCTCATGTTGCTGAATATGGTTACAAGAAGCGCGGGAGCTTCTTCGGCGCTTGCAAATGTCACGGGAACAACTTCTTTTATCCCCGCGCTTTCAGCATCAAAAGTCTTAAAGGAATCCGCGCAGATTATCTTGCGCTCGGGATCGACAAAGTAATAGCCGTCGTCGTTTTTAGCTACAGGCAGAGTTACTTTCTGACCGTAATAGTCGGTAAATTCCATTTGCTCGGTCTTTACGTCGAAGTATTTGCTGTTGTCGATATTTTCATCGGTATTAATATCAATGCTCTTTACGGGAACAACGTCGTATACTTCGCAAGATTTTGTTTCTATAAACAGCTTCAGATAACCCGAAGATTCCGTGCCGCTCGGCAGGTCGGTATTTTCGCTGGGCTTTACTTCATCAAGCTTTATATAGAACAAGAAGCAGGACGCCATGTAAGCGTTTTTGTGAAGAACTATAACGGGCTCGTCAGCAGAAACAAGCGTGCCGCCGTGTTCCTTAACGTATTTCTCCGCCGAAGTTTTTGCTTTTTCAAAGTTTTTCTGTACATCTTCTTCGGTAATATTAAGCGCGGCCGCGTCGGGGTCGATGGAGCTGGAAAGGCTGAAAGTATTGCCGTCCTTGTCAACGCCTATCTTGATATAAGCGTCGGAAACCTGCGCTATTCCCTGCATCTGAGTAAAGGTGTAGAAAGTGTCGCCGTTTTCCGCTGTGTCAGTCCTTAAATATGCAAGAACCACGTCCTTGCTGTTAAGAAGCGTATCTACAGCCCCAATAGAATTGAACGCCGTTTCGGGATCGGTGACCTTATAGTCGGTATATCTTCCGTTTATAAAGGAAATTTCTCCGCTGTCGGCGTATCTTGAAACAGTAGCCTTGCCGCCGTTCAGCCGCAATATATCCTCTTCGGAATTGTCATGTATTTCGGGCTGTTCGGGTACGTCAATGTTGAGCGTGACAGTTATCTTTTCGCCGCCGAGTTCCAGTTCAATTTCACGGTTTGAAGCGTTTTCGGCAACCTCTTCTGCCTCAGCCGTAAGCGGCAAAGACGATAAAGCGGCAGTACCCGCTATAGTTGCACATAAGAACAATGAAAGCAGCTGCTTTTTCTTTTTCGTCTTAGCAAAACCTATCGCCAATAAAGCCGCGCCCGAGAGCGCAATTGCAGCTATACCGAAGTCCGAGCCTGTCTTGGGGTTTTCGTCTTTTGATAAAAGCTCTACATCTAAGGTAAGGCTGTCGCTGTCGCCTGCGTCAAGCGATAAGTCTTTTTTGGAGCTTTCGCCCTTAATTACCGCGTTATCCGATACGGATACGCTGTAGCCGATCCCGTCTACACTGTAGTAGTAATCGTTTGTAACAGTAGCCGTCACCGTCGCAGAGGCGTCGTCTTTGCTTTCCGCGCTGAGCGTTCCGTTTACGGAGTATTCTTCCGCAGAAGCGGAAAAGACAAACATTGAAGCTATAACGGTAGTAATTACCGCGGCAAACTTTGTTTTCTTCATGCTTTTCTCCTTTTGTTTGAATTTGAATAAGAATTACTTTTCCTATCCAATGTAAATTTTATCACATTCAAAGGACGTTTTCAAGCATGTAAGCCTGACGATTATGTAATCAAACCTGATTTTGGGGAAATCGCAGGAAAAGTTAACGACCAAATCAGACGCAACTAAAAAACCCGAACCAATTAAACTTGGTTCGGGTCCTGTCAATTATTTCTGAGTGACCTTTATGCTGTTTCCGTTTTTCAATTCAACATAATACGAATATGTTTCGTCGTCTGATACCGAAATGTACATCTCGCGGAATGTCGTTACATCTCCGGGATCGTAAATGGGCTTTTTGGAAAAAGTCTTCTGACCGCATATGCGGAACTCTATCTCGTGAGTTCCCTTGCTGAGTACCATATTATAGGTCTTGGTCTCGCCGTGCTTATGCGTCGCAATATTTTTATCGTCAATAAGAATATCTACGTCGTATTTGTTATAAACGGTATTCTTCTCGCACTGTACCTTTATCGCCACATTATATTCGGTTTTCTCCGGGACAACGGTTTCCGAAGGAGGCGTGTTGTTTGACGGAGGAAGAACGTTATTGCTGCTCGGCGGCACAACTTCGGTTTCATTATTTTCGGGCGGAGCAACGCTATTGTTGCTTGGCGGCGTAACTTCCGTTTCGTTATTATCGGGAGAAGCGTTATTGTTATCCGAAGCGATGTCGTCTGACGGAGCCTTGTTCGCCGAAGTATCGTTTTCCGATACCACGCCGCCCACAGCGGGAACATTCGCTGGAGGGGTCTGTTTTGAACTGTTTATCATTGTTGTTATACAAACGGTTACAAGCACCGATACCGCCGCTATTCCTATGCCGGCGAATATCAATCCCTTTTTATTGCTTTTGGGAGGCTCGGACGAATTATAAACGGGTCGGGCAAAATCATTTTGCTCCGGTACGATCTGCGATTTGCAATAAGGGCAGACTTTAGAATCGTCTCTGATTGATCTTCCGCAAACGGGACATGAAATAAATGCCATATGATCTACCTCATTTCGTTATAATATTCGGCTTGCCTTTATATGAGCTTTTTGCGGTTTAAACTTTTATAAACGACAACTCGCTTCTATTCGCGGTTCTTCATCTCACGACAGTTTAAACCCTGATTAATTATAACACACAATTTCACAAATTTCAAGTATTTTGTGGATTTTTCGGCATAATTTTCTTATGTATCAGATCTTCATTCGCACACACGGTCTTGACGACGATGTGTTGAAGCTTATTGCAAGAATAAAGCGCGGGGGAATTATTATTCGGTTTATCGGGTTTTTCACTCCGCGTGTTTAAATATCCAGATGGTTTCTTCTTTGCCGTCGGAAACAGCGTTGGTTCTGAGTATCTTAAGTTCCATAAGCGCTCCGTTTTTCTTTCTGTACAAATAATCAACGCTTTCTTTTGTATCAAGCGTTTTCGCAAGCTCTTCAAAGTTCAGAAGTTCGCAGAAGCCGTCTATATACTTGCTTTCGACAAATTTCGTAGCATACATCGTAAGCGCTTTGGAAACCGAAAACGACGCTTCTTCGAGAAGCCCCTTGAAATATTCGGGAATAAAGATATGGCGCAGAGAATCGCGCTTTATGTCAATGAAATAAACGCCCGCGTACATCTCGCCGATAAGACCGAGGAAATACTCCTCGTCGCGCTTTTCCGCAAGCATTTTTTCAAGTTCTTCGTTTCTTTCGCGCTTCTTGCGGTCTTTGTCCAAGCCCTTGTAATATTCCTCTTTGTTTATACGCATAGCCTGCTCGGCATTGTCCACGATCTTTGAAACGTCTGTATTCGCTCCGCTTGCAACTCCCGCGGATATTGCATAATTCAGCTGAGCGAGCTTTTTGTTTACCTCTTTTGCCTTTGCCGTCACTTCTTCGGAGGTCAGGTGTTTGCTGAGCATAACATATTCGTCGCCGCCTATACGGTAAACTCTGTCGTCGGGGAAAAAGCTCTTTAAAGTATCGGCTACGCAGCACAGCATATCGTCGCCCTTTTGATGACCGAGAGAGTTGTTTATCTCGTGGAGTCCGTTTGCGTCAACATAAAGACAAGTGATTGTCTTTGCCGAGCCTTTTCTTATCCTGTCGACATCGTCGTTGAATGTGTTTCTGTTATACAAAAGCGTAAGCGCGTCGCGGTTGAAGTTGTCGACAAGCTCCTCGCGGTGGCGAAGCTCCGACATATGTTCTTCGTGAACGTCTTTTACAAAGAGCAAAAGCTTTACGTTATCGTCGGAATAGCCCTCGCCCATGACAATATCCATTTGCGCCCAGCGATAGCCGCCCGTTTTGTGCTTTCTTCTGTAACGGCAGCTGACGCGCGTTTTTTTCGTCCGAAAATGCTCTTTTATTTTTTCCGTATCGGTAAAGTTTTGGTACACGTCGAGGTCTTCTTCGTGAACGTTTCCCATACGCGCGAAATATTCGAACCATTCCGTTATCTTATGTATACTGCCGTCGATTTGTTCGCTGCTGTCGGCTTTTATTATTTCAAAAGAATCGGCGGTCAGATCTATTTTAAGTATCTTATAATATATAACGGAAAGCGTTGTCATCGCTTCGGTGAGCGCAGTTGAGCCTGCGTCGGAGTTCATTATGCTGAACACCGTCCAGGGGTTTTCGGGGGAACATTCTTTCGGAGAAGTTATGCTGAAAACATCCCATTTTCCGTCTGTTCTCTTATATCTGTAGACAATTCTCCGCTCCCCTGCGTAGACTCTGCGCCGAATGGTAGCGGGGTCAATAAACCTCAGATACCCGTCCTCATAATCTGCCGAAATATATTTGCTCTTCGCTATCTGCTGCGTGTAATCATAGATATTTGAAAATCCGCCTGGGTCTACGTTTATGTTCGGCGAAACCTTTAAAAACCGAAAATCCCCGTTTTCAATATTTACTTTTGCGAGCTGAACAAAATCGTTCATCAGCGTGTTTTCAATGAAACCGTAAAGCTCCTTATCCTGTGAAGCCATTTTGCCTGTTACCTCTTTAATTTATGAAATAATTGAAAATAAAAAGCGTTGGATCAGATCCCACAACATTACATTATAGCACTATTTTATTATAAGCTCTATAACATTTTTAAATTTTCGTAACATTACACAAAAAATTTCAGCATTATTCAAATAAAAACATAAGATATTACGCCACATTTTGTTATTAAACTGTTGTTTAATTTTCAAATGATAAACGGCAAATTTAAAAAGCACTTGAAATCCGAAGCGGAAAATTGTATAATGTAAATGTAAAAATTTGACGAAAGAATTTTAAAAGGCAGGTCTTTCAAATGAAATTCAGAAAAGTGAAAACGCCAGAGGATATAATAAAGGTCGTAGAAGAAATAGGGTTTCTTCCCTTTTTCGCAAACGGGATAGACGGGTTTTCCGTTGAGGAAAACTGTCCCGCGGAGTTGTGGTTCGCTCCCGACAAGGACGGACCCTGGGAATGGAAAGGTCCTATTGCTAAAGACGGGCGCTGCGTCTACGGAAAAGTTTTCGCGGGAAAGGCGGGATTTGTAAGCAAGGAATGGTATCCCGTCTTGGCTAACTACCGCCGCAGCGGCTATGATTTTGACGCGAGGTGGGACGACGGGCTTGCGTCCAAAAAAGACAAGGACGTATACGACCTTATTTCAAATAACGGCTCTATGATCTCAAAGCAGATAAAGCTCGCGCTGAACTACAGGAAAGGCGAAAACACGGGTTTTGAAACGGTAATAACGCGCCTGCAAATGCAGACCTATGTGAATACCGCGGATTTCGTCTATATGAAAGACAAACGCGGAAACGTCTACGGCTGGGGCGTAGCGGAATACACCACTCCCGAAGCCGCGTTCGGAGAAGATTATATTTCAAAAGCATATTCGGAAGAACCCGAAATGTCGTTTGAGAGGATCAAAAAACATCTTTTAAAGACGCTGAAAAACGCCGACGAGAAAACATTGACGAGGCTTATTAAATAGTTTATAGGGGAGAATTTACGGTTCTCCCCTTTTTTATTCTTGCAATCTATTCACAAATTTATAAAATATGTGAAATTATTGTTGCTTTTTTCAGTTAAATATGATATAATCAGAATAGCGTTATATTTTGATTTGGAGGTAATTGATGGAAAAATCAACAAAGCGACATTCTTTCACGGGGTCGCTGGGATTTGTGCTTGCCGCGGCAGGAAGCGCCGTGGGTCTGGGAAACATATGGAGGTTTCCTTATCTTGCGGCGAAAGACGGCGGAGGGCTGTTTCTCGTAATTTACATAGCTCTGGCGTTTACATTCGGGTTTACGCTTCTTATAACCGAAATTTCTATCGGCAGAATGACGAAGCAAAGCCCCCTCACCGCATACGGCAGGCTCAGTTCCAAATGGAAGCCGCTCGGAGTTCTTGCGTGCATAGTTCCCGCGATAATTCTTCCCTATTACTGCGCGATAGGCGGGTGGGTAATAAAATACCTTTTGGTTTTCATAACGGGCGACGGCGTTAAAGCGGCGGGAAACGGTTATTTCACATCTTTTATTTCAAGCGACATTGAGCCAGTTATAATGATGGTGATTTTTCTTGCGATAACCGCTTTTATCGTATTCAGGGGCGTAAACAAAGGAATAGAGTCCATGTCGAAAATCCTTATGCCCGTGCTGCTGATACTGGTTATTGTTATCGCGATTTTTTCTCTTACGCTCACTTATACGGACGAAAGCGGCGTTACGAGGACAGGGCTTGAGGGACTGGGAAAGTTTGTTATTCCCGATTTTTCAAATATAACCGTCGGAAGTTTTTTCACTACGCTTCTTGACGCTATGGGACAGCTCTTCTTCAGTCTAAGCGTTGCAATGGGAATTATGATAACATACGGCTCTTATGTAAACGACGACGCGAATCTCAAGACTTCTATAAACCGCATTGAGATATTTGACACGCTGGTGGCGTTTCTTGCGGGAGTTATGATAATCCCCGCAGTTTATACGTTTGAGGGAAACGCGGGTATGGAATCGTCGGGACCGGGGCTGTTGTTTGTGACGATGCCGAAAGTATTCGCCGAAATGGGCGGTATAGGCAGATTTGTAGGAATACTTTTCTTTGCCATGATACTGTTTGCGGCGCTTACAAGCGCGGTGTCCATAATGGAAGCGGTCGTTTCCAGCCTTATGGACGGTATGCGTATATCAAGAAACAAAGCGACGGGCATTGAAACAATGATAGCGCTTATTGCGGCGCTTCCGGTATGCTTCGGATATAATTTCCTATACTTTGAAGCTAAGCTCCCGAACGGCACAACGGCGCAAATTCTCGACATTATGGATTATATCAGCAACAACCTGCTTATGCCGATAGTCGCGATACTTACCTGTATACTTATTGGCTGGGTAGTTAAGCCGCACACGGTTATTGAGGAAGTCGAGAAAACGGGCTGTAAAATGAGCAGGAAGACTTTGTATATCGTTATGATAAAGTTTGTGACTCCTATAATGCTGGCGGTGCTTTTCGTAAAGTCTATGGGGCTGTTTTAAATACCGTCCGGTTTTTGTTTATACTCGGATAAAAAAGCGGCACTGCGGAAATTTCCGCGGCGCCGCTTGTTTACTTAAACGTTTTAACTGTTTTCATCGTCGTCCGACTTTATATACTCTTTTGAAAAATCCTCAATAGATTGGACGTACATTTCCGTGCTTTCGGGAAGATCGCGCTTTTTGAGCTTTCCCTTTACGAAATCCGCGGACATCGTGTATATTACCGCGAACACGGGAGCGCCCAGAAGCATTCCCGGTATTCCGAACAATCCCCCGCCGACTATTATTGACACCAGCACCCATATTGCGGGAAGTCCCATTGTTTCGCCGAAGAGGAACGGTTTTATTATGTTTCCGTCGCACTGCTGTAAAACGAGAACGAAAAGCGCAAACCAGATGACCTTGGTCGGGTCGTCAAGCAATATCAATACCGCGCAGGGTATCGCGCCGATAAACGGACCGAAAAACGGAATGAGGTTCGTAACCGCGCAGACAGCCGAAACAAGCGTCGCATACGGCATTTTCATGATGAACATTCCGATAAGCATAAACACGAATATCACCATCGCGTCTACTAAGTTTGAAACGATATATTTTTTAAAGATGTTGTTGCTCTTGGAGCAAAATGTGAAAAATCCGTTCCAGTGCCTTTCTTTTACAAACGCGAACACTATCTGCTTACACTGCGCCAGAAGCCTCTCTTTGCTTACGAGCAGGTAAATGGATATAATAACTCCCAGCAACACGTTTTTAAGCCCCACAAGAAGCGACATTACAAAGCTCCAAAGACCGCTCGAAACGTTTCCTATTATATTTCCCGCCACGGGTTTAAGCATTTCGGCGAGCTTTTCAAGCTCGGTGGAAAGATCCTCAAACTCGTCGAAAATAAAGGCGGATATATCGGGATTGTCCTTGAAAAAGTCCTCGAGCGTCTTTTCTATCTCTGTTGCGTAAGACGGCAGTTTATCCGCAAGATCCACTATGCTCCCCGCAATGCTCGGTCCAACCGCCACAACCAGCGCCCCGACAACTATTATAACAATAACAAACGTTATAACAAGCGACAGCACCCTCGCGAGCATTTTTCTCCTGCGATTTTTTTTCGCTAAACTTAAAACCTTTTTCTTTAATTTTTCGAGATTTGAGTTTTCCGATTCGTCGGGCTTTTTTACGGCAACAGCCGGTTCTTTTAGCGGCTCTTTAAGCTTTTTGAAAAACTTGTTTTCAAAATACATCATCAAAGGATTAAGTATATACGCGATAATAAGTCCGCATACAACGGGCGCAACTACCGACCCTACCCATGAAAAGCCGTCCGCAAACGACTCGAACTTAAAGACAAATACAACGAACAATACCGCCGCCGCTATTACTATAAGAGAATATATCGCAACGGTCGTATACTTTTTGTTCCACTCTATCTTCAAAAGATCACCCCTCTTACTCTTGAACGAAATTCAACCAACTCTTATTCGCACAAACAAATTATTGTACGGGCAGGCGTGTTTTAAAATCAAACTTTATCGGACTTCGTCTAAAATACTCCGCCAATATATAGTTTACCACTAATTATAACATTTGTCAACAAAAAAAGAATAAATTCTGTTCTTCTGCTTAAAATAATTCAAGAAAAATTTTAAGGAGATATTACCGTGAAACACGAGCTAACAGCTTCTCTTGAAGAAAACCTGAAAGCTATAAAAAGCATTACGCGAAATTCGTCCGATGTTATCATAAAAAATGCGACGATATGCAAAAACAATATCGCCGTCCTGACCTGCGAGGGAATGGCAAGCACCGATACCCTCGCCGAACTTATTTACAACAAGCTGAACTCTCTTTCCGAAGATGAAAAGCTGCCGCCCGAAAAGCTCATGAATTCGCTTTTCGAGGTCTATCTCACCGCCGCCGAGCAGATAGAAATTCTTGATTTTAAAAACCTTATACTGAAGCTTCAGTCGGGATTTGCCATAATTATGGTAAACGGCGCGAAACGCGCAATCGCCATAGGCATACAGGGTTATAAATCGCGCGGCATTGACGAGCCGTCGTCCGAGCTTAACGTGAGAGGCTCGCGCGAGGGGTTTGTAGAAGTTATCCGTACAAATATGGCTCTTATAAGGCGGCGCGTTAAATCTCCGACGCTTGTTTTTGAAATGAAGCAGATAGGCTCGCGCTCAAACACGGACATTTGCGTATGCTATATCTCGGACAAGGTATCCCCAAAGCTGTTAAGCGACGTAAAGAAAAGGCTCGATTCCATAGACTTAAACACTATCCTTGAAAGCGGATATATACAGCCTTATCTCGAGGGCGACGGCGGCTGGTTTTTCAGCGAATGTACGACCTGCGAAAGACCCGATGTTTTTGCGGCGAAGCTCTACGAGGGCAGAGTGGGAATACTTGTTGACGGAACGCCGTTTGCGCTTATCGTTCCGCATTTGTTTATAGAAAGCTTTCAGACGCTCGACGACTACACCCAGAAGCCGTTTTACGCGTTTTTCATAAGAACGGTAAGGCTTATAGCGTATCTTATCACGCTGTTTTTGCCGGGAGCTTATGTCGCGGTCGCTTCTTATCACCCCGAAATGCTTCCCTCTCCGCTTATACTGAACCTTGCTGCAGCCGAACAGACCGCGCCGTTTTCTCTTATGGTCGAATGTCTTTTCATTCATTTTATGTATGAGATACTGCGCGAAGCGGGAATAAGACTTCCAAGACCTATAGGACACGCAATCGGAGTAGTCGGCGGGCTTGTTATAGGAGATATAACCGTTTCGGCGGGGCTTGTGGGAGCGCCGATGGTGCTTGTGGTCGCGCTTTCGGGATTATGCAGTTTTGTTGTTCCGACAATGTACGAAAAAATAGTTATCATGCGTTTTATCTATATCCTTGCGGGAGGATTTTTCGGGCTGTACGGGCTTTTGCTTGCGGCGGGCGCGGTTATAATCAAAATGTGTTCGCTTCAGACCTACGGCGTTCCGTATATGTCGCCCGTATCGCCGTTTTCTACGAAAGCGCTGCGCGATATGTTCGTGAGGTCGAACTGGAAAACGCTTTCCGAAAGCGACGTTACTGTTCAGGGACTGAACGGCGCGGATATATCATAAGCAAAAAAGAGGTGGTAAAATGAAAAATAAAGATCCCATACAGCCTTATGCTGAAACCATAGTTCCCGTAAACTCCGCTATTCCGCAGGAATCCTACCTGTCGCAGCTTGCGCTGCCGTTTGCGGTGTATACGGAAGTTAAAGTTCACATCGAGGGAGAAGACTTATGACGAAAGATTTTCCGAAGATAAGCGCGGGGCAGCTTTTCTGCATTCTTATACTTTCGCGTATCGCAATAGAAATAACTTCTCCGAACACTTCTTCATCACCCAAAGAAGCTATACTCGCGATAATCGCAACGGAGCTTATAAGGTTTCTGCTGGCGCTGCCGCTTATTATATTTTCGTTTAAGCGCGATAACTTTCACCGATTTGTTTATGAGAAAAACAAGTTCTGGGGGTGGGTATCGTCGGGTTTCGGAGCGCTTTTGCTTATCTTTGCGGCATTTAAAACGCTGTTTCATTTAAACGGCTTTGCGGAAAAAAATCTGCTGGTAAACCCAAGCTCGTGGCTTATTGTCGCAATAGCGGCGATATTCGCGCTGTATGCGGCATATATGGGAGTTGAAGCGGCGGCGAGATCGGGAGTTCTTTTTCTTGTCGCGGCGGGGATAATTACCGCGGTCGTTTTCATTGCGGATATTCCTTATTTTCAGGCCTCGGACGTATGGACAAATTCCAATAACGAAACGCTTTTAAACGACATTTTCTTTCGTTTTTCAAACGGCGGCGAGTATCTCATATTTGCGGCGCTTCTGCCGTATGTAAACAAAAAAGATCCGCAGGCGGCGGGAAAGTCGGTTTTATATTTTACGCTTTTCAGCATTATAATACCGATAGTTTTATGCGTGGTGAACTTTCTTGTTCTCCGCGAATTTTACGGATTATCCGAATACCCCTCGGTCGCTTCGGCTTCGCTTTCGGATATTTCGCTTTTCAAGCGGTTGGACGGGGTATTTTCCGCGATATGGGCGTTATGCGCGGCTTTGAGATGCGGGATAATGATATTGTCGGCGGCGCTTGTTTTTATTGCATTGAAACGGGTAAACGAACAGGAAGCGAAAGAATAAGGAGAAAAAATGTCAACAAAAATTCTTGCAGGTTTAATTTTGATCTCGTCGCTTTTATGCGGTTGTTCGGACATGACGGAGCTTGGAAACCGTGCTATTATACAGGCTCTGGCAATTGACTACGACGGGGAATACAACGTTTCGGCGCTGCTGTTTTCAAGCGGCGGGAGCGGCGGAGATACGATAGACGCTTCACGAGAAAACGCGATAAAGGTAGTAGGCAGCGGAAAAACTCTCTGCGAAGCCATTGACAATATTTCATTGGCAGACGGAAAAAAGCTGTATATGAGCGAAACAAAGCTCTTGATTTTAGGCGGCGGTTTTGAACAAACGGACGTTTTTTCCGCGCTGGAGTCGCTTTATTACGACCTCAGGTGCAGTTTGAATATGCCCGTATGCTGCGCGGACAGGGCGGAGCTTCTGACGGACCTTGATTTTACGGAGGGCATAACCTCCGCGGACAAGCCGCTTTCAATGCTCGAAAATGCGCACGAACTGGGAACGAGTCCGAAAACTACGCTTCTTGACTTGCTGGCTGAAAGCGCGGCGGGAAAGCCGTCGCTTATACCGATGTTTGTTCCGGACAAAAACGGACGAGGAATGACTCAGAGCGGAGACACCATAGCGATTTCGGGTTCGCGGTATCTGGAAGACGGGATATTGACGGAGAAATTAGACCGCGAAAAGACGATAAGCGTTATGATCTCATCGAAGAAGATAGACAGACTTTCTTTAAATTTCAACTGCGGCGGTTATGAGAAGACGTGTTTTGCATACGGAATAAAGAGGACGCCGGACGATGGAGTTATAGCGAAGTTTAAAAATAAAAACGGCGGTTCTCTCAGTGAAGAAGAGGAAACCGCAGCGCTGAATGAGCTAATGAAGATAGTGGCTAGAAGCTAGAAGCTAGAGGCTAGAAACTGTTTTGAGCGGCGAACAACGTTTGATTTCCAAATAAACTAACGGGCGGCGCGCAAAAGTTTTTTGAAGGAGAGTCCAGAGAGGAAACTTTTTTCCAAAAAAGTTTCCTCTCTGGCAGGGGTGCGGGGACGGAGTCCCCGCAAACGCCATATAGCGCTAAAGGGTGCGGGGAAAACAAGAGTTTTCCCCGCATTGCCGTTTCAAAGCCATGCTTTGAAACGGCAATCCTACAGAGATGTTTTGAGCGGCGAACAACTTTCAATATATCGAGCCACAAACGGGCGGGCGCACGAAAGTTTTTTGAAAAGAAGTTTGAGGGAAAACTTTTTTTCAAAAAAGTTTTCCCTCAATAAATGTTCGTCTGTTATGAAAAAGTCGTAACCTTAACGCTCTTTATAATTATATCCTCAACGGGCGTTGAGACCTCGCCGCTGCCGTTGTCCTTGACTTCAACGGCGCTTATTGCGTCTACTACGTCCAAGCCCTCATATACCTGACCGAAAACTGTATAATTTCCGTCAAGAGAAGGTACGCCGCCTGCGGCTTTATACTTGTTGATAACAGCATCGGAAGCACCCTTGAAATAATCTATCCTGTTCTGATAGAACTGTGTCTGATAGATGTAATATTCCTCGGCATTTGCTTGTCCCGCTTCACGGGCTTCTTTTATATAGCCCTTTCCCTCTTCTATTATGCTGTCGTATGCGTCATAATCAAAAGCGGAAAGGTCTTCGGCGTTCTTTGAGTTTACTATATAAAACTGCGTGGTGTTTGAGCCGCGGGCATTTGCATAACACAAAGCTCCGTAAAAATGACGGGCGTTCTGCGCTGTTTCTATTCCGAAAGAACCGCCGTTTACCGCCGCGTCGCCGCCCGTGCCGTCGCCGTTCGCCGAGCCGCCCTGGAACATAAAGTTGCTCACTACGCGGTGAATTTTAAGTCCGTCGTAATACCCGCTGTCCGCAAGCTTTTGGAAGTTTTCTACTCCAATCGGCGCCGCTTCGGGAAACAACACCGCTTTTATCGTGCCGAATCCCTCTATCTCAAACTCCGCTATAAGGTCTCCCGCTTTGGGCTGTACATCGTCGACGTTTCCCGAAAAGCCCTCTATTTCCCTCGGCGCAGCGCTCGTAACGCCGTAATCATACGTGTTACAGCCTGTCATAAGTATGCCCGCGCACACTGCCGCCGCGGCTAACAAATGTCTTATCTTCATTTTTACCTCTCCTGTTCTTATGCTTTTTTAACGATAGTTCCCTGTTTCGTTTCCTCGACAATATATCCCATGGCGTTTATCTTGTTTCTGAGTTCGTCCGCAAGAGCAAAATTCTTAGCCTTTCTCGCCTCGGCGCGCTGTTCTACAAGTTCTTTTACGTCATTCGGAATATCGTCGTTCTTATTATACAACAAACCGAGTACGTTTGTCAATGAGTTAAATTCGTCAAGATAAATTTTCACATCGGCTTTTGTGATATTTTCACCCGACAGCGCGGTGTTTATCTTCCTTACAAACTCGAATATTGCGGAAATTGCGTCGGCGGTGTTGAAATCATCGTCAAGCGCGGTTATAAAGGCTTCTCTTGCGGTCTGAGCGTCAAGCCTTGTCTGCTCGCTTGCTTCGCCGTCTTTTGCCGAGGACATTGTGCGCTCCATAAGCTCACGGCAGTTATACAGCCTCGTAAGAGCCGCCTTGCAGCTTTCTATGACCTCGGAAGTATAATTGAGCTGGCTTCTGTAATGCACCGAGAGCAGCATAAAGCGTATAGGCTCATAGCCGAATTCTTTCGCCATATCGCGGACAAGGAAAAAGTTCCCCGCGGATTTGGACATCTTCTTGTTGTCAACATTCAGCATGCCGTTATGCATCCAGATATTTGCAAGCCTGCAGCCCGTGGCGCACTCGCTCTGCGCTATCTCGTTCTCGTGATGCGGGAATATAAGGTCGGCGCCGCCGCCGTGAATGTCGATCGTATCGCCGATATAGTGGCGGCTCATAGCGGAACACTCGATATGCCAGCCGGGTCTTCCCTTTCCGAACGGCGAATCCCAATAAGGCTCTCCGGGCTTTGCCGCTTTCCATACGGCGAAATCCATAGGGTCGCGTTTTTTCTCTCCGACTTCTATTCTTGCGCCCGCTTTAAGGTCGTCAAGCGGCTGGTGGGAAAGTTTTCCGTATTCGGGAAACTTTGCCGTTTCAAAATAAACGTCGCCGTCCGCCTCGTATGCGTATCCCTTTTCAACAAGCGTCTTTACGATGTCGATTATTATGCCCATATTTTCCGTTACTTTCGGGTGGACGTCGGCTTTTCTCACGTTCAAGCCCTCTGCGTCGATGAAATACTCCTTTATTGCATTTTCGGAAACTTCAAGCGAGGTCTTCCCGGTTTCGTTTGCCTTGCGGATTATCTTATCGTCAACATCGGTGAAATTCTGAACGTAAAAAACTTTATAGCCCCTGTATTCGAGATAGCGTCGCAGCGCGTCAAATACGCAAAGAGCGCGCGCGTTTCCGATATGGATAAGATTATACACCGTAGGTCCGCAGCAATATATTTTCACCGTGCCTTCGGTTATGGGCTTCAGCTCTTCTTTTTTCCCTGTCATAGTGTTGTAGATCTTCATATTATTCTCCTGTCTTCTGTTTTAGCTCGTCAATTTCCGCTCTGAGTTCCTCTACCTGCTTTTCAAGTTTTTCAATGTACATAAGGTGCTTGCACATAATCTCCGAAACGGGGTCGGGAATATGTATCTGATCGAGGTCGCTGTTTGAAACCCTGACGCCGTTCATTTTAACGACCCTCGCGGGTACTCCGACCGCCGTGCAGTTTGGCGGCACTTCGTGCAAGACGACGGCGTTTGCCGCTATCTTTGAGTTGTCGCCTATTTTCATAGGACCTAAAACTCTCGCTCCCGCGCCCACCATAACGTTATTTCCGAGCGTAGGGTGCCGCTTTCCGACATCTTTTCCCGTGCCGCCGAGCGTCACATTCTGATAGAGCGTGCAGTTGTCGCCTATTTCCGTTGTTTCGCCGATAACGACTCCCGCGCCGTGGTCTATAAACAAACCCTTGCCTATCTTTGCGCCGGGGTGTATCTCAATGCCCGTGACATGGCGGGAATGCTGCGAGATCCAACGGGCAATAAAAAAATGCCCGCGCTCAAAAAACCAATGCGCCATTCTGTAATCCCTCACCGCCCTGAAAGACGGATATAAGAATATCACTTCGAGCGACGACTTCACGGCGGGGTCGCGCGCTTTTATTGACCCAATTTCTTCTTTCAGTCTGTCAAACATAATTTCTCCCTAAAACAAAAAACTCCGCGCCTGTTAGGCGCGAAGGCGTATTATAACGCGGTCCCACTTCGCTTCGGGCAGATATGCCCCTCATTGTCCTTAACGCGGAAAACGTGTCTGCATTTCCTCAGACCGACTCCGCAGCCGCACTTCCCCGTAAAACAAGCGCCGCTTTCCACCCTCCGCGGCTCTCTGCAGCTTATTTTTAACGGGTACTCTTGCTGCGTAAAAACGTCTTTAATATAACTTTTATACTATTATACAACATTCATAAAATTTTTTCAAGTGCTTTAACGGAAATTTTCCCGTTATTTTACGGGAATTTTTGTGCAGTTTAACATACAAGCACAAATGCAAGCGCCATAATAAGCTTTTTATCCGAGCCGTTTCTGTACAAAATAAATATCAATATAACGATAAGCAGCATATCGCTGTCCGAAAACATTTTTGACAAAGGGTCGTTTTTATAAACGGGCGCTTTATTATACGGACAATTATAACGCTCGCCGTCCGAACGGCTGTTTTGCGAACGAACGTTATTTTCACCGGCGATTATTTTATTTTCGCAAGCCTTTTGTGCGGCGGTTTGTTGTTCATTCGACATTTTATAAAAGGCTGACTGCGTAGGATCCCATACCATAATATCATCTCCCGATCATTTTTCAGATAAGTTTATCGAAAAGTCCCGTTTCCCTGAGCATTGGAAGAATTGTAAACAGCTTTATAAGCCTTAAAGCGGAGTCTATCTTCGGGCGGTTTTCCTGCCTCAGAAGCGGCTTTAACGCAAGCAGAAAACGCTCGGTATCATCGGGCTGATTCAGCGTTTCAAGAAGTCCCATAAGCTTTATCAGCATTTCCGGGTCAAGTCCCGAAAACAAGCCCTGTTCTTCGTTTTTGTTTTCGCGGGACTGTTCGTCATTATCCTGATGATCTTTATCATCTTCGTCATCGCCGACAAGCGCCCGCAGCAAGTCTTCTATGTTGTTATTGTCCACAAGCGCCCTCCGTTCTTGTAAAAACTATATTGCTTTATTTACTTAGAAGTTTCATAATATCCTCGGGCGTGGAAGCGTTTTTCAGCTTCTGCATAAGCTCTTTATTTGACAGTATCGCGCGGAGCTTTTCCTTGTCCGATTTTGAAAGTCCTTGAGAAAACGCTTTCATATCGCCTTTTTCAAGAGTCTGCCTCAGCTGCGAGGGCGATGTTCCGAGCTTTCTGCTTGCCGCTTCAATGAGCTTATCATAATTCTTTTCGTTCATAACTTTCTCCTCCCGTTATCATAATTGTGCATAATAAACAAACTTTTCTTAAAGCACTTTAATTTGTCTCCGATTTATGATATACTTTTAAGTTGAACGGAGGCAATTATGAAAATTCTTGTTATTTCTGATACTCACCGCGATTTTTCCGCAATTGATCTTGCTTTTTCACAGAACAAAGACGCGGATATGCTTATTCATCTCGGCGACGGGGAAACCGAATTTGAGGACTTTACCGCCGCAAATCCCATGCTGCCCGCGGTTTATGTCGGCGGAAACTGCGACATCGGTATGCACGAAACAACGCACGTTGTAAGAACAGGCACGGGCGTAAATATTTTCTGCTGTCACGGGCACACTCTCGCCGTAAAGATGACGCTCGGTCTGCTCACGGAAAATGCGCGGGAAAACACCTGCGATATTGCGCTTTACGGACACACGCACATACCGTTTAACGATACGGTAAACGGCGTTTACGTCATGAACCCCGGCAGCGCGGCGCTTCCGAGAGGCGATATGAAGCCGTCATACGGGATAATTGAGATCGACAAAAACCGCGCCATATCTATAAATATTCGTGAACTCAGGGGTAAATGACAGATGAGCGGCATTTTTTATCTTAGTGAAACCACTTCCACAAACGACTGGCTGAAAGAGCGGTGCGGCGAATTGTCGGACGGCGATTGCGTTACCGCCGAAAGGCAGACCATGGGCAGAGGCAGACGCGGTCACGCATGGGATACGGCAGAGGGTATGCTTGCCATGTCGGTTATCCTTAAAAATCCGCCCGACTTTATGACTTTAACGGCGCGCGTCGGGCTTGCGGTATGCGACGCTATCGAAGAACTTTATCCCGACGCAAAGGCTTTCATAAAATGGTCTAACGATATAATCATCGAAAATCGCAAGGTCTGCGGTATTTTATGCGAGAGCGTGAAAAAAGGTGAATACGTTATCTGCGGAATAGGCGTTAACGTTTCGCAAAGCGACGATTATTTCAGGACAATCGGACTTCCTAATGCTGTTTCTCTTAAAACCGCGACAAACACCGAGGTCCCGAAAAAGGCGTTGTGTGAAAAAATTCGGGAAAGAGTAATTATTCGTTCAAGGCAGACTTTCTGCGAATGTTATGACGAATACAAATCGCGGCTGATAAATTTAGGGCGCGAAGTTAAACTTATCCGCAACAACGAAGAACAGCTCGCAAAAGCGGTGGATATTTCAAAAAACGGCTGTCTTATCTGCGAAAACGAAAGCGGACGGTTTGAAGTAAATTCGGGAGAAGTTTCCGTGAGAGGAAAGGACGGGTATTTATGATAGAAAACGAATTTAAGACTATGCTTTCCGCCGGGCAATACGAAAGGCTCTTAAACGAGTTTTCGTGGGACGAAACGGTTTTGCAGACTAACTACTACTATGACGCCGACGGTCTTGAATTGTCCGAAAGAAGCATAACCGTGCGGGTTCGCGAGATAGACGGAGAATTTTTCCTTCAAATGAAACTTCCGACAAGAAAAGAATTTTCGCGCGTCGAGCTTTCAGAAAAACTCGAAACGCTGCCCGAAGTTCTTTCGGGAAACCTCCTTTCAAAAATGTCGGGAGAAGATATTCCCGATGTGAAACTTCTGGGAAAGCTTTTTACAAAGAGGCTGGTGAAGCGCTTTGACGGCGCGGAGATCGACCTCGACATGAGCGAATATTTTGAAAAAACGGACTATGAAGTTGAAATAGAATTTACCGACGAAGACAAAGCGCGGGAAATTCTCAAAAAAATAAGGAGCGTTATTGGCGTTCGCTCCGAAAGCGTTATTTGCAAAGGAAAAATCAGAAGATTTTTAGAAGAATACAGCGTAAATCGGTGAACCTCTCCCCTCGCCCACGAATCGGCGAAACCATTGCTTACGCAATGAATTGAGCCTGCTGCAAGGCTAAACGCCTTGCAGCAGGCTCAATTTAAGCTGTTGCTTAGTTTCGCCGCTTCGGGGGCGGCGGACAAGGTTTGAAACTCTCCGAAACCGCTTTTCTAAGCGTCGGAAAGGTATGTTCTAAGAACGTCTTCCGCAATCTGCCGCTGAGTCTTGCGGGTGTCCATTGCGAGCTTTTGTATGTGTCGGTGCGCCTGCTCTTCGGTGAGATTTAGGTACTGTATAAGGCAGCACTTCGCGCGGTCAATTGTTTTAACATCGTCAAGCTGTTTCGAAAGCTTGTTTTTTTCGTCTTCGAGGCGGTTTATGTTCTCCTTTGCGAGAGCCGCTATTTTCAGAGCGTTCTGGAGAAGGCTCTTTTTAAACGGCTTTTCTACGACAAATGCTCCCGTAAACTTTATTCTCTTCTGCACATCGTCCGCAATATCCGCTCTCGCAAGCACGATTATCGGCGAAGAAGTAAGCTTTGAAGCTTCGCTCACATAATTCAGTCCGAATTCGGAACGAAGCGGCGTTGAAACGATTATCGCCCCGCAGCCGCCGAAATCGAACTGATTTTCGTCATCAAAGCACAACGAAAACTCCTCGACCGAATCGCCGAGAATGTCCCGCAGATTTTTACAGGCTTCTTCAGTTTTTGCGTTTATGAAGATCTTCATAAAACCTCTCAATGTCGTATAAATTCCGCAGAGGCGTTTCTTAATTATTTACATACAACTGTTTATAGGGATTTGCGGAGTTGGGGATAAGCTTATAGAACTTTGAGCTTAAAAGCTCGTCGGTGTTGTGCTTGAAGTGCTTTACAAATCTGTCTATATAACGGCGAATCTGCTCTTTTTCCTCTGCGGTGGCTTCTGTACAGCAAACCTGCTTGGGAAGCCCTTTGGGAGCTTCTTCGCTTCTTATAAACATTTCGCCGCCGTGCATTCCCGTTCCGCAGAAACTTCCGACAGGACAGCCCTCTGTTCCTATTCCGAGGACGATTATAATGCCGCCCGCCTGGTATTCTCCGAGGAAATCGCCGACCTTTCCGCCGATGACGATAATCGGATAAAGCTCTTTATAGCTCTTCATATGTATTCCGACGCGATAGCCCGCGTTTCCCTCTACATATATCTCGCCCGAACGCATTGCGTAACCCGCGGTGTCGCCGCAGTTTCCGTGGACGATTATAGCGCCGTCGTTCATCGTGTCGCCGATAGCGTCCTGAGCGTTTCCGTATACAACTATCTTGGATCCGTTTAAGTACGCTCCGAGAGCGTTTCCGGGAGTACCCGTGACAAGGATTTCCTTGCCTGTAGTTCCTGCGCCGATATAGCGCTGACCAAGCACGTTTTCTATTTCAAACCTGCTTTCGTCGCTCTCGCGCATTATCTTGTTCAGCTCGGAATAACCGATATTTTTAGCGTCTATTTTCATCTTATGATACCTCCGAGCTTTTCTTCGCGTCTTTCTTTTGAGAACATCATCATCTGAGGCTTTTGCTTGAGAAGTTCTTCGTTTACGTCGTCTATCTCAATTCCCTCTTTTATCATTCCCGTATAAATGCCAGCTCTCTCGACGTCTCCCATAAGGATATAACCTTTGAGCTTATTGTCGCGGAACACCAGCTTTTTATATGTATTCTCCGTTTCGCTTATATATTCCTCGCCGTTATAATCTCCCGCGGAAATGATGTGAAGTCCGAAAAGACCTATTGCGTTCATCGGAATGGCGTTTAAATAATAGTTCTCTCTTCCCGCCATATTGCGTCCCGCGGTTTCTCCCTGCAAATACGCGTTTGGAAGAATTGCAAGTATCCTGTTCGTATCGGCTGAAGCGTCATAACTTATGGTGCAGTCGCCCGCCGCGTAAATGTCATCGAGCGAGGTTTTCTGGGTCATATCCGTAATTATGCCGCGCTCGACCTTTCCTCCCGCGTCGGACACAAGCTCGGTGTTCGGGCGCACTCCGACGGCAACTATGAGCATATCGAAATCAACGGTCATTCCGTTCTGAAGCTTTGCGGAACGTTCGGAAAATTCTTCGACGGAAGTTTTAAGAATAAACTTTATGCCCTTGCTCTCAATATGGCGCTGCATTTTCGTTCCCGCTTGTACGTCGAGAATTGACGGCAGTATCCTGTCGGCAAGGTCGATGACTGTTATATCCGTTTCATGCGCGGCAAGCGCCTCTGCGGCTTTAAGACCTATAAGTCCCGCGCCGATAATGAGAACTTTCATGCCTTTCTTTATCTCGGAACGGATAGCCTTTACGCTGTCGAAAGTCATAAAGGTGTGATAGTTTACCTTTTCAAGACCTTTCATCGGCGGCACGAACGGCTTAGAACCCGTTGCGACCATAAGTTTGTCATAAGGAACGGAAAGTCCGTCGTCAAGCACTACGCACTTCTTTTGAGTATCTATTTTCGTTGCTTTTTTGCCGAGTATGGTTTCAACGCCGTTTTTTTCATAAAAATCGGGTTCGCGGTAATAGATGTTCTTGTCAGAAACTTTGCCCTCGAGCCAGTAGGAAATGAGAGGGCGCGAATAGGTGTGATACTTTTCGTCGGAGATGACGGTTATTTTCCCGTCGCTGTCTATTTCGCGAATACCCGCGATAGTCCCGACAGCAGCCGTACTGTTTCCGATAATAACGTAATTCATCTTTTTCACCTCTCCTCAAAAACAATGGCTCTGTTCGGACAACCCTGAACGCAGGCAGGCTCGCCGTTGTGGTTCTTTACGCACAAGTCGCACTTCTGTATTCTATGTCCCTCTTCGTCTATCACTATACAGCCGAACGGACAGCTCAACACGCAGGTATAACAACCCACGCACCTTGTTTCATCGACCGAAACAACTCCGTCCTTTACGGACAGCGCTCCCGAAATGCAGCCCTTTACGCAGGGTTTCGCTTCGCAATGACGGCACTGAACGGCAAAATTTACTTCGTTTCCCTCTTCGACTCTAATTCTCGGAAGAGGCTTTTTGCCCTCGGTCTTAAAAGCCTTTACCATATTCGGAGCGCCCGAATTTGCCGCAGCGCAATAATATTCGCACAAATGACAGGCAAGGCACCAATCTTCGTTTACATAAACTCTTTTCATTTTAGCCGCTCCTTTCGTTATTCGCCCGCATGCATTATGCCCAAGATGTCAAGCTCTTTCTGCGTAAGCCCGACGCCTCTCAGCATAAGCCTGTTTCCGCGGAGCGCTTCTATTGAGTTTATACCCATTCCGCCCATCATTTCTTTTATCTCGTGATCCCATGCGGTGATGAGGTTTACAAGTCTTTCGCTTCCTATCGCGGGATTAAGGCGCTTTACAAGGTCGGCGCGCTGGGTGGCTATGCCCCAGTTGCACTTGCCCGTATTGCAGCTCCTGCAAAGATGACAGCCCAGCGACAGCAGCGCCGCCGTCGCGATATAAACCGCGTCCGCGCCGAGAGCTATCGCTTTTACTACGTCGGCAGCCGAACGAATTGAACCTCCGACAACTATAGAAACGTCGTTTCTTATTCCCTCGTCGCGAAGTCTTGCGTCAACGCTTGCCAGAGCAAGCTCTATCGGAATGCCCACGTTGTCGCGAATTCTCGTAGGCGCAGCGCCCGTGCCGCCTCTGAAGCCGTCGATCGCGATAATATCCGCGCCCGAACGCGCAATTCCCGAAGCGATAGCCGCGATATTATGAACCGCCGCTATTTTTACGATAACGGGCTTTTCATAGTTCGTCGCCTCTTTAAGCGACAAAACCAGCTGGCGCAGATCTTCGATCGAATATATATCATGGTGAGGAGCGGGAGAAATAGCGTCGGAACCCATAGGTATCATACGTGTTTTTGAGATCTCCTCGTCAATCTTCATTCCGGGGAGATGTCCGCCGATACCGGGCTTTGCGCCCTGTCCCATTTTAATTTCTATTGCCGCGCCCGCGTCAAGATAACCCTTGAATACGCCGAAACGTCCCGAAGCGACCTGGCAAATAGTGTTCGCGCCGTATTTGTAAAAGTCGCGGTGGAGTCCGCCCTCGCCCGTATTATAGAACGTTCCGAGCTTTGTCGCCGCTCTCGCGAGGCTTTCGTGAGCGTTTTTGCTTATAGAGCCGAATGACATCGCCGAAAACATTATCGGTACGTCAAGCTCGAGATAAGGCGTTTTTTCAAAATGCGCCTTGCCCTCTTTGTCATAGGTTATCTTCTGCGACTTCTTTCCGAGGAAGGTCTTTGTTTCCATCGGCTCGCGCAGAGGGTCTATAGGCGGGTTTGTTACCTGAGAAGCGTTTAAAAGTATCTTGTCCCAGTAAACGGGATAATCTTTGGGCGTACCCATTGCCGAAAGAAGAACGCCGCCCGTGCCTGCCTGCTTGTAGACTTCGTCCATGACCTGCATGTTCCAGTTTGCATTATAGCGGAACTGATTTTCATTCGGACGTATCTTTAGCGCCTGTGTAGGACAAAGGCAGACGCATCTCTGACAATCGACGCAGGTCTGCTCGTTCGACACCATTTTATCAAGATCGGGATCGTATTTATGCACCTCGTTCGCGCACTGTCTTTCGCAGACTCTGCACTTTATGCAGCGGTCGGGGTCTCTTAATACCTCGAAAAGAGGATTGTTGAAATTTATTGCCATTTATCTTCCCACCCTTTCCGAAGCGTATTTGTCAAGTTCGGCTATGACAGGCTCTCCGCCGCGCGGCGACCATATCCTGTCAACATCGGGGCACATTGTCCTTATAGAACATTCCTCGGACGAAATGTACATAGTGTCGCCCTTTTCCGCGCAGACCATCGAGCGGAGCTTCAGTCTGTCGTTTAAAGCCATAAGCCCGTTGTTGTAGCCTAAAATTATTGAGAAAGGTCCCGTTATGAGGAGGCTGGAATACACATTTCTGAAATGTCTGTACTTTTCGGTGTCCTCGGGGCTGAATTTTCCGCTTTCAAGCTCGCTCCAAAACGGAGAAGCTATGACCTTTGCCACGTCTTCAAGCGGCATGCCGAGTCTTCTGTGAAGATAATCTATTATATAAGTAATAACTTCGGTATCCGTAAGAAGATTGCACTTATAGCCGAACATCTCGATAAAGCGTCTGTTCGCGTCGTAGGACGAGATCTCGCCGTTATGTACTATCGTATAATCAAGGAGCGAGAACGGATGCGCGCCGCCCCACCAGCCGGGAGTGTTCGTCGGGTATCTTCCGTGAACTGTCCAGGCATATCCGCTGTATTCTTCGAGGCGGTAGAAGTCGCCGACGTCTTCGGGATAGCCGACCGCTTTAAATACGCCCATGTTCTTTCCGCTCGAGAAAACATACGCTCCGTCTATCTGATCGTTTATCCTTATAACGCAGCGCGCGACAAACGTTCTCTCGTCAAGCTGGCTGTCGGCAAGCTTCGTCGGCAGAGGATTGACGAAATAACGCCATATAAGAGGCTCGTCGGTTATGTTCGGATTTTTTCTTATCGGTATCCTCGACAGATTTACCACGTCAAAATGTCTGTCAAGAAAAGCCTCGGTCTTTACTCTTGCTTCGCTTGAGTCATAAAAAACGTGGAAAGCATACTGGTTCTTATACTCGGGGTAAATACCGTATCCCGCGTAACCGCCGCCCAGACCGTTTGAGCGCTCGTGCATACAGGCTATTGAATTTACAATAACGCTGCCGCTGGTGCGTCTGCCGCTTCTGTTTATAAAGCCCGAAATGGCGCAGCCCGCGGGGATCCTTGTTTCTCCCTCTTTTTGTAGCATATCCTCACTCCTTAATTTGGTTGGAAAGGAGATAACTCTCCTTAAAATTACTTTCATATTATAACACCGTTTTTATATTTTGTCAAGCATTTTTTGCAAGAAATAAATTTTGAACTTTCATTTTTTAGTAAATTTCCATTTGGTTCAATATTTTTTCGCACGCTTTTTGCAACATTTGCCGTATTTTTCATTCTTAAATTGCAAATTGGGGAGCAACGAATGTAAAATTTTTGTTTGACTTGCAAGAATGGAAAGGTCAAATTTCAAAAAAAATAGTCATTTTCTCCAAATTAGTAAAAATATGAAATAATGCTTGAAAAATTTGCAAAAATATAATATAATGATAGTGTATATTTCAGCTTGTATAAAAACCTATTTGTGGTTATTTTCAAATGTTGTTTTTCTAAGATTACGCTCACTCGCCCTATCCCCCTTACCCTTTTAGAGGTTAGATGTTAGATGTAAGAGGTAAGAAATTAAAGGATGTTTTGAAGATAAAGTTTTTTGATTTTTAGAGTAAGAAGCTAGAGACTAGAATACTTACGAAAATCGAATAACCTCTCCTCTAAAACTCTAACCTCTTATCTCTATTTTCTTACCTCTAGAAGGGGAAGGGGGAGAGAGCGGGGTGCAGGCGCGCCCCGTACCCCGCCTTGCGGGGACTCCGTCCCCGCAACCTCTGTTTGCAGTGTACGCATTGTTTGCCTTTGGTTTATAACCGTACAACGCTGATTAGGCTTTATGTACAAACTGTAATGTAATTTATTCGCGCTTTTTTATTCAAAAACCGAAAGAAAGGAGCTGTCTTATGGCAGTAGATATGAAAACCATCGAGCATCTCTGCGGGCTGTCAAAGCTCTCTTATGATGAAAAAGGAATGGAAAAGGTCATGGGGGAAATGAGCGATATAATCGACCTTATGGACGAGATAAAAAGCTTTGACCTCACATACGATGACACTAAGGACAAAAACGAGATCCGCTTTAATGAAACAAGAGAGGATATTCCCGAAAAATCTTTTGATACGGAAAAACTTCTTCAGAATGCGGAAAACACCGACAGCTGCTATGTAGTGCCTAAGGTTGTGGAATAAAGGAGAGAGAAAATGGAACTTACAAGAGCTAGGCTCCGCGACCTCAGAAAAATGCTCGACAGCCGCGAGATAAGCGCCGTTGAGCTTTGCGGAGAATATTTAAAGAAAATAGAACTTACGGACAAGGAGCTTCTTTCTTATATCACCGTCACGAAAGAAGCGGCATTGAACGGCGCCGAAAACGCGCAAAAAAAGATCGACGCGGGACAAGCGAACATGCTTACGGGTATTCCGCTGGCGATAAAGGACAACATCTGCACGGACGGGATAAAGACCACCTGCGCCAGCAAAATGCTCGGAAATTTTGTTCCGCCGTATAACGCTACGGTCATTGAAAAACTGAACGAACAGGGATACGTCCTGCTCGGAAAAACGTCGATGGACGAGTTTGCGATGGGCGGTTCTACGCAGACCTCCGCGTTTGCAAAGACGAAAAACCCTTATGACTTAGAACGTGTTCCCGGAGGAAGCTCGGGCGGTTCGGCGGCGGCTGTCGCGGCTTCGCTTGCGCCCGCGGCTCTCGGCTCGGATACGGGCGGTTCTATACGCCAGCCCGCTTCGTTCTGCGGAGTTACGGGATTAAAGCCGACATACGGAAGAGTTTCGAGATACGGGCTTGTGGCGTTTGCAAGTTCGCTCGACCAGATAGGTCCTATAGCAAACGACGCTTATGACTGCGCGATACTTTTAAACGCCATATGCGGAACGGACCGTCACGACGCAACTTCCGCAAGAAAAGACGTTCCCGACTTTACGGCGGATATTGACAAGCCCATAGCGGGAATGAAGATAGCGCTGCCGAAAGAATTTTATTCGGACGCTATCGACGAGTGCGTTAAAGAGGCTGTACTAAGCGCCGCAAAGGAGCTTGAAAAACAAGGCGCGGTACTTATCGACTGCTCTATACCGGGACTTAAATACGCGATACCCGCGTATTATCTTATAGCGTGCGCGGAAGCCGCTTCTAACCTTTCAAGGTTTGACGGCATAAAGTACGGTTTCAGAGGAGAGGGCAGAACCTTTAACGACCTTATAATCGACAGCAGAAACAAGGGCTTCGGAGAGGAAGTTAAACGGCGTATTCTTCTCGGGAACTACGCGCTTTCGAGCGGTTATTATGATGCGTATTATAAAAAGGCGCTCGCGCTTAAACAGGAAATAATAAAGGAATACGGCGATGTTTTTGAACAGTGCGACGCCGTTCTTACTCCTACGGCGCCTACGCCCGCTTACAAGATAGGCGAACAGGACAACGACCCCGTAAAGATGTACACGGCGGATATTTGCACGGTAACGGTAAATATCGCGGGACTTCCCGGAATATCTACGACCTGCGGCTATACCGACAGCGGACTTCCTATAGGAATGTCGGTAATAGGAAAACGTTTTGACGAACAGTCCGTTCTGCGCATAGCTTATGCATGGGAACAGAACTTTAAGACTGTCGCGCCGAAACTTTAAGGAGGTGGAATAAAAATGAGCGCTTATTTTCCGACAATGGGTCTTGAGATACACGCGGAGCTGCTGACGAAATCGAAAGTTTTCTGCACCTGTTCGGCTGAGTTCGGAGGAACTCCAAACTCGCGCTGCTGCCCCGTGTGCAGCGGTATGCCCGGAACGCTCCCCGTTTTAAACAGAAAAGCCGTTGAATATATCATAAAAGCGGGATATGTGATGAACTGCGAGATCTCAAGGTTTACCAAATGGGACAGAAAGACCTATTTTTATCCCGACCTGCCCAAAGCATATCAGATCTCGCAAATGCCGCGCCCCGTTTGTCTTTCGGGAAATGTAAAGATAAACGTAAACGGCGGGGAAAAGGCCATAAGGATAAACCGCATACATCTTGAAGAGGACGCGGGAAAGCTTGTTCACGACGAGGTGAACAGAATATCTCTTGCCGACTACAACCGCTGCGGGATACCGCTTATTGAGATAGTTACCGAGCCGGACTTCCATAGCGCGGACGAAGTTATTGCGTTTATGGAAAAGGTAAAATTGCTTTTGCAATACGCGGGTATCTGCGACTGCAAGATGGAGCAGGGTTCTATACGCTGCGACGTGAACATTTCAATTGCACCGAAAGGTAGTACCGAACTTGGCACAAGGACGGAGCTTAAAAACTTAAACTCGCTCAAAGCCATTGCAAAGGCAATTGAGATTGAAATTGACAGGCAGGAGGAGCTTTTAGACAGCGGAGAAAGAGTTATACAAGAAACGCGCCGCTTTAACGAGGCTCTCGGCGAAACCACCGCTATGCGCTCGAAAGAGGACGCTCACGACTACCGCTACTTCCCCGACCCCGACATTCCGCCGATCATTTTCACGGATGAGGAGCTTGAAGAAATAAAGAACTCTATTCCCGAACTTCCCGAGCAGAGGGTTGAACGCTATGTAAATTCCCTCGGGCTTAAAAAGGCGGACGCCGATATAATCGTCGGCGACAAGAAAGTCTGCGATTTCTTTGACGAGGCGATCTCCGCATACGATAATCCCAAAGCGATAGCGAATTACATTGTCGGCGAACTTACAAGGAGAATAAACCTTGGCGAAGCGGACATGGAAAACCTCAAATTTACGGGAGCCGAATTTGCAAGGCTCGTTGAACTTTTACAGACCGACAAGCTCTCTCAGTCTAACGCGAAAGTCGTTCTCGGAAAGATGATTGAAACGGGAGAAAAGCCCGACGATATTGCCGAGCAAAACGATCTATGGATAAAAGAGGACAGCGATCTTCTTGCAAAAACGATCGACGAGATAATCGCAAACAACCCCAAACCCGTGGAACAATACAAGAGCGGAGATAAAAAAGTCTTCGGATTCTTTATGGGACAGGCAAACAAGGCGCTTAAAGGTCTTGCCTCGCCGAAAGCCATACAGGAATATCTAACGAAAAAGCTTGGCGAATAAAAAAAATCGGGCTGACGGTCAGCCCGATTTTTTATTCCGTCACTTTATATGACAGCTCTAAAACGTCGGCATAAGTGCCGAGCGGATCGCTCGATAAAATGCACATAAGTATAAAACATTCATACGGATTTTGCACGTACATTTTTCCTAGAAAGCACTTTTCGAGGATATTGTTCATAGACTCCAAAAATTTCAGATAGCGCGTTTTAGAATCGGGATAAACGTCCAGCTTCTGAGAAAACAAGAAAAAGTTTAGAGTTATCAGATCAAACCGCGACGCCTGAACAGTGCCCTGCAAGATGTCTCTTAAACGCTGTCGGCTAAAGCGTTTGCCTTCAAATTGTCCGCTAAGTTTTGAGGATCTGGCGGGAATAATGTTTCCGTATCTGTCTGTCGGTATCGCCGAGCAGATAATATGTTCTATATCGCTTTCGGTGATGTCTTCGCGGCAAAATACTTTTTTCTTCGGTCGAAACTCTTCTTTCGACTTTTGTTTTTCGGGACTACCAAGACATTCGCTTTCCGAAAACTTTTGGATAAAACGATCGTTTGCACATTCATCCGGTTCATTAGAATTGTATATTTTCGCTATAAGATCCCTTGCTTCATCATACAATTCGTCAAAGCTGTTTTTGACGGTAACGCTCAGCGCAGACATTTTATCGTTTGCTTTAAGCTTTGTCAGATGCGCAATAAGCTTTTTTTCGCTGTTTATAGAGCGCATAGAATTTCGGATGCTTATAGTCCGTTCGGCGTTCAAATTTACAATATCGGGCGATTTGGGAGAAATATTATTATAAATTTCCCATAGCTCCTCAAATTTCAAATAGTTGAAATTATTCTTAAAGCAATACCAGCAAATGACTTCAAACGGGTCTTTGGGGTTTATCTCCTGCTCGCGAATTCCTTTTGTGAGAAACATATTTACATCTTCAACGCTCATATTCAGCCCAAATCCCAGAAGAAAAACAACGTTTCGCCTTACGGTCTGTTGTGTGAGCCAGTTTCTGGAAAGACTGCTGAGTTTCGAGGTCGTCGCGGAAAAGGACGCGGGAGTCTGATTATCGGAAAACGAGGCTTGAATAATAAGTCTGTATTCATCAAGCGGCACTTCCCTGAAAGGCTTTGTAAGGCCCGCCTTACGATAGATATAGCGCCTGAGATAGTCGCCGAAAGAACGGAATTTAAGGCGGTGTTTTAGCGAATTGTATATTAGCAGCGCGTCTTTATCGGGGAAACTTGTATCGTCTACGACATCATACAGCAGCTTTTTTGCGTCGCCCGTAAAATCAAGATCCGTATCCCGGTATCTCATAGTTTACTTTTTCCTTTCCAAATTATTATTAAAACCAACTTTGTCAAAAGCGGAAAATTAAGAAATGTTGCAATAAATAAGTTCTTTTCTGAGATATGCTTTGTCCTCTTCACTTGCACTGCTGTATAAAAACAGATCTCTGAGGTTTTTAAGATTTGAAAGCGGCTTTGCATCAAATAAACCGTTGTCGTACAACATCAGATATGTAAGATTTGTAAGACCCGAAAGGGCAGATACGTCGGTTATCTGATTTGAGTGCAAATCAAGATGTTCAAGCACTTTCAGGTCCTTTAGCGGGGACAGGTCTTTTACATCATTGATCCACATATCGAGCCATTTCAGCTTTGTGAGTTTTTCAAGCGGCGTTATGTCCGAAATATGACAAGCTCTTACATCAAGTGTTTCCAGATTTAAAAGGTTTGCGAGCGGAGAAATATCGCTTATCGGATTGCTGTACAGATACAGGATTTTAAGGTTTGTAAGCTTTGAAAGAGGTTCAAGGGATGATATACCGGTGTTAAACAAGTAAAGTTCTTCAAGCTGCGTGAGATCTTTTAAGGATGAAATGTCTCCTACAATGTTATTTTCAAGCCAAAGATTCTTTAAATTTGTAAGACCTTTAAGCGCCGATATGTCTTTTATTTCCGTGGAGGCGAGGTTTAAGCCCGTTAGATTGCGAAACTTTGAAATAGTCTCTATGCTGCCTAATTTATTCCATTCTAAATTTAAATAAGTCAAACCCGTTAAACCTTCAATGGGCGAAATATCGGTTATCTGATTTTCGCCGAGCCAAAGTTTTTTAAGAGCATTGAAGTTTTGGAGATTGGTTATATCGCTTATCTGATTCTGACTAAGATCCAGATATGTGATCTGCGTCATATTTTCAATCGGCGAAAGGTTTGTAATCTTATTTCCGCGCAGAATAATTTCCTTTAAGTTCGGCATATTTCTAAGCGGCGACAAGTCGCTTATCTGCCCGTTTTCAAGCTCTAAGTGCGTTACATTTACAAGCTTGCTTATTTCTACAAGATCAGCGTCCGTAATACCGTAATTGTTTAGCTGCAAATCGGTTGTTTGCGCTATATCGAAATCCATGCCATGAATCGAAACATTTCCGCTTGCGGGAGGGGTATTTGAAGACGACGAGCTGCTTCTTGAAGAACTCGATCTGCTTGAAGATGATCTTGGTAAACTTGAAGAATGACTTGATGAACTTGAAGAATGACCTGACGAACTTGAAGAATAATATGACGAACTTCCCGACGAACCTGAAAAGCTGCTCGAGGAAACAATGTCCGATGAACTACCGAAAAAACCGCTTGATGAGGTTTCGGTAAAGCTCGAAGAACCGTCGGTCGAAGAAAAAGCGTTTTCCGAAACCGAGCTGTAAGGACCCGAAACAGCCAAGGCAGACGCGCTTTGCGGGTTTTCATCGGGACGGGAACTATACATAATTTCTAAAATTGCCTCGTCATTGCTGTTTGACTGTAAATCATCGGCGACATATGCTCCTTTGTCCGGCGTAAATGACGAGTTATTTAAGGCAAACCCTGTTATCCCCGTGCCTAAAAGCAGAACTGCTGCCGAAGCGGTAATTGCGATAAAATATTTCCGCTTTGAAGAGGAGCTTGGCTGAATTATTTCCTCGAAAGGAGCTTCCGGTTGTACGGCGGGAATATCGGGCTGTCTTACGGCAATACCCGTGAGCTTATAGGTGCCGTTTGCGACGGACAAAAGCGCGCTTTTCATTTCCTCGGCGGAAGAAAACCGATCGTCAGGATCAAATGCGCAAGCGCGAAGAATGACTTCCGCCATTTCGCGAGAAGCCGCGCACGGCGCGTAAAGCTGCTCTCCGCGAAGTCTGCGGTCAATTGCGTGTTTTCGCTCTTCGGGATTTAAAATCTGTTTTTCGGCGTCAAGAAAAGGCAGTCTGTTTGAATTCAACAGGCGGTATAGCACTATTCCGAGCGAATAAATATCCGCACGTGAATCGTAGCTTTTTCCCATTGCTACCTCGGGCGCCATATAGTTTAATGTGCCTTTCTGAGAAAGCCCTATAGTCAGATTATCCATTTTGCGGGCAATTCCGAAATCGCCGAGCTTAAAATAACCGAAATCATTTATGAAAATGTTTTCGGGCTTAATGTCGCGGTGTATGATATTGCGCTTACTGCATATTTTAAGAGCCTCGCAAATATCGCAGCCGAGCTTTATTACTTCTTTTTCGCTGAGCTTCTTATCGCAAATATATTTATTGAGCGTCGTAAGCAATTCCATTCTGATAAGAATATCCCAGCCGATCTCATTTTTCTTTTCTATGACTTTATAGTCTTCTATGCTTACGATATTCTGAACGCCCTTAAAAGACTCCATCAGCTGAATTTCAATTATAAAATCGTCTACAATACTGCGCAGAAGCGTTTTTGTGGCGTCAAGGTCAAGCCCCTCTGAGCGAAGCGAATCGAGTTCGGAGGGATCCGACGGTATGGATATTGTTTTTATAGCAGCATAGCTTTTGACGTTATAATCATTTCTTACAGCTTTATAAACCGACCCGTAAGAGCCTTTTCCAAGCGGCTTTGGTTCTATTTCCCATTCGGGCCAGATCTGCTTTATAATATCACTTGTCATTTATCGTACCTCATTTTTTGAGTTTAAAAAACACTTTGTACTCTGTTATGAAAAATATAATTTTAATATTGTTGCGTCCGATGCTGAGGCAAAATCAAAAAATAGATTAAACAAACGTCCATTATTATTATATAGCAAAAGTTCTTTTTTGTCAATATTATTACTTATATTATAAAACAACGGTATTTTTCTCAATAACGTTTTTCGCCCTATCCCCCCTTCCCCGAAGGGGAAGGGGGAGAGCGCGGGGACTCCATCCCCGTGAACCCCTGTTGACAGTTGACAGGGTACAGTGTACGCATTGAACGCCTCGCGTACAACGCTGTATGCAGTAATAATCGAAAGGTTGTTTATAGAATATAACGCAGGCTGAGGTTTAAACTCTTACCTCTTACCTCTAACTTCTAACCTCTTTTACATATAAACTGTTCGGGCTGAACAAAAATTCAGCCCGAATATTCTATCAGCTTTCGCGCAGCATTTCCTCTGCAGCTTTAATGCTTGCCGAATTTTTCTCGCTGCCGTCAATAATGCGCGCCAGCTCGCGGACTCTTCCGGCATGGTCAAGCTCGGTTATTTTAGTAAAAGTCCTGCCGTTTTCGACAGTCTTTTCAAGCGACAGATGCCGCTCGGCTTTCGCGGCTATCTGCGCCAAATGCGTAACGCACATGACCTGGCGCGAGCGCGACAATTCCCTTAGTTTAACGCCCACTTTCTGCGCGGCGCGGCCGCTTATTCCCGTGTCTATCTCGTCGAAGATAAGCGTCGGCATATCGTCGCTTTTCGCAAGAACGCACTTTATCGCAAGCATTATCCTCGAAAGTTCGCCGCCCGACGCTATCTTGTTCATCGGCTTCGGTTCTTCGCCCGCGTTTGCGGAGATCATAAGCTCTACGAGATCCATTCCGCTTATTGAAATTTTATCGGGCTTTACCGCGAAAACTATCCTCACATCGGGCATATCTAGAAACGTAAGCTCGCTTTTTATTTCCTCCGCAAATCTGTCGGCGGCTTCTTTTCTGAGCTTTGATATTTCCGACGCCGCGGCTTTTACCTGCTTTGCAAGCCGATGTTTTTTCTCGTCAAGCTCTGCCGCAAGCTCGTCGGCGTTCTCCATATTTTCAAGCTCCGTTCTGCACTCCGAAAGATAGTCCGCAAGTTCGTCGGCTGTACGGTTATATTTTCGCATTGCCGTTTTTAAAAGCGACATTTTGTCGGCAAGCTCCATCTCGTTGTTGTCGCTGTATTTTTCGCAGATACCGTCTATCTCGTCGGAAATGTCGTCGGCTTCTCCCGCAACCGCCTGAAGCCTTTCGCAAAGCTCCGCCGCTTCGGGTTCTAAATCTGAAATGCTTTTAAGATAACTCGCCGCGTCCCTGAGCGCTTCTATACACCCGCCCTCGGCGTATAGCGCGGAAAACGCCTTTTGCGCGGCGTCTGTTATTTTAGCGCCGTTTCTGGCTTTTTCAAGCTTTTGTTCTAGAATTTTTCCGCTTCCCTTTTCAAGCTCCAACGGCTCAAGCTCGGAAATAACAGCTCTAAGCCGCTCCGTTTTAAACTCGCGCATTTCGTTGTTTTCCGTAAGCTTTTTAAGCTCGCGCGAGGTCTTGGAAAAATCGCGGAACAGCGCGTGATATTCGTTTATCTTATCGGTTATTCCCGCGTGTCTGTCGAGAATATCGAGCTGATTTTCATTGGACATAAGTATGCGGTTGTCATGCTGACCGTGAATGTCAATAAGCAGGCTGCCTATTTCCTTTAGCATTGCCGCTGTCGCAGTTCTTCCGTTTATGTGAGCGGAGCTTTTTCCGTCCGCAAAAATTTCCCGCGATAAAACTATCTCGTCACATTCTTCAAAGCCCAGTTCCTTGAGCTTTTCGTTTGCCGAAGCGGGTATTTCGTCGAACAGCGCGCAAACGACCGCTTTTTGTTCGCCCGAACGGACAATGTCGCGGCTTACGCGCTGACCTAAGATCGCGTTTATCCCGCCGATAAGCACGCTTTTTCCCGCGCCCGTTTCACCCGTAAAAACGTTAAAGCTGCCGCAGAACCGAGCGTTTCCGCGCTCGATAACCGCAAGATTTTCAATTGACAGCTCTCTTAACATTTTGTCGCTCCTTAATTGCTTTACGTCTATAATTTTAAAGCGCTTTATTTGCCCGTTTTGACTTCAATAAATTCCGTATTCCCAAAAGCCAAAGTTAAACGCTATCTCCTCATCATTCTCGCGAGCTGAATTGAAAGAGCCTTTGCGTGATTTTCGGTTTTTGTGAGAATAAAAACGGTGTCATCGCCCGCTATCGTTCCCATAACAGAACTTATCCTGCGCTCGTCTACGACCTTACAAGCCGCGTCCGCAAGCCCCGAATGGCACTTCATAACAACAATGTTCGCCGCGTAATCTACGGATATAACAGACTGGGCAAAAATATCGCTGTATGTCAGTTCTTCGTCCGAAATGCCCGTATAATAACACAACACTCCGCTTTCGGACATACACTTTTCTATATGCAGCTGAGCAATATCGCGCGACAAAGTAGCCTGGGCGGTTTTTACCCCGCGCTCTTCCAAAAGCCGCATGAGCTGATTTTGCGTTTCTACTTCGTTATGCGATATTATTTCCAATATCAGAAGCTGACGCGCTTTCTTTTTCATATGCGTTATTCTCCATCCTTTATCGGGGTCAACAGCTTGTTGTGAATTACTCCGTAAAATCCTTCGCCCGTTTCTATAAGCAGAAGATCCTTTTCATATCGCGTAAGCTGTAAAACATCGCCCTCTAAAAACGGAACTGCCGCGCCGCCGTCCGCGGAAATTGTCGCCGTGCTGTCGCCGTAGTGGCAAACGCGCGCGGTCACTTTCTGCTTTGCGGAGAAGATCATAGTACGGTTAAAAAGAGTATGCGGGCAGAGCGCCGTAAACTCGATACACTCCATATCGGGAGAGATTATAGGTCCTCCCGCGGAGAGCGAATACGCGGTTGAACCCGTGGGCGTGCTTAAAATAATTCCGTCAGCTCTTACGCGCGTAACCTCGCTGTCGCCGCAGTAGATCATATATTCGGGAAGTCTTGAACGGCTGCTGCGGGAAATGGTAACGTCGTTTAAAACCTGCTCGGAGAAGATAACTTCTCCGTCGCGTATAAGTTTACAGTCCAGCATCATTCGCGGCGTTACGGGGTGATTTGAGTTTAATATGTCGGGTATCTTCCAGATGTCCTCCGCTTCTACCGTCGCCATAAAGCCGAGTCTGCCGAAATTAACTCCCAAAAGCGGGATCCCGTATTCCGCCGCAACTTTTCCCCAGCGAAGTATTGTTCCGTCGCCGCCTACGGTTATGATATAATCGCAGCCCTCGGGAGAATCTACTACTTCCGCTCCGACTTTTTCAACGAAGAGCGTGTTCTCTCCGAAAATGCACGGCGTTATCCCCGCGGCTTTAAGAAACTGCGCGATCTTGCGGGACTGCGTCGCCGCGCCTGTTTTTCCCATATTGAACACAATCAGAACTTTCATACCTTTTCCTTTCTTAATACAAGAAGATATTCGACGTTTCCGTCGCCGCCCGTGACAGGCGAAATTTCAGTTCCCACAACCATAAACCCGCACTGCCCTGCGAAATTAACCAACTCGTTTACAATTTTCAGCCTCAACTTTTCGTCTTTAACAACGCCCTTTTTGGTCAGGAGATTTTTATTTCCCGCTTCAAACTGCGGCTTTATCAATACGACCGCTTCCCCGCCGTCCTTCAGTAGTCGGAAAATGTGCGGCAAAATTAGCTTCTGCGAGATGAACGAAACGTCCGCGCCGATAAAATCCGCGGGCTTTTCAAGCGTAAAACCGCGAATATCGGTCTGTTCGAGAGAAACCACGCGCTTGTCGTTTTTCAGCTTTTCGACGAGCTGGGCTGTTCCGACGTCGACCGCGTATACAAGCGCCGCGCCGTTTTGAAGCATACAATCCGTAAAACCGCCCGTAGACGCGCCGACGTCCACGCAGGTTTTATCTTTCAGTTCAAGACCGAAAACTTCTATTGCTCTTTCAAGCTTCAGTCCTCCGCGCCCGACGTATTTAAGCCGTTTTTCTTCGAGAATTGAAACCTCGTCGTTCTCGCCTATATCGAACGACGGCTTTAAAACGGTAATGCCGTTTACCGAAACGCCGCCTTGTTCAACGAGCCTTGCCGCGGCTGTCCTGCTTGTACACAAGCCGTTTTTTGCAAGATAAACATCTATCCTCATTTTGGCTCAATCTTTCAGTCTTTCAGCCATTTTATCCTCGGACAAGCCGTACATCTCGAACTGCTCCTCTACGCTTGCCGCAGGGACGAATCCGCCTTTTACCGCGACTATTTCGACCTTCGTACCGCAGTTTTCGCCCATAAGCTCAACCGCAAGCCCTTCTCCTACGCCGCCTTTTTGAGAGCTTTCCTCGAAAAAAACGACCCTCTTATATTTCTTCGCGGTATCTATAATTTCCTTTGAAAGCGGATTTATTTTCACAAGCCTTAACATATCGGCTTTTGCCGTATCGCACGCTTTCGCGCAATTAAGAGAAATTCTTCCGTATGTTACGGCAAGGACGTCCGAATGTTTTCCCGAATAGTAATAGTCGGTTACGGGAGACATTATCTCCGAAAACCGCTCGTCAATATCGCTGTTTCCTTTGGGATAACGGACGGCGGCTATTCCCTCGGTTTCGTAAATAGCGCTGTATAAGCACTGTTTAAGCTCGGCGAAGGAAGCGGGAGAATAAACGGTCGTGTTCGGTATTATCCTGAGCATCGGAACATCGAAAATTCCCTGGTGCGTTTCTCCGTCCTCGCCGACGAAACCCGCGCGGTCAATTGCCAGAATAATGTGCGTTTTTTCTATCGCGCAGTCGTGAATTATCTGGTCGAAGCCGCGCTGTAAAAACGTCGAGTAAACGGCGAACACGGGCAGCATTCCTCCCGTGGAAAGTCCCGCCGAGAAAGTCACGCTATGCTGTTCGGCTATTCCCGTATCGTAAAATCTTGCGGGGAAAAAGTTCTTGAAATAATTAAGTCCCACGGCGTATTTCATCGCCGCCGTAACGGCGCATATGCGCCTGTCTTTTTTGCCCAGACGCGCAAGCTCCTGACCGAACATTTCCGAATAAGTCCGTGGAGCGTTGAACTCGTCGTTGTTATATTCGACAGCCACGCCGCCTTTTCCTACGGCATGGTATTTTCCGGGATTATCCTGCGCGGGCTTATAGCCTTTTCCCTTTTTGGTGAAGATGTGGACTATGCACGGACGCTGAACATACTTTGCGATGGTGAGCGCTTCAATAAGGTCTTCGAGGTTATGCCCGTCGACAGGACCGATATATGTAAAGCCCAGGTTTTCAAACATATTGCTGCTGTCGTAGAGCGTCTGTTTTATAAGGCGCTTTATGTCGGTTATTATATCCTCGACGGGCTTTCCTATGACGGGTATCGCCGAAAGCGCGGTCTTTACGTGTTCTTTTGCTTTATAATAATTTTTCGTCGAACGGATATGCGCAAGATAACGAGCCAGAGCGCCCTTGTTCTTTCCTATCGACATGGCGTTGTCGTTTAAAACAAGAGTAAGATTAGAAGCGGTTTTTCCCGCATTGTTGAGCGCTTCGTATACCATTCCGCCCGTCAATGCGCCGTCGCCTACAACAGCCGCGACAGCTCCGTCTTTTCCGCAAAGACGCATTGCCTCGGAAATACCGTATGCGGCGGAAACGGACGTGCTGCTATGTCCCGAGATAAACGCGTCCGCTTCGCTTTCATCGGGTCTTGAAAAGCCCGAAAGTCCGTCCTTTTGTCTTAATGTTTCAAAGCGGGAATACCTGCCCGTAAGAAGTTTATGGGCGTATGACTGATGTCCAACGTCCCAGACTATCTTGTCGCCGCCGAACACATCGAACACGCAGTGGAGAGCTACCGTAAGCTCCACTGTTCCGAGATTTGAGGACAGATGTCCGCCGTTTTTTACGGTAGTATGCAGAATACAGCCGCGAAGTTCCTTGCAGAGCTGTCTTAGCTGCGGGATAGTCATATTTGAAATTTTGTCGTGATTTATGTCGTCGGAAAGGTACACGGTCGTCCTCCTAAAAATGTATTACGGAATTGGAAACGCCATCGCTATTATTATTCCCAGAAGCGAGCCCGCCACTACTTCTATGGGAGTATGCCCGAGAAATTCTTTAAGATCTTTTTGATTTACAAGGTCTTCTATATCCGAATCTTCTTCGCTTCCGCCGAGAGCCGTTATCTCGTCGTCAAGCTCGTCTACTATCTTTCTGAGCTTATTAAGCTCTTTTGCGTGAAGCCCCGCGTTATAGCGCACGCTCATCGCGTCGTAGATAACTATTCCCGCAAGCAGCGCCGAAAAAGCGAACTCGGAGCTTGCAAAACCCTTGAACCTTAAAGTATAGATCATGACCGAAACAACCAGCGACGAATGCGACGAGGGCATACCTCCCGCGCCGGTTATGCGTTCGGGATTGAATGTTTTGTATTTTACAGAGTAATGTATGGTTTTAAGTATCTGAGCAGTTATCCACGAAATAAGTCCCACGGAAATAATGGGATTTATCATAAGAATATCAAGCACTTTCAGACTTCCTCCTAATTGCTTCTTTCAGCAAGCATATCCGCAAGCTCGTTTAAAAACTCAGTATCCGAAAACTCACTCAAAAGCTCCTTTGCTTCTGCCGTAAGCTGTTTTACACGCTCTCTTGCCTTGTCTATCCCGACAGCCGAAACATATGTGTATTTGCCGTTTTCGCTGTCGCTTCCTATAGGCTTTCCGAGGGTCTTTTCATCGGAAGTTATATCGAGAATGTCGTCTGTTATCTGAAAAGCAAGCCCTATGCTTCTTCCGAATTTTCCCGCGGCGTTTTGTTTATTTTCATCTGCGCCCGCCGCTATACAGCCCGCTCTGCAGCAAAACTCCAGCAGCGCGCCCGTTTTCATTCTGTACATTTCGAGAATTTCCGAAACGGACGGCTTTTTGTTTTCATATTCAAGGTCGAGCGTCTGACCGCCTATCATTCCCTCAAAACCCGAAAGTTCTGCGAGAAGCTGCGAGATCCTGAGCGCGGCTTCTGCGGATATGGTTTTATCAAGCCCCGCTTTTGCTATTACCTCAAACGGCATTATAGCGAGCGCGTCGCCCGCAAGCAGCGCCGTCGCTTCTCCGAAAGCCTTATGGCAAGAGGGTTTTCCTCTGCGCAGGTCGTCGTCGTCCATACAAGGCAGATCGTCGTGAATAAGCGAAAACGTATGCGTCATTTCGATAGCGCACGCCGCGGGAAGCGCCGTTTCGGGTTTTCCTCCGCAGACTTTGCAGAACTCCATAACAAGCGCGGGTCTTATGCGTTTTCCGCCTGCCGAAAGGCTGTAGCGCGCCGCTTCTATCACCGACTTTTGCGGACAGTCCGCGCTCGGAATATATTTTCCGAGGGCTTCTTCGGTCGTCTTTGCGTATTCTTTAAGCTTTTCATTTACGTTCATTGTACTTTCATTTCCGCCTGTTCAACTATGAGTTTCGCTTCGTCGAGATATTTTCCGCATTTCTCTATAAGCCCCGCCGCTTCCGTATAAAGCTTCAGGCTGTCGTCAAGAGAAATATTCTTGTCGGACATAAGCTTTGATATTTCCGAAAGCCTTTTTATAGCCTCTTCAAAATTGAACTCCATTTTATTCCCTTACTTTCTTTATCTCGGCTTCCGCGCTGCCGCTGCCGAACATTATTTCAACGTTATCCCCGACGGAAAGCTCTCCCGAGTCGGAAACTATTTTTTCTCTCAGCTTTACCGTCGAATACCCGCGCTTTAAGACAGAAAGCGGGTCGAGCGCGGAAATAAGCTGTCTGTTTTTTTCGAGAGTTATCTCGCTTATCTCAAGCTTTTTATTCATCGAGCGCTTTATACTGTCCGAAAGCACCGAGAGCCTTTCTTCCCTGCTCTTATAACTTAGTTCGAGAAGCTCGTCCATGCGCTCTTTAAAAGACGATAACTCGGCGTACTTTTGCAGAAGCTTAGAATTAAGCTTGTCCGAAAGCGCGCTTTTAAACATTCCGAGCCTTTGATAAAGCTCGTTTTTATCGGGCGCCGCCGCGACTGCCGCCGCCGTCGGCGTAGGAACTGTTCTATCCGCGGCAAGGTCGGATATTGTCATATTTATCTCGTGACCCACGGCGCTTATTACGGGTATCCTGCTCATAAATACCGCTCTTGCGACGCGTTCGCTGTTAAAAGCGCTAAGATCCTCCGAAGCGCCGCCGCCCCTGCAGACTATAACGACGTCGGCGTCGGTAGTCTGCGCGTATTCTATACCGCGGACAATGGAATCGGGCGCGCTGTCGCCCTGCACCGCCGCAGGCACTACAAGCATTTTTACGCAGGGAAATCTGCTTTCAAGCGTTTTTTCAATGTCGTGAACGACCGCTCCCGCAGGAGAAGTCACGACCGCTATCTTTTTCGGAAACTCGGGAAGCGGGCGCTTTCTGTCGAAAATTCCCTCGGCTTTCAGCTTTTTCACAAGCTCTTCAAGCGCCTCGGACTGCTCGCCGTTTCCCTCGGTCAAAACTTCGCTGCAAACAAGGCTGTATGTTCCCGAGGCTTCGTAGACCGAAACTGTTCCTTTGCAGATAACGCTCTTGCCCTCTTCCAATTTAACGCCCAGACCGCTGTAGACCCTGTTCCATATTATAACGCCGAGCTTTGAAGACTTGTCCGAAAGATTAAAGTAACAGTGTCCCGCGGACGAAAACTTTAAGCTTGTTATTTCTCCCCTTACCGCGAGGTTTACAAGTCTTTGTTCGTTTTTCAGCAAGCGCGAGATAAGCCCGTTTACATTAGACGGAGTAACAACAAGCTCTTTAGCGTTCGGCATTGTTTTCCTCCAGCTCTCTCATGTACGAATTCAATATCCCGTTTATAAACGAAGTATCCGACTTTAAGGAATACTTTTTTGCAAGCTCCACGGCTTCGTTTATCGCCGCTGCATTCGGAACTTTTTCGCTGTACTTCATCTCATAGATCGCGATCTTTAATATAACGATATTGACCTTTGCAATTCTCGCGACCGACCGCGTCTTTGAATATTTGGCTATCACTCCGAGAATTTCCTCGTCATGCTCCAATACTCCCCGCACAATCTCGTCCGTCTGCTCGTTTTTTTCCATATCGAAAGCCTCGGGATTAAGCTCGTCTATCTCCTCGGGAGACGTTCCGAAAAGCGTCTGATAGAGTATCAGAAACGCGCCCTCGCGTATCTCGCTTCTTTTAAGCCTGCTCATTTTCCACCCCGGCGTCTTCTTTAAAGCTTACGCCCGCAATGCCTATATCCACCTTTGTCACGGTAAATCCCGTCATGTTCTGCACCGCCGACTTAACGCTCTTCTGCACGCTTTCCGCGGCTTTCACGGCGTTATAGCCCTCGTCTATGAATATCTCAAGCTTTATCGCAGCGGTTTCTCCCGAAATTTTTGCGCGGACGGGCGATTTCCTCATAAGCTTTGACAATGCGTCCTCGCTGTCCGCGGGTCTGAACTTCACGCCCTCTATTTCAAGAGCGGCTGTCTTTGCTATCTTTACTATAACGTTTTCGGAAACCTTTATGCTTCCGACGGTGTTGGTTTTGTTTTTTTCCATAAATTTCCTCCAAATTGACCTGTTTATACAAATACCTATTATGTATTATACCACACTTTTCATTTTTAAACAAGTATTTTTTTATATAATATTCAAAAAAATGACTAATTTTTAAAAACCTTTCCCGTCAGTATGTGATTTTACTTTCAATATCCTGTAACAAAAAAATTATTTCGGAATATTATGAACTGAAAGCGAGGCGAACGGTATGAGATGTCAGAAAAAGCGAAAGCGCAAAAACAACGGAAAAATGCCGCTGATACTTGCGGCAGCGGCATTTCTGGGAGCGGTTATGTGCATTTCGTTTTTTTCGTTTAAAGTCATGCTGTTTATAATCGCAATTTTGCTTATTGTTCTGGGGATATTTTTGCTGAAGATGTGAGAGGAGCATTCTTATGAAAGTTGTTGTTGTCAAGAGTCCGAAAATGTTTACGAAAGCGCTTAGGCTGGTGTTTGGGATCAGGAACGAACAAAACTGAACCAAAAGTTGTTATTTTACAAAACGCAGCCGGGCGGGACGCAGTATACAGTTTATAGTGTACAGTGTACAGCTTTGGAGTCCGCCTTGCGGCGGACGATATTAGATTGTTATCGAGCTTAAACGTTTTTGAGCGCAACCGCACGGGTTTTGCTCGTGCGCCTATTGACTTAAAACAATCTAAATAATATCCGCGAAGCGGATACCATAAATGTTTACGAAAGCGCTTAGGCTGGTGTTTGGGATCAGGAACGAACAAAACTGAACCAAAAGTTGTTATTTTACAAAACGCAGCCGGGCGGGACGCAGTATACAGTTTATAGTGTACAGTGTACAGCTTTGGAGTCCGCCTTGCGGCGGACGATATTAGATTGTTATCGAGCTTAAACGTTTTTGAGCGCAACCGCACGGGTTTTGCTCGTGCGCCTATTGACTTAAAACAATCTAAATAATATCCGCGAAGCGGATACCATAACTGAATACTGTACCCTGTACACTGTATACTGGATGTTCTCCCATTGCGCTGCGCAGCGCAGATAATAAACGTTGAGTTATTTTACCTCTACGATGGTAATATCCTCCGCGCTTACGTCGACTTCCGACAAGAGCGCGGATTTTATCTTTGCCGCGCCCGCCGCGTCAAGACCGTCTGTCTTTACTATTACGTTTGCGCCGTTCGCCGTTATGTAGCAAAGAGCGTCCTCGAAGCCCTGAGCTTTGAGCATGGTTTCAACCGCGTTTTCGCTCGCGATAAGCTCGCTTAAATCCTGCGCGCTCGTTTCTGTCGAATTAAGCTCGTCTTGAGTCATATCGCCGCCCTGATACATGACCGCAAGCATCTGCGCCGCCTCGTCGCGCGCCTGCTGCTTTTCAAGCCTTGCGCTCGCAAAATATGCGTCGGTGTCTGCGACATACTCAAGATCGCCGTAATTCCCGCCGACTTCTTCCGCAGGCTCGGTAATATCTTTCTTCCCGCTCTGCGCTATGAAGTTCACCGCGACTGCCGCCCCTAAAAGCAGCGTGAGCGAAGCAACCGCCAATTGTTTCTTTCCGATAATAAGATTTATCCTTTTCATAAGTTTCTCCTTTTAATAAATTCAATATGCTACATAGACCTTTGAAATGCCGATGTTAAGCGCTTTAGCGGCAATGTTGGCGACCTGCCCGCGCACTACGGGGTCTTTTGCCCCCTCGCAGACTATAGCCGCGCTGCGCACCACGGGCATTATCTTTACCGTTTTCAGCGGCTCTTTAGAGCTTCCCGCAAGCACCACCTCCGTTTCTTCGGAATACTCGTTTTCTTTACTTTCCGACTTGCTGTTCTTTTCATAAACAAAGCGCTCCGTTCTGTCGATGGTCACCATAACATTCACTTTTCCCACGCCGTCTATTTGCAGGATAAGAGCGCCGAGCCTTTCTTCAAGCTCGCGTTCGAGCTTCGCGCAGTCCTCGCTGAAAGCCGCGTCTTGTGATATACCGCCGTCCGTTCTTTTAAGAAAACTTCCGAGCAGCAACAGCAGCATTAACGACAGCCCGCAGACGACGGCAATTCTCCGCGCCTTGTCATTTGAAAAAAACCGCTTTATACGTTCGCTAAATAAAGTCATCTTCCTCACCTTTATGTTACCGTAATTTTTATATCCTTCGGGAACTCGCTTCTTAAAAGCTCAAAGGCTGTTTCACCCGCGCTGTTCTCGCCTAGGACTATCCTTATTTCAGTAATATCTATGCTGTACAATCCCGAAATATTAACGATTATGCCGACTTGTTCGGGATAAATTTCTTTTTCTGCAAGCAGCGTTCTTATCTTCTCTTCGGCTTTTCTGCAGACCTCGTCTTTTAATTGCTCGTTTACGCCGCTTGAAAAATCGCTTATCGCGCTGTCGGCTTCGTTTTCATATTCGCTTATGTCAAGCTCGGGCTTTATACCCGCGAACGCCGTTATTGCTATCAGCAGAAAAACTCCCGCCGTAAGAAGCGATATTTGCTTTGAAAATTTGTTTTCGGGAACAAGTATTTTAAACAGCGCCGAAGCTATCGCCGCAACGCAAACGGTTGAAAGAAATTTCATTTTATTGTCCTTTTGGGTTATAATTATCCTTTTGTCATAGCAAACATTAAAACTACCGAAATGAAATTCAGCAGCATAAAACACGCGCACACCGCAAGAATTATGGTTATAATCTGCGTGCAGCTTTTTGCCAAGACCGAGAGCGGTTTTAAGTCAAACATTTCCGCCGCTGCTTCCGCCAAGGAAAACATAATGAGATAGCAAACCAGCGACGCAACTATGGGGAGCATTATGGCGAAAGCGGCTATTATGCCGTAAGTGCCTACGCTTGACTTTAGTATTTCAAGTCCGCCGCCTATAGTTCCTACCGCGTCGGAAATTGTCCCGCCGACAATGGGAACTCCTTGTGAAACGAGGAATTTCGCCGTTTTGAGAGCCGTTCCGTCCGACGATGAAGCGACGGCTGTCTGTACGGAAAGCACGCCCATAAAAATCGTCATTATAAGCGACAAGCCCCACACGGTAAACTTTTTTATAAACTCCCCCGCTTTTTGCGTTTTAAGCTCGGGGTTTACCGCTCCCGCTACGGAAAAGCCGAGTATCGCGCTGCAAAGCGGCGCAAGAAGATTTACGCATATCTGGGAAAACAGCTGAGAGGCGGCAATAACAGCGGTATTTACCGCCGAGGCGGTGTTGATATAACCGAGCGCCGCGGAAATTCCCGCAAACGACGGAATGAAGACTATCATAAAGTTTGCGGCGGCGCTTAAAACTTCCAGCGCGCTATTTACCGCGCTGCATATCGCCGAGGCGCATATCCCCGCGGTGCAAACGGCTCCGACGGCTGAAATAACGCCCTTCAGGGTATTGTCGGGGGCTATGCTGTTTCCCAAAACGCAAAGGAGAATTGCACCGCACAACGCTCCCAGAACTTTCAGCGGCTCTGCGACTTTGCCCGCCAGCGTATCCCAAACGTTTTTCAGCACTCCGAAAAACGTAAGGTTTTCCGCGCCGTTGTTATCGGGAGTTATCCCGTTTTCATCGAGAGTATCCCGCGCTTCGTCCGTAAGCGCGCCGCTTAATTCGCCGCTTATTTCACGGCTTATCTCGCCGCTTATATCCTCTGCGCTTTGAGCGAAGCCCCTTATATTCAGGATTGCCGAAAAGAATATCGAAAGGAAAATTGCAAAAATAATTTTTTTCATTTAATGTCCTCAATTTTTCCGTCTTAGTGTATAAGGCTCGTAATGAGTTTTGCAAGATCCGCGAATACGGGCAGGGATATTGCGGCTATAGCCGCTCTGCCGCCAAGCTCCAGCCATACCGCCGCGGAATTTTCTCCCGCGTCGCGGGCTATGCTCGAACACAATGTCGTTATATAACACACCGCGAGCGCTTTAAGCATTATCCCTACCGGTCTTAGATCTATTCCCGCCTGCTCGGAAATGTCTTTCAGGGCGTTTACCGTCGGCGTGAGCATGAATACTATCATTGAAAAAACGATAACTCCCGCCGCCGCGCTCACAAAAAACGCCGCTTCGCTGTTTATTTTCCGCAGAATAAGGCAGATGACCGCGGACAATATCCCCACTCCGCAAAGCTCTATGACTTCCATATTTCAACATCTCACCATAGTCCGAAAACTTTTTTTATTGAGTCAAAAAGCTCCTCTATCTCGGGTATCAGCATAAGAAGCACGATTATTATTCCCGCGACAGTAAGCATGACAGCCTGTTCGTCATGGTCGGTCTTTTTTAATATCAAATTCAATATCGCTACGATAATTCCTACAGCGGCTATCTTAAAAAGCAGATCAAGCTCCATAATTCTTCCTCATGCAATAAGTATTGCGGCGGCAGCTCCCAACAACGCGCCTATTTGTCTTATGGCTTTTCCTTTTCGCGAATATTCCTCCGCCGCCTGTTTTTCGAGCCGCGTAAACCGCTCGGAATAAAGGGATACGGTCATTATCGCGCCCTCGCTCCCGCTCTTTGAAAGCGCGGGGAGAAGTTCCTTTAAAAGCGCGCAAGCTTCAGAATTTTCGGGAAGTTCGCCGCAGGCTTTTTCCCATGCCGCCTTTATGTCCGAAAGCTCTTTAAAATATTCGTTTACTTTTTTGGCAAAGCGCCCGTTCTCGCGCGAAATAAGCTCCGACAATTCGGGATTTCCGAATTTTATTTCAACCGAAAAATTGTTTAACATCATAATTATTTCGTCAAGAAATTCAACGCGTTTTTTAAGCTCTCTGCTCTTTTTCATTCCGAAACAGGCGCAGGCGGCAAATGCGATAAGCGACAAAATTATTTTCATATTTACCTTCACTCGCGCATAACGTGTATTTCCGAAATAACGCCCCTGTCCTTTACGATAGCGGCGCAGTCGAAATACTGAAGCACCGCGCTTGTGGACGGGCGCTTTGAAAGTTCAAGAAAATCTCCCGCATGGGCGGAAGCTATTATTTTCGCTCCGCAAAAGGCGCACTGTTCTATTGCCTTTTCGTCGTCGCCTATCTCGTCGCATATAATTATTTCGGGGCTTAAAGTTCTAAGCGCCATAAGTATGCCGTCGGTTTTTTCGCAGCCGCAAAGAACGTCGGTATTCGGTCCTATGTCAAAGGACGGAGTTCCTTTTATCATTGCGGAGATCTCGCCGCGCGTGTCAATAACGGTCAGGCGGTATTTCTCGGAAAGCTTTCTCGAAAGGTCGCGGAGGATAGTCGTCTTTCCCGACATAGCCGCTCCCCCAAGCAAGAGCGAGCGCGGCTTGTCCGAAAACAGCATTTCATAAAGCCCGTCCGCGCAGCCTTTTACTTCATGGGCTATGCGTATATTAAGTCCCGAAATATCGCGGACAGTTTCAACTTTTCCGTTTTTATAAACGCACCTGCCGCTTATTCCGACGCGGTGTCCGCCGTTTATTGTAACAAAACCGCGCGCAATATCGTTTTCAAACGAATAGACGGAATACCTGCAAATTTCCGCGAAAACGTCGGCTATCTCCTTTGCGGAAAACGGCTCGCTGCAGAAAAACATTTTCCCCGACGTTTCAACGCACACCGCTTGTCTGCCCGTCCGCAGCCTTATTTCCGCAACGCCCGAAAGCGGCTTTTCTATGCGGACTTTTGCGATCGAAGCAAGCGGCAGTTTTAATGTCTCGGTCATTTTAAGTTCCTCCTTTTTTCTTGTCCGATATGTTAAATTGTATTCGGAGGGAGGGAGTTTTAGAACTTTTATGTTTTCATATAAGGTTATTCGCTCAACAAGACGTACAAAGCCCATTTGTGGTTCTTATCAAATGTTCTTTTTCTAAATAACGTTAATTCGCCCTATCCCCCTACCCCCTTCCCCGAAGGGGAAGGGGGAGAGTGCGGGGCGCTAGGCGCGCCCCGCGCCCCGCCTCGGGGCTACGCCCCGAACCCCTGCTGACAGTTTACAGTAGACAATGTACAGTATGCAATAATAGCCTACAGGTTGTTCTTTTCAAACGTTATCTGCGAATTTTATGTACACAAGAAATAACAAGTAAGCTCCGCATGCTTATTTTGCATTCGGAGCTTTTTCAACAGCTTCAATTACAGTTTGTATAAAAAGTTCGATTTCAGACTGTAGAGAAAGTCCCAGATGCTAGGAAGCGGTGCTGCGGCTAGGCTTTGTGCCTGCCGCAGTGCCGCTGACGCCGCAGATGGGGCTTTATATACAGTCTGCAATTATTTCACTTCGTTTTTAAGTTCGTTTCCCGAAAGATAATCGTCGAAATTTTCGAGCGTTACTTGGGCGATATTCGACAATGCTTCTTCGGTAAAAAACGCCTGGTGGGAGGTTATAATAACGTTCGGTCTTGAAACGAGCATTGAGATAACTTCGTCGGTCACTATTTTGTCGGAATTGTCCTCGAAGAACAAGCCGCTCTCCTCCTCGTATACGTCGAGCGCCGCGCCGCCTATCCTCTTTTCATTCAGCGCCGCAAGAAGCGCCTCGGTGTCTATAAGTCTGCCGCGCGAGGTGTTTACTATAAGCACGTTCTTTTTCATAAGCTCAAGCGAGCTTTTGTTTATGATATAGTGCGTTTCTTTTGTAAGCGGGCAGTGGAGCGAGATAATGTCCGAATCCGTAAACAGTTCTTCTTTTGAAACGTATTCTACTCCGTCTATCTTTGCGGGAAACGGGTCGAACGCAAGAACGTTCATTCCGAAGCCTTTGCATATGTCGATAAAAACTCTGCCTATTTTTCCCGTACCTATAACTCCCGCGGTCTTTCCGTGGAGGTCGAAGCCCATAAGCCCGTTAAGGCTGAAATTGAAATCGCGCGTGCGGATATATGCGCGGGGAATTTTTCTGTTGAGCGCAAGTATAAGCCCCATAGTATGCTCGGCTACGGCATAAGGCGAATACGCGGGTACTCTCAAAACCTTTATCCCGCGTTTCTGGGCTGCCTTTACTGCTACATTGTTATACCCCGCGCAGCGCAGAAGTATCACTTCTACTTTTAGGCGCGAAAGTATCTCTATTGTTTTTTCGTTTACGTCGTCGTTTACAAACACGCATACCGCTTTCGCGCCTTCGGCAAGCTTTGCGTTTTCGGGTCTTAATCTTCCGACATAATAGCGTATATCATAGTTTTTGTTGTATTTGTCGAACCATTCCTTGTCATAAGGCTTTGCGTCAAAAAACGCAATCTCTTCTTTTCCCATAATATCCTCCCATGAAACATTTGCTGATATTCTCTCCCGAATTTCGGCAATTATGCTTGACAAAACGCATGTTTAGAATTATAATTGTAATAGTAAAGACTGTCGATAAAGCCTCATCTACGTCGTCAAAGGCTTTTAAACAACCACAAAGGTTAGTCTAAAAGCCTTTTCCTAGTATATAAGGCTTTCTCGACAGTCTTATAGTGATTTTGTAGTGGAGGAAAATAATATGCCGTCAACAAAAAACTATCTTGAATTTGTCTTAGGACAGCTTTCCGAGCTGAATGAAATCTCCTGCCGCAAGATGATGGGCGAATATATGCTCTATTACAGAGGAAAATATTTCGGCGGCATTTTTGACGACCGTTTTCTTGTAAAGAACATAAGCTCCGCGCAAAAGCTTATGCCGAGCGCACAGCTTGAACTGCCGTATGAAGGAGCAAAGGAAATGCTGCTTGTCGATAATGTTGACGACAGGGAATTTCTAAGTGAACTTGTAAAAGAAATGTACAAGGAACTTCCCGAGCCTAAAAAGAAAAAATGAGGAAATTATGAACAAATATTACAGAAAATTAGAACTAGATAAAATTCTTGAACTTCTCGCAAATGAAACGGTAAGCGACTATGCGCATAACAAAGCGCTGAAAATAACGCCGCTTCGCAGTTATGACGAGATAAAAACGGAGCTTCAAAAAACCGACGACGCCTTTACGTTGTCGGCTAAATTCGGCACGCCGCGATTCAGAAAAGTTCCCGATATTTCCGACGCTTTAAAACGCGCGGCGGCGGGAAGTATGCTGAGCTTTCGGGAACTTCTGGATACTGCGGCGGTGCTGCGTGAAACGGCAATGCTCTGCGACTGGTTCTCACAATGCGAGAACACGGAGTGTTCGCTCTCGGAATACTTTAAGACCTTAACGCCGATAAAGCCGCTCGAAAAGCGCATTTCCGACAGCATATTGTCGGACGAGGAAATGTCGGACAATGCGAGCGCGGAGCTTGCTTCAATAAGAAAACGCATAACCCGACAAGGTCTGCATATCCGCGAACAGCTCGACGGTATGCTTAAAAACAAGGCACAGCGCGATTTTCTGCAGGAAGCCGTCGTCACAATGCGCGACGGGCGGTATGTCGTTCCCGTAAAATCTGAACATAAAAACGATGTTCCGGGGCTTGTACACGACACCTCCGCCACGGGGCAGACGTTTTTTATTGAACCGATGAGCGTTGTCGAGGCAAACAACGAAATTCGCATTCTCAAAAACCGCGAACAGGCGGAAATTGAAAGAATCACCCGCGAGATTTCCGGGGAAATAGGAACTAATTCTTCTGCAATTGCCGAGAATTTCAGAATTTCGCAGATACTTGAGCTTTACTTTGCAAAGGCAAACCTGGGAGCGAAGATGAAAGCGGTCGTTCCCGTACTCGTAAACGAGCCGAAAGTAATACTGAACCGAGCAAGACACCCGCTTCTTGACAGAGACACGGCTGTGCCTATTTCGATTAGCATCGGCGAGGGCTACGGTTGTCTTATAATAACGGGACCTAATACGGGCGGCAAAACGGTTGCAATTAAAACAGTGGGGCTGCTTGCGCTTATGGCGGCATGCGGGCTGATGATACCCGCGGGCGACGGAAGCGTTATCGGCGTTTTCGACAGGATATTTGTGGACATAGGCGACGAGCAGAGCATAGAAGAAAGCCTTTCGACGTTTTCCTCGCATATGACAAATGTTGTGGGGATTGTGAATAATGCAAGCGAAAATTCTCTTGCGCTGATAGACGAACTCGGAAGCGGCACCGACCCCGTAGAGGGCGCGGCGCTTGCCGTGGCGATACTTACGGAGCTTAAAGACCGAGGCGCGAAAGTTTTAGCGACAACTCACTATCAGGAAGTAAAGATGTTCGCGCTGGAAACGGAGGGAGTTGAAAACGCAAGCTGCGAGTTTGACGTTGAAACCCTTAAACCCACATATCGGCTGATAATCGGCGTTCCGGGAAAATCAAACGCGTTTGCTATTTCGCAAAGACTGGGCATGCCGAAAAAGATAATCGCAAATGCCGAAGATCTCGTAAGCACCGAAAACAAGCGGTTTGAAGAAGTTATAAGCAAGCTTGAGCAAACGCGAAAAGAGCTTGAAGAGCTGAGGGCAAGCGCGGAGCTTTCGGAGCGAAACGCGAAAATGACCGAAAGCGAACTTAAACAAAAGCTCTCCGAGCTTGAAGCGCAGAAAGAAAAGGAACTCGAAAACGCACGGCAGCGCGCGCTTTCAATTGTCCAACAGACCCGAGCGCAGTCGGACATTCTCTTAAACGAGCTTGAAGAACTGAAGAAAACAAAGGACAAAGAGGCTTTGCGAAAGGGTATTTCCGACGCGAAATCGCGCTCTAACTCCGCGCTCAACAAAATGCAGGACGAAGCAAATCCCGTTTCGGAAAGGCGCGTAGAAAGCTATGTTCCGCCGCGCCCGTTTAAACAGGGCGACACAGTAAGGCTTGCTGACACGAACCGCGAAGGAACGCTTCTTACCGTTCCGAATATAAACGGAGTTTGCTTTGTGCAGACAGGCTCCGTTAAAGTGAAAACAAACGCGAACAATCTTCGGCTCGTAGAGAAAAAAGCCGAACCGCCAAAAGGAAAGGTAAAGAAAGTCGTAAGCTCAAATATGACGAGGCGCGGCGGAATGGAACTCGATATTCGCGGAATGATGGGCGACGAGGGAGTAATAGAAGTCGAAAGGTTTATTGCTTTTGCGCTTATGTCGGGACTTTCGCAGGTCGTAATTATCCATGGAAAAGGCACGGGCGCGCTTCGTGCCGCAGTTCATACCGCCTTAAGACGAAATCCCGCGGTAAAGAATTTCAGGCTCGGAGAATACGGCGAGGGAGAAGCGGGAGTTACCGTGGTGGAGCTAAAATAATTAAAGGGAACGTTTCAACGTTCCCTTTAGTTTTATTCCTCCGCGATTTCTTCGATTATCTCGCGAATTTGCTCCACGCCCTCGCCCGTCTGCGAGGAAAATTCAACGAGAGTAAGTTCGCTTGCGCAAGGAAGTTCGCTTTTTAGCGCTTCGCGGCGTTTTATACGCTCGTTTGCCGAGAGCTTGTCGGCTTTTGTAAGCGCCACAATGAACGGAAACTCTCCGTCAATAAGCGCGTTTATCATTTTTATATCGTCATTTGTGGGAGAATGTCGCATATCAACAAGCTGTATCACCAGGCAAAGCGACCGCTCCGCCGAAAGATAATCCCCGATAAGCGCCGAAAATCTTTGCTTTTCGCTCTTTGACGTTTTGGCATAGCCGTAACCCGGCAGATCTGCGAGAAAGATGTTTTCAAGCTCGTAGAAGTTTATTGTCGCGGTTTTTCCCGGCTCGGCAGACGCGCGCGCAAGATTTTTCCTGTTCAGCAGTTTATTTATCATGGAAGATTTTCCGACGTTCGAGCGCCCGATAAATGCTATCTCGGCGCGGTCGGGCGCGGGAAGCTGAGTTATAAAGCCGTATGACGCGAAAAATTTTGCGTTGTTATAATTCATCTGTCGCTCCTCGTTTAACCGGTTTCTTACGCGTTGAACACGGGCTTTTTCGTCTGCGGCTTGTTCGCCTTATTTACGACGGGCTTTTCGGAAATTAAGTTCTTTTCCCTGTTCAGCGAGCAATTCGTCTTTACAAGCGCCGCGTCTAAGACCGTAGTTATATTCTCCGCGGGAACGAACTTTATGCCGCTCTTTACTTTTTCGTCGATTTCCTCGAGGTCGGGCATATTGTCCTTTGGCAGGCAGACCGTGGAAATTCCCGCTCTATACGCCGCCATTGTCTTTTCTTTAAGCCCGCCTATAGCCAAAACTTTTCCGCGCAGGGTTATCTCTCCCGTCATCGCCACATCTCTGCGGACGGGCGTTCCCGACAATGCCGAAACGAGCGCCGTCGTAAGCGTAACGCCCGCCGACGGTCCGTCTTTGGGAACAGCGCCCTCGGGAGCATGGATATGTATATCCTTGGTTTTGTAAAAGTCCTTGTCTATGCCGTATTTGTCGGCAAGCGAACGCGTAAGGCTGACGGCTATCTTTGCGGATTCTTTCATCACGTCTCCGAGCGAACCCGTAAACTCCGTCTTTCCCGTTCCGTCGAGGACAAGCACTTCGAGCGGGAGCATTGTTCCTCCGACAGAAGTCCATGCAAGCCCGTTTACATATCCGACTTCATCGCGCGCCGAAAGCTTTTCGGGCAGATATTTCTTTACTCCCAGAAACTCTTCTATATTCTTATCCGTGACGTTTACCGTCTTCTCGCCCGAAACTATCATCTTCGCGGCTTTTCTGCATATCTCGGATATACTGCGCTCAAGCTTTCTTACGCCCGCTTCGCGGGTATAAAAGTCTATGACGGAATAAACAGCCTTGTCGCTTATCTTCAGCGTTTTGCTGCTTTCGCCGTTTTTCTTAAGCTGCTTCGGAATAAGATGTTTCTTTGCGATATTGAACTTTTCCTCGCGCGTATAGCTCGAAAGCTCGATTACTTCCATTCTGTCAAGAAGCGGCGCGGGAACTGTCGAAAGGTCGTTTGCGGTCGTTATAAACAACACGTCGCTCAGATCCACGGGTATATCTATATAATGATCCACAAACGCGCTGTTCTGTTCTGAATCGAGAACTTCCAGCATTGCCGAGGACGGGTCGCCCTTATAGTCGTTGCTCATCTTGTCTATCTCGTCGAGAAGTATAACGGGATTTATGGATTTTGCCGAACGAAGCGCGTCTATAATTCTTCCCGGCATTGCTCCTACATATGTCTTTCTGTGACCGCGTATCTCCGCTTCATCGCGCACGCCGCCGAGAGATATTCTCGCATATTTGCGCCCGAGCGCTTTTGCAATGGATTTTCCTATAGAGGTCTTTCCTACTCCGGGAGGACCGTAAAGGCAGATTATCTGCCCCTTTACATCGGGAGCTAAGGCTCTTACGGCTATGGTTTCAAGTATGCGCTCTTTTACTTTCTTCATGCCGTAGTGATCTTTATCGAGCTGTCTTGCGACGGCTTCGATATTCAGCTTATCCCTTGTGCGTTTGTTAAAGGGAACGGACAGAACGGTGTCGAGATACGTCCTGATGACCGCGGCTTCCTGCGAAGACCCCGACATTCTTCCAAGCTTTTCCGCTTCTTTTATCAGCTTTTCTTCCGACTCTTGCGGGATTCCCAGCATAATTATTTTTTCTATGTAATCGCGCTGTTCTTCAAGCGGATCGTCTTCGTTTCCGAGCTGGCGGGAGATAGCTCTCATCTGCTCGCGAAGATAATACTCGCGCTGGTTTTTATCGATTTGTTCATGCACCTGTTCGTTTATTTCTATCTCCGTCTGCATTATGCCGATGTCTCTTTTCAGCATGGAGATAAGCATAACGGCGCGCTTTGAAAGATCGTTCGTTTCAAGCAGCTTCTGTTTTTCTTCCACCTTTAACACAACGTTAAAGACGACCTTGTCGAAAAGTTTTGAAAGGTCGGTTTCGCCCATAATGCCGTCGTAAAGTTCGCGCGGCATTTTCGGCGTCATCATGGCGTATTCGTCGAAAGTCTTTGAAAGCGAACGTACAAGCGCCGCTTTATCTCTTTCGCTGAGACGCGTCTGCGCCTTGGGTACGATTTTTGAAACCTCAAATTTCAGATATTTGTCGCACGGCATATCCTTTACGATCTTCGCCTTGAAAAGCCCCTCGATAAGGACTCTCGTAAGTCCGTCGGGAGTTGTAAGAAGCTGTTTTATTTCGGCGACAACGCCTACGCCGAATATATTTTCTATCCGTGGGTCGTCGTCCGCAGGGTTTTTCTGCGCCACAAGAAAAACGCGTCCGTCCGCCGCAAGCGCCGCTTTAAGCGCGGCAACGGAGCGCTCTCTGCCCACGTCGAAATGAAGCACCATAGACGGGAACACAACCAATCCCCTCAGAGAAATAGCAGGTAATATCATATTGTTCATTATTTCCTTTCCTAACCCGGTTGTGATATAAATACAACCGTCCTCCGCTTTTAAAAGCGGAAATTGTTATGTTATATATATCTATTATACATCTTTTCGTCATAATTTGCAACTCTGAAATTATTCCGTTTTATTTTCACATTATCGGAAAATAAGTGAAAAAATGAGATAAACCACGGGCTGGTGGAGCATGTATATCCATATCGTATAACGTCCGACAGTTGCCAGCCACTTTATATGTACAGGATAGAAGAATTTCGGCAGCGACCCGTTTTTCGCCCATATTCCGAAATAACTGCCCGCCAAGAACAAAAACAGCCACGGGAATATCGGGAAATAATCGTATGAAGAAAATCCCTGCGGGTTAAATCCCAGCGGAAACAGCACGCCCGCGTTATACAATTCATCGGGCAGCTTCAGCTGAAACACCCCCGGCAGTCCGAAAAATCCTCCCGTAAACCCGTCAGTGTAAGCATTGTATGCCCTCGCCACATTGCAGGAAAGCGCGAACAAAACTCCGCAAACGATTATTCCCACCAATGCGGGAATGTGGTCGAGAACTTTTTCGGAAAGCCCGAATATCATCATCGCCATTCCCAGAAAATGTAAAATCCCGAAATAAATTCCACCCGCCGTAAAAAACGGCGTAACGAAAGTCAGAATCATTCCCAGAAAGAAGCACTGTACCCCGCGCTTCAGATTATTGCGGGAATAACGGCAGACCGTACCCGAAATGAAAACAAACAGACCCGCGAAACAAGTCTGGACAATATCGAACCAGTCGTCAAAAAATACAGGCACTTTGACGCCGAAAAAATAGTTCAGGTCGAACAAGGCATGATAGACGACCATGCAAATAATCGCAAACCCGCGAAGCTCGTCGAGAAGCCCCACTCTCCCGCTTGCTTTTTTATCCGTCGGCATAATTTTCCCCCGTTGTTTTATCGTTTACTATACATTGTAGCACATTTCACGAAAAAATACAATAACCTCTTGAAAAAAAGTTTGAAATGTGCTAAGATAATGATGTACTTGAATTGAACGGTTACAGCGATAAGTAAAAAATTGTTTGTCAAGTGAAACAAATAAACGCCTGAAAAGGGATTTGCTTTGGAACATATAAAAATAGGAAACGTTGAAATAGAAAAGACGGCGGCTCTTGCGCCGATGGCGAGCGTCGCGGACAGAGCTTACAGACTTATGGCGAAAGAATTCGGCGCGGCATACTGCGTGGGAGAAATGGCGAGCTGTAAGGGGCTTTGCTTTTCAGACAGAAAGACCGCGGAGCTGCTTTGTATAACTGACGCAGAGCGTCCCGCGGCAATACAACTTTTCGGCGCTGAACCGGAATTTATGGAAAAAGCGGTGAAAATTGCCGAAAAATATTCGCCCGATATTATCGACATAAACGCGGGTTGTCCTATGCCGAAGATAGTAAACGGCGGAGCGGGAGCGGCGCTTATGAAAACTCCCGAGCTTTTCGGAAAAATAGTTTGCGCGGCGGTTATGGCGACAAATATTCCCGTTACGGTTAAATTCCGCAGCGGCTGGGACGAAAACTCGATAAACGCCGTTGAGATAGCGAAAATTGCCGAAGAAAACGGCGCGGCGGCAGTGACTGTCCACCCGCGCACAAAAACTCAGCTCTACGCGGGGCGCTCAGACTGGAGCGTTATAAAAGCCGTAAAAGACGCGGTCAAAATTCCCGTTATTGGAAGCGGAGACGTGCAGAGCGCGGAGGACTGCGTGAAAATGTACGAACAGACGGGCTGCGACCTTGTGATGATAGGCAGGGGGAGCTATGGAAAGCCGTGGCTTTTCGGGCAGATACGCGACTGTTTCGAGGGAAAGCCGATAAGAAGCGAGCCGTCTTTAAATGAAAAAATAAGCATAATGCGCCGACACATAACGCTTCTCGCAGAAGATAAGGGCGAAGCCGTCGGGATAAAAGAAGCGCGGCGGCAGGCGGCGTGGTATATAAAAGGAATAAACGGCGCGGCAAAGCTGCGCGACGAATTTTCAAGAATGAACACGTTCGAGGACTTCGAGCGGCTTTTGGAAAAAATTTCGGAGGTAGACAAAAATGGAGCTTGAAAGGCTTAAAACGCTTTGCGCGTTCGACATAAAGGACGATCCTCTCGTTAAAGCGCTGAGCGAAGAGAACGATTATGCGAGAGCGCTTAATATTCTCCTTACAAAAAACAAAACGCTGGCGGAATACTTTTGCGAGGCGCTGAAATATTCGGGTTCGGCGCTTGTGGACGAGTGCGCTAAAAATCCCAACGAACAAAGGATAAGCGCTATCGAATACGACCTTAAAGTCATAGGCGGTATTGTCGCAATGGGCGCAGAGGGAATAAAGCGGGAAATCGCCGAAAAGACGGGAAACGAACTCATAAAGGAAATGCCCGTTTTTGAGAGCGGAGATTTTCAATATAACGCGGAATATTTCCTCGATTTTGTCCGCAAAAACGGCAGCGGCATCTTCGCTAAATACCGCGCGTTTACATACAACGGAAAGCTAAAGCCCATAGAAAAACCCGACCCCATTTCTTTAAGGGATCTTAAAAACTATGAAATACAGAGAAAGCAGGTCATAGAAAACACGCTCTGCTTTTTAAAGGGTCAGCCCGCGCAGAACGTTCTGCTTTACGGCGACAGAGGCGCGGGAAAATCCTCTACGGTAAAGGCTGTATTCAACGAGTATAAAGAACTGAGAATGGTGGAGACAGCGAAAGAGGACATAAAGTATCTTCCCGAGCTGTTCGGTATTCTCGGGAAAGCGGGGCTTAAATTTATAGTGATGATAGACGACCTGTCGTTTGCGGAAGTAGACGACAGATTTGCGGTGTTGAAGGCGGCTCTTGACGGCTCGCTTTCCGCAAAGCCCGAAAATATCCTCATCTACGCCACCACAAACCGCAGAAAGATAATCCGCGAAACGGTAGCGGAACGTGAAATATCGACGGCTGACGCTATAGACGAAAGCATGTCGCTTTCGGACAGGTTCGGTCTGTTCATTACGTTTTCAAAGCCCGACAAGCAGCTTTACTTAAACATCGTACATCAGCTTTGCGAGGACAAGGGCATAAAAGCCGACGAAGCAAAACTCGACAAGTCTGCGGAGACTTTCGCTCTGCGCCATAGCGGACGTTCCCCGAGAACCGCAAAGCAGTTTGTGGAATGGGTTTCGGGCAGGATAGAGCTTGGTCTTGATTATTAAAAAATAAACGGAGAATAAAATGAAATTAAAAAGAATTGTTTGCATTGCGTTGTTGGGAGCGGCGGTTTTGAGCGGCTGCGACAACAAGGATAACGTACCTTCGGAGATAATCGTTTCGGGCGACAGCGAACTCGAAGAAGAAATAAAGCCTTTTCCCGCGGAATCATGCGGCGTTTTGCTGGAAAAAGCGGCTGAAAAAGTTGTTTCGCTCTCCCCCGCTACGACCGAGATCGTTTGCGAAATGGGATTTAAAGACAAGCTTTGCGCGGTGAGCAACTATTGCGACTATCCCGAATCTTTATCGCTGCCGAAAGTGGGAAGCACGGAAAATCCCGATATTGACGCAATAATCGCGCTGAAGCCCGACGTTGTGTTTACGCTTTCGCTTCTTTCGGAAAGAGACAAGTATATGTTAAATCACGCGGGCATTGAAGTGCTTACGCCGAAAAATCCCGAAAGCATTGAAGACTACTACACGATGTACAAAGAAATTGCCGCGGCGTTTTACGGGAGAACAATATCTGACCCGGAAATGGGCGAATTTAAGAATGTCGCGGTGGCAGGCGACGCGCGAAAGAAGCTCGAAAGCGCGGCTGTAGAGATAGAGAGCTTTGTTTACATAACCGAGATGATGACGCTTTCGGGAAACGATACGTTTGCGGGAGCGGTCTTGGGGCTTTGCGGAGAGAATTTGTGCAGGGACAGCGGCTATGTTTCTTTGGAAGGATACGGCGACGTTGTACCGAAATATATTATAGCCGACGACAAACTTACGGAGGCTAAACTTAAAAACGATGCGGCTGTTTCAAATATGATAAACGGCGGCGCAAAGATAATCTACATCACTTCTTCTTATCTCGAACGTCCTTCGGCGCGTACAGCCGAAGTCTTTAAACAGATAAGCGAACAGCTTTCGCAGAATGAAGCGCAAAGCTGACAAAATGCGCGACCGCAGACTGTAGAGAAAGCCCCAGATACCGCATTGAACGCTTCGCGTACAACGCTGAAGCAGTGCTGCGGCTAGGCTTTGTGCCTGCCGCAGTAAGCCGCCGCATTATCCGCCTTCTGCGGATAACGCTACGACGTAGATGGGGCTTTATATACAGTCTGCGCGACCGTGTTTTTAAACGCGGTCGCTTTTTTGTCCGATAATTTTTAAACCCGCCGCGGCAAATTTAGGGCGGCTTTTATTATTTTCATGCGAAAAAAACTTTATGCGACAGGCGAATTCGGCATGATCCGCGCGCAAAAGGCTGTATAATAAGTACAAGCGAGGTGAAAGCCGTGGTAATTTACGTCGACGTTCTTGTCGCTTTAAACCTTTACATAAACTTTCTTTTGCTTTACGCGACGGCTTTGATATTAAAGCGCGGAATTACTCGGAAAAGGCTTGTCTTGGCGGCGCTGGCGGGGGCTTTCGGAGCGCTCGTTATTCTGCTTCCGACGCTGAATGTTTTTGTTTCTCTCGTTTACAAAATACTCCTCGGGGCTGTAATTACGCTTATTGCCTTTGGGAAACAAAAACCCGCGGATTTTGCAATTTGCGCGCTGTTTTTCCTTTTGGTAAACTTTATTTTCGCGGGAGTTATAAACGCGCTTTGGGCGCTGTTTTCGCCGATAGGCATGATCTACGAAAACGGCGTTTTCTATTTCGACATTCCCATTGCGGCGATTATTGCGTTTACCGCCGCGGCGTTCTTTCTAATAAAACTTGTAAAGCTTATTTCGGGCAAGCTTTCGCGCAGCAAGAAAATCTGCGAAGTAAAAATAATTTCCGATAACGGCAAAGCCGATCTAAGAGGGCTTTGCGACACGGGCTGCGGGATAAAAGACGCGTTTTCGGGAACTCCCGTTATAGTATGCGAATTTAACAAGATAGAAGAAATCGTTCCGCAAAGCGTAAAGGAATATTTAGCGGGAAAAGCCGTGGAGAAGATACGGCTTATACCTTTGAACACGGTGTCGGGCGAAACGCTGCTGCCGATATTCGGGGCGAAAAGTATCTTTATAAACGGGAAAAACACAAACGCTCTTATAGGCGTTTCAAAGACAAAGCTGGGCGAGGACATAGATTGTGTTTTCGACCCCGAGATAATTTCATTATAGGGGGAAAATATTATGCTGAAGAAATTACTCACAAAACTGCTTTTCTTTTTAAACGGCAGGAAAAAGAACTACGTTCACTATATAAACAGCTTTGAGCAGCTTCCCCCGCCGCTTTCAAAAGAGGAAGAAGAAGCCGCTCTTGAAATGCTCGACACGGATTTTGAAAAAGCGAGAGATACGCTCATTATCCACAATCTGAGGCTCGTCGTTTACATAGCGAAGAAATTTGAGAACACGGGGATATGGCTCGAAGACCTCACTTCTATCGGCACAATGGGGCTTATAAAAGCCGTCAGCACTTTCAGCAAGGACAAGAACATAAAGCTCGCCACTTACGCTTCGAGATGTATAGAAAACGAGATACTTATGTTTCTGAGAAAGTACAGTCAATACCGCTATGACGTTTCGATTGACGAGCCGCTGAATGTAGACCGCGACGGAAACGAGCTGCTTTTGTCGGACGTTCTCGGAACGGAAAGCGACTGCGTCAATTCCCGCATAGAAGACGAAGTTGAAAAACAGCTCCTGCACGAAGCGGTAGACCGCCTCGGAGCGCGGGAAAAGAAAATCATGGAAATGCGATTCGGCCTGAACGGCTGCAAGGAAAAAACGCAGAAAGAAGTCGCCGACGAGATAGGAATTTCCCAAAGCTATATCTCAAGACTGGAAAAGCGCATTATAAAACAACTCAGGGAAGAATTGGAAAAGGTGTGCAACTGATCATAAACAGGCTCGTTGTATTAAGTCTTTAATTTAGGGGCAATCATCTCAAAAGCAAAGGGGGCAGCCGAACAAATAAAGTCTTTCCCGAAAAAAATTTTACGGTATATCAAAACCGCTTTCTGACAATAATACTTGTACAGTTTATTGTGGGAAGTGGTTTTTTTATGTATTATAACAAGGTTGAAATAAGCGGCGTAAACACAAGCAAGCTCAAAGTTCTGAAGGAATCGGAGAAAACCGAGCTGCTGAAAAAAATAAAGCAGGGAGATATGAACGCCCGAGAGGAGCTTATCCGCGGGAATTTAAGACTGGTCTTAAGCGTTATTCAGCGTTTTACAAACCGCGGAGAAAGCGCGGACGATTTGTTTCAAGTCGGCTGTATAGGACTTATAAAGGCTATAGACAATTTTGACATTTCCCAGCAGGTGAGGTTTTCCACTTACGCCGTGCCGATGATTATGGGCGAACTCAGGCGTTATCTCCGCGACAACGCTTCAGTGAGAGTGAGCCGCTCGATGAGAGACCTTGCATACAAAGCAATGCAGGCAAAAGAAAAGCTCACTGTCCAAAACGGACGCGAGCCTAAGATAGAAGAAATTGCAAAAGAAATCGGCGCTCCGAGAAAAAACGTCGTTATTGCGCTTGAAGCGATAAGCGAGCCTATTTCGCTTTATGAACCCGTGTTTTCCGAATCGGGGGACACCATCTACGTCCTCGACCAGATAGGCGACCACAACGACGACATGAACTGGCTCAATGAAATATCCCTCAAAGAAGCGATCGCCGAGCTTGGAAAGCGCGAAAAGCGCATTTTGGATCTTCGCTTTTTCAGAGGAAAAACGCAGGTCGAAGTTGCAAAGGAAATCGGCATAAGTCAGGCGCAGGTTTCGCGTCTTGAAAAAGGCGCGCTCGACAAAATCAAGAATCGGATTTAGCCGCGTCGGTGTTACCTATTTTCTCGATAAGCACCGAGGCTATAACTCCGAAGATAAGGCAGACAAAGCCGTAGCCCGTCGTGAGGTTAAAGCCGAAGCCTTCGGGGAGAATGGCGTAGACCGAGCCTACCACAAGTCCCATAAGCGCGGAATATACCATAAGTCTGTTTTTGTTTATCAGCATAGAAATAAGCTTTGCGCCGAGCATTATGCCTATAACCGCGCTTATTGCAAACGGTACAAGAACCCATAGATTTAAATCTTCTATCGCGCCTATGACCGTTTCATAAACGCCCAGAAGCATCATTACAAACGAGCCCGATATTCCCGGGATTATCATTGTTATTGCCGCGACAGCCGCGCAGAGCATTATCTTTACCGTAAACACCAAGTCAAAGCCCGTGACTTCGCTTTCAACGCCGAGCGAGAATATTTTCAGCCTGTCGAGTACGGACAGCGTTATTACCACCGCCATTGCTATTAAAAACGGCACAATGCAAAGGGGTTTTACCTTTTTTTCGGAAGTGCCTATTTTGTAAATAAGCGGAATACCGCCGAGAATAAGCCCGATAAAGAACATATTCGTCTGTACGCCGAACATCTCGAACATCGAAGAAATGACCTTTGCCGAAACGATTATTCCCACGCCAGCGCCCAGAGCGAAGGTTATAAGAAACGGCAGGTTCTTTATTATCTTTTTTACTCCCGACACGGCTTCAGTAAGCCTGTCGAAAATTCCGAAAATAACCAGCATCGTGCCGCCGCTTACTCCGGGAATAACGTTTGCCGCGCCGAAAACAATACCGCACAAAAAAACTTTGATATACTGAGTTATGTTCTTCATTTTTACTCCTTTATCCTAAGAAAATAATTAACGAAAAAGTATATTACGGCGGGGAATATTCCTATAAGTATACTTATTATCACCGCAAAAAAGTCTATCGGCATAAGCCCGAAGATACTGTCCGTAAACGGAATGAAAACAAACGCCACCGAGCAAACGGCTGCCGCGCAGAGAGATATAACAGACGCCGCTCCGGACTTTAAAAACTCTTTTACGGGGTTTAAATATGAATGTCTTATAAGAGCAAAAGCGCAGGTCGAAACCATAAGCGTTATAAATCCGCAGCTTCTTGCCGCGGCCTGATCAGAGCCTATAAACGCGTCGTTATACATAAGCAGATAAGAAGCCGCCGCCGATACGCCCGTAAGCAAGCCCGTTATGCCGCACTTAACAAGATAGCGGTAATTAAACTTTCTTCGCGAAATAAAGTCAGATCTCAGCATTTGCTTTGCCATGTCCGACTTGTTTCGATAAAAGCTCAGAGCGAATATCGGCAGAATGATCATTGCAAACAGCGCCAGTATCGGCGGGTCGAATATAAGCCCCGTATTTGCAAAAAGGTTTATTATCGCCACCGTCAGAAATCCTATATATCCCGATATTATCAGCGAAACGCCGCGCTTTATGTTTCGGTGTATCTGCCGAGCGGCGGCTATAGCTCCCGCGATCGAAAGGAAATTGTCGTTGTTCATAATGATGTCCGCCGATTCTCTTACGCTCGGAGAACAATTTTCCGCAATGGTAAAACCTATATCGGCGGTTCTTAGCGCTTCGGCGTCAGCCGAGCGCGTTCCCAGCATACCCACGACGTTTCCGTCCGACTTAAGCCGTCGTATTATTTCGCGCTTCTGAGCTAAAGTGATACCTGCATAAACGTCGCCGTCCGTTTTACCGCCGCTTTCAAGCTCATCGCCCGTTACGGTTTTATCCGCGCGTATGCCTATCATTTTAGCCGTAACAGCCGCAAATTCGGGCGCGTCCTCGCAGAGCATGACCACTCTCACTCCCGCGCTCTGACAGGTCTTTACCGCGGTAGCCACTGAATCTCTCAGCGGAGCGGAAAATGCCGCGAAGCCCACAAACGTATAGCTGAAGCCCGCCGTTTTATCAAGTTCTTCCTGCGACTCCACGCACGCGAACGCGATTACCGACCAGCCTTTTTCATAATATTCCTGATAACGTTTCTGAGCGGAAATAAGCTTTTCGCTTTTCATTCTGCACATGGGAAGTATCTGCTCGGGAGCGCCTTTTATACAATACAGCTTTTCGCCGCCGACGTTCCAGAGCGCGCCGCTTATCGACCCGTCGTCGGGAAGCTCATTTATAAATTCATAGCGGGAATGTATGTCCGAAAAACTTTCCGAATAAAAAGACGCCTTTACCAGAAGCGCGCGTTCGGCGGGGTCTAAAGTATTTCTGTTTATTGCCAAAGACGCGACGTCGTACAGCAGTTCTTCGCTCTGCGCGTATATTGCGCGGACTTCGAGGTCGTTCTTTGAAATTGCGCCCTCTTTTTCAACGCACATGACCGAAAGGCTGTTGAGTTTTTCAATATCGTTATACGTTCTTATGACGGCGCCGCACTTTAAAAGTTCGGAAAGCCCTCTTGAATAATAAAACCTTAAAACCAAACCTATTCCCGTAGGAACAAAGCAAAGTCCCAGCGTCAGCGCGCTTATTGCAACAGGTACGGTTTCGTTTTTATTTATCATTCCCACGACAAGCGTAAACAACGTCATCACAAGCGCAATAACGCTGCTTGTGGGAACAATTGAGCGTATAATTTTTTCAATGCCCGTAAAATAAGGCTCTCTTTCGGGAAAATCGCCTATATGCTGATAATATTTCGTATCAACGCCCGTTGCGCTGACCTTGCAGACAGCCATTCCCGAAAGCACGGTCGTTTCGGCGTAAACGAAAGTGGGCTTAAACTCGCTCGGTGAAATGCCGCCCGCATATTTAGCGGCAGGAGCGCTGTTTCCCGTGAAAAAGCTTTCATCGCACGTAAGCTCGCGCGATTCGAGTATAAATGCGTCCGCGGGTACTCTCTCGCCGTCCTGAACGACAATAAGATCCTCGGGAACGATATTTTCCTTTTCTATAAGCTCAACTTTACCGTTTCTGATAACGCGCATTTTTATCGCGAACGATTCGTTCGTTTCGGCAATGCGCTTTTCGGCGGATTTTCTGAAATAAATTTCCCCCGCGCAATACAGCGCGTCAGCTATAAGCGTGAAAATTCCCGCCGCAACACCTATCCCGAAAAAGGAGATAACGCCCGCCGCCAGCATCATAATAACCGATGGCGAAAAAATAACGTCCGTATATATGCGGCGGCTTTTTACGGTATTTTTGGTAAATATGTTCGGACCGTATATTGAAAGTCTTTTTTCCGCTTCCGCAGAAGTCAGACCGTAATAATCTTCTTTAAAATCAAAAAACTGCGCCATTTAAATTTCCCTCATAATTTATATTAAACAACATGTATTTTTATTCAAGCCGTATATAAAACCCCAACGAACTTTATATACAATCGTATTTATTATAACAAATTTTTCCGCAAAAATCAAGTAGGATTATTGTTCAATACGGGGTTAGCGGAAAGCAACAAAGTTTTTTGTTAATTCTGCACAATATGGTGGAAAATGTTTGGGCATTTTAAAGCAGGAGCAATTCAAAAAGATCGATACAAAATTATTGTTTATTTATTTTAAAAAACTATTGCTAATTTATTAAAAATAATTTATAATAAATACAGAAACCACAATTAAATTTACAAATAATAAAGGAGCTTATCAAAAAAACGTAAAAGCGCTGCTCAAAAAATAAGCCGGACGGAAAGCGAGGTGATACTATGGGCAAAACATCTGCCGCGGTCAAAAACCGCTATAATGCAAAAACTTACGACCATATTAACGTACTTGTCAAAAAAGGCGAGAAAGAGCGTTATAAGAAAATAGCCGAGGAAAAGGGCTTGTCCCTTTCGCAGCTTTTTGTAAACGCCGTTGAAGAATACTTAGCGAAATAAGATGAGAGGCCGGGGTTTAAACTCTAGCCTCTAGCCTCTTTCTATGAGCATCAAAAAGCTTTATCTCCAAAACTACACTTGAATTCTTACCTCTTACATCTTACTTCTTACCTCTAAAAGGGCTTGTCCCTTTCGCAGCTTTTTGTAAACGCCGTTGAAGAATACTTAGCGAAATAAGATGAGAGGCCGGGG
>CANRKB010000010.1 GCA_947631115.1 uncultured Clostridia bacterium
TTGTCCGCCGTAAGGCGGACACATTTTACTGACTACTGTACACTGTACCCTGTCAACTGCCGACAGCGCCCGCCCGTTAGGCAGTTTGGATATAAAACGTTGTTCGCCGCTCAAAACAATCTAAATATTGTCCGCCGTAAGGCGGACACATTTTACTGACTACTGTACACTGTACCCTGTCAACTGCCGACAGCGCCCGCCCGTCAGGCAGTTTGGATATAAAACGTTGTTCGCCGCTCAAAACAATCTAAATATTGTCCGCCGTAAGGCGGACACATACTACCGCATACTTTACACTGTACACTGTATACTGACGACGCCGTTAGGCGCTCGTCAACGCCTATACTTTCTATCTCCTATTGCCAACTTCAACAGCTATGACACTAATGTCGTCGTCCTTCCCGCTGTCGGCAGCCCTCGCGGCTCTCGCTATGCGCTCCGAAAGCTCGTCGGGCGGCGTGGGCGCGGAAAGCTCCCTTGCCAGCCACCGCTCGTCTATTACCGCCCCGTCCGTTATCATTACTATCATATCCCCCGCCGAAACTTTAAGCCTCTGCGCGGGAAGATTTATCTTCCCGCCCGTCCCCGCGGGAGCCGACGAAAGCGAAACCCTTATAAGTCTGTCCGAGCTTCTTATATAAGTAGCCGCCGCGCCCGCTTTGTAAATTGCACACTCGCCGCTGTCGGGGTCTATCCTGCATATGTCCAAAGTCGCATAGCTCTCATCGGAACTTTTTATCATCATCACGGTGTTCACCGTTTCCAGCGCCGCCGAAAGCGAAATTCCGCTTTTAATAAGCTTCGCCGCGACAGAACACGCCATCGCCGAGTCAACTCTCGCCCTGCTCCCCGTCCCCATGCCGTCCGAAAGTATCACATAGAAAACTCCGTCCGCGTCCGTAAAACTGTCATAACAGTCGCCGCAGACGTCGTTTTCTCCTTTCGGAAGCTGAAATGCGCCGAGCTTCAGCGAAAGCGCGTGCGCTTTGTTCGCGGTTATCCTGTACATTCCACCGCTGCCCGAAATTTCGGGAACATCTACCGCCCGTCCTAAAGTCTGCCCTATCAGCTTTCCCAGATACTCCCTGTCAATTATCGGCTCGGTCTCGCCGTATGCCTCAAAATGAAGCCCGTTCTCTCCCGCCGTCACAAACGCGCGCGGCTTTCTTACGCCCGCGTCATACAAAAGTTTCTCCGCGCGCTTTTCCGCTTCACGGTCCGGGTCGTCAAGAATATCCGCACGGCTGAGGTCGCGGAGTATCTGCTCGGTGCTTAAAAGCCTGTCGGAATATATTCTGCGTATCTCGCCTATTCGCTGTTCGTCGCGCTTTGCCGAGAGATAACGCGAATATTCCTCCGTCAGCGCATTTGCCACTCCGCTCGGATAAACGCATATCTGCGCGCACTCGCCGTTCATTGAATTATCCGTCAGCGGAAAGCCCGTCCTAAGCTGTTCTACGAGCCTTTCAAACTCCGCTCTGAAAAGCTCGTATTTCTCGCCCCAGCACAACATGCTTTTCGGACACGAACGGCATACCCTGTCCGCGGCTCTCTCGGCTATGCTTTCGGAAGTAAACGCGTATTTTTCTTCGAGCGCTTCGGAAGCCGCGCTTATGCCCGCGCCTACTCCTCTGAGAGCGTCCGCGGCATAGTTCAGCCTTTCGCATAGGAGCATTGCCGCGGTGTTGTCCGAAATTCCCGCGCTTTCTTTCGGCTTTGCTTTCGGCATAACGACATAAATTGCGGCGGTAATAATCGTTTCGGTCATTATCCTGATTGACCCCTCGTCCGCGCCCGAAACGAGCGTTCCCGCCGCGGCAAAGAACACATATCCCAGCGCGCACACTATCTTTCCGCGCTTTTTAAACATACCGCAAGCAACCGCCGCCAGCGCGAAGCCTGCCGCTCCCGCGCCCATTTCACTGTCAGCCGCGCATAATCCGAACAGTCCCGCAACGCCCGCCGTCAAAGCCGCTTCAAGACTTTTCTCTGATAAGATGTACAAAAACACCGCGCCGAAAACAAGCCTGCCGATGTTTGCAAAAGGATAATCAAGCGCGCCCAGCGACAAAAACGCCAGCCCCGCGGCAACTCCGAAATGCGCCCTGACAGTGGGTTTTTTCAGGTCAATTCCTTTTTCCAACGCGCTTTCAAGCCTTACAATGCTTGCGGCAAAGGCTCCCGCGCATACCGCCGCAACTGCCACCGCCAGAAAGTCCGCTGTGCTTTCAGCCAAAGTAACGCGCGAGAAAAAGCAAGCTCCCGCCGCCGCGAAAAACCGTTCTACTGCGCGCACCGAAACGCGTTTCAGGTCGGGCAGCATTCTTGCGGCGAGGACAATCGCCATTGCCGCTATGCTGGTAAATGCGGCGGGAAAGCCGTGTATGACCGCGCCTAAGATACCGCCCGCAAGGACGTACCATGTCTTTGCACCCGAAACTCCCGCAAGGAGCGCGTATGCCGCGGGCGCGGCGGAAAGGTCTGAGGCTCCCGTTTCAAGGGCTATCCCCGCAAACACCCACACCGCTTTTTTCAGCGCAAAATCCTTCCATTCTTCCTTATTCCCCAAAGAAAACAGCCTTTTTGTTTTTTCCGTCATTTTTTCTATCCTTTCAGCCTATTGACAATAAACAGCTTGTTTAAAAAGTCAAGTTTCAGACTGTAGAGAAAGTCCCAGATGCTAGGAAGCGGTGCTGCGGCTAGGCTTTGTGCCTGCCGCAGTGCCGCTGACGCCGCAGATGGGGCTTTATATACAGTCTGAATAAAGCCTTTGGATTTAAATATAGCATATCCCGCCCGAAAATGCTGTAGAAACCGCAGAGCGGATAGTAGGTTGTTTTGTTTAACGGGGGGATAAGGGCGGAGAATTCGTCGAATTGCGGCGGACAGTGCAAAACCCCCTTCCCCTTCGGGGAAGGGGGCAGGGGGTTAGGGCGAGTAAACGTTATTTTAGAATAAATGACGTTTGAAAAGAACAACAAATCGGCTTTTGTGCATTATATGCGGCAAACAACCTTTCGCCTTAAATTCTAACCTCTAACCTCTAACTTCTAACCTCTAAAAGGACAGGGCGTTAGGGCGAGTAAACGTTATTTTAGAATAAATGGCGTTTGAAAAGAACAACAAATAGGCTTTTGTGCGTAATATTCAGCAAACAATCTTTCGGCTATTGCTGTACACTTTACACTCTCCCCTGTATACCGATAAACTCCCCTGATAATAAACAATTGACAAATCCCAAAAACCGTGATATAATCAAATAAAGTAATTACATAAAAGGAGTTTATCATGAGGGTCGACAAGACGAATTATTATCTGGACATTGCGCAGACGGTCGCTGAAAGAGGAACGTGCCTGAGAAGAAATTTCGGCGCGATAATCGTAAAAAACGACAGCATTATCTCCACGGGCTACAACGGCGCGCCGCGCGGAAGAAAGAACTGCTGCGACGTCGGGGAGTGCACGCGCGAAAAGCTCGGAGTTCCGAGCGGTCAGAGGTATGAGCTTTGCCGTTCGGTACACGCCGAGGCTAATTGCATAATCTCCGCGCCGAGGACGGAAATGCTCGGGTCGGTGCTGTATCTTGCGTGCCTTGACGCAAAGAGCGGAGAGCTTACAGGAAACACCGAGCCTTGTTCCATGTGCAAAAGGCTGATTATAAACGCGGGCATTGAGCGCGTTTTTGTCCGCAACAACAAAGAAGAGTTCACCGAGTTTGTCGTAAACGACTGGATAGAAAACGACGCCAGCCTTAACGGAAGCAGCGGATATTGATAATGTACTTTTTCCTTTAAAGAAACACGATAACACCAGTGTACAGTGTACAGTGTACAGTAGTCAGTTATGGAATCCGCCTTGCGGCGGATAATATTAGATTGTTTTTAATTTAAAGGCACACAAAAAACCTTTTGACTTAATAACAATCTAAATAAAGTCCGCGCAAGCGGACACATTCTACTGTACACTGTACACTGTCCACTGTACACTGCCGACAGGTGGATAATGGACTTAACGAATATAAACATCATCAAGGGGCTTTTCGAGCGTCACGGCTTTTCATTCTCCAAGGCACTCGGGCAGAATTTCCTGATAAATCCCGCGGTATGCCCGAAAATTGCGGAAATGGGCGGGTGTAAAGAGGGCGTCTGCGCTATTGAGATAGGAACGGGCGTGGGCGTTCTTACGCAAGAACTTGCAAAGCGGTGCGACAAGGTAATAGCGATAGAGCTTGACGAAAGACTGAAACCTGTTTTAGCCGAAACGCTCGCGGAGTTTGACAATGTTGAAATAATTTTCGCGGACGTTATGCAGACCGACCTTAATGAAATTGTCGGAAAATTCGGCGGGAAAGACGTTGTAGTATGCGCAAATCTGCCGTATTATATCACTTCTCCCGTGATAATGAAGATACTCGAAAGCAGGCTTCGGATAAAGTCGCTTACCGTAATGGTACAGCGCGAGGCGGGCGACAGGATTTGCGCCGCTCCCGGCACAAGGGAGAGCGGCGCGGTTTCGTATGCCGTGAGGTATTACAGCGAGCCGAAGCTGTTGTTTAGGGTCAACAGAGGGAGCTTTATTCCGTCGCCGAATGTCGACAGCGAGGTAATAAAGCTGGAAATTACCGACAAGAACAAACTGCCGAATGATGTTGAAAAAATGCTGTTCAGGCTTATTCGCTCGGGATTTTCGCAGAGAAGAAAACAGTTATTGAACCCTCTTTCGGGGGAGCTTAAAATGTCAAAAGAGGAGCTTTGCGGAGTGTTTTCGGCTGTCGGAATAAAGCCTACGGCGCGCGCCGAGGAACTTAAGCTTGAAGATTATATAGAGCTGGCGAAAATGTTGTCTTGAATAAAAAATCCGCCATGAGCTGTGTTCCCACTAACAGCGCAAGGCGGATCTTTTTTGCAAATATGTAGACCTCTTCTACAGGTAAATTATATCACACTTTTTTCTTTTTGTCAATTATTTAACGACATAAAAATCTGTCCCGCGTTGTACTGCAATACAGCGCGGGGCAAACTTTTTGCGGTTATGTAGATCTTTTCGGTTTTCTACAATTGTATTATAGCATATTATTTTGCATTTGTCAATATTTTTTAGAAAAATTTTTAAAAAACATTTGACGAAAGAAGTCGTTTGTTGTATAATATAGTTGCCGGTTCCCCGGAAGATCAGTACGGAAGGGGGTGCGGTTATGAATCTTTTCGGCTTTTTGGTCTCCGTCTTAGCAAGTGTAGTGGCTTACTACATATGCAAATGGCTCGACGGAGATGATTAACCGGCAGAGCCTTGGCAATAAGTCCGCCTCGCGTTGTACTGCAATACAGCGCGGGGTATTTTTTCGGAATTGCTCTTATTCCAGCTCAAACGCCCCCGTATACAGTCTATAATACTGCCCTTTCTCGGCTATCAGTTTATCATGCGAACCGCGCTCGATTATTCTGCCGTGGTCTAAAACCATTATAACGTCCGAATTTCTGACGGTCGAAAGCCTGTGCGCAATTACAAAGACCGTTCTCCCTTTCATAAGCGCGTCCATTCCCGCCTGAACTATCGCTTCGGTGCGGGTATCTATCGAGCTTGTCGCCTCGTCCAGTATCATAACCGGCGGGTCCGCAACCGCCGCTCTCGCTATCGAGATAAGCTGCCGCTGCCCCTGCGAAAGTCCGCTTCCGTCGCCGCGAAGTACCGTGTTATAACCCTCGGGCAGCATTCTTATAAAGGTGTCCGCATTTGCAAGCTTCGCCGCCGCTATACATTCCTCGTCCGTCGCGTCGGGTTTTCCATAGCGCAGATTGTCCATAACCGTACCCGTAAACAAATTTACGTCCTGCAATACCACGCCCAGCGAACGCCTTAAATCGCTCTTTTTTATCTTGTTTACGTTTATCCCGTCATAGCGTATCTTTCCGTCGTCTATGTCATAGAAACGGTTTATAAGGTTCGTTATGGTCGTCTTGCCCGCGCCCGTAGCGCCGACAAACGCCACTTTCTGCCCCGGCTCGGCATAGATGTTTATATCCTGCAATACGAGCTTTTCGGGTACATATCCGAAGTCAACGTTATCCAGCACAATGTCGCCTTTAAGCTCCTCGTATGTTACGGTGCCGTCGGCGGTATGCGGGTGTTTCCACGCCCACAAGCCCGTATGCTCGACGGTCTCGATAAGTTCGCCGTTCTCGCCGCGCTTTGCGTTTACGAGCGTTACATAGCCGTTGTCCGTTTCGCTCGGCTCGTCAATAAGCGCGAATATTCTTCCCGCGCCAGCCATTGCCATAGCGACGGAGTTCAACTGCTGCGACACCTGACCTATAGGACCGATAAAGCTTCTCGAAAGCTGAAGGAATGAAGCAATAGCTCCGAGCGTCAGCGTATTCACCGCAAAGCAAGCTACGTTCATAACTCCGTTTATCGCAAGATAACCGCCCACTATCGCCAGCACAACATACAGAAAATATCCCAGACAGTTGTTTATCGGCATAAGAACGTTTGCATAAGCGTTTGCGCGGCAGGTGTTTTCGGAGAGGTCGAAGTTTCTTGTGTCAAAGCCCTCTTTCGATTTCTGTTCGCGGCAGAAGATCTTTATAACGCGCTGACCGTTTATCATCTCTTCTATATAGCCGTTCACTTTTGCCATCGAGCCTTGCTGGCGGATAAAATACGTTCCCGATTTCTTGGCGATAATCGCCGTTATGAAAAGTATTATCAGCAGGAAAACCAACACCGTCAGCGTCAGCCACAATGACAGCGAAAGCATTGAACAGAAAATCGAAAACAGCGTTATTCCCGAAGAAATGACCTGCGGCAAAGACTGCGACAACATCTGCTGCATGGCGTCCGCGTCGTTTGTATAAAAACTCATAACGTCGCCGTGGGTGTGAGTGTCGAAGTATTTTATCGGAAGCGTCTGCATATGCGAGAACATTTCGTCGCGGATCTTTTTTAATACGCCTTGTGAAACGGTCGCCATTATCCTTGCCTGAATGAGAGAGCTTCCCGCTCCCGCAAGAAACAGCGCCGCCATGAGGATAATTGTCCTTAATAACCCCGAATAATCGGGAACGCCGCCGTTTTTATGCACTTCTACAAGCGGAAGTATATAGTCGTCGATAAGCGTTTTTATAAACAGCGACGACGCAACGCTCGCTAAAGCGCTTACTATAATGCACACAACGACAAGTATAAGCCTTTTTCTAAACGGCTTCATATAGCCGAAAAGCCGCTTTATGACCTTTTTGTCGAACTTCATCGGAACCCTCGCTCCGCGCGGCGGTCTGCCCTGTCTTACCGGCATTTTTTCTTCTTTCATGTCGCTCATTCTTCCGCCGCTCCTTTCGTCTGAGAATCGTATATCTCGCGGTAAATTCCCCCGCGCGCGTACAGCTCTTCGTGCGTTCCTATCTCGGAAATTCTGCCGTTGTCCATAATTATTATCCTGTCGGCGTCGCAGACCGACGAAACGCGCTGGGCTATGATTATCTTTGTCGTATCGGGAATTTCCTCGCGGAAAGCCTTTCTTATCATTGCGTCGGTGTGGGTATCGACAGCCGAAGTCGAGTCGTCAAGAATAAGTATCTTCGGCTTTTTAAGAAGCGCCCTCGCTATGCACAATCTCTGCTTCTGTCCGCCCGAAACGTTTGTTCCGCCCTGTTCAATATAGGTGTTGTATTTATCGGGGAACGTCTGAATAAATTCGTCCGCGCATGCCAGCTTGCACACCTTTTCAACTTCTTCGTCGGTTGCGTTTTCGTCGCCCCAGCGGATATTCTCTGCGATCGTCCCCGAAAACAGCGTGTTTTTCTGAAGAACCATCGCGACGTTGTTTCTGAGCGCCTCAATGTTGTAGTCCTTTACGTTTTCCCCGCCGACAAGAACTTCTCCCTCGTCCGCGTCGTAAAGCCTCGGTATCATTTGAACGAGCGTGGATTTTGAAGAACCCGTGCCGCCGATAATGCCGATAGTTTCGCCGCTCTTTATCTTGAGGTCAATATCATTCAGCGCGGCTTTTTCGGAAGTCTTGAAGTATCTGAAACCTACGTTTTTAAATTCAATCGAGCCGTCCTTGACTTCAGTAAGATTGCGCTCGCCGTCGCGCAGGTCGCTCTTTTCGTTTAATACCTCGCAGACGCGGTCCGCGCTAGCCTTCGACATAGTGAGCATTACGAAGATCATCGACAGCATCATAAGGCTCATAAGTATCTGCATTGTGTATGTAAACAGCTCCATAAGGCTGCCCGTGGTAAGTCCTAACGCCTCGTTATTGCCGCTTGCAACGACCGCCTGCGCGCCGAGCCATGAAATGGCGATAATGCAAGTGTAAACGGAAATTTGCATAGCGGGTGCGTTGAATGCAACGGTCTTTTCGGCTTTGGTGAAGCGGTCGTAGATAAGCTTTGAAATTTTGCCGAACTTTCCTATTTCGTGATCCTCGCGGACAAAGCTCTTTACGACGCGTATTCCGCGCAGGTTTTCTTCAACAACGTTATTTAAATCGTCATAAGTCGTAAACACCTTTCTGAACATCGGGAAAGCCGTCTTGACGATAATTGCCAGCACAATAACAAGAAACGGTATTACGCAAAGGAATATCATCGAAAGCTCTTTGCTTGCCCTGAAAGAGAATGTAAATGCGAAAATAAGCATTGCGGGCGCGCGGAAAACAATTCTCGTCAGCATCTGAAACGACATCTGAACGTTTGTAACGTCTGTCGTAAGGCGCGTTACAAGGCTCGCGGGGGAAAACTTGTCAATGTTTGAAAAGCTGAAATTCTGGATATTGTAGTACATGTCGTGCCTTAAATTCCTGGAAAAATAAGACGAGGCGCGCGAAGCGGTATATCCCGCGATAACGCCGAAGCATAGCGCCGTGAGCGTTCTTATCAGAAGCTCAATTCCGTATCTTACGACCATGTCCATATTTCCGACGGTTATTCCGTCGTCAATAAGGTGCGCCATTGTGCTGGGAATCGACACCTCCACAAAGCTCTCGCAAAGTACGAAAATGGGCGTTAAAATTGCGGGCAGAAGCGCTTGCCTTACGCATTTCGCAAGTGTTTTAATCATCATTTCCTCTTTTCTCAGCGCCTTTTCTTTCTCTGGCGGCGCTGTCTATATTTTTTTCGAGCCGGTCGAAATATTCGTTCAGCTGTTTAAGCTCGGCTTCGGAAAAACCCTTTACGAGCTTTTCTTCTATATCGTTTACCTCGCCGCGCATGGCTCTTCCCAGCTCGCGGGATTTTTCGGTAAGCACTATCTTTCTGAGCCTCGCGTCGTGCGACACAACGACCCTGCTTACAAGCTCCTTTTTCTCTAAGAGCGTCAGCATTTTCGACACGGTCGAACGCGTTATGCCGAATTTCTCCTCGAAGTCTTTCTGGAAAATATCGCGCTGTTCCTGCTCCGCTTCGTACAGATAGCCTATTATCCATTTGTTGGAGCAAGTAAGTTTATCCAGTTCTTCTTTAAGCTCCGAGTTCCCGTCAAGATAGCGCCTTATGGCGTTGCTTATCATTCTCAGCCTTAAGCCTACGCCCTTGTTGTTCTCCAAGGAAATTCACCCCTTTACCTAAAATTCGTAATTCATCCCTCTTAAACCCCTGTTGGCAGTTTACAGTTTACAGTGTACAGTGTACAGTTATGGTATCCGCCTTGCGGCGGATATTATTCAGATTGTTATCGGATTGAAACGTTTTCAAGCGCTGCCGTAAAAGTTTTGATCATGTACCTATTGACTTAAAAAAATCTAAATAACGCCCGCGACAGCAGGCACATTTTACTGAATACTGTACACAGCGTTCAATGCATACACTGTCAACTGACTACGGCTTTAAACCTCTTCTAAATTTGTTGGATATTCCACATTATAATGCAAAATAAATAATTTGTCAATAAGTTTTTTGTGAAAAAATAATGAAACTTTATTCGGAATTTCACGGTAATTCCCGCATAGCGTCAAAAAACTATTGAATTTTTCGTTGTATTGTGATATAATTAGAATGTATAAAAGTCAAGTCTCAGACTGTAGAGAAAGTCCCAGATACGAGGAAGCGGTACTGCGGCTAGGCTTTGTGCCTGCCGCAGTAGGCCGCCGCATTATCCGCCTTCTGCGGATAACGCTACGAAGTAGATGGGGCTTTATATACAGTCTGAATTATATGGGGAGGAGTTTATTTATTAATGTATAAGATACTTAGGAAAAAAGAGCTTAATCCTACGGTCACACTTATGGATATTGAAGCGCCGCTTATCGCAAAGAAAGCAGAACCGGGACAGTTCGTCATTCTTCGCGTAAACGAAAACGGCGAGAGAATACCGCTGACCGTCGCTGACTATGACCGCGAAAAAGGTACGGTCACCATTATCTTCCAGATAGTAGGCGGAACGACCGAGCTTTTAAACCACAAAAACGAGGGCGAATACATTCAGGACTTTGTAGGTCCTTTGGGAAAGGCTACCGAAACGGAGGGGCTGAAAAAGGTCGCTGTTGTGGGCGGCGGCGTCGGGTGCGCTATTGCATATCCCGTAGCGAAGAAGCTCCATGACAACGGCTGCGAGGTACATTCGATAGTAGGCTTCAGAAACAAGGATCTTGTTATTCTCGAAGACGAATTCAAGGCGGCTTCTACCGAGCTTAAAATTATGACCGACGACGGCTCTTACGGAACAAAGGGTCTTGTAACAGACGCACTGAAAGCTCTTATAGAAGCGGGCAACAAATATGACGAGGTAATTGCGATAGGTCCCGTTATAATGATGAAGTTCGTCTGCAAGCTGACGAAAGAATACGGCATAAAGACCGTTGTTTCCATGAACCCCATTATGATAGACGGCACGGGAATGTGCGGCGGCTGCAGGCTTACGGTCGGCGGGGAAACAAAGTTTGCCTGCGTAGACGGTCCCGATTTTGACGGACATCTTGTAGACTTTGACGAAGCGCTGGAGCGCGGGTCAATGTACCGCGAATTTGAGGCGAAAAAGCGCGAAGAGGTCTGCAATCTCTTTAAGGAGGTAAAGTAAAATGCCGAACATGAGCTTAAAGAAAAACGAAATGCCGACGCAAGAACCGAATGTCAGAAACAAGAATTTCAGCGAGGTAGCTCTCGGCTATACCGAAGAACAGGCCGTTGACGAGGCGAACCGCTGCTTAAACTGCAAAAACAAGCCCTGCGTTTCGGGCTGCCCCGTGTCGATAGACATTCCCGCGTTTATTGCTAAGATACGCGAAAAGGATTTCGAGGGAGCTTATGATATTATTGCAAAGAGCAGTTCTCTGCCCGCTGTCTGCGGAAGAGTATGCCCGCAGGAAACCCAGTGCGAAAGCAAGTGCGTAAGAGGCATAAAGGGCGAGCCTGTCGCAATAGGCAGACTGGAGCGCTTTGTCGCAGACTATCACAACAAAAACTGTACAGAAGCTCCGAAAGCCCCCGAAAAGAACGGTCACAAGTGCGCTGTTATCGGCGCGGGTCCCAGCGGACTTACCTGCGCGGGCGACCTTGCGAAAATGGGATATGACGTTACGGTATTCGAGGCGCTTCACCTCGCGGGAGGAGTTCTCGTATACGGAATTCCCGAGTTCAGACTTCCGAAAGCTATCGTTGCACATGAAGTTGAAAATCTGAAAGCCCTCGGCGTTAAGATAGAAACAAATGTTGTTATAGGAAAGACAATTGAAGTTGACGAGCTATTTGAAGAAGGCTATGAGGCAATTTTCATAGGCTCGGGCGCGGGACTTCCGAGATTTATGAACATACCCGGAGAAAACTTAAAGGGCGTATATTCCGCGAACGAGTTTTTGACGCGCGTTAATCTTATGAAAGCCTACAAGGACGGCTCGGACACACCGATAAAGAAGAACACGAACGTTGCGGTTGTGGGCGGCGGAAACGTTGCAATGGACGCGGCGCGCTGCGCAAAACGTCTTGGCGCGGAAAACGTCTACATAGTATACCGCAGAGGACTCGAAGAAATGCCCGCGCGTAAAGAAGAAGTCGAGCATGCAATGGAAGAAGGCATTATCTTTAAAACGCTCAACAACCCCGTTGAGATACTCGGCGACGAGCATAAATTCGTTACGGGCATGAAGTGTATAGAAATGGAGCTTGGCGAGCCCGACGCAAGCGGCAGGCGCAGGCCCGTTGAAAAGCCCGATAGTGAGTTTACCATTGACGTTGACTGCGTGGTTATGTCGATAGGCACTTCTCCAAACCCGCTTATCAGAAACACAACGAAAGGTCTTGAAACCAACAAACACGGCTGTTTCATTGCCGACGAAAACGGACAGACCTCGCGCGAGGGCGTATTCGCGGGCGGCGACGCAGTAACGGGCGCGGCGACTGTTATTCTCGCAATGGGCGCGGGAAAGACAGCCGCAAAAGCAATGGACGAGTATATAAAGAACAAATAATTTACAGAACAATAAGCGCTGTTTTAAAACAAACGGCGCTTAATGTTAAATACAATTAAACAAATTTAAAGGAGGACACACTATGAAACTGAAGAAAATTGCCGCTTCAATGCTCGCGGCGACGGCAGCGCTTTCGGCGTTTGCGTGCTGTGCGTCTGCCGAAGAAGCAAAGGAGAGCAAGCTCTCTCTTCTGACCTCGGATCTAAAAGCCGAGCTGAAGTCGAACATTGTCTACATTGAGGGCTACGGTCTTATAGACATCACCGGCAAGAGCATTGATTCAAGCGAGAACAGTAACGCTGATGACGACGCGAATCTTGACGTTGACTTTGACGAGATAGGCTATATCAGCAAAGCTGACCTCAAAAACTGGCAGGAAACGGGCGAGCTTAAACTTACTACCCTGAAAGCAAATTTTGATACCACGGGCTTAAAGTGGGGAATGTTCAACGACGAGAACGGTTATGTTCAGCTTGTGAAAATGGAAAAACAGAAAGCCGAGGGCAGCGAAGAAGAAGAAAATGTTGTTACATACAGAGGGCTTTATAAAATCGAAAACGGCGAAATCAAAAAGTGCTGCGACCTTGATACTTTCTGGACAACTTCGAAATCAAGCGGCGTTTCTGTTGGCTGCTTGCAAGAATATGCTACAGTCCACTATACGGTGACAGACAAAGACGAGGAAACAGGCGAAGTCAAAACGACCGAAACCGACCAAAAATACCTTGTCGGAATGAAATTGGTAATTACACAGCCCGACGGCACAAAGAAAGAAGCTACCATTGCAGAAGCTCCGCTTAAAGATATGACAGTTACCATTGACCGCACGGTTGAAAACTTCAACGAGGAAGAGTTCTTAAAGCAGCAATTTGACGGGCTGTACTATTTCAGCGACGTTTATTATAATTTAACCGCTATGTCTGACTGCATCACATCGAGCCTTGTTCTTCAGAACAATTTTGGTTCTTTGAATAACAACAATCTGGGTCTTGTAATATATGAGACTGACTTCGACGGAAACGTAAAAAAAGTTTATGAAACAAACTATGGGCAAACCGTAGCTAAACATTTATCTGCATTGAACATCGGCGACAATTTTTATTGGTACGAAGCGGACGAACACAATCAGGGCATGTGGAGCAGGTTCTGTCTTTATAATACCGAGACCGAAGAGGTCACTTCCTTTGACTATGAATATGACGGATTTTCATTATTCGACCCGTATTATATGACAGACAGCGGCGTTATAATGGGCGAAGTATATACGATTTACAAAGCCGACAATTCACACACAAACCTCGGCTATGCAATTTTCGATAATATTGAAGACTTTGCAAACTGGGAGAGCAAGACCTACTATGAAGACCTTCATCGTTATACCTTTGACGAGGGCGACACAAAGCTTCTTCTGAAATTTGAGGACGCCGACGGCAAAATAGGCTATATGGACGAGAATGAAAATGTCCTCGCTTATTTCGACGTTGCGGGCAGCTTTAAGGCTGAGCTTTACGCTCCCGTTGTAAAGGACGGAAAGGCTTTTCTTATTGACAAGGAAATGAACGAGGTTTCGACAGAGATAGAAGCCGAAGACCTTTTTGCGATAGACGAGGATCTGTTTATTGCAATAAACGGCGACAAGACCTATCTTGTGACTTATACAACGGAAGTTGAACCGTCCGAGAGTACCGACAGCGGTTCTTCGGACAGCGAAGTTTCTACGGACAGTGAATCTTCTTCGGACAGCGATTCAAGCGGCGCTGCATCTCCCGAAACGGGCGCGGCGGGACTTCCCATAACGCTCGGCGTTGTTGCCATAGCAGGCGCGGCGGTAGTTGTTTCGAGGAAAAAGACGCGCTGATAATTGAGAACATTGAAGCTGTTCCGAGCGGCGAAGCGCTTTTCCGTTCAAACGACCTGACGGGCGGGCGCACGAAAGTTTTTTGAAAAGGGAGTCCAGAGGGGAAAAATTTTTTACAAAAAATTTTTCCCCTTTGGTCGCGGCGTAAGCCGCGAAACGGCGCTAGCTAAGCGCATCAGGTTAAATGCCTACGGCATTGAACCTGGGGTGCGGGGAAAACAAGAGTTTTCCCCGCATTGCCGTTTCAAAGCCATGCTTTGAAACGGCAATCCTAAAAGAGGTTTTGAGCGTAAAGCCACCAAAAAATGGATTTACGATGGAGCGGGAAAGAAAAAGTTTTAAGGCTATTGAAAAGTGATAAATGAGCGACCTTGTTGCTGATGTTGATTTATGCAGTAGGTATCCCCTATAAAATTCACACAATTTTCACATTTTGTCCTTGACAAATACCCCACGGGGGTATATAATATACTCGTGAGCAGGAAAGCAAGAGGTGATAAAATGCGCGAATGTGATTGCAAAAAAAAGCGAAAAGACCGCTCGCCCGATGAATACAAAAGCCTTATAAACCGCCTGAACAGAATTTCGGGGCAGATAAACGGGATAAAGAAAATGGTCGAGGAGAGCGCCTATTGCACCGACATCTTAATACAAGTCTCCGCGGTAAACTCCGCACTTAATTCCTTTAACAAGGCTTTGCTTTCCGAGCATATAAGGACGTGCGTTGCGGATAATATAAGAGAGGGCGACGACGAGATTGTCGAAGAACTTGTCGAAACGCTCAGAAAACTTATGAAATAGAGGAAAGAAATGGTCTTGTACAATGTCACGGGAATGAGCTGCGCGGCTTGTTCCGCAAGAATTGAAAAAGCCGTAAGCGCTGTAAAAGGCGTTAAACAATGCTCGGTAAATCTTCTCACAAACTCAATGAGCGTTGAGGGGGGAGAAAGCGCCGACATAATAAGCGCGGTTGAAAAAGCGGGCTACGGCGCGGCGCTCAAGGATAAGCCCGCCGCAAAAGCCGCCGACGACAGCTCTCTTGAAGATAAAGAGTCCCCGAAAATTAAACGCAGACTTTTCTGGAGTCTGGGTTTTATGGTCGTTCTTTTGTATATCTCAATGGGCGGCATGATGTGGGGCGCTCCGCTGCCGCCGTTTTTAGCTGACGATCATGTTTCCATGGCGATAGTTCAGCTTTTGCTTTCGGGCATTATAATGGTTATAAACCAAAAGTTCTTTGTCAGTGGCTTTAAAGGCATTATCCACCGCGCGCCGAATATGGACACGCTCGTTGCGTTAGGCTCCGCCGCGGCATTTGTCTACAGCGTCTATGCGACCTTTGTTATGTCAAACGCGCAGGCTGCGGGAAACCACGAGCTTGTTATGACGTATATGCACGAGCTGTATTTCGAAAGCGCAGGCACTATTCTTACGCTCATTACTCTCGGAAAATACCTCGAAGCCCGCTCTAAAGGCAGGACGACAGACGCCCTCAAAAGCCTTATAAAGCTTGCTCCGAAAACCGCCGTGCTTATAAAAGACGGGCAGGAAATTACCGTTCCGATTGAACAAGTAAAGGTCGGCGACGTTTTTGCCGTTAAGGCGGGAGAAAATATCCCGACCGACGCGGTAATAATCGAGGGAGAAACGTCCGTAAACGAAAGCGCTCTTACGGGCGAGAGCATTCCCGTAGACAAATCCGTAGGCGACGATGTTTCGGCTGCAACAATAAACCTTTCGGGGTATGTGCTCTGTAGGGCTACGCGCGTCGGAGAAGACACTTCCCTTTCGCAGATAATAAAAATGGTGAGCGACGCTTCGGCTGCCAAAGCTCCTATTGCAAAAATAGCGGATAAGGTTTCGGGAGTGTTCGTGCCTGCGGTTATTTCAATTGCGCTTGTGACGATCGCGGTCTGGCTTATCGCGGGCAGCGGCGCGGGCTATGCGATAGAGCGCGGAATTTCCGTTCTCGTCATCTCCTGCCCCTGCGCTCTTGGACTTGCAACGCCCGTGGCGATTATGGTCGGAAGCGGAATGGGCGCGAAAAACGGGATTTTGTTTAAAACCGCCGTTTCACTTGAACAGGCGGGAAAAACCGAAATCGTCCTGCTCGACAAGACAGGCACAATTACCAGCGGAGAACCTGCCGTTACGGATATAGTTCCCCTCGGCATTTCCGAAGACGAGCTTCTGAAAACCGCCTGCGCCCTTGAAAAGCGCAGCGAACACCCTCTCGCAAAGGCGATAGTAAACCTCGGAAACGAAAAGGGATATACCGCGGACGAACCCGAAAAGTTCGAGGTCTTAAAAGGCGCGGGAGTTTCGGCTGTAATAAACGGCGAAAAATATTCCGCGGGCAATTTAAAGCTCTGCGAGGGTATCTGCGATATTCCCGAAAGCATGCGCGAAAATGCCGACAGGCTCGCAAACGACGGGAAAACGCCGCTGTTTTTCTGTCGGGAAAAGTCGCTTTTGGGAATAATCGCCGTTGCGGACAAGATAAAGCCCGAAAGCCCCTCCGCCGTGTCCGAGCTTAAAAACATGGGAATTAAAACCGTTATGCTGACGGGCGACAACAGGCGCACCGCCGAAGCCGTCGGAAAACTCGCGGGAATAGACGAGGTAATCGCCGAGGTTATGCCCGCAGACAAAGAAAGCGTCGTAAGGCGTTTTCAAAAGCTTGGAAAGGTCGCAATGGTCGGCGACGGCATAAACGACGCGCCCGCTCTGACGCGCGCCGATACGGGAATAGCGATAGGCGCGGGAGCAGACGTAGCTGTAGACGCGGCGGACGTTGTATTGATGAAAAGCAGGCTTTCGGACGTTCCCGCGGCGATAAGGCTTTCGAGAAAAACTCTCCGCAACATAAGGCAGAACCTTTTCTGGGCGTTTTTCTACAACGTTATAGGAATACCGCTCGCGGCGGGAGTGTGGATACCGCTTTTCGGCTGGAGATTAAACCCGATGTTCGGGGCGCTGGCGATGTCGCTTTCGAGCTTTTTCGTAGTGACAAACGCTTTGCGGCTCAATTTCTGCAATATCTACGACCCGAAGCACGACAGGAAAATCAAAGCGAAACATTCGCTTGAAAATAAAAATGAAATTCAGGAGGATAAGACAATGGAAGTTACAATGAAAATCGAAGGTATGATGTGCGGTCACTGCGAGGCGACCGTGAAAAAGGCGCTCGAAGCGGTAGACGGAGTAACAGAAGCCGCAGTTAGCCACGAAAACGGAACGGCTGTAGTTAAACTAAACGGAAACGTCGATAAAGAAATTCTCAAAAAAGCCGTTGAGGACAAGGACTATAAAGTGACTGATATTCAGTAAATGCGCGGCGGTTCTTGTCAAAAGGCATTTTCTGAAATAACGTTCATTCGCCCTAACCCCCTAACCCCCTTCCCCGAAGGGGAAGGGGGAAAAGAGCGGGGCGCACTGCGCGCGCAAAACGCTGTAAACGCGCGGTGGTTATTATGCTGTTCACTATAAACTTTTAACTGTACACTGAACAAAAAGTACTGTCTGACTTGTATTATACTGTACACTATACACTGTATACTTGAAAGATCTGTCGACAAAGGAGTTGATATAACATGAATCCAAACAAGATGACCAAAAAGTCAATAGAAGCCGTTCAAGGCGCGCAGGACGTTTCGGTTTCCTATCAGAACAACTGCGTAGAGCAAATGCACTTGCTCTATGCGCTCTTAAACGACGAGGGCGGACTTTGCCCGCAGATACTCACCAAAACGGGAGTTGACGCAAGCGGCGTAAGAACGGCGGCGCTTCGTTTTATCGAGGGCATGCCGCGCGTTTCGGGAAGCGGCAGAGAAGCGGGAAAGATCTATATTTCCCCCGACCTTGATAAGGCGTTTTCGGAAGCCGAAGCAATGGCGGAGAGAATGAAAGACGATTATGTGTCTGTAGAACATCTGCTGATGGCGCTTATTGAAAAGGCTGACAGCGGCGTTTCGGGGATAATAAAGAGCTTCGGAATCGACAAAAACAAGCTCCTCAAAGCTCTTCAGGAAATACGCGGAAATCAGCGCGTCACTTCCCAAGACCCCGAGGACACCTATGACGTTCTTAGAAAATACGGACAGGATCTTGTCGAACTTGCCCGCCAGAACAAGCTTGACCCCGTTATCGGGCGCGACAGCGAGATAAGAAACGTTATCCGCATACTGTCGCGAAAGACCAAAAACAACCCCTGTCTTATCGGCGAGCCGGGCGTAGGAAAAACGGCTATCGCCGAGGGGCTGGCGCTCAGAATAGTGCGCGGGGACGTTCCCTCAAACCTAAAGGACAGAAAGCTCTTTTCGCTCGATATGGGCGCGCTTATCGCGGGTGCTAAATATCAGGGAGAATTTGAGGAGCGCTTAAAGGCTGTCTTAAACGAGATAAAAAAGAGCGAGGGACAGATAATTCTCTTTATCGACGAGCTTCATCTTATTGTCGGAGCGGGAAAATCGAGCGGCGCAATGGACGCGGGAAACCTTTTAAAGCCCATGCTTGCGCGCGGAGAATTGCACTGTATAGGGGCTACAACTCTTGACGAGTATTCAAAGTACATCGAAAAAGATCCCGCGCTTGAACGCCGCTTCCAGAAAGTGCTTGTAGACGAGCCGACGGTTGAAGATACCGTTTCAATTCTGCGCGGACTTAAAGAAAGGTACGAAGTTTTTCACGGCGTTAAAATTCAGGACAACGCCATAATTGCCGCCGCGACAATGTCCGACCGCTATATAACCGACAGATTTCTTCCCGACAAGGCTATAGACCTTATAGACGAAGCCTGCGCAATGATAAGAACGGAAATGGAGAGCATGCCCGCGGAGCTTGATGAAATTTCGAGGAGCATTCTGCAGCTTGAAATTGAGGAAACCGCGCTTAAAAAGGAAACCGACGCGCTGTCGCAGGAACATCTTGCGGAGCTTCAGAAAGAGCTTGCCGAAAAGCGCGAGAAGTTCTCCGCAATGAAAGCGAAGTGGGAAAACGAAAAGAACGCCATTTCCAAAGTACAAGACCTGCGCAAGGAAATCGAGCAGACAAACGCCGACATTGAAAAAGCAAAGCGCGAGTATAACATGAACAAAGCCGCCGAGCTTATGTACGGAAAGCTCCCGAAATTGCAGGCGGATCTTAAAACCGAAGAAGAGCTTGCAGAACAGGCAAAGTCCGATTCGCTACTGCGCGACAAGGTAACGGACGACGAAATTGCGCTCATAATCGCCAGAAGAACGGGTATCCCCGTAGATAAGCTCGCAGAGGGCGAACGTGAAAAAATACTGCGCCTCTCCGACACTCTCCACAAACGCGTTATGGGTCAGGACGAGGCTGTAGAGCGCGTAAGCGAAAGCATTATGCGTTCTAGAGCGGGAATAAACGATCCGAGAAAACCGCTGGGCTCGTTCTTGTTCTTAGGTCCTACGGGCGTAGGAAAAACGGAGCTTGCAAAGTCGCTCGCCGAAGCGCTGTTCGACGATGAGAAAAACCTCATTCGCCTTGACATGAGCGAGTATATGGAAAAGCACACGGTTTCGCGTCTTATCGGCGCGCCTCCCGGATATGTCGGATATGAAGAGGGCGGACAACTGACCGACGCCGTCCGCAGAAAACCTTATTCCGTGGTGCTTTTCGACGAGGTGGAAAAGGCTCACCCCGATGTGTTCAACGTTCTTTTGCAGGTGCTTGACGATGGAAGAATAACCGACAGCCAAGGGCGGCTCATTGATTTCAAGAACACGATAATCATACTCACCTCGAATTTAGGCTCGCAGTTTATTCTTGAGGGCATTGACGAAAACGGCGAAATAACCGAAGAAGCGAGGAATAATGTCGAAGCTTTGCTTAAACGCTCGTTCAGACCCGAATTTTTGAACAGGCTCGACGAGATAGTATTCTACAAACCGCTGTCAAAGGAAAATATCTTCGGCATAATCGACATTCAGGCGAACGACCTTGCAAAGCGCCTCAAAGAAAAACAGCTCGGTCTGGAGATAACCGAAGAAGCCAAGCAGTTTATCGTTGACGAGAGCTACGACCCCGCGTTCGGCGCAAGACCGCTAAAGCGCTATATGCAGCGCAATCTTGAAACCCTTATCGCAAAGGAAATTCTGGAGAACAAACTCCACCAGGGCGATACGATAAAGGTCGGCACAATGGACGGAAAACTTGCTATTATCCGATAAAACAACAAAAGCGCTGTTCTTTGCGGACAGCGCTTTTTATTTTATTCTAATTTTACTTGTTTATGCCCATTATGATTATTACAATTATTGCAATTATCAGCGCTATGACCGCCGCAGCAAACAACCCCACGGGAACGCCTTTCTTCTGCGGTACGGGCGGCTGTTCAACGGTTTGAGCGGGTTCTTCCTTACTGACAGGCTCGTCGGGCTGAACAGCGGGAACAGGCGCGACGGGCTGAACGGGAGTTATGGGCGGCGCGGGTGGTGCAGTCGGCGCAGTCGGTTCAACAAGCTGCTCTGTCGGCTGAGGAATAACGGGAGCTTCTTCAACTACGGTTTCTTCAGCTACTTGTTCTGTAATAGGTTCTTCAATTGCTTGCTCCGCAACCGGTTCTTCAACTTCTTGCTCCGCAACCGGTTCTTCAACTTCTTGCTCCGCAACCGGTTCTTCAACTGCCTGCTCCGCAACCGGTTCTTCAATTGCCTGCTCCACTACCGGTCCTTCAACTGCCTGCTCCGCAACGGGTTCTTCAATTGCCTGCTCCGCAACCGGTTCTTCAACTGCCTGCTCCGCAACGGGTTCTTCAATTGCCTGCTCCGCAACGGGTTCTTCAACTTCTTGCTCCGCTACGGGTTCTTCAACTTCCTGCTCCGCAACCGGTTCTTCAACTGCCTGCTCCGCAACCGGTTCTTCAACTTCCTGCTCCGCAACCGGTTCTTCAACTGCCTGCTCCGCTACGGGTTCTTCAACTTCCTGCTCCGCAACCGGTTCTTCAACTGCTTGCTCCGCAACCGGTTCTTCAACTTCCTGCTCCGCAACCGGTTCTTCAACTTCTTGCTCCGCAACCGGTTCTTCAACTTCCTGCTCCGCAACCGGTTCTTCAATTGCCTGCTCCGCAACGGGTTCTTCAACTGCCTGCTCCGCAACCGGTTCTTCAATTGCCTGCTCCGCTACGGGTTCTTCAACTTCTTTCTCCGCAACGGGTTCTTGTTCTTCAACTGCTTTTACAACAGGCTCATCATAGACCGACGGCTGAATGTCGGGTTCAGCAGCAAGCGCCGCAAAGTTATCGGACATTCCAGCAAAAGTAACGGGTTCTACTGTAACAGGCTCGGCGGCTGCGGCTTTAGGCTGCTCAGGCATAGTCTGTTCGTTTTCAAGTGAAACATCGTCCATAGAGCCGCCAAGAAAACGATATGGGTCAAGTATAACGTCAAGCTCGGCGTTTTCTTCCATAGAACAACCGTCTATAACGGGGATGTTGTCCGTGATTTCAACGTTTTCCGCGCCGTCGCTCATTGAAAAGTTTTCAACGCGCATTTCGTCGCCCTTTTTCGGAGCTTTCTGACGCACGCGCCCCGTTGACAAATCGACCGCCTCAATAGTCGGAACTTGAAAACCCTCCGCGCCAAACGCGTTTATTGCTCCCGAAACCGCCGAAACGGCTTCTTCGGAAAAGCTGTTCGTTCCGAAAAGATCCGCTTCGCCCAAAGCGCCGTAGGGCGCGTCGCTTCTGTCCAGCTCGGCAGGATCGGCAGTGTTCTGCTGTACGGGAGGCTTTTTCGGAAATCTTCCTACAGGCACCGGCGTGCCGCACTCCATACAGAACAAACTTCCGTCAATCAGCTTTTTACCGCAATTTCCGCAAAACATATGTATTCCCCCGTTACTGACAAAGCACAAAATTACTAATCTTATTATACAATATTTAAAGCGTGATGTCAATTGAATTTATGAAAATTGTACAATTGATTAAAAGAACACGTCCGTTTTTGTGCTAATCCACTGAAAAAATCACCGCATAAGAACTTTCTTATGCGGTGATTTAATCATTTTGTTTATCAATTACAGCCCTGCAAAGTACAACCCTGCGAAAATTCCCGCGGCAATTGCAAAGACCGCCGTTGAAACAAGGCACATCATAAGATGAACAAACGTATATTTGCGCTCGGGTTCTTTCTTTGCTGAAATGTCGGGAACGTTGGAAACATCGGGAACGTTCGCCGTAGGTGCGGGCATAACGGGCGTTTCAAGCTGTTTTCCCGTTGCGCTGTTTACGGTTTCATCGGGGCGCTCCGAAAGCGCCTGCCCTGAAACAGGCTGCATTGGTTGGATCGGAGTCTGCCCCAAAAGCTCTGTTGCCGCCTGCTCAAGGGGTTTAACAAGTTCAACCGGCTGAACCGGTTCAACCGCCTCTTCCGCTTTTTGAACAACGGGTTCGGAAATCTGCTGTTCAACCGCTTGTTCTATAAGATCAGTTGCCTGCTCAACGGGCTGCGTTTGTTGAACTCGTTGAACTTGTTCAACAGGTTCTTCCGCTTTTTGAATAACGGGTTCGGAGATCTGTTGTTCAACTTTTTCCTGCTCAACCGTCTGCCCCATAAGATTAGCCGCCGCCTGCTCGACAGGCTGAACTTGTTCAACCGGCTGAACCGGCTCTACGGGTTGAGCGGGTCTTATAACGCTTCCCGAAACGGGTTTTCCGCAAAAGCTGCAAAATCTTGCGCTGTCGTTAAGTTGCTTTCCGCAATAAGAACAAAACATAATTTAAACCTTCCTTTAAAATCTTAAACCGAGACTTGCTCTTTGTTCTGAATGTTCCTGAAATAATCAAACAGATACTGCTGGGCTACGCCCTCTATGCCTTTTGCACATTCGGGAAGTCCGCTTGGAAAATATTCGCTCATTATCCGCTTTATCCAAACGTCTTTCGGAAACGCGCCAAGCTTGTGAAACGCAAATAACAGCACGCAGTCCGCTACTTTATCCCCCACGCCCACTATGGTTTTAAGCTTTTCCCTTGCGGGATCGAGCGCCAGCGCGTCTATCTCCTCAAAGTTTATTTCCCCGCGGTTTATCTTTGAAACCGCGTCTGCTATATACCTTGCGCGAAAGCCCGCTCTCAGCTCCGCGAGGTCGCCCTCTTCAATGCCCCTCAAAGCTTCGGCTGTCGGAAAAGCATAGCCGCCCGCTATCTTCTCTCCGAACTTTTCGCAAAACCGCGAGATAATTCCCGAAATGCGGGGAATATTGTTGTTCTGGGAGATGATAAAACTAAGAAGCGTTTCAAACGGTTCCTGCTTTAAGATCCTTATGCCCCGCGATGCCCCGCAGGCTTTTTTCAGCGTTTCATCTTTTGAAAGCCGCGCTATGTATTCATTATAATCCGCATTAAGGTCGAAATACCCGCTATAGAATTTCTTTTCGGCTTTCGGCACGCCGTCAATTTCTACCGTGTCGCCTTTTTGAGTTACGGTCAGTTTCCGCCCGCGGACAATGCCCGTAAAATTCCCGCTTTCGTCCCCGCTCCAGCGGAAACACTGTCCGCAAAGAAAAGTGCGGGCGGGAGAAAGCTCGCTTATAGTTGTTATGATTTTCAAAATTTTTCAAAAACCCCTTGATTATTTACTTTAATTATAATATAATTTTATTGGGATTTCAAGTGTTTTCTTGCTTTTTTCACCAACCCGACACAAAATTTTCTCTTACAAACGGAGGACAGGAAAAGTGAAAAAGAATATTCTTACTATCCGCGTAGACGACATCTTCGGGCAGAAATGCGGCTGCCCTATCTGCCTTACAAAAAAGATCTCCGAGGAAAACTCCTGCGAATATATTGCGGGATCGGCTATGATGACGCCCGAAATACGCATTGAAACAAACAAGCTGGGCTTTTGCGAAAGGCATTTCGACATGCTCCTTGAAACGGGCGCAAGGCTTCCTATTGCTCTTATACTAAGCACCCACCTCGACGAGATAGAAGCCAAAGCCTATGAAGCCGAGCCTGCTTTCGGAAAAAACGCCAAAGCCGAGCGCGGCGCGGAATTTGAAAAGAGTTGTTATGTCTGCTCGCGTATGAACGACGACCTCGACCGATTTTTACACGGAATGTTTAAAATGTACGCGGAGGACGAGAATTTCCGAAAGCTGTTTTCCGAGCAGGAATACATCTGCTTTCCGCATAGAAATCTTCTCTTAAACAACGCCCGAAAGTATCTCAAAAAGGACATGCTTAAACAGTTTTCACAAGAGACCGAGCGGCTCTCAAAGGAAAGGCTGAAACTTATAAGAAGCGGACTCGAAGAGCTTTGCAGGAGCTTTGACTACAGAAATGTCGGAAAGCCTCTTTCCGAAAACGCCGAAGTGTCTCCCGAAAACGCGGTTTGCTTTTTAACGGGAAGGCAGACGGAGAGCGAAATAAAGATAATGAAAGACAGAGAAGAATAACTCTATCAGAGGTATTTATGGATATATTAGCAATAGAAAGCTCCTGCGACGAAACTGCCGCGGCGGTTGTGCGCGACGGGCGGGAAATAATTTCCTCGGTCGTAGCAACGCAAATTGAAGAACACCGTCTATACGGCGGAGTTGTTCCCGAAATCGCTTCCAGGCGGCACTGCGAGAGCATTTGCGGAGTAGCGTCCGAGGCGCTCGAAAAAGCGGGAATGGCGGCGAAAGACGTTGACGCAATAGCGGTGTCGTTTGCGCCGGGGCTTGTGGGAGCGCTTCTTGTGGGAGTTAATTTCGCAAAGGGACTTGCGTTTTCGCTCGGAAAACCGCTTATCCCCGTTCATCACATAAGAGGGCATATCGCGGCGAATTATCTCGCGCACAAAGAGCTTGAGCCGCCCTATATGTGCCTTGTCGTTTCGGGAAGTCACTCGCACATCGTAAAAGTAAAAAGCCACACCGAGTTTGAAACGCTCGGAAGAACTATAGACGACGCGGCGGGAGAAGCCTTTGACAAAGCCGCGAGAGCTATGGGCTTTCCCTATCCCGGAGGGGTCTTTATCGACAGCGCCGCAAAGCTCGGCGACAGCTCGAAATATAAGCTCCCGCGTCCCCATACGCCTAATCCATATGATTTCAGCTTTTCGGGGCTTAAAACCGCCGTTTTAAACCTTATCCACAACACCGAACAGCGCGGAGAAGAAATTGACGTAAATTCTCTCTCGGCTTGCTTTCAAGAAACAGTGTGCGAAATGCTGACGGAAAAATTCATTTCCGCCGCAGTTGAAAACAGCTATAAGACAATCGCCGTAGCAGGCGGCGTCGCCGCAAACAGCGGACTGCGCTCGGCTTTGTCGAAAGCCGCCGAAGAACACGGTATGACGCTTTTCGCGCCGCCGCTGTCGCTTTGCGGAGACAATGCCGCGATGATAGGCTGTCAGGGGTATTATGAGTTTATGGCGGGAAATATTGCAAAGACTAACCTAAACGCTTATGCGACCATGCCGCTCGACGAGGTGGAATTCTGATGAAAAACATTGTGCTTATCGGAATGCCCGCGGCGGGAAAATCGACAATAGGCGTTCTGCTGGCAAAATCGCTGGGCTTTGAGTTTATCGACACCGACCTTATTATTCAAAAGCAAACGGGCAGGCTCTTGCAGGATATAATCGACAGCGACGGGCTTGACGCCTTTTGCATAGCCGAAGAACGCGCGATACTCTCGGTTTCGGAAACGGAAAACGCCGTTATCGCAACAGGCGGAAGCGCGGTCTACAGCAGAGAAGCCATGCTGTATCTAAAGAAAAACGGAGCTGTATATTATCTGTCGCTTCCGTCCGAGGAACTTCTACCGCGCCTTAAAAACATAAAAACGCGCGGCATAGCCATGCGCAAGGGTCAGAGCGTAGAAGAGGTCTTTAAAAACAGGCGCGCGCTTTACGAAGAATATTGCGATATTGAAGTCGATTGTCACAAAAAGACCGCCGAGGAAACAGTAGCCGAGATAGCCGATTATCATAAAATGATAGGAGCAAAGTAAAATGTTCGAAGAGTTAACTACCGAAAACAACAAGCCCGCCGACCTGAGCGAAGGGTTTAAGTCGGTGAGCTTAAAGCTCGGCATTATGATAATAGTCATCTTCTGCGCGAGAGGAATTGCCGAGATAATTTTAAGTTTAGCCGCCGACGCGCTCGATAACGCCGAGATTACCACGGCTTATATTATAAGAACGCTTGTGTCCGTTTTATTTTTGAACGTTATTCCCATTGCGCTTACGCTTATTGTTTTCAAAAAGCCGATAAGCGAAGTCGGCAGAACGAGCTATAAAAAGCCCAAGTATTTCGGAAGCGCTCTCGGAACATTCCCCGCTCTTTATGCAGCGGGAATGGTGACAAATCTCATCACCATGTTCATCTCTCAGTTTTTTAAACAAACGGACGTAAACGAGAGCTTCAATACCGCGAACAGTTTTGCCGCGCCGAATTTCACCTGCGGGCTGATATTGTTCTTTCAGATGGCGATACTTGCGCCGATAGTGGAGGAATTCTGGTTCAGAGGAATAGTCCTCGAAAGTATGCGCCCATACGGAAACGGCGTTGCGATTTTCATTTCGGGGCTTTTGTTCGGGCTTACTCATGCGAATTTCGCGCAGTTCTTCTATGCCACCATTCTGGGAATTTGCCTGGGATATATCGCCGTTTCAACTAAAAGCGTCATTACAACGACCGTTCTCCACGCCATGTTCAACAGCGTCGCGGCGCTTCTGCTGCTGCTTATTACGGATAAGAGCGTGGGGGATTATATCCTTGCGACGGCGTCGGGCAGGCAGGCGGAGATAACTCCCGCGGTAGGAATTTATATCGGACTTATGGCGTTTATGGGCTTGCTTATTGCAGTAGGGTTGTTTATGCTGATAGCAAAACTTACAAAGCTCAATAAATATCATGTTCCGAAAGTACAAGAGGAGCTTTCGCCCGCAAAACGCTGGGGGATATTCTTTTCGAGCGTTACGGTAATAATCGGCTTTTTGCTTGCGGCGGACACCTTTACCTTTCAGTTTATACCGAACGGCATCTATAGCGTTCTTTCAAAGATTATAGGATAATTTATCAACACTTCCGAAAAGGAGGCATTTAACTATGAGTGACAATAAAGGACTGAGCCTTAAGAAAAAAGGCTGGACAGACCCTCAGACGGGAGAATACTATCCCGGGGGAAACCCCAATGAAATAAGCAAAGCTGCCGCTTCTTCGCAGAACGGCGCGTTTTCAAATCAGACGGCGTTTCCCGAATTTTCGCAGGCGCCGCATCCCGTTGAAAATAATCAAAATCAACCAAATCAGCAAGATCAATTCAATCAGCAAAAACAGTCTTCTTCCGCAAGCGTTCATATAGAGCGCAACGACAATATGAAATACTGCAAGTATTGCGGAAAGCTTATACACATGGACGCTGTCATCTGCACATACTGCGGGCGGCAGGTCGAAGTCCTCAAAACCGAGCCGAATTATGTCAACCAAACGACGACCGTTATTCATACGGCCGTTCCCGCAGACATAAGACCTCTTAACAGGGTGGTGAGCCTTATTCTTTGCATTGCCATGGGAGTGCTCGGCGTTCACCGCTTTTACGAGGGCAAAGTCGGGACAGGCTTTCTCTGGCTGTTTACGGGCGGAATGTTCGGCATAGGCTGGCTGGTTGATATGATAACTCTCGCGTGCCTTAAAAGCAACGATTATTACATCGCCAAAAACGGAAGCAGAATAGAACTTCCGCAATTGCCAAAATAAGGAAGTTGATATAAACTTGTTAAACTAAACCATAGTTTTTGGCGCATACGGGGAAAAATGTCGCTTTTGCATAAATCTTGAAAAAATATGTGAAAAGGCTTTACTTTTTGGGGAATTTCCTGTATAATATAAAGTGAGATAAAATAATAAAAAAGTAACAGACTGTATATAAAGCCCCATCTGCGGCGTCAGCGGCACTGCGGCAGGCACAAAGCCTAGCCGCAGCACCGCTTCCTAGCATCTGTGGCTTTCTCTACAGTCTGAAATTAGACTTTTTATACAGACTGAAGTAAGAATGACTAGATAATAGAACGAACTGTTTTTGGGAGTAACATATGACCTTTCAAGATGTGGTGTCAATGATCGCGGGATTATGCGTGTTTATGTTCGGAATGCACACGCTCTCCGCTTCGCTCGAAAAATTTGCAGGTGGCAGGATAGAAGACCTGCTCAATAAAATGACTTCAAACCCCATAAAAGGAGTGGCTCTCGGCGCGGCAGTAACGGCGCTTATACAGTCGTCGGCGGCTACCACCGTCATGATGGTAGGTTTTGTAAACTCGGGGCTTTTAAAGCTCTCCCAGGCGATAAGCGTTATTATGGGCGCAAATATCGGAACGACCGCAACGGCGTGGCTTATGAGCCTTTCTTCGCTTGCGGGCAACGATGTTTCGGGAATAATGAACATTTTAAACTTCAACACCGTTATAACCGTTATCGCGCTTATCGGAATAATCCTCGCTATGTTTACAAAATCCGACAGGAAAAAGACCGTCGGAAATATACTCATGGGCTTTGCGCTTCTGATGTTCGGACTGAATATGATGTCCGCCGCTTCGGAAAAGCTAAAGGACGTTCCCGAATTTACGCAGTTTATGACGATGTTCTCAAACCCGATACTCGGAGTTATCGCGGGCGCGGTACTTACGGCGGTGCTGCAGTCGTCGTCCGTTTCGATAGGTATTTTACAGTCGGTCGCAAGCCAGACGGGAACTATCACATATAAAATCGCGCTCCCCATTCTTCTCGGACAGAACATAGGCTCCTGCGTTACGGCGCTTATTTCGTCGATCGGCGCTAACAAAGCCGCAAAGCGCGTGGCGATAGTTCATCTTTATTTCAACGTTATCGGAACGGTCGTGTTCCTGGGGCTGTTCTATCTTATTACGGCGTTTATTGATATGCCGATAGTAAACGAACAGATAAACGCGGTTGGAATTGCCGTTATACACTCGCTGTTCAACATTTTGGCAACCGCGTTGTTCCTGCCTTTTACAAAACAGCTCGAAAAGCTGGCTTGCCTTACTATCCGCGACAGCAAGGACGACGAGGCGAAAATGCCGATACTGGACAAGCGTCTTCTTAATACTCCCGCAGTCGCAATCGAAGAATGTAAGAACGTCGCATATAAAATGGCTGAACTTACGCATAAAACGCTGCTTTCGGCGATAGACCTTGTGGGGAATTACGACTCCAAGACCGCCGCGGAAATTGTCGAGAATGAAAACACCATAGACATATACGAGGACAAGATAGGCTCGTATATTCTCCAGGTCGCTTCCAAAGACCTGTCTGTAAACGACGGACAAGCCGTTTCAAATCTGCTCCATACCATAGGCGACCTCGAGCGAATTTCCGATCATGCCGTAAACATAACCGAAGCCGCCGAAGAAATGCACGACAAGAAGATAAAGTTCTCTAAAGCCGCGGAAAACGAAATGGCGGTCATGACTGCCGCGCTCAAAGAGATACTCGATATGTCGCTCAGGGCGTTTTTAAACAACGACGTTGCATTGGCGAAAGAGGTAGAGCCGCTCGAAGACGTTATAGACGGGCTTAGAACGGAGCTTAAAAACCGCCATGTAGAGCGCCTGAAAACCGGAAAATGCACGATAGAACTCGGGTTTATCCTACAAGACTTGCTGACGAATTATGAGAGAGTTTCGGATCACTGCTCGAATATCGCGGTTTGTCTTATCCAGATAAAGGAAAACAGCCTCGATACTCACGAGTATATAAACGAGCTGAAAAAGCTCGACAAGTCCGAGTTTATGGACGAGTTTAACGACTATCGCTCTAAGTACACGCTTCCCGAAAGGAGATAAGGGATTTACAGTATTTTTTCAATGAAATGTTGACAATAATCGAAAGGTGTCGTGTACAGTGTACAGTTTACAATGGACAGTATTCAGTAAAATGTATCCGCTTCGCGGATAATATTTAGATTGTTTTGAAATTATAAGGGCGTAAACCGCCATAACGGGTTTACGCCCTTTTTATTGTCCGTTTACTTTACGACAACATTTTCGCCGCCGAGAATGTCTTTTAGGCGCTTTAAAAGTTCCGCGCATATTCTGACTCCGCGAAGCCCGTTTATTCGCCTTACTTCGCGTTTATCGCGAAAGCATGCTCTTGCCGCAGAGATACCGCAATACTCGAAAAGAAGCGCCGTAATCCTAGGTATGCGCGGGTCGTTTTCATTCTCAAAATTGACATAAAGCGTTTTAGCGCGCCCCTCGGGGAGACTTTCTCCGCGCCTTATGCTGTTTACAATAAAGCTCGTTTTCCCGTCCTTCTTTTGTATTCTCCCGCTGAAATAGTACACCTTCCCTACGGTGAGCCGCTCCGAAACCGAAAAAACGCTCGGAAATACAACCGCCGAAATTGTCCCGCTTTCGTCCTCAATATCCGCAAACGCCATTTCCCCGCTCTTTGAAAAATGCGTCCTTACATTCTGCACAAGCCCCACTGCCGAAGCAAAAGCGCCGTCCCTCCGCTCTAGAGCGTCGGCTATGAACATAAAGTTCTCATGCCCGGGGGCGTTTTCCGCGCGCGACAGGTAAATACTCGCGGGGTGACACGAAACATAAAACCCGATCATCTCTGTTTCAAGACTGAGGAGCTTTGTTTTCGGAAATTCTTCCGATTTCGGAAAAGTAAACTTCGTTTGCGTTTCTTCGCTTCCGAGCAGGTCGAGCTGTCCGCTCTCCCGCCTGAAATTTTCCCGCGCCGCGTAGTTCATAAGCCCGTCTAAACCTAAAAGCATACTTGCCCTGCTAACGCCCAAGTTGTCCATAGCGCCGCATTTTATTAGCGCTTCGGTATATCTGCGGTTGTTTCCGAGAGCCTCTGTCCTAACGGCAAAATCTTCGGGAGAGGTATAAAGCCCGTTTGTGTCGCGCTCGTTTGCGGCTTCCTCGGAAAAGCCCCTGCCGAGGCTTTTTATCGCCGAAAGCCCGAATCTTATCGCGTTTCCCTCTACCACAAAATCCGCACAGCTTTTGTTTATATCGGGCGGGAGCAGTTTATATCCGCTCGCTTTTATGTCCGCGGCATATTCCGCGAGCTTTGAGTTATAGTCCTCAACGCTTGAGCATAGAGCGCTCATATACTCTTTGTAATAATGACAGCGAAGAAAAGCCGTCTGATAAGCTACCGTGGCATAAGCCGCCGCATGGGATTTGTTAAATGCATAGCTCGAAAACTTTTCCATTTCGTCGAATATCTCGTTTGCAATATCCTCGGGTACGCCGTTTTTTACCGCTCCGCAGTTTGTGTCGGTGCCATAAACGAACGCGTCATGTTCTTTTTCCATAACGCCGTGTTTTTTCTTTGACATCGCTCGCCTTACAAGGTCCGCTCTGCCGTATGAATACCCGCCTATCTCGCGGCATATCTGCATTACCTGCTCCTGGTATACTATACAGCCGTATGTTACGGAGAGTATATTTTTTAGAAGCGGGTGTTTGTATTTTATCTCTTCGGGCTTTTTGTGGCGGTTTTCAATATACGCGGGAATTGAATCCATAGGTCCGGGGCGGTATAATGCAATTGCCGCAGTAAGGTCTTCTATAGACTGCGGTTTCAATCGCGCAATAACCGACGACATTCCGTCCGATTCAAGCTGAAACACGCCGCAGGTCTTTCCCTCTCCGAGCATTTTAAATGTTTTTTCGTCATTTTCGCTTATTTTCTTTATGTCAAAATTCGGCTCCGTTATACGTATCTTTTCACAAGCCTTGTGAATGACCGTGAGATTTCTAAGCCCCAGAAAGTCCATTTTCAGCAGTCCGAGCCGTTCGAGCGCGGTCATGGTAAACTGCGTTTTTGCGCCGTCCGAGTTTACTTCTACGGGCGCATATTCTACGACAGGCTCGCGCGTTATAACTATCCCCGCCGCATGAACGGTAGTATGCCGCGGAAATCCCTCGATAAGCATAGCCGCGTCAATAAGCGTTTTTATCTCGCTGTCCGTTTCGTAGAGCGCTTTAAGCTCTCCGCGCTTTATTTCCTCCGAAAGCTGTGGATTTATGAGCGGCGGCACGGCTCTTGCGGCGGCGTCTATCTTGCGCTGTGGAATAGCAAGCGCCCGCCCCGCGTCGCGTATCGCCGCTTTTGATTTTAGGGTATCGAATGCGGCAATTTGCGCAACACACGGCGCGCCGTAACGCCTGCGGACATATTCTATGACCTCGCCCCTGCGCTCGTTGCAGAAGTCTATATCGAAATCGGGCATTGAAACGCGCTCGGGGTTTAAAAATCTCTCGAACAGAAGATTATAACGCAGCGGATCAATTTCCGTTATGCCCATGCAATACGCGCAAAGCGAACCCGCTCCGCTCCCTCTGCCGGGGCCTACGGGAATATCGTTCGTCTTTGCATAGCGCACAAAATCCCATACTATCAAAAAATAGTCCACAAAGCCCATTTTTTCGATTATCGAAAGCTCGTAATCAAGGCGGCTCTTTATCTCGTCCGTCACTTTGCCATAGCGCTTCTCCGCGCCTTTTTCACACAGCTTGCGAAAATACTCGGCGTTGTCCGAAACGCCGTCTTTTTTGAAAAACGGGAGCTTTGTAACTCCAAACTCAAATTTAAAATTGCATTTTTCGGCAATTTTTTCCGTTTGCGAAATCTCCTCGGCGGTGAAAAAGCGTTTCATTTCCTGTTCGCTTTTCAAATAATATTCGTCGTTTAAAAGCCCGCCGCTCGATTTATCGGAAAGCCTGCGGTTTTCTTTTATACATTCAAGGAGCTTTTGCGCCCTGCTCTGCGATTTTTCGACATAGTGAACATTGTTTGTGGGACAGGTTTTTATTTCCGTTGTTTCGGACAATGCCCGAAGTTCCCTGCAAAGCGCCGTTTCCTCGGCGGTATCGTGGCTGTTCAGTTCAAGATAAAAGTCCTCGCCGAATATCGACCTATACCATTCGGCGCACTTTTTGGCTTCGGCAGTTCTTCCTTCCCGAATTAAGCGGGCAATTTCGCCCCTGTTCCCGCCAGAAAGCGCAATAAGCCCCTCTGCGTATTTTTCAATGCAGTCCTTATCCGACACAAATTCGCCCATTACCTCGACTTGCTCGGAGATAAGGCGGCAAAGGTTTTTATAACCCGTTTCATTTTTGCACAAAAGCGTAAGTCTGCTCGGCGCAGAAGACGCTTTCATAAATCTGCTGTTTTCGCTGACCCTTATTTCACAACCGATTATAGCTTTTATGCCGAGTTCTTCGCATATGTCGAAAAAGTCGATTGCGCCGTAGAGTGCGCCCGTGTCGGTTATCGCAAGCGCGGACATACCGAGCGCCTTTGCTTTTTCGCACAGCTCTCTGAGCCTGCAAGCTCCCTCAAGCAGGCTGTAACCCGTATGAACATTTAAATGGACAAATCCCGACACAAAAACTCACCTCTTTTTTCGGACGGGGATTATATTAACTGCCCCATAAGCGGGAACTTAAAATCAGTCAGTTTCAAACTCAAAAAGTTTTCGTTTTTTAGAGTGGTTGTCAATAGAGTAAATCGTTATCCAAGTATAAGCGTCGGTATACTCATCGAATGTACAATCAATACCTGTATTTGCCTTGAACGCTTCAAGGTTTTCGTCATGCTCAACACTTATACAGATTTCGACAGGAGAATTATCACAGCGTTTTTTTAATTTGAAATGAGGTATATAACTCTTTTCTTTTTCACCGCATGGGGTACAGAACATTCCGCTACACCCGTTGTATCTGCTGTCATAAATTGTATATTCTTTTCCGCATTTGGAACACTTTATTTTTACGGCTTCTTTTTTATCAAGATAGGATTCGTATACATCAAACAAAGTACATTCACAAATACACTTTAAATTAAATGTTGTAAAATTATTTTTGTTTTTTTCCAAATATGCTATATCTCTTAAATAATTTGGAATAGGCATTCTTATCCCCCTTTAGTAAATTCCGATTTACCGCAGTATTGAAATCGCTCTTTCTTATATCCCTACAGAAAAACGGGCTCGGCGAATTTCCGCCAAGCCCGTGATCCGGTCATCTTTAAAAAGATCATTCAGCCTCTTTAGCAATAACAACCTTATTATTGTAATAACCGCAATTCCCGCAAACTCTGTGCGCGAGTTTAAGCTCGCCGCAGTTCCTGCATCTCGTAAAGTTCGGAGCATCTATCTTCCAAACAGCCGAACGTCTTTTATCACGTCTTGCGCGGGAAACCTTTCTCTTTGGTACTGCCATTATCGTACACCCCCTCTAAGAAGTAAAGAAACAAGAAACAACATCTGTTCTTGCGATTTGTAACTTTCATCAAGTAAATACCATTATATCACACAAAAACAGGTTTGTCAAGGGGTTTTAGAAAATTTAACCGATAAATTTCTTTACGTTTTCGGGAAGCTCCGAATTGTCAGCGGAAATCGTCAGCGTAATAGTGGTTTCGGGAGAGATAGCCGCGAGTCTGTCGAACATATCACCGAGCTTTGCATAATCTCTGCCTGTTATTTTAAGCGTTGCGTCTACAAAAATATCGGTGCAGTCGTGGTCTGAGGAAAGAATGCCCGCAACAAATCCGTAGAATGCGTCAATGCCCTCTACCGCATAGTCCTCAATATTTATAAGGCGAACTTTATAGGTGATGTCGGTATTGAGCGAAGAACCTTTCTGAATAGCAACAACGTTTCCTTTTGACTGCTTTTCAGCCGCATGGATAGCGTCGATAAGGATCTTTGTCTTTCCCGAACCTCTTCTTCCTGTAATAATCTTGACCATTGAATTATCCTCCGTGTATTAGTTATTAAAGTCCAAGTTTCTTTTCAAGCTCCGCTTTCCTGTCCTCATAGCCGGGTTTTCCGAGGAGAGCGAACATGTTCTTCTTATAGCTTTCAACGCCGGGCTGGTTGAACGGATTTACTCCGAGCAGATAGCCGCTTATCGCGCAAGCCTTTTCAAAGAAATAGATCATATATCCTAGCTCGTATTCGTTAAGCTCGGGAACTTCTATTACCATATTCGGAACGCCGCCTTCGGTATGCGCGATAACAGTTCCCTCGAAAGCCTTTCTGTTTACAATGGACATATTCTGATTTGAAAGGAAGTTCAGTCCGTCTATGTTGTTGGGATCGTCATTCAGGAAAAGTTCCTTCTGCGGCTTTCCAAACTGAACGACTGTCTCAAACATAATTCTCGAACCGTCCTGGACAAACTGTCCGAGAGAATGAAGGTCTGTAGAGAACACCGCGCTCGACGGGTAAATTCCCTTTCCGTCCTTGCCCTCGCTCTCGCCGTAGAGCTGTTTCCACCATTCAGCCATCATCTGGAACGACGGCTCGTAGCTTATCAGCATTTCAACGCTCTTTCCTTTTTTATAGAGGATATTGCGGTAAGCGGCGTATTTATAGCAGTCGTTCTTTTCAAGGTCGCAGTCCTTATACGCTTCTCTTGCGTCCTGAGCGCCCTTCATGAGCATATCGAGATCGCACCCAGCGCATGCTATCGGCAGAAGTCCTACCGCCGTAAGAACCGAGTATCTTCCGCCGACGTCGTCGGGAACGACAAACGTTTCATATCCCATTTTGTCGGAAAGCTCTTTAAGCGTACCGCGCGCCTTGTCGGTAGTAGCGTAAATTCTGCCCTTTGCGCCCTCCTCGCCGTATTTCTCGGTGAGCATATCTCTGAAAATTCTGAAAGCAAGCGCAGGCTCGGTAGTTGTACCGCTCTTGGAAATTATGTTTATTGAAAAATCCTTATCCTTTACGAGGGAGATAACCTCGCTGAGATAAGTAGGCGAAAGGCTGCACCCGACAAAATAAATTTCGGGAGTATCCTTTTTCATAAGGTTATACATTGAGGACTTGAGGGCGTCAATTGCCGCTCTTGCGCCGAGGTAAGAACCGCCAATGCCGATAACAACGAGCGCCTGGCTGTCGCTTTTGATCTTCTCGGCAGCTTTTTTAATGCGCGCAAATTCCTCCTTGTCATAATCGACAGGCAGGTCTATCCAGCCGAGATAGTCGTTTCCCGCGCCCTGTCTGCTTTCGAGCGTGTCGTGAGCCGCTTTTACTTGTGCGGCGTACTGCTCGAGCTCGTGGTCTTTGATGAAACCGTTCAGATACTTGTCGTCAAGCTTCAGTGCCATTTAAAAAATTCTCCTTTCCGTTTGTGAACTTCGCCACAAACCTCCTGTCTATATTATATATTATTTCAATCTTTTTTTCAAGATTTTTTGCACGCCGTAAATGAATTTGGAGAATTATTACTATTTGACAGAGGAATTTTGTGGAATTTGCACAAAGCGCATAACGCTTTCAGAGATTAGGGAATAGAATTAGTTTCGAGCGGCGAACAACGTTTAACATCAAAACCACCTAACAGGCGGTTTTGGGGTTAACGTTGTTCGCCGCTCGAAACAGCTTCTAATCTCTTGACCCCTTACTGTGCTTTTCAATATACGCCTTTATCGCTGTAAAGCTCTCCGCCGAAAGGCAATGCTCCATTCTGCAGGCGTCCTCTTCCGCCGTTTCCTTCGGTATCCCGAGAGAAGTCAGCCACTCCGTAAACAACAAGTGCCTTTCATAGACCTTTTCCGCTATTTCAAGCCCCTTTTCCGTCAGCGTTATATATCCGCTCTTATCGACCTCGATACACCCCTCGTTGCGAAGATTTTTCATCGCAACGCTCACCGACGGCTTTGTAAAATCCATCTCCGCGGCAATATCCACCGACCGCACATTTCCCTGCCTGTTGCGAAGAATAAGTATCGTTTCGAGATAGTTTTCCTTTGATTCCAAAATTCTGTCTTTCATAGCCTTTTCCTTTACATCCTGTTGTTGTTCAAGTCCAACATTCTCGCAATAACGCTCCCCTCGTAAACAATGGGGTATTCCCTCAAAGAAAATACCACGCCGCTTACGGGTGCGGTTATGACCTGAACTTTCGTTCCCGTTATAGGAGTAACTATCTCTCCTATCGCGCTTCCCTCTTCCAGCCACATATTATGCTCCGCGGCGGGGATAAATATCCCGCTTCCTACGGAATGTACTACGTGTACGGCATTGTCCCTCGCCACAACGGGATTTGAAATGCCGTCTTCTTCGTCAGCCCATATCCCGAGATAGTTCATAATGTTAAAAATACCGTGGAGTATCTGCTCGCAGTAAATAAGGTCAATTCTTCCGCCTACTCCCATTTCGACCGCAAGCGTCGGTACGCCTTCTTCTATAAGCGCTTCGGCAAGCGAACCGCCGCCCACCGCTCCGCTTTCGTGAAGCCAGATGAGGTCGGTGTTGAGCTTTCTGGCGTATTTAAGCAGACTGTCCGAGTTTTTCGGCGCAATTCTCACCTGCGGTATCTCTCTTATAAACAGATTGCTTGCATGTATATCCACGCACAAGTCCGCGCCCTTTATGTCCTCTACTATCTTCTTTCCGATGTTCTCCGAGTTTGAACCCAAGTCCTCTCCCGCCGAAAACAGCTTGTTCATGTCCAGACCCGAAGTAGGGACAGCCCTGCTCACGCTTTCCATTCCCAGAGGATTTATCGCGGGATAGATGTCGATTCGCCCTTTTAGGTTCTGCATTTTCTCGGTTATCGTCTTTACCAGCTTATAGCAGATATACTGCCCCTCCAGCTCGTCGCCGTGTATTCCCGTTACAACGGCAATTCTCTTATCGGTAGTCGGATTTACCGCGCAGAGCGAATTTTTCCTTATAACAAGCTCCTCGTCCACATTGAGCTTTATTGTTACAATATTTTCGATCATAAGATACTCTCCAAAGTTTTAACCGTTATTCAACCGATTTAAGGGATTCAACCATGCCTATCTTTTTAAGCGTTCGCGTCATGATAAGATTTACCATAAGCGAAAAGCCTATAGTCACCAAAAATGCCCACAAGTATGAAAGCGGATGTATCACGCGCCCGAACATAACCTCGTCTATCTCCGCAGTCGTTATTACGAACATACAAAGCCAGTGTCCGAGGAGAAGTCCTACCGCGCCGCCCATAATTGACAGAACTATGTTTTCGCGGAAAACATAGCTCGAAACCTCAACGTCATAAAAGCCTAAAACCTTTAGCGTCGCTATCTCGCGTATTCTCTCCGTAATATTGACGTTCGAGAGATTATAAAGCACGACAAGCGCCAGCGCTCCCGCCGACACGATAAGCACTATCGTCACCAGGTCCATTATAGACAGCGTTTCCTTTATCGAAGAAAGCGACGTCGCATTCATCATGACCGCGAGGATATTTTCATTTTTAAGCATTATCTCGCTGAACTTGTTTATTTCCTCGCTGTCCCCGCCCGTTATGCCGTTGTCAAAATAAACTATGTTGTATTTCGGCTTATCGCCGAAAATTTCTTCATACTGACTTCCGCTTATGTAAAGATAGTGGCTCGTATACTGCTCGGTTATCCCCGAAATTTTTACCTTTCGGGTTTTTCCGCCGCCTATGGAAAGCTCTATCTCGTCTCCGACCTTTGCTCCGAGGAGCTTTGCGGCCTTTTCGGTAATTACCGCGCCGCCGCTTATGGACACTTTTTCACGCGATACGCGCTCGTGAATGTCCACAAAGCTTTCAAATATCTGCGTATCCTCGACCGCCGTTACATAACACTGGACCGTGTTATTTTCAAACTTCGTTTCATATTGCTTTATAAGCGCTCTTGTGTAAGTTGTGTCCGGATTATATCCCAGCATATCGTCATAGACGGTCTGAAGCTCGCTGTCGCCTGCGTCCTCGTCATAAGCCACATATCCGCTGTATTTGTATATGCTCTTATACTGCAGGTCTACAATGTCCGAAATGGAGTCTTTAAGTCCGAAGCCCGTCAGCGAAAGCGCCGTGCAGCCCGCAATTCCAACCACTGTCATAAACATTCTGCGTTTATATCTGAAAAGGTTTCGCCCGCTTATCTTCGCAAAGAAATTCATTCTGTCCCAGATAAACGAAATTTTTTCGAGCAATATGCGCTTTCCCGCTTTCGGCGCTTTCGGGCGCATAAGAGAAGCGGGGGTTTCGCCGAGCGCTTTTCGGCAGCTGAAATATACCGTAATCGCAATCGCGGCAGTCATAGAGCCTACGGAGAAAATTATGTTGTCGGGCGCGAACAGGAAAACAAAGTCGGTTATGTTATACATCATCGAATATGCATACATAATTACCCACGGAAACAGCACGCACCCGAAAAACGCGCCTCCTATCCCTCCGACAAGCGCGCCCAATACGGCGTATATCATATAGTGCCTTACAATAGCCCCGCTCGAATAGCCGAGGGCTTTCAATGTCCCTATCTGAGTCCGCTGTTCTTCTACCATTCTCGACATTGTCGTAAGACACACAAGTCCCGCCACAAGCAGGAAAAATATCGGGAAAATAGTGGAGATCTTGTTTATTCTCTCCGCGTTGGACTCATATTCGGCATAGCCTACGTTGTCCTCTCGGTCGAATAAATACCATTCGGCGCTCCCTGCGTCGGCGAGCTTTTGTTTTGCGTCGGCTATTTCCTTTTCCGCGTCGTCTATCTTCTCGTTGTATTCCTTTACGCCGTCTTCGTACTCTTTAAGACCGTCGGCGTATTTTACTTTCGCGTCCTCTATTTCCTTTAAGCCGTCCTCGTATTCCTTGAGTCCGTCGTTGTATTTTTCCTTTGCGTCGGCTATTTCTTTCGCGCCGTCTTCGTATTTCTTTACGCCTTGTTCGTATTCGGCTTTTTTCGCGGAAAATTCGGCATATCCCTCGTTATACTGCTTTTCGGCGTCGGAAAGTTTCTTTTCGTTTTCGTTGTATTCATTTAAGCCGCTTTCATAAAGCGCACGGTTTTCGTCTACCTGCTTCTGCCCGTCGGCAAGGGCTTTTTCGCCCTCAATAAGCATTTGCTCCTGCCCGTCCAGCTGAGCTTTTCCCGCGTCAAGCTGAGCCTTGTTTTCGGCGAGGAGCTGTTTTGCTGCTTCAAACTGCGCTCTATACTCCGCCGTGGCTTCTTTTCCGAACATCTGTTCCGCGGCTAAGAGCTGTTCTTCTTGTGATTTTAATTCCGCTTCTGCGCTTTCATACTGCGCGAGGTTTTCGTTAAACTCCGCTTTTGCCGCTTCAAGAGCAGCCCTGCCCTCTTCGAGCTGTATTTTGTTTTCATCGAGCTGCGCTTGCGCTTCATCGAGCTGCTTTTTTGAATCGTCAAGAACTTTCTTTCCGTCCTCTAATTCTTTCTTTCCGTCGTTAAGCTCTTTCAGCGCGTCGTCAAGCTGCTTTTGCGCGTCGTCGAGCTGAACTTTTCCGTCGTCAAGTTCTTTCTTCGCGTCGGCAAGTTCTTTTTCTCCGTCCTCAATTTCTTTCCTGCCGTCGTCTAGCTCTTTCTTCGCGTCAACAAGCTCCTTTTCTCCGTCCTCTATTTCCTTTTTGCCGTCGTCAAGTTCTTTCTTCGCGTCGGCAAGCTCTTTTTCTCCGTCGATTTTCGCCTGTTCAAGCTCCTCTTCTCCGTCAGCTATCTCCTGTCTTGCTTCTCCGAGGACTTCGTCCGTTCTTATCTCGCTTCGTTTTACGCCCAGTTCTTCGAGCTTATCCACCAGCTCGTCGCGCAGGCTCTTGTATTCGTCCGAATAGCTCTTTTCGCTTTTAAGTTTATCAGAAGTTGCGTATATCTCCGTATAAACGTCCTGCGTAAAATCCTTTTCGTCTACTATCATAAACGCGTCTATAGAGCCGTCGCCGATATTTGTGCTTCCTCTTTGCGTTATAGAAATAAACATCGGCGTATTATACAAGCCCACGACCGTATATTCTTTTTTGGAAAGCGGGAATTCGTCCGCTTCGGTAAGGTCCTCGAGGGTTATCTTTTCTCCAACATTCGCAACTCCCGACTTCACGAAATTGCAGCTTATCAGACATTCTCCCTCGTTTTGGATATTCCTGCCCTCGACAATATCTATCTTATTTATATCTTCATTCTGCGCCGAGTATACGCGCGTCAGATATTCATGTTCTTTATTATGTAGCGAGAGGTCGGTGTACTTAGATGTATAAACTCCGTCAATGCCGTCTGTCTCCAAAAGCGCCTCTTTGTCGCCGTCAGTCAGCCCGAAAGACGACAGCACCCTTATATCAAACAGACAGTTTTCGTCATAAAAATTGTCCGCAGATGTTTTCATGTCGTCGCAGGTCGCCCTTACGCCGCTGAAAAAACCGACGCCTATTGCGCATATAAGCAAGATCGAAAAAAATCGGTTCTTTGTTTTTGAAATCTCGCGAAATGTATTCTTGTTAAATGCTTTCAAGCTACCACCTAATCTAATTCTACAGGATAATTACCACTCTATTTCTTCTACCGGGGTCGGCTTTTCGTTTATGCGAATGCTGTTGACCTTGCTGTTTTTTATCTTTATCACTCTGTCAGCCATAGGGGTAATGGCGGTGTTGTGGGTTACGAGAATGACCGTCATTCCGTCCTTTCGGCAGGTGTCCTGAAGCAGCTTTAATATTATCTTTCCCGTATTATAGTCCAGCGCGCCCGTCGGCTCGTCGCACAAAAGCAGCTTCGGCTTTTTCGCGAGCGCTCTCGCAATAGACACTCTCTGCTGTTCTCCTCCCGAAAGCTGGGCGGGAAAGTTGTTTATTCTTTCTCCAAGCCCCACTTTTTCGAGTATCTCGACCGCGGGTATGTAGTCCTTGTTTGTCTGCCCCGCTATTTCGACATTTTCCTTTGCCGTGAGATTTGGAAGTAAATTGTAAAACTGGAAGATAAATCCAACTTCATATCTTCTGTAGAGCGTCAGTTGCTTTCGGTTATAGCCGCTTATCCTCGCGCCGTCAACGGAAATAATCCCCTCGTCGCAGCTGTCCATGCCGCCGAGCATATTCAAAACCGTTGTCTTTCCCGAACCCGAAGGTCCGACAATAACGGCAAGCTCGCCTTTTTCTATATCAAAGGTCATACCATCGGAAGCGTTTATCGTGACTTCTCCGACCTGATAACGCTTGTAGACGTCTTTAAGTGAAACAAATGATGCCATAGATCCTCCAAGCTGCGGTTTAAATTGCGGAGCTTCCGAAGAAGCTCCGAAACTTTAATAGTTAAACTTCAATCTTGCTTTTTCCGCCCATATAAGGTCTTAACACTTCGGGTATATTTACCGACCCGTCCGCATTGAGGTTGTTCTCCAAAAACGCTATTAACATTCTGGGAGGCGCAACGCAGGTGTTGTTGAGGGTGTGCGCGAAATAATTTCCGTCCTTGCCCTTTATGCGGATTTTAAGTCTTCTTGCCTGAGCGTCACCGAGGTTAGAGCAGGAGCCTACCTCGAAATACTTCTTCTGTCTGGGCGACCATGCCTCGACGTCATAGCTCTTGACTTTAAGATCAGCCAGATCTCCCGAGCAGCATTCGATCGTCCTTACGGGAATATCCATCGAGCGGAACAGATCGACCGTATTCTGCCAGAGCTTGTCAAACCACATGGGAGAATCCTCGGGCTTGCAGACAACTATCATTTCCTGCTTTTCAAACTGGTGGATACGGTAAACGCCGCGCTCCTCTATGCCGTGAGCGCCCTTTTCTTTTCTGAAGCAGGGAGAATAGCTCGTGAGGGTATACGGGAGCTTTTCTTCGTCAAGGATCGTATCAATAAACTTTCCTATCATCGAATGTTCGCTCGTTCCGATAAGATATAGGTCTTCTCCCTCTATCTTGTACATCATGGCGTCCATTTCCGCAAAGCTCATAACTCCTGTGACAACGTTGCTTCTTATCATATAAGGCGGTATGCAATAGGTAAACCCTCTGTTTATCATAAAGTCTCTCGCATATGAAAGCACCGCGGAATGAAGCCTTGCGATGTCGCCCATCAGATAATAAAAGCCGTTTCCCGCAACTTTTCTCGCCGCGTCAAGGTCAATGCCATTTAGCTTTTCCATTATCTCGCTGTGATACGGTATCTCAAAATCGGGAACAACAGGCTCTCCGTATTTCGTGATTTCAACGTTCTCGCTGTCGTCTTTTCCTATGGGAACAGACGGGTCAATGATGTTCGGAATTGTCATCATTATCTTCGTTATTCTCTCGGAAAGCTCTGCCTGCTTTGCTTCAAGCTGTTTCTGCTCTTCGGTAAACTCCGCTATTTTCGCCTTTGCCTTTTCGGCTTCGTCCTTCATGCCCTTTGCCATAAAGCCGCCGATTTCCTTTGAAATGCGGTTTCTGTCGGCTCTGAGCTGTTCCATTTGCTGAATGGTCTTTCTGTTTTCAACGTCAAGTTCAATTACCTCGTCTACGAGCGGGAGCTTTGCGTCCTGAAATTTCTTTTTGATGTTTTCCTTTACAAGCTCGGGGTTTTCTCTAATCAGTTTAATGTCTATCATTTTTCATTGTCCTCCATAAAAAATCTTTCTATAATTTTGCTTAAAAATTCCTTATCGGAAAATTCGATCTGCAGCACGTTTACTTTCTTGCCCTCGTTTATTCTTACCCTTGTTTCGAGAATATCCGAAAGGCTGGCTTCTACTTCCGTATAATAAGTCGGCTTTTGCTTTATCTGCTTTTTCTTTTTCTGCGCCGCCTGAAGATTTTCAAAATTCTTAACGTAGTTTTCAAGTTCTCTTACGGACATGTTGTCCTTTGCCGCAAGCTTTGCCGCTATGACAATGTTGCTTTCGTCCTTTAAGCCTTTAAGCACCTTGCAGTGTCCAGTAGAAATTTTCCCGTCAGCAAGAAGCCTTTTAACTTCATCGGGAAGCGCCAACAGCCCTACGCTGTTTGCAATCGATGAGCGCGCTTTTCCGAGCGCCTTTGCGAGCTGCTCCTGCGTCATTGAATATTCATCAAGCAGCGTCTTATATCCCATAGCTTCTTCAACGGGATTTAAGTTTTCGCGCTGCAGGTTTTCAATAAGAGAGATCTGCGCCGCCTGTTCTTCGGAAAGGTCGTCGCGTATAAGCGCGGGAACTTCCGAAAGCCCCGCCATTTTCGCCGCGCGCCAGCGCCTTTCTCCCGCAATTATCTTATAGCTCCCGACAGATGTAGACCGCACAAGAATGGGCTGTAATATGCCGTGTTCTTTAATTGAGTCTGCTAACTGTTTCAGGTTCTCGCTGTCGAAAGACTTTCGCGGCTGGTTTTTGTTCGGCTCAATGTCGCTTATTCTGAGCGTAACAGCGCCGTCCTCGCCGTCTATGTCGTTGTCAAAAAGCAGATCGTCAAAGCTGCTCTCGGTCTTTCTTCCCATCAATTGCCCTCCTTTTCACGCTGCCTGCATTTCATAAGTATTTCCTTTGACAGTCTTATATACGCGTCCGCGCCCTTTGAGGTCTTGTCGAAATAGATTATGGGTTCTCCGTGGCTCTGCGCCTCGGAAATGCGGACGTTGCGCGGAATCTCCGCTCTAAATATCATGTCCTTTTTAAAGCTCTTTCTGATTTCGTTCTTTATTTCAACGCTCGAAACAAGCCTCTTGTCAAGCATTGTAAACACAATTCCCATTATGTTTATGTCGGGATTGAATTTCAGCCTTACTTTCTTTATCGTCACCATAAGCTGCGCCAAGCCCTCAAGCGAAAAATGTTCGCACGTCATCGGCACTATTATCGTGTCGCACGCCGCCAATACATTCACCGCAAGTATTCCGAGCGACGGCAGGCTGTCAATAAGCACAATGTCGTATTTATCCTTTACCTGAAGCGCGATTTTTCTAAGCTGCAGGTTTTTCTGCTCCATTTGCGTAAGAAGCGGCTCGGCGTTGCAGAGCTTGCTTGTCGCCGGCAGGATCGAAACGTTTTTAAATTTCGTCTGAATTATGGCTTTTTCGGGTCTTATTTCTCCCGTTATCACATCGTAAACGGTATATTGAAGCGACTTTTTTTCGACGCCGAAACCTGTTGTAGAATTTCCCTGCGGGTCGAAATCAATGAGCAAAACTTTTCTTCCTAGCGCTCCCAGCCCCGCGGCAATATTTACGGTCGTAGTCGTTTTTCCGACGCCGCCTTTCTGGTTTACGACTCCTATAACAATTCCCAATCTGTTTCCCCTTTTCCTTGATTACTTTAATGCAATACTATCACCTTTTCATTATATCACACTTCTTGTCAAAAATAAAGGGCTTTTTTCTATTTTCGTAAAATTTTATATATAAAGATGTTGCCATAGGGAATATTTGTTTATATTTTATTGTCGGCTATTGTTCCACGTAGAACATTTCAATAGAGAAAAAGCAATTTTCATCGGACGATGTTCCCCGTGGAACATTTATGTCGGGAATTTGAGTTCAATGTCGAAAATTGTTCCATGTGGAACAATTATAAAACCAAGGCGCAAAAAGCGCCGTTCAATTATAGAACAGCGCCTTTTATATTAACAAATGTTTATTGGAAACTTTATCGTATATTCATAATACTTTTCGGACTTGCTCTCTGACATCTCACATGGAATTTTGTCGTCCTTTATGCGTTTCAACAGCGCGTTCAGCGAGTTTAAATACAACCTCGGCGGCGCGATGATTACGGGCTTTTTGCGCGGTTTGCGGCGCTTTTCGGAGCATCCCGAAATAATTTCGTTTACGTATTCCTCTGTCTGCTGCAGGTCTAACTTTTTCGAGATAACCGTTTCAATTGCCTTTGCCCTTAATGTTTCATCATCTATCCGAACGATTGCGCGCGCCTGCCTTTCCGACAACTCCCCCGACAAAAGCAAATTCTGTTCTTTCTCGCCGAACCTCAAAAGCCGCAGTTTATTCGCTATGGTAGACTGGGCTTTTCCGAGCTTTTCCGCCGCTTGCTCCTGCGTAAGCCCGTAAATGCTGACGAGCTTTTCAATCGCCTTAGCTTCTTCAAAATAGTTGAGGTCCTTTCGCTGAATATTTTCAATTAGCGCCAACACCGCCGACTTTTCCTCGTCTACTTCTTTTATTATACACGGAACTTCGTTCATTTCCGCAAGCTTCGCCGCGCGAAACCGCCTTTCTCCGCTAATTATCTCATACCCCGCGCCTATCTTTCGGACAATGATAGGCTGTAAAATTCCGTTTTCCTTTATGCTGTCGGAAAGGGATCTTAATGCTTCTTCATTAAATTCCTTTCGCGGCTGGCTTCTGTTCGGAACAATAATTCCGATGTTTATCATCACTATATAGCCCGCGTTCTTTTCCTTTTGTTTAAACAGTCCGTTCATAATACTTCCTCCTTTGCTAAAATTTTAGCATAACGGGGAAATAATTTCCAGAGGAAATTGTCGCGCAATATTGACATTTCCCGACAGCAAAAGCCGCATTACAGAGGCTTTTTCTTTATATTAGCGGAATTTCGGGGATATTTTGTCGGCGTTTGCCGAACTTTTTTTATAATAACGAGCCGTCGTCCGTCGCCGTTTGGAAGGGTGTAATCCACCGTTTTTTCAATCTTCCCTCCGAGAATATCTATTGCCTTTTTCGCGGGCTTTATGTCCTCGTTTGTTGATTTAAGCGCAATGAAATAGCCCCCAACCTTTATAAAAGGTATACAATATTCCGCAAGGGTCGGGAGTGCGGCGACTGCCCTTGCACAAGCAAAATCGAATTCTTCACGGCGTGTTCTTCCAAGTTCTTCCCCTCTTGCGTGAATTATTTCGGCTTTTATTCCTACAAGCTCGCACGCCTTTTCCAGATACACGCAACGCTTCTCTAAACTGTCTACAAGCACCGCTTTAAGGTCGTTTCTCAAAATAACCAGCGGCAGGGACGGAAACCCCGCACCCGTGCCAACGTCAATAATGCTCGAATTTTTCGGAATATCAAGCAATGTAAACGGCAGAACGCTGTCTATAAAATGCTTTGTTACAACTTCCGAAAACTCGGTTATTGCCGTGAGGTTTACGTTTTTGTTGTACTCAAGCATGTAGTCATTAAGCTTTAAAAGCTTCTCCGACTGCACGTCTGAAAGCGTTATCCCCGCTTTTAAAAATTCCTCGATAATAAACTTTACTCTATCCATTGTTTTTCCCCGCAAGCCAGATAAGCAAAACCGAAACGTCCGCGGGATTTACTCCGGAAATTCTTCCCGCCTGACCGATATTAAGCGGTTTGTGCTTATTCAGCTTTTCCTGCGCTTCGAGCCTTAATCCTTTGATCGTTTTATAATCAACGTCTGCGGGAAGCAGTTTCTTTTCCAGCTTCCGCATTTTTTCTACCTGCTCCTGCTGAATTTTTATATATCCCGAATACTTTAGCTCCGTTTCAATTCTGTTTACAAGCGCAACTTTAAGTTTCGGTCTGTCCTTATCGATTTCCGCAAAGTCGTTATACGAAAGCTGAGGGCGCTTTAAAAGCTCATAAAGTTTAACTCCCGCAGTTATAGGAGAAGTTTCCTTTTCTTCGAGCAGCTTGTTTACTTCCTCCGTCGGGCGGATAGTTACGCTCTTTATCCTTTTAAGTTCTGCTTCGAGCGCTTCGCAGTCCTTTTTAAACCGTTCAAATCTTTCGTCCGATACAAGCCCCACTTCGTGACCTATAGGAAGCAGCCTTTCGGGAGCGTTGTCCTGCCTTAAAAGCAGACGGAATTCGCTCCTCGAAGTCATCATTCTGTAAGGCTCGGAACAGCCCTTTGTCACAAGATCGTCAATCAGCGTTCCGATATAGCTCGATGCCCTGTCTAAAATAAGCGGTTCTCTGCCTTGAATTTTGAGCGCGGCGTTTATTCCCGCGACAAGCCCCTGCGCCGCTGCCTCTTCATACCCGGAGGTACAGTTAAACTGCCCCGCGCCGTAAAGTCCGCTTATGTTCTTGAATTCCAGCGTCGGCAGAAGCTCCAGCGGGTCGCAGCAGTCGTATTCGATTGCATACGCGGGGCGCATTATCTCAACATGTTCAAGCCCCTTTATCGTCCTCAGAAACTTTATCTGAACGTCCTCGGGCAGCGAGCTTGACATTCCCTGTAAATAACACTCGTCAGTATCAAGCCCCATAGGCTCTACAAAAAGCTGGTGGCGCTCCTTGTCCTTAAATCTTACGATCTTGTCCTCAATGCTCGGACAGTATCTCGGACCTATCCCCTCGATTACTCCCGAATAAAGCGGCGAACGGTCGAGATTTGCTAAAATCACCTTATGCGTTTCGGCGTTTGTGTAGGTTACATAACAGTCGGCCTTGTTCTCCATTTCCGCTTCATTATCGAACGAAAACGGCATAATTTCCTCATCGCCGCTTTGCTTTTCCATTACCGAAAAATCCACCGAACGGCGGTGAACTCTCGCAGGCGTGCCTGTCTTAAACCTCCTCATCGAAACTCCGAGCTTTCTAAGACATTCCGTAAGTTCCGTTGACGGCAGGACATTATCAGGCCCCGCCGCATAGTTAAGCTCGCCTATGTGAATTTTACCGTTAAGATAAGTACCGGTAGTTATAATCGCGGCTTTGCAGGGATAAAACGCTCCGAGCTTTGTCCTTATGCCCGTTATTTTTCCGTCGGAAACTTCGACCGCCGTAACTTCTCCCTGTTTAATAAACAGGTTTTTTGTCTGTTCGAGCGCGCTTTTCATATACCCGTGGTATTTTACTCTGTCGCTCTGAACTCTAAGACTATGAACGGCGGGGCCTTTTCCGCGGTTCAGTATCCGCGACTGTATAAAAGTAGCGTCCGCCGCTTTTCCCATTTCGCCGCCGAGCGAATCTATTTCGCAGACTATCTGCCCTTTCGCCGAGCCGCCTATACAGGGGTTGCAAGGCATATTCGCTATACAGTCGAGCGACAGCGTAAACACCGCCGTTTTCAGTCCCAGTCTCGCCGCGGCAAGCGCCGCTTCGCAGCCCGCATGCCCCGCGCCTATAACGCAAACGTCATATTCTTCAAGAGTGTACATTATTATTCCTCGTTTAGTTTTATCGGTATTCTTATAACCGTTTTCAGCCTTTCTGCAGCAGTCTTTCTCGGATCTGAAAGGTAAATTTCATGGTGTCGGCGAATGTCCGTAATATCAAAAACATACCCGTTCTGCCCCGCAAATTCTTTCATATCCGCAACTGTTTTCGGCTCGTCGTCATAGCTCCCTATGTGCATACGCTGAACGCAAAGTCCTTCTTCTACCGTCAGAAACCCGACCTTTGAAAAGTCCGTCTTTTTCTTTCGTTCAGCTTCATCTACCGCCCACTTAAATTCATCTTCAGTCACAAAATTGGGAAGCCTTATGCATGAAATAAACTCAAAATCTTCCTTTTTTGAATAGTCGATTTCTCCTTTATCTCCCTGTTTCCAGAAGCCTTCGAGCGGCGGCACTACATAGTCGAAATACCCGTCTATCTTATGGTCTCCCATTTTGCTCATCTTTATTGTAAAAGCAATCCCGTATAAAAGCCCTATAGACTGTTTATATTCGCCGTTTTCCGCATTAGGGTCGCCCTTTCCGCATACGGCGATATAGTTCATTTTCGGAACTTCTATAAGCGCGGGCTTGTTTTTAGGCATATAAAATTCTTTATATTCCTTTTTAAAATCAAAAGCCATAATAAACTCCTAATTAATGTAGACTGTAGAGAAAGTCCCAGATACCGCATTGAACGCTTCGCGTACAACGCTGAAGCGTGGCTGCGGCTAGGCTTTGTGCCTGCCGCATGTTACCGTGTTATCCGTCTCTGACGGATAACCATACGAAGTAGATGGGGCTTTATCTACAGTCTGTTAATGTTCCATGTAGAACATTTACACTAATTTTCCCGAACGCTGCCGCTCGGGAAAATGTTTTTATTCATTCGGTTCTTCGCCGTTATCCTCTTCCGAATCTTCTTCATCATCGGGCGCAGGCTCGTCGGGTTCTACGACCTCCGCTGCGTCCTCCGCAAGCGAAGCCGCAACTTCTTCGTCCGTTGCCTTTTCGACTTCCTCGGTCTGCTCGTCCTCGTCATGAGCAGTGCGGGTGAATGTAACTAGCCTGTCGTTTTCTCCAAGTCTCATTACATGAACGCCCGAAGCCGTTCTTCCCATAACTCTTAGGTCGTTTGCGCGAATTCTTATTATAACGCCGTCCGCGCTTATAAGAATAACGTCGTCGTCGGGACCCAATGTCTTTATGCCGATAACGTGTCCTTTTTCATCGTTTACGGGATAGTTTTTAAGTCCCAGACCGCCTCTGTTCTGCAGACGATAGCTCGTCACCGCGCATCTTCTTCCCATTCCTCTGTCTGTAACCGTGAGGATCGTCGCGCTTTCGTCAAAGATCTTTGTCGCTCCGACGACATAGTCGTCCCCGCGGAAACGAATAGCTCTGACGCCTCGCGCAATTCTTCCCATTGAGCGGACGATTTTCTCGTCAAAGCGTATAGCCGCGCCGTTATGCGTAGCGACAATGACCGTACAGTCGCCCTCTGTCAAAAATCCCGCCGCAATTTCGTCGTTTTCATTTAAGGCTATCGCTCTTAAACCGCCCTTTCTGATGTTCTTAAATTCCGAAAGGCGCGTTTTCTTTACAAGTCCGTTTTTAGTTATGCATATAAAGTATTTATTATCCGCAAAGTCCTTTGTCGTCATCATCGCCGCGACTTTCTCGTCTTCAGCCAGCTGAAGCAGATTTACAATGTTCATACCTCTTGACTGGCGGCTTCCCTCGGGTATCTGATAACATTTCAGCCTGAACATATTTCCCTTGTTTGTTATAAAAAGAATGTTCTCGTGCGTAGAAGAAATGAACATACTGTCCACAAAATCGTCGTCGCGCTGTTTCATTCCCGAAACTCCGCGTCCGCCGCGCTTCTGGATATTGTAGACCTCAACGGGCTGGCGCTTTATATAGCCCATGTTCGTAAATGTCACGACGTCGTCCTCTTCGGGTATAAGGTCTTCTATATCGACCTCTCCGCTTACAGGCTCAATAGCCGTACGGCGCTCGTCCGAATATTTCTTCTTTATTTCCGAAAGCTCTTCTCCGACGAGGTGGCGCATTTTCGATTCGTCCGAAAGCAGTTCTTCGAGGTTTTTGATTATCTCGCGCTTCTGTAAAAGCTCGTCCTCAACCTTGCTCTTTTCCATTCCCGTAAGCGAGCCTAAAGTCATTTTAACTATAGCGTCCGCCTGCGCCTCTGAAAGCGAATAAGTATGCTCGCTGAATAATCCCGTTTGTGAAACGTCAATGCCCGTAAAGCGTTCAATAAGGCGCTCTTTGCCCTCCTGAACGGTCTTTGAGCTTCTGAGAATGGCAATAACTTCATCAATAAAGTCGATCGCTATCATCAGTCCCTCGAGAATATGCGCTCTTTCTCTTGCCTTTTCGAGATCGTATTTCGTTCTTCTTGTAACAACGTCTATCTGATGATTGAGATAATGCTCGAGCATTTCTTTAAGCGTAAGCGTTTTCGGCTCGCCGTTTACGAGAGCTATCATAATAACGCCTACGGTATCCTGAAGTTGTGTATAAGAATACAGCTTATTAAGCACTACCTCTGCGTTTGCGTCGCGTTTAAGCTCAATAACTATCCTCATTCCGTCGCGGTCGGATTCGTCGCGCACAACGGAAATCCCGTCTATTCTCTTATCGCGGACAAGTTCGCCGATATTTGCGAGCATACGCGCCTTATTTACCATATACGGAATTTCGCTTATAATAATGCGCGTATGAGAAGATTCTTCGACAATTTCCGCTTTGCCTCTTAAAATTATCTTTCCGCGCCCCGTATAATACGCGCTCCTTATGCCGCTGTAGCCCATAATAATGCCGCCTGTGGGGAAATCGGGACCTTTTATGCAGGTCATAAGTTCTTCTATAGAAATGTCGGGATTTTCTATCAGAAGCTGTATAGCGTCGACCACTTCCCCCAGATTATGAGGCGGGATATTTGTCGCCATACCTACGGCTATTCCGTTTGAGCCGTTGCAAAGAAGATTCGGAAAACGCGAGGGAAGAACTACGGGTTCAAGAAGCTTATCGTCATAGTTAGTCTTGAAATCAACGACATTTTTGTTTATATCCGACACCATCTCGTTTGAAATTTTCGACAAACGAGCCTCTGTATAACGGTAAGCCGCGGGCGGATCGCCGTCTACCGAGCCGAAGTTTCCGTGACCGTCAATAAGCGGATAGCGCATTGAAAACGTCTGCGCAAGCCTTACCAGCGCGTCGTATACGGAAGCGTCGCCGTGGGGATGATACTTACCCAGAACTTCTCCGACAGTATACGCGCACTTTCTGAAAGGCTTGTCCGAGGTGTTTCCCGCGTCGTTCATTGTGTATATTATCCTGCGGTGAACGGGTTTAAAGCCGTCTCTGACGTCGGGAAGCGCTCTCGCCGTTATGACCGCCATAGAATATTCAATAAACGAATATTTCATTGTTTCTTCAAGATCTATATCATGAAGTTTTTCAAGACTAAAATCTACTTCTCCCATTTATCCTCCCATTATACCGTTAAGAGTTTAACCTACTTTTATTACTTATACAAACTCTTCTTTTGTCATCTCTGTCAAATAAGAACGCACCTTTTCCTGAACTTCTTCCGAAAGACAGCGCTTCGGAAAGCAATATATCTGCTGTCTGTTATAAACAATATAAAGCGAAATGTTGTCCTCCGAAAAATTAAGCAGGTCGTCCTTGAATTTAAATACCGACTTTATCGGAGTAGGCTCTTTTAATTCTGCTTCGTCTTCTTCTGTATCCTTTTCTTCCGACTCTTTTTTCTCGGAAATTTCTTCTTTCGGCTTTATTATCGTTTCAATTTCAATTCTTTTTTTATAAATCGTACAGCAATATTCTTCGGGATTCATCTTACTGAGCGTTTTAATTATGCTCTTTCTCACTCTCTTTTTAGCCGTCAGATGAAAAACAAGCCCGAACAGACATAATGCCACCGCTATATAAAGCACGACATTTGTCGGATTGAATACGATCGCCGCTATTCCCGCCGCCATAACCAAAGAATACGCAATTGTAAACAAAACGCCGCGCTTAGAAGAAAACTTCTTCTGAAACATCTTCATAGCCGCGTCTGTTTCTTCAAGAGAATTGTCATAAGTAAAACTTACTATCGGCAGATTATTTTTCTCATGTTCTTCCTTTTGCAGGTCGGGTAAAAGTCCGTTAATAGCAGATCACTCCTCTGTTGACAGTTGACGGTGTACAATATACAGTGTACAGTAATTTTGTTTTGTACCGAAAACTTTATTAAAATGGTAAAGTATGCAAGTAATTCGGCACATTGATACCTTATATGTCCAGATCTTCCGCTAAACTTGCGTTCTGCTCGATAAATCTGCGGCGCGGCTCTACCTTGTCGCCCATAAGAATAGTCATAATCTCGTCAGCTTTTGCCGCGTCCTCAACGGAAACTCTGAGCATTGTCCTTGTTTCGGGGTTCATGGTTGTTTCCCAAAGTTGAGAGGGATCCATTTCGCCCAGACCTTTATATCTCTGAACGTCTACTTTTCCCTTTTCTCCTCCGCCAAGCTCGGCGATATAATTATCTCTCTCATCATCGGAAAACGCATAGCGCACCTGTTTTCCCTTTGACACCTTAAACAGCGGCGGCTGTGCAATATAAACATGACCGTGTTCAAGCAGCGGGCGCATAAACCTGAAGAAAAACGTCAGCATAAGCGTTCTTATATGCAAACCGTCTACATCGGCATCCGCCATTATTATAACTCTGCCGTAGCGCAGCTTCGTTATATCAAAATCCTCGGCGATTCCCGTTCCGAGGGCTTTAACCACCGGCAGCAGCTTGTCGTTGTTATAAACCTTGTCCGCTCTCGCTTTTTCGACGTTCAGCATCTTTCCCCAGAGCGACAGTATAGCCTGAAAACGCCTGTCTCTTCCCTCTTTTGCAGAGCCTCCCGCCGAATCTCCCTCGACAATGTATATTTCGGTGTGAGTAGGGTCGGAATCCGAACAATCGGCGAGTTTTCCCGGCAGACCGTTCGAGTCCATAATGGACTTTCTTTTTGCCTCCATTGCACGCTTTGCGGCGTCGCGCGCAGCCTGGGAGTTTATAGCCTTGTTCATTATTATCTGCGCGGTTTCGGGATGTTCTTCAAAATAATAAGTAAGCTGCTCTGTTATTACTTTATAGACCGCGGGCTGAACTTCGGGATTTCCGAGTTTTCCTTTTGTCTGCCCCTCAAACTCGCATTCGTGGCACTTAACGGAAATAATCGCGTTAATTGCTTCTCTTATCGCTTCTCCGCTTATAGGAGTAAACGCCTTTTCTTCTTCTCCCTTTTTCGCGTTCTTTTTCTTTACTTTATTCTTCTCGGCGTTTTCCTTATATTGCTTTGTATAGTCGTTTATAACCTTATTCAGCGCGCGCTTAAAACCGAGCTCGTGCATACCGCCCTCGCCCGTATGGATATTGTTCGCAAAAGAACGGAAAACCTCGCTGTTGAAATCCGTCGTATACTGAAAAGCCGCTTCAATCTGAACATCATTCGCCGTTCCCTTTAAATAAATGATGTCGGGGTGGAGTACATCCGCGTCGCGCTTTTTATTGAGCCATTCAATATAGGAGCAAATTCCGCCCTCAAAGCAAAACTCATCGTTTTGTAAGTTATTTTCATCTCTCAGGTCATGCAGCTTTATCTTCAGTCCCGCGTTCAGAAACGCTTCTTCTCTCAGTCTTTCCTGAAGCGTATCATAACTGAAAACAACTGTATGGAAAATTTCAGCGTCGGGCTTGAATGTAACGGTCGTTCCCGTATGGTCGGTCTGTCCGATTATCTTTATTTCCTCGTCGTATTGACCTCTGTCAAAGTGCTGAAAATGAATATTCTCTCCGTCGTGAATTTCAACTTCCAGCCATTCCGAAAGCGCATTTACGACAGAAGCGCCGACTCCGTGAAGTCCGCCCGAAACCTTATAAACGTCGTTGTCGAATTTTCCTCCCGCATGAAGCACGGTAAAAACAAGCGTCGCGGCGGAAATACCCTCCGAATGGTTAATTCCCGTAGGAACGCCGCGTCCGTTGTCTATAACTCTTATCACATTGTCGGGAAGTATAGAAACGTCTATTTCCGTACAAAATCCCGCCAAAGCCTCGTCTATGGCGTTGTCGACAATTTCATACACGAGGTGATGAAGTCCGCTTTCACCTGTAGAACCTATATACATTCCCGGGCGTTTTCTTACAGGATCTAGACCCTTTAAGACCTTTATTTCGTCCGCGCCATAGTTTATTTCCGTCAAATTTTCGTTTTCAGCCATTTAGCAACTTATCCTCCCCATATATACAAAACAAAACTCTCCGTAAATCATATATTATATATAGTATACCACAAAACCGTTCATTTTTCAAGACTTTTAGCATTTTTTAAGCCGTTTTTTATAAAAAAATTCCGCAAAATTTTCATGGCTACTGTCCTGAAAAATTTAAGCGGAATTATTTTAATTATTTCGATTTGTATAAAATTTAAATTATCATACTATAAGTATAGCTCAATAATTTTATACACAACTCGTTTATTTTTTTAAAGTTCTTCTGTTTATCGTCAGATTTGAAACGTTTGAAATATAGGTTTTATCATCGGTAATTATAAAACTCTTCGGCATATCATTAGAAATATATACTATTTGTTTATTTTTCTGGCAGTTATTCAGATAGTCAACAGTCGTCCTGCTGACCGAGCAGGCTTCTATATCAAAAATTCCTATAACGTCTTTTGATTTAACGGTAACTTCTCCCCCGAGATATAAAAACATAACTTCTCCTAAAAACTATTTTCATAAAACTTTCCGTTTACAACGTTCCATATTTTACCATAATTCAATTTTGAAAGGTCATCTATATTACAGCAAGTAATAAAAATCTGATTATTTTCAATATGTTTAATAATAAAGTCGCGTCTTATATTATCCAGCTCGCTCAAAACATCGTCTAAAATCACCACGGGATCGGTTTTATTCTTTCGGCGTATAATTTCTGCCTCGGAGAGTTTTAACGCAAGAGCGACGCTTCTGAGCTGTCCCTGAGAGGCAAAATCTCTGACGGGCATTCCGTTTATGAAAAAATTTACGTCGTCGCGGTGAACTCCCGACAAAGTATAACCAAGTTTACTTTCTGCTTCTACATTTTTTGACAAAGTTTCCATATATTTACTATACAGCTTGTCTTTTTCTTTAAAATTTATACTATCAGTTTTAAAAACAGAACTCAAATATTCCATAGTGAGTTTCTCGGAATTGTCCGTAAGATCCGAATAAATATCCGAGGCGCACGTTTTCAGAAAATTAAAGTACTTCAGTCTGCCATATGTTACGTTAATTCCTTCCGCAGCAAGTATCTCATCCCAAGGCTGAAGATAATCAGAAAGTAATTTTCTGTCAAACGAGCCGTCCGAAAGGATATTGTTTCTCTGTTTAAGGGCTTTGTTATACCTCGACAGTTTTTCAAAATGGGTCTTTGTCTGCATAAGCGCCACATCGTCGAGATAATCCCTTCTCAAATCGGGAGAACCTTTAATTAAATTTAAGTGTTCCGGTATAAAAACGACATATTTTAACACTCCGTATAGTTGTGCGGCGTCTTTCATCTTTATATCGTTAAAAGTTATTCTGACAATATTTTTACAAATAGTATAATTTATTACATTTTCACGTTTTGTATTATCATCACGAAAAAAAAGCCGAATATTGACCTCGGCTTTTGGATCATTTGTAGGAATAAACTGGGAAAAACGCGCTTTGCGAAAACTTCCTCCCAGACATACGGAGATAGCCTCGCAGAGATTTGTTTTTCCCTGAGCGTTGTTTCCGACAAAAATATTAAGTTTTTTGTCAAAAGACAACTCCGCTTCGCTTATGTTGCGAAAATTTTTCAGATATATCTTTGTAAGATACATTATTCAGCTGATTCCTCATCTGACGTTCCGTCGTAAACTATCTTGTACTTTTTGTTCTTATACTCAATAATATCTCCCGGCTTTATCTTCTTGCCGCGTTTTGTACAACAAATGCCGTTTACGTTAAACTCGCCGAGATCTATAAGAATCTTGGCTTTTGCTCCTGTTTCGGTAAATCCCGCAAATTTTACAAGCTGATCGAGCTTTATAAAAGGCGTCGTTATTTTTAATTCTTCCATTTTATCCATCCTTTTCTTCAAATTTATTTTATTCTTATAATTATTTTAGACTATATAAAAGTCCTGATTCAGACTGTAGAGAAAGTCCCAGATACCGCATTGAACGCTACGCGTACAACGCTGAAGAAGTCCTGCGGCTAGGCTTTGTGCCTGCCGCTGGGAGCTTCCGCATTATCCGCCAAAGGCGGATAACGCTACGACGTAGATGGGGCTTTCTCTACAGTCTGAATTTATCTTAACCTCATCGGTACCAGCAAGAACGTAAATGTTCTCTTTTCTTTAGGTACTATCAGAATATGAGAAGTAGAAGATCCCGTAAAGATTATCTTAGCTTCTTCCGTATCGCAGGCGCGAAAAGCGTCAAGCAAAAACTTTACGTTAAATCCTATCGTTATAGGCTCGCCGTTATATTTTATATTTATCTTGTCGTTTATTTTTCCCAAAGCCGACGAGCAAGAAACAGCAAGACTGTCTTCCCCAAACTCGCACCTGAGCGGCATTCTGTTCTTTTCATTTATAACAAGAAGCGCTCTGTCGAGCATTTCAACTATCTGAGAACATTTAACTTCCGCAAAAACGCTTTCATCGCAGTTCATAAACTTTCTGTAATCAAGAAAATCTCCGTTTATAAGTCTGGAGATCATTATATATTTTCCGACTTCAAACGAAACTTGATTTTTTTCTATACTTACAGTAACTTTATCATCTTTATTGTCAGAAAGTATATGTGTAAGTTCTTCAAGCGTCTTGCTCGGAACTATAAATTCCATATCTTCATACTGAAGTTCTTCCTGTCTTAAAGCCACTCTGACCGTATCTGTCGCCGCAACGTTCAGAACGTTATCCTTTATTTCAAACTTACAGCCCATAAACGCGGGTTTTGTATCAACTGTAGCGCACGCATATTTCGTCTGATTTATCATGCTTTTAAGAACAGGCTGCGAAACCGTAAATCCGTTTCCCGAGCTTATTTCCGGAATAGTGGGATATTCGTCCGAGCGGGCGCAGCTTATGGCAAATTCAACGGACGCGCAGGAGATCTTTACTTCTTTGCCCTCTGTAATATCAAATGTTATCATTCCCTCCGGCATTTTTCTTGTAATATCGCAAAGAGTTCTTGCATTTATAACGGCGCTTCCGTTTTCCGAACCCGAAACTTCTACTTCCGTTCTTATTCCTATTTCAAGGTTATAACCCGTTATAACAAGAGTATTGCCCGAAAGTTCAAGAAGCAAACCCTCCAAGGCGGGAATAGTCGACTTAGAACTTGCGGCTTTAGCCGTTGTCTGAAATGCGTCGAGTATAACAGCATTTGAACATGAAAATTTCATCGTTTTTCTCCTCGGTCATTTTTCATTTTTTATTATTATTTTTTTAATAATAATAATAAGGGCTGTTTAAACAGTTGAAAACGCATTTTGTATTTTTACAAAAGCATTTTCAAAAGTAAGTTTTTAATTTTTTATGTTAAAAAAGAGTTAAAACATTCTAATAACTTTTTTATAAGTAAGATGTAAGAATTGAAAATAAATACGAACTTTAATTACTGGTTTGTTTTTATATTCTTTATTATATCTTCAACTATCGAACGAAAGCCGCTGTCGTGTTCCATTTCTTCTTTAACGGACTTTATCGCATATACTACCGTCGAATGATCTCTTCCGTTAAATTCCTGACCTATACTTTCATAAGGAAGCCCCGTTACTTCCTGTATAACGTAAATGGCTACCTTTCTTGCCTGAGAAATATTTGCCGTTCTTCTCTGAGAGCGCATTTCTTCGGGCTCTATGCTGTATATCTTGCTGACCTCGTTTATTATCTTATCTACCGTAATTGGTATGGGCTGATGATCGGTAACTATATCCTTTATAACGTTTTGCGCTACCGTTATGGACGGCTTTACCTGAGAAACGACATAAAGCGCGTTAAGCTTTGTAACAACGCCCTCTATCTGGCGTATATTGCTTTTAAGCTTCGTAGCTATATAATCTATAACGTCGTCCGTTATCATGAAATTTAAAAGCTCGGCTTTTCTTTGTATAATTGCGAGCCTTGTTTCATACTCGGGCGGTTTTATATCGGCTATAAGACCCGAACTGAACCTTGTTTTAAGTCTGTCCGAAATGGATTTTATTTCCTTTGCGGGACGGTCCGAGGTAAGTACGATGATCTTATTCTGATTATAAAGCTCGTTAAATATATGGAAGAACTTTTCTTCCGTCTGCTCTTTTCCGGCGATAAACTGTATATCGTCTATAAGAAGCGCGTCCGCTCCGCGATATTTGTCGTCAAATTGTTCTACGGTGTTATTTGCAATTGAATGAAGAAACTCGTTTGTAAAAGTCTCGGCGGGGATATAGATAATATTTATACCGGGATAATTTTTCTGCATTTCAAATTTAATAGCCGAAAGCAGATGAGTTTTACCGAGTCCCGAATCTCCATAGATAAACAGAGGATTATATCTTTCATGCTGTTTTTTTGAAACGGATCTCGCCGCAGCGAAAGCTAAGTTATTTGACGGACCGACAATAAAATTATCGAATGTATAAGTAATTTTTTTGTCGATAACTTCGGCGGCTTCGTTTATATTATCGGATTTTATTATTTCGGATATAACGGGTTTTTTTGAAGAAAGGTTACTGTCTACGATTATTTCGACTTTCATCGGAACGCCCAGAACATTTTTAAGCTGTTCTTCTATTCTCACCAGCCAGAGTTCAATAAGCGTATCTTTTTGAAATTCCGTTTCGGCGGCAAGCACAAATGTCGTTCCGTCCATCTTTACGGGAACAAGCGGATCAAGCCACAACGCTCTCGCCGAATCTGACAGATCGTTATATTCTTCCATACAATTATCTACAACGCGTTTATAAATATCGGACAGAGAAGATAAACTCATTTTTATTCACCATTTCTTTTAAAACATATTTTCACTTATAATAATTATACCACAAACCGATATAATTTGCAAGGAAAAAAAACTATGATAAAATAACCGTTAATATGTGTAAAATAAACAAAAAACGATTTTTCATTAGGTAACTGATTTTTATAATAACTTAATTTTAGTTTAATTAACTATAATCAAAAATATTTAACAAAGTTATGTTTAAAAACAAATTTTTGAATATACAGATTGAAAAATTTTATTTTTGGTTGAAAACTCGGTTGAAAATGTGAAAAAGTCATTTAAAATAAACAGATTATTTCTGATATGAGTATAGAATAAAATTCATTTTGTTTTTTTATGAATTTTTTATTACAATCTGTAAATTTTCTATTCGGCATTAGAATGGGATTTATTTTTTAGTTAATTTATTATTGTTGAAAACCCGTTTTTATTTTAAAAAATTTTTTAAAAATTAAAAACTATTAAACAAAAAAAGGTAATTGAAAATAAAAAATGTTGAAAACTTGGTTGAAAATGTTAAAATTTCTTTTTAAATAAAGGTAATTTAAAAAAATGAATTTGTTTAAAATCATGTTGAAATTATTGGTGATTTACTGTTTAAAAAATTTTTTTAAACATTTTAGTGTTTAATGTTGAAAGGAAAAATAGTTGATTAAGGCAAGAGATAAAATAAAGAGGACAGATCTTAAAACTCCGTCCTCTTCTTTTGATAGTCAAATAACTTTATCTTCAAAACAACTTTTGACTTCTTACCTCTTACATCTAACCTCTTACATCTAAAGGGGGAACGTTTTGTTCCCCCTTAAAAATTATCTTACTTTGCGTAATCAATAGCTCTGCTTTCGCGGATCATATTGACTTTGACCTGACCCGGATAATCCATTTCATCTTCGATGCGCTTTGCTATATCGTGAGCTAAGACTTTCATGTCGTCGTCGTTTATCTGTTCGGGCTTTACCATTATGCGGACTTCTCTGCCTGCCTGGATAGCGTATGAGCTTTCAACGCCGCTGTACGAATTACAGATCTCCTCGAGCTTTTCAAGGCGCTTAATATAGTTCTCATAGTTCTCCGAACGCGCGCCGGGTCTTGCCGCGCTTATAGCGTCGGCAGCCTGCACAAGACAAGCTATAACGGTCTTACACTCGACGTCGCCGTGATGAGCTTCTATCGCGTGTATAACTTCGGGGCTTTCCTTGTACTTTTTGCACACGTCAACGCCTATCTGAACATGCGACCCCTCAATTTCATGGTCAAGCGACTTTCCTATGTCGTGGAGCAGTCCCGCGCGTCTCGCAAGCGCCGCGTCAACTCCGAGCTCGCTCGCCATTATTCCCGCAAGATGAGCAACTTCTATAGAATGGTTCAGAACGTTCTGTCTGAAAGAAGTACGGTATTTTAATCTTCCTATAAGCTTTATAAGCTCGTGGTTAAGACCGTTTACGTTTGTTTCAAGAACAGCCCTCTGTCCCTCCTGCTTTATGCGGACTTCAACTTCTTTACGCGCCTTTTCGACAGTTTCTTCAATTCTCGCGGGGTGTATTCTTCCGTCCTGAATAAGCCTTTCAAGAGATATTCTCGCTATTTCTCTCCTTACCTGATCGAATGAAGAAAGCGTTATTGCCTCGGGCGTATCATCGATTATAAGGTCGACGCCCGTCAAAGTTTCGAGCGCTCTTATGTTTCTTCCCTCTCGTCCGATTATTCTGCCTTTCATCTCGTCATTCGGAATAGCGACTACCGAGACTGCCGATTCGGACACGGTATCCGCCGCCAGCCTTGAAATAGCCAGAGCAATATATTCTCTTGCTTTTTCGTCGGACTCGTCCTTTAACTGCTGTTCATAATACGATATTTTCAATGCTTTTTCGTGGTTAAGCTCAGTATCAAGCATTTTGAGCAAATGATCCTTCGCCTGATCTACCGTAAATCCCGATATTCTTTCAAGAATATCCATCTGGCTTGCTTTGAGCTGTTCAGCCTCGGCAATCTTCTCGTCAGCTTTTTTGTGCTTTTGATGGAGTTGTTCTTCCAGCTTTTCCATCTTGTCGTTTTTCTTATCGAGATTTTCCTCTTTCTGAGCTATTCTGCGCTCCGAACGAGAAATTTCGCCTCTGCGCTCTTTAAGTTCTTTTTCTGCGTCGGCTTTAAGTCTGCTTATCTCTTTTTCGGCGTCTGTACGCATAGCGTATATTTCGTCTTTTGCCTCGACGAGAGCAGTCTTTTTCATGGCTTCGGCTTTTTCGCCCGCTTCTTCGATGATCCTTGCCGATTCTTTTTCCGCAGACTCAAACTGAGCCTCGGCGGTCTTTATGCGGTGTTTTATACCCTGCTTAAAACAGATAAAACCGCTCGCGACCGCGCCGACAACCAATGCCGCTACGCCTATCAGCAGAGCGACATAAATTTCGACTTGCATTATCGTTTCCCCTCCACAAATTTTTTAGTACGCACAAAAAGTGCGCTTAAAATTTGGCGGAGAACATACAATTTTCCTCTTGCAGCATATTGTCACATAAATATTCTATAATCCGTAAAAAACATTATTTACACATGACAATAACCAGTGCAATACCTCCACTCAATATCTATTTGTTTTTAGTCCCGTTCAAAAGGTAAATATATATCGGAAAATTTGTCGGCGCTGATTTTGGGCTTTCAGTACAGCCCGAGACTTATATAAAGTTTTTTATTTCGTTTCGACAAATCCATTTTGGGCGATTGCATACCAATACAACGACCCGTTTTTTATGCCGTTTATTTTTTACGGTATTTTAAGAGTGCCTTTTGAAAAGTCCAATATTTGAACGGCTAAGCTAATGAGCCGTAAAAAAGAATAGAAATGTAGTAATAAGGAGATAACTCCGTAAATCATACATTCAGCCGCCATAACGTTATAATAAACAAAGCGTCATAAACGTCAAGGACAGTCCGCAATATGTTTGATTGCAAACAGTCTGCTTTCATTGTACAACAAATTAAACGAAATGTCAAGTGTGCAATTGAATTTTTTCATATATTTTGAAAAAATTTTTAAACAGTTTTACAAAAAAGCGTATAAAAACTATTGAAAATGACTTTATACAATGCTATAATAAAATTGTCGGACAGTTAAGAGATTATTTTAATAATCAAACTGTATATTATATTTTATCGGCAGACTAAAGTAAAAGGAGTAAATGAACATGAACTATAAAGAAAGCTTTATAAAATTTATGGCGGACAGCGGGGTGCTTCGTTTCGGGGACTTTACTCTTAAAAGCGGAAGAAAAGCTCCTTATTTTATAAACTGCGGAAACTATAAAACCGGAATGCAGCTTGCGCGTCTGGGCGAATATTATGCCGAATGTATAAAAGAACACGACTTAAAACCCGATGTTCTGTTCGGTCCGGCATACAAGGGCATACCGCTTTCGGTCGCTGCCTGCACTGCGCTTTACAACAAATACGGCATGGACGTGAATTATTGCTTTGACAGAAAAGAAGTAAAAGACCACGGCGAAGGCGGAATGTTTGTCGGAAAAGAGCTTTCCGACGGCGACAAGGTCGTTATAATAGAGGACGTTATGACGTCGGGAAAGGCTCTGCGTGAGGTCTTGCCGAAGATAAAAGGCGCGGCGGATATAAATATCGAGGGCATGATAATAACCGTAGACCGCATGGAAAAGGCTATTGACTCCGAAAAGTCGGCTGTCAGAGAAGCATACGACGAGTTCGGCGTTAAGGTTTTCTCTATCGTAAACATAAACGACATTATAGAAGCTCTTGAAAACGGCGTTGTCGCAGGGCGCGAGTTTGTTCCGAAAATGAAAGAATACCGCGAAATGTACGGAGCTTCGGACTTCTGACAGATACGCATAATTATTACAGGCGCTGCGAAGGGCATAATGCCGCTCGCAGCGCCTGATTTTGTATTTAAGAAAAAGGTAACCCCCGTGTGATGGGGGCTGCTTTTATATTGCCTGTTTTTCTATCGGGAAAGGATCGTCTTTGTCGGAGTGAGCTTCCGCCCATTTTACAAGCTCGTTTGTGGCTATTCTGGTGATCTTTCCGTCTTCCTTGATTTCTTCAATGTCTTCCTTGATTTCGGAAATGTCATTTTGCATCTCGGAAATGTCATTTTGCATCTCGGAAATTTTTCCTTCAACATTATCCAGTCGTCCTTCAACATTATCCAGTCGTCCTTCAACATTATACAGTCGCCCTTCAATTTTATCCAGACGTCCGTCCATTTTATCCAGTCGCTGATTTATGGGATTGATTTCCTCTTTCATTAATAAACGAATTTGTTCAAGATCGTCTTTTGTCATTTTAACAACCTCCAAAAAATTACTAATCTTGTTTCTATTATAATACATAAAAAATCTGTTGTCAAGATTTTTTTAAAATATATTTCATTCTCAAATTGTGTACAAAATCACTGATAAAGCCCCGCAGCAGACGGGGCTTTACAGTTCGTACATTATTTTGCGAATAGGCAATATCCGGGAAAATTACTTTTTCACGAAAAGTCCGCCTATCTTATCGGCAATACCGCCGAGGTCAACTTTTGCTTTTACGCCGTCTACCAGACCTTTTATCTGGTCGTCGGGGAGATCAACTCCTACAACGTCCTCAACTGCCTTTACGGGTTCACTCTTGAACTTGTCCGCAAAATCCTTGTCGTTTTTGACTTTGTCTACAATTTCGTCAATTTTCGCCTTAATGTCCATTTTCAGATCCTCCTGTTTTTTATATATCAACGGGCGTTATTGCCCGTTGTTCTTAAAATAATGTTCAGCTTCTGTCAGCCAGAGCCTCAGCCGATTTTTTCAGCGCGCTTTTTCCCGCGTCGAGAATGTTCATAAGATAAAAGCTGTCCTCTCTGTAACTGCGCTCAAGCTGCAATTTTTCCAGGTTTACATATGCTACGACTACCGCTCCGCAGACTGCGGCTAAATTTGCCGCGCGGACGGTGTTTTCCGAAAGGTCGGCGGTTATCATGATTATTATCGACTGTTCTCCGGCACGCAGATCTTCCGAAAGAGCGTTTATTCCCAAACTTTCGGGAGAGGGCGATATTTCAGCCATTGTTTCATACAGAAACTCGAAATCCGTCGGGTTTCTTACGGTCAAAGAACCGTTTATATCGGTATCTCCGTAATCGACGCGCGTCAGAATATCTTCGTTTACAAACGCTCTTGTTATTGCGAGAGAGGTTTCTATTATTGTGTCGGTGAAAAGTAAAACGTCTTTTTTATCCTGACAGCTCTTAAAGTCGCAGATAACTCTCGCTTTCCTTTCGTTTATGCTTTCATATTCTTTTATCATAATCTCGTCGGATTTTGCGGTAAGCTTCCAGTGAACATACTGCATAAGGTCGCCGTCGCGATAATCGCGTACATGGGAAAAATCTTCTTTTTCGGAGTTTTTGCTGATCGTTTTTGAAACCGTAGTATTCCCGCTTGAATGTGTGTTTATATCTTCAAGCATAAATCTTCTCGGAAAAAAGATCATTTGTGTATTTCTGTTTCCGCTTTTTGAAAAACGTATTATTCTGAGCGGGTCCACAACATATATTTTCCTTATTTCAGCCTTATAGCGGCCTCTGTATTTGTGCCTGCAATTAACGGCGAGAGTTGTTTGTCCGAAAGGCTGAAGCGTGGTGAATATACGTCTTTCGCAGAACAAGCCTTTGTTTGCGTCGGGAATAAAACAAAGCATTTCTATCGGTATTAACGGGAAAACAAAACGGTTTTGTATTTTTATTTCTATATTGAACTTCTGCTCTTTTTGTTCTATATAGACGTCGTTAGAAAAGTCAACCTTTGCGAAAAAAAGTGAAACAGCCGTAAATACCGCCGCCAAAGGCAAGTAAGCTAAGACGGTTATCATCAATATCGCCGAAAAATTCGAGCGGTATGCTATTGAAAACGCCACGCATATTACCAAAAACAGAGCGTAAATTATACGATTTTTTGCCATGGCTATTTATTCATCGGCGGCGTGACCGATTTTACAACTTCATCGAGTACTTGTTTTACCTGCGCCTTTTTAAGTCTTGCTTCCTGTTTTAAAACTATTCTATGTTCAAAAACCGGCTCTATAAGCTCCGTTATATCATCGGGAATAACATAGTTTCTCCCGCAGAGATATGCAAACGTCCTGCTTGCCTGCATCATAGCAACGGAAGCTCTCGGACTTACTCCGAGGGAAACGAGGGGATGTTCTCTTGTCGCCGCGGAAATTTCCGCTATGTATTTACAGATGCTGTCCGCAACATTGACTTTCTCGGCTTCGGTTATACAGCCGTACAGCTGCTCGGCAGTCATCACCTGTCTTACGTTATTTACGGGGTTTACGGAAAGCCTGTCCCGCATTATCTGAGCTTCTTCTTCGACATTCGGATAACCCATGCTCATTCTCATCATAAAGCGGTCCATCTGCGCCTCGGGAAGCGGGAAAGTTCCGACATATCCCGCGGAGTTCTGCGTAGCGATGACCATAAACGGCTCGGGCAGCCGGTGGACTTCTCCGTCTACCGTAACGCGCTTTTCTTCCATTGCTTCAAGAAGAGCCGACTGAGTTTTCGGGGAAGTACGGTTTATCTCGTCTGCGAGGAGAATATTTGTCATAGCAAGACCCTCGCGGTATTCAAAGCGGTTTTTCTCTTTGTTGTACATCGTAAATCCCGTTATATCTGACGCCATGACGTCGGGCGTGAACTGCGCCCTTTTGAAAGAAAGCCCCGTAGCTTTTCCCAGAGCCATGGCGAGAGTGGTTTTTCCGACGCCCGGAACGTCTTCTATCAGAAGATGTCCTCTTGAAAGAAGAACGTTTATAATGAGGAAGATCGCGGTGTTTTTGCCTTTTATAACTTTTCCGAGTTCCTTTGCAAGCAGTGAAAGCAGTTCTTGATATTCAGACTGATACGACATAAAAATAGCCTTTCCAAAATATTACAAAAATAAAGATAAAACTTCAACAAATACATTCTACCATAATCTTAAAATAAAATCAACTGTTTTTTAAAAAAGGGGTTGAAAAAGTAGAAGAAAGGTGATATAATAAGAGCGTTCTTTAACGAACAAACGCGGGGAAGTTTTTCCGCATATCTTAATACAATGTTTTTCTTGCCAACCATTGTAAAAAAACAAGGAGATTTTTTATGCAAAAAAATGAGATTTTCAACACGGTGAATATCGTAAGGCTAGCTCTCGTCGCGGCGGTTTACGTTGCAATGTCGCTGGTCATTCAGCCTTTTATCTACGGTCCGATACAGTGCAGAATATCGGAAGCGCTTGTGCTTTTGTGCTTTTACAGAAAGGACTATTGCGCGTCTATGATACTGGGCTGTTTTATTGTAAACCTGTTCAGTCCTTTTGGGCTTTACGACATCATTTTCGGGACGTTGGCGACAGCTGTCGCGGTGATACCGATGTATTTCATAAAGAACTTATATGCGGCGTCGCTTTTGCCCGTTGCGGCAAACGGCTTTATAGTAGGGTTTGAGCTGTTTTTATGCGGAGAACCGTTTTGGTTCAGCGTCGGCACGGTCGCATTGGTCGAAGCCGTGGCGGTTTGCGTTGTCGGGATATTGCTGTTCAAACTCGTATTTGAAAAAAGCTCGCATCTTTTAAAACTTATAGGAAACACAAAAGTTGCAAAAAAGGCGGAGCTTAATTAAAACGATAAAAGGCTCTGTAAAGTGACAATAATATGCAGAATATAAGGGGTAATTTGTGGCAAGTAAAATTTCTTCCCAATTAAAGACTATTTTAAAATCAAAAACATTCTCGGAAATGCTCGACAACATTCCGAGGGTATATATTGAATTTTTGGCGTTTTTCCCATTGTTTTTATTTGCGGTGACGCCGCTTTTACAGCTCATACATGATTTTATAAACCCGTATGCGCATTACGTTTCATACGCTGAAAAAACGTTTTCCGTTTTTATCTGCGCGGCGACTGTAGGAATGATCGGCGTTTTGCTTTATATTTTAAAGTATGTGCATACAAACGGAAAACCGACTTTAAAGAGCGTCATAAAGCGGAATATACCCATGGTATTCTTTTTGTTTGTGATACTGATGATAATAATTTCTACGCTCATAAACGGCTTTACGGAAGACGCTTTACACGGCGATAATTACAGGCGGGAGAGCTTTTTTGAATTTATCGGGTATTTCGCGGTTTATTTTCTTTCGGCGACAATAATTTCCGACAAGAGGCTGAAAGCCGTTCTTTTGTACGCGCTTATTTATTCGAGTATTCCCGTGGCAATCGTCACGATACTTGACAGCAGATTTTTCAACATTCCCGCGCTGGACGAATGCGCGGGCGCTTCGGCGGTATTCCACCAGTTCAACCACTACGCTTATTATCTGATAATTGTGATACTGATAAGCGCGGTCTTATTTGTAAAGGAAAAGAAGCCTTGGGCGAGGGTGCTTTGCATGGCGTCGTTTTTAATAAACAACGTCATGCTGGTGATAAACAACACATTCGGGTGTTATCTTGCGTGTTTTATAGCGCTTGTGTTTGCGGCGGTAATAATTTCGATAACGGAAAAGAAGCTTAATATAATGTCGGTCGTTATGGTCGGCTTGTTTATAGCGATCTCGGGAATTATGAGCATTTGGGAACACACGATATTTTCAAATCTTTTCACATTTGCGGGAGATGTAGGAAATGTTATAGAAAATCCCGAAAATGCCGATAGGGCTGGCACGGGCAGGTGGACTCTCTGGACGCACACGATGGGATATATAACGGAAAAGCCGATTTTCGGGTTTGGAGTAGAAGGCATAAAAGAGCGGCTGGCATTTGAAACTAACAATGTAAACGACCGTCCGCACAACGAGTTTTTGGAATATGCGGCGTTCTTCGGCATACCTGCGGCGGCAGCGTATATCTGCGGGGTATTTTCGGTATACTTAAGCGGGCTTAAAAACAGAATGAAGCTCGATTCATACGAAGTGGCGGCGCTGGCGGCTGCGTTTGCGTATCTGGTGTCGTCGATTTTCGGGAATACGATGTACTACACCGCGCCGTTTTTGTTTATTATGCTGGGAATAGGCTTTAAGCGTACAGAGGCAGAGGCTAGAAGCAAGAGGCAAGAATAAGTTTTGAGCGGGGAAGCACTTTAAATTTTCAAACGACCTAACGGGCGTCGCACGAAAGTTTTTTGAAAAGGGAGTCCAGAGGTGAACTGCCCCCAAAAAGTTAGACAAAGTTAAAAAAGAAGATTTGTGAAAAGCGACTAAGAGCGATCTTGGTCG
>CANRKB010000011.1 GCA_947631115.1 uncultured Clostridia bacterium
GGAGAACTTATGGGAACCGAACCGGGACTTGCGGTCATCGAATGTTCGGGGGTTGGATACGCCTGCCGCACGACGGCGAATACCCTTTCAAAGATCCGAGACAAAAAAGAGGTCGTTTTGTATGCCTATCTTCATCTGACGGAAAATGCGGCGGATCTTTTCGGATTTGCGGACAAATCGGAGCTTTCGTGTTTTAAACAGCTCATCTCCGTTTCGGGAGTGGGTCCCAAAGCCGCGCTTTCAATCCTTTCCGACTTGACGCCGACAGAGCTTGCGCTGTGTATTGCCACGGGCGACAGCAAGACGCTTACTCATTCGCCGGGTATCGGACCCAAGATAGCGCAAAGGATAGTTCTTGAACTTAAAGATAAAATTGCAAAAGACGAGAGATTTTCTTCCGCGGATATTGCGGGCGTATCAAAGGCAGGCTCCAATAATGTTGCGGAGGCAATGGAAGCCCTCGCTGTACTTGGATTTCTGCCCTCGCAGATAAACGCGGCGCTTATGGGGGCAGACCCCAATGCTTCCGTTGAAGACCTTATTAAACTTGCACTTAAAAATCTTGCCTAATAAAAATTAAAATTTTCGGAAAGGAGGATTTTTCTTGAACAACAATAATAACAACGGCAACCGCGTAACAGTAAATGTCGCGGGTATGTGTCTGGGCATTATGATAGGGATAACCGCGGCAGGCGTTATGTTTGAATATCAGGACATAATGCCTCTTCTGATAGTATTGGCGGTAAGCGGACCTTGTTATCTTGCGATTGTTCTTATACAGGAATTTCTCCAGCCGTATCTTAAGCGAAGAGAAGCCGCATTAAAGGCTCTGGGAAAGGACGGCATAAAAATAATGCGGCACGACTATGCCGCAAAGCTTGCGTATAAAGGCATTTATGCATTGTTCAAGGGAAAATATCCCGACGCCGAGGATTATTTGCAAAAGGCTCTGGCAAACTCCACTATAAGGCAAAATCAGAAATTCTGTTTAGAATGGCTTGTAAAGCTTTATGAAGCTAAGCAGGACAACGCAAAGCTCATGTGGTGCTTCAGAAAAGCCGCCGAGTATACTCCCGACGACGCGGGAACGCAGTCGAGACTCGGTCATGCGTATCTAACCGAGGGCGACCTCGACAGAGCGGAATACTGTTTTAACGAAGCGCTTAAATACAGCGCAAACGACGGTTATCCTTATTACAGTCTGGTGAGGATAGCACTTATAAGGGGCGACTATGACAAAGCCCACGAACTACTTGAAACGCTTATGAAAGTAAACGGAAATCACCCGCTGGCTCACGCGGAATATGCGAGCTATTATGCAATGACGGGCGACCGCGAAAAAGCGCAGGAAGAATGTAAAAAAGCGCAGATATGCGGATATAAAGACCCCGAAGAGCTTAACCGCAGGATAAAGGCAATACTGAGCTTTGAAGAAACGGAATTCAGCGGCGAAGATCTGCCGAAACTGTATTACAGGAGAATTGAAAACAAGGGCGGTGAGAAAAATGCTTGAGATGTCAGACGATGAATTCAATTTCAGCGACAGAGTCGTAGAGTCGAGGGCTGTAGAAAGCGACAGAGACATGGAACTTACGCTTCGTCCTAAATCCTTGGCTGAATATATAGGACAAGACAAGGTAAAGGAAAACATGGCGGTCTATATCGAAGCCGCAAAAAAGCGCGGAGAATGTCTTGATCATGTTCTTTTATACGGTCCGCCGGGACTCGGAAAGACAACGCTTTCCTGCATAATCGCAAACGAAATGGGAGTTAATATCCGCATAACTTCGGGCCCCGCGATAGAAAAAGCGGGCGACCTTGCGGCGCTTTTGACAAACTTACAGCCGAACGACGTTTTATTTATCGACGAGATACACCGCCTTTCAAGACAGGTAGAAGAAGTCCTCTACCCCGCTATGGAAGATTATGCGCTGGATATTGTTATGGGAAACGGGCCAGCGGCGCGCTCCATTAGAATCGACCTTCCTCATTTTACTCTTATCGGAGCTACGACGCGTTCGGGTCAGCTTTCCGCGCCTCTTCGCGACAGATTCGGCGTTGTTCAGAGGCTTGAGCTTTATACTCCCGAACAGCTCTGCGATATTGTTCAGCGTTCGGCTGTTATCTTAGGAATACCGTGCATGAAAGACGGCGCACTTGAAATAGCGAGGCGTTCGAGAGGCACTCCGCGAATTGCAAACCGCCTGCTTAAACGCGTTAGAGATTTCGCCGAGGTCATAGGAAACGGAAAGATAACGCGCGAAATAGCGGACACTGCCCTGAAAAAGTTAGAGGTGGACGCGCTGGGGCTGGACAGTCTGGACAGAAATTTTCTCGAAATGATAATCAAAGGCTATAACGGAGGACCCGTCGGTCTTTCAACTCTTGCTTCGGCGCTGAATGAAGAAGCGGTAACGCTCGAAGACGTCTGCGAGCCTTATCTTATGCAACTCGGATTTGTTGCGAAAACTCCGAGAGGAAGAATAGCGACTGCGCTTGCATATAAGCACCTCGGAATTGCATTTAACGGCGACGACGGTCAGCAAACTCTCGAAGATAATTAAGCTGTTTTTATAAGGACAATGAACGAGGACAATTGTTACAGGACGGGGTGGTTTTACGGCAAGCTCTGTTGAAGTGTGGATATGGCTGCTTATAGTTATGCAGCCGTACAACCGAAAGACGCTGGAAATTCTCGAACAATTTGACTATAACGCTGAAAAAGCCGCCGCGGCTATACGCGACGGCAACGTGCCGCTTACCGATGATGAAAAGAAACGCGCAGCAGAAACACGAAACGGCTCTGTACGCGAAGTATTGGACATCTGCAGCAAAAACGGCATAAGGATGATCACTCTCGACGACAGCGAATATCCTATGCTTCTGAAGAACATTGATAATCCGCCGATAGTGTTATTCTGCGCGGGAGATCTAAGCGGGCTTGATAGTGCAATTACAGTTTCCGCAGTCGGCACAAGAAATGCTTCAAACTACAGCATTTCCGTCACAAGGCGCATTATTTCCCGGCTTTCAAGAGTAGGCGCGATAATTACGAGCGGACTTGCGGTAGGGATAGACTACGAAGTCCACCGGACCTGCATTAACAACGGCGGGAGAACTGTAGGCGTGTTGGGCTGCGGCATTATGGTAAATTATCCCGCAGGCAATGCGCAACTGAAGCGTGATATAATAAAATGCGGCGGCGCTGTAATAAGCGAGCTTTTGCCTTATACAAAGCCGTCCGCCGATTATTTCAAGTACAGAAACCGCATTATCTCTGGCTTATCCAAAGGAACTCTCATTATTGAAGCCGATGAAAAAAGCGGAGCTCTTATTACAGCAAATCATGCCTGCGAACAAGACAGAGAGGTGTTTTATATTCCTCCGCACGACATATTGTCGCCGCGTTTTATGGGAGTAGCGCCGCTCGGACGCGACGGAGCAACGCCCGTTTTCAACTATCTTGACATTTTGTACCCTCTGCTAAGCAACGAAGAATATGAAAAAATACAGGAGTACTTAAAACATTAGTTTTGTTTGTAAAAATATTCATCAAACTCGGAGGCTGTTTCAGTCTCCCTTCCTTTTTTGGACGTTTCGTCAATTTTCTCGTCTAATCCCTTTAAAGCCGCAAATGACATAAATTGTGCGGCTCTGTCGTCTTCAGGCATCGGATCTTCGGGCTTCGGACAGAAACTCTTTATTATATCTTCATTTTTCGCCATATTTCTCTCACATCTCCTTTATTTAGCCTAAAATTGCTGTTAAAATATAAATTTCGTCAATATGTATAATTTTCGGCGTAATTTTTCTACTTCTGTTTTATTCGATTTTAGAACGGCATTTTTTCTCATGAAAATGCCCCTACAAGCCGATTATATCACATTTTCGTAAAAAAATCAACTGTATATCGGTTTAAAATGAACGGCAAAATAATGAAAAAAATGTATTGACAAAAAAGATAAAATACTATATAATAAGCATATGCACGATTTTTTTACAAGATATTGTGTTAAAGACTATTTAAGGAGAGTATCGGGAATGTCAATGATAACAATGATAAAAAAGCGCGACGGACGTGAAGCGCCGTTCAATATCGAAAAAATTGCCAAGGCAATTTACAAAGCCGCAGAATCTGTCGGCGGACGCGATTATGCCGAAGCAATGGATCTTGCGGACAAAGTCTGCCAGCAGCTTTCAGAGAGTATTATCGGACGTAATCCCTCTGTCGAAGAGGTTCAGGATATGGTCGAAAAAGTCCTCATAGAAACAGGACACGCAAAGACCGCAAAAGCGTTTATTCTCTACCGCGCCGAGCGCACAAGAGCGCGTGAAATGAATACTCAGCTCATGAAGACCTATGAAAATCTGACCTTTAAATCGGCGGGCGATTTCGACCTGAAGCGCGAAAACGCAAATATCGACGGCGACACCGCGATGGGTACGATGCTGAAATACGGAAGCGAGGGCGCAAAGCAATTCAACGAGCTTTATGTTCTCGACAAGGATCATTCCGAGGCGCATATTAACGGAGATATTCACATTCACGATCTTGACTTTCTGACGCTTACGACGACCTGCTGTCAGATAGATCTGCAAAAACTTTTCCACAACGGCTTTTCTACAGGACACGGATTTTTGCGCGAGCCGAACGATATTTCGAGTTACGCGGCGCTTGCGTGCATCGCTATCCAGTCAAACCAAAACGACCAGCACGGCGGTCAGAGCGTCCCGAATTTCGATTATGCAATGGCGGACGGTATCAGAAAGACTTTCCGCAGGCTCTATACCGCAAACCTTATAAAAGGCGTATGGTATACTTTAGGCGGGGATTACGGCGAGATCTCTCAGAAACTGAAAGACGTTGCGGACAAGATATTTGAGGAATACGGTCTTTGCCCGAAGCTCAACGACAACGACGACTACAAAGCAAAAGAATGGGAGCTTATCGCTTCGGAATACGGCGACAAGTTCTCGCAGTTACAGGACGAAGCTGAAAAGCTCGCGGAAGCGGAAACCGACAGAGCGACTTATCAGGCAATGGAAGCGCTTATTCACAACCTCAACACCATGAACAGCCGCGCGGGCGCTCAGAACCCGTTCTCCTCCATAAACTACGGTACGGATACTTCTCCCGAGGGAAGAATGATTATAAAGAACGTTCTTCTTGCGGCGGAAGCGGGTCTCGGAAACGGCGAAACACCGATATTCCCCATTCATATATTTAAGGTCAAAGACGGCGTAAACTTCAACGAGGGCGAGCCTAACTACGATCTCTTTAAACTTGCTATACGCGTTTCTGCAAAGAGAATGTTCCCGAATTTCAGCTTTATTGACGCGCCGTTCAATCTCCAATATTACAAAGAGGGCGACTGCAACACCGAGATCGCCTATATGGGCTGCAGAACGAGAGTTATCGCCAATAATCACGACAAGTCGCGAGAGATAGTAACAGGACGCGGAAACCTTTCGTTTACGACAATAAATCTTCCGAGGCTCGGAATTGAGGCTCACGGCGATATAAACAAGTTCTACAAAGAACTCGACAAGATGATGGATATGGTCTTCCAGCAGCTTCTGGACAGACTTGCGATACAGTCGAGGAAGCATGTAAAGAACTATCCGTTCCTAATGGGTCAGGGCGTATGGATAGACAGCGAAACGCTTTCGGAGAACGACGAGGTCGGAGAGATACTTAAGCACGGAAGCCTTTCGACAGGATTTATAGGACTTGCGGAAACGCTTGTTGCCCTTATCGGAAAGCACCACGGAGAAAGCGAAGAGGCGCAGCAGCTCGGTCTGGAGATAATCACGCATATGCGCGAAAAGGCTGACAGAAAGGGCAAGGAAACGGGTCTTAACTTTACGCTTCTCGCGACGCCCGCAGAGGGTCTTTCGGGACGCTTTATCGCAATCGACAAAAAGCGCTATGGAATTATCCCGGGAATTACAGACAAGGATTTCTACACAAACTCTTTCCATGTTCCCGTTTACTACAACATCAGCGCGTTTAAGAAAATCAGGCTCGAAGCTCCCTATCACGCGCTTACAAACGGCGGTCACATTAGCTATGTTGAACTTGACGGAGATCCGCTGAAAAACCTCGACGCATTTGAAAAGATAGTTCGCTTTATGAAAGAACAGGGTATCGGCTACGGCGCGATAAATCACCCGATCGACCGCGACCCTTGCTGCGGATTTACGGGAATAATCGACGACGAATGTCCAAACTGTCACCGCAAGGACAGCGAAGTTATAATCGACAGAGTTGAACGCCCGAGGAGATTTATGCTGTAATTAGCCGTTAAATCGAAATGCCGGTTATTCCGATTTGTGACTGAATATAATAAACAAAGCACCGCGCTTTAAATCGGCTGAATATGTCGTAAAGAGCGCGGTGCAGAAGTCAAAAGGCAAAAACGGAGGAAGTATGGAAATAAGGATAGCGGGGACTGTAAGCGAGTCGATAGTCGACGGTCCGGGGCTTAGGTATGTCGTGTTTACGCAGGGCTGCCCGCACAACTGCGAGGGTTGTCAGAATCCCGAAACTCACGATTTTTCGGGAGGAAAAACTGTAGACACGGACTTGCTTTATAAAGAGTGTACGGAAGACCCGCTTCAGGAGGGCGTAACTTTTTCAGGCGGAGAGCCGTTTTGCCAGGCGGAAGCACTGTATGAGCTTGGAAAAAGGCTGAAAGACGACGGTTATCATCTGATGTGTTATACGGGCTGGACGTTTGAAGAGCTGCAAAAAAAGAGCGAAAAAGAGGAATTTGTAAAGAAACTTTTAGGTATAACGGACATTCTTGTCGACGGAAGATTTATGATAGAAAAGCGCTCTCTGGCGCTTAAATTCAGAGGCAGCGAAAATCAAAGGCTTATCGACGTACAGCAAAGTCTGAAAGTCGGTCATGCCGTTTTGGCGGAGAATATCTGAAAATTTTTGGGAGAAAATGTGAGAAGATTATTATGCTTTATACTGGCGGCGCTTATGGCTGTCACGGTGCTTAGCGGCTGCTCGGACGACGGACTTGACGCGGTCTTAGCTTATGATATAGAGGAAAATCCGAAAACTATTGACCCGCAGCAAGCAAACGACCCGAATTCCGTACAGTTAGTTCAGAACGTTTTTATGGGGCTTATGAGACATGGAGCGGACGGCTCTGTACAGCTCGGAGTTGCAAATAGCTATACGGTGTCGGAAGATGAACTGACATATAACTTTAAGCTGAGGCAGGACGTTTACTGGATAAACTGCAGCGGGCTTGAAAGACAATGCACGGCGAAAGACTTTGTTTTCGGTTTCAAAAGATTATTTGACAGAAGCATAAATTCTCCGCGCGCAGTAGAATACCTCTGCATAAAAAATGCAAAGGATATGTATAGCGGGAAATTTGTAAAAGACGAAAATTTCGGAGTTAAGGCAAAAGGCGATTTCGAGCTTGAAATTACGCTCGAATATGCTGACCCGCGCTTTTTACAGCTTTTATGCGAAGCGCCCGCTATGCCCTGCAACGAGGAATTTTTTAACGAAACTCGCGGGAAATACGGGCTTTCCGACGAATGTACCCCGTCAAACGGAGCTTTTTATGTGAAAGAATGGTATTTCGACCCTTATGCTTCTACGGACGTGAACCACGTTTTCTTGTACAGAAATTCTAAAAACGCCGAAGTGTTCGAGGTCTGCCCCGCTGCCGTAAAGCTGTTTATCGAGGATAAGGAAGATTTTATAGGAGATTTTCTTAGCGGCGACACAAGCTGTATAGCCGTTTCAAACGAAGAAAGAGCAAAAATTTCCGGAAATTATATTTATAAAGAATTTTCGAGCATAACGGTAGGACTTACATTCAACGAAAATTATGAGCTTGCCGCAAACTCTGATTTCCGAAAGGCGCTCGAGCTAACAATTCCCCGTGAAAAATTAGCTCAAGCGATAAAAGATTTAAAATCAGCGGAGGGCGTTATTCCGCGCGGCACAAATATCAACGGCGAAAACTACAGAGATAAAGCGGGAGTTTGTGATATTCCCGAATATGACCCCGACAAAGCGGAAGCGCTCTTTAAAATAGTAAGGTCAACAGTTGACTCAAAGCTTTTGCGCGGAGCAAGGATAATAACCAAAAGCGACGACGCTCACACGGCGGCTCAATATATAACGCAGGAATGGCAGAGCCTCGGTTTTTACTGCCAGCTGGAAGAATTATCCGAAAGCGAATTTAACAGCAGAATTGCCGAGGGGTCTTATGAAATGGCTATAACAGAGCTTTCGGGCGGTTATGACAGTCCCGAAGCGTATCTCGGGCAATTAAACGCGGGCGAAAATAAAGAAGCGCTTGACTCTCTTTTAAGCTCGGCTTATCTTTCAAAAGACGGCGGTGCGGACATTTATCGGAAAGCGGAACAGCTTGTTATTGACAACTGCGTGTTTATTCCCATTTACTACAAGAATGAGTTTTTTATAACCGAGAAAGATGTTTCGGACGTAATTTACGATCCGTTTACAAAGACAATCGATTTTACACGCGGAAAGATAAAATAAAAAATGCGCTCTTCAGCGAAAATGAGGAGCGCATTTTTTGCGTTTAGTTTAATTTATACATAGCATTAACAGTCTGCTTTATTGCTTCAAGGGTATTGCCGTCATTATCGGGAAGCACGGTAAACCTCGGCTTTCCTATCGTTTCAACGCGCATTTTCTTTCCCAAAACCGCTCCTGCCGCCGCAAGCCTGTTAGGCTCAACTTTTGAAAGGAAGAACGTAAGTTCCTCGCCTACTTGCGTTATCTCGCTTATGCCGCACTCCGCCGCAATGTTTCTGAGCCTTGCCACTTCTATAAGCCCTACTACGCTTTCGGGCGGCTCGCCAAATCTGTCGATAAGCTCGTCGGTCATATCTAAAGCGTCCTCTTCGGTCTTTACACGGGCTATTTTCCTGTAGCAGTCTACGCGCTGCGCCTGGTTTGAAATATAATCTTCGGGAATAAAGGCGTTTATTCTCACGTCTACAAGACATTCTTCCTTATGAACGTCTTTCTCGCCGCGCTCTTCCCTTACGGCTTCGTCAAGGAGTTTTAAATACATATCGTATCCGATATTCGACAGATGACCGCTCTGAGATGAACCGAGGATATTTCCCGCGCCGCGTATTTCAAGGTCGCGGAGCGCTATTCTGAAGCCGCTTCCGAACTGCGTGAACTCGCGGATCGCCTCAAGGCGGCGGTGGGATATTTCCGAAAGTATCTTTCCGGGCTTGTAGGTGAAATAAGCATAAGCGCGTTTGTTTGTGCGACCTACCCTTCCGCGGAGCTGGTGGAGCTGAGCAAGCCCCATATAATCAGCGTCCTCAATAATGAGCGTGTTTACGTTCGGGACGTCGACGCCCGTTTCAATTATCGTCGTGCAGACAAGCACGTCTATTTCCCCGTCCAACAGCTTTCTCCATACGTCGAGCAGCTCGTTTTCTGGCATTCTTCCGTGTGCAACTCCTATCTTTGCGTCGGGAAGCAATGCCGAGAGTTTTTCCGCGCAGCCGTAAATACTTTCTATTCGGTTATGGATATAATAAACCTGACCGCTTCGGCGAAGTTCTTTTTGTATTGCCGCGGCAATAACTCCCATGTCGTGTTCTATAACATAAGTCGAAACGGGCTGTCTGTCCTGCGGCGGCTCGTCGAGAACGCTCATATCGCGTATACCGCTCATTGCCATATTCAGCGTCCGAGGGATAGGCGTTGCCGAAAGCGAAAGAATGTCAACGCCCGTAAAAGTCTCTTTGAATTTATCCTTGTGCGCTACGCCGAAACGCTGTTCCTCGTCGATTATAACAAGACCTAAGTCTTTGAATTTTACGTCGTTCTGGACAATTCTATGCGTGCCGATAACAAAATCAATTCTGCCTGAAGCGATTCCTCGAAGTATTTCCTTTTGCTCTTTGGGGGTCTTATATCGCGAAAGCAGGGCGACATTTATAGGAAAGCCTTCCATTCGGGAAGTTGCCGTCTGATAATGCTGCCAGGCGAGGACGGTCGTCGGCGCGAGAAGCGCGCACTGCTTCCCGCCCTCTATGCATTTAAACGCCGCCCGGAGCGCTACTTCCGTCTTTCCAAAGCCGACGTCGCCGCAGAGCAGGCGCTCCATTGGCTGCTCGCGCTGCATATCCGACTTTATTTCGTCTATGCACCTGAGCTGGGAGTTTGTTTCGATATACGGAAAATGCTGTTCAAAATCCTCCTGCATTTCATCATCTTCGGGAAACGCAAAGCCCTTGCTTTTCATTCTCTCGGCATAGAGCTTTATAAGCTCCGCCGCCATTTCCTTTACTGCGGCTTTGGCTTTTGCCTTGGATTTCTGCCACTGTTCGCCGCCAAGCTTATTGAGCTTTACGGAGGAATTATCTCCCGTTCCGATATACCTTGAAACAAGGTCGAGTTGTGTTACGGGGACATGAAGAATGTCCGTTCCTGCGTATTTTATGCGTATATAGTCCTTTGAAACACCGCCCGCTTCTACCTTGTGAACTCCGTCGAAAACGCCGATTCCGTGGGCGTAATGAACGACAAGGTCTCCGACCGCTATATCCTCGAGCGAACGTATCTCCTCGCCTTTCTGCCTTTTGGGTATCTTACGCCGCGCCGCGTGTACGGGGGTATGCGTAAATACCGCAAGATCGCCGTATTCAAAGCCTGCGGAAAGAGTTCCCTCGCAGACGACTATTTTCTTTTTTATAACGTTTTCGGGAGCGCCGTAATAATCGGCGTCAAAGCCGTCTTCTCTCAAATCGTTGGCGAGATTTTGCGCGCCCTTTTGCGTGCCTGCAAATATGAAACAACACTTGTTGTTATTGAGATAGTGCCTTAATCCGTCTTCAAGTATCTTATATTCTCCGCTCCAGGGGGAAGTCTGTATTGCGTTTAATGCCTTTACGGAAACGCCAAGTTCAATACCGCCGCCGCTCAAAAAGCTGTCGAAATAAATTTCCGCACGCGACTTTAAAAGCTCGGTAAACTCGTTTTTTGAAAGCATAAAACGGTCTAAGCCCTTTGATATTTTCCCCTCGTCAAGAAGTATCTTCAGGTCTTCCAAATGCTGAACGCAGGCTGCGCGGAAACTTTCGCGGACGGCGCTGTTTTCGCAAATGAAAACGCTCTTTGCATAATTGAAAACCGTTTCTTCCTTGTCATAGCAAAGCGGGAAATATTTATCGGGGCAAAGTATCTGCGCCCCGCCGCGCAAAAGGTCAACGTCGTTTTCCAGATTTTTCTTTACCTCGGCGGAATTTTTAGAACGAAGCTTTTTGATTATCGCTTCTATTTTTTTTGCAAGCTCCTCGGCGCTGTCGAAAAGCGTTTCTCTGGCGGGGGAAATTTCAACGCTTTTGAGGACGGCTGTTCTTCTCTGCGAATCAGTTTCAAACTCGCAAAGGCTGTCTATCTCGTCTCCGAAAAGCTCAATTCTTATAGGCATATTCCTGTTGGGCGGGAAAACGTCGATTATACCGCCTCTCACGGAAAACTGTCCCCTGCCCTCGACCTGGTCGCACTTTGAATATCCCGCGGAAAAAAGCAATGAAACGAACTCGTCTTTTTCCATACTGCCGCCCGAAGAAAGGGTTATAGTCCTCTTTGAAAGCTCGCCGCGCGGAATGGTGAACTGTGCGGCGGCTAAGGCGGAGCCTGCCGCTGCGAGGCATTTTCCGCTCTGCATAGCCGACAGCGCTTCTATACGCTTATGCTCGTAATCGAGGGAAGCCGCGTCAGTGCCGGTAAGGTTTAGATCTTTTTCGGGATACAACAAAACGGCGTTTTCTCCGAGAAGCATATTTATGTCCGAAAGCAATTTGACCGCGTCGCTCTCGCTTTCAGTGATTATAAACGCGGGGAGAGCGTCGACGCGCTTCAGCAAAGCCGCGATATAAAGCGCTTTATGGATATGCGAAACGCCCGTGACAAGCGCGGGCAAGGTGTGATTAGATTTCAGATACTTCAGCAGCCGCAAAAATTCGTTATTCTGCTCGGCGGCGTTTACAAAAAAGTTCATACTGACCTCTGTTTTACGAATTGTATTTGTTCATGGCTTCGTCCGTCTTTCCGTTTACCATAAGTTCAATGGACGAAACAGCATTGTCAAAGCATTTTTCGAGGGCTTCTTTGTCCTCTTTCTTAAAATGCCCCAACACCCAGTCAGCTAAATTATAATCGGGGTGTGGCTTCGCGCCGACTCCCATTTTAATTCTCGGAAACATATCGCTTCCCGAAAGGTAGATTATGCTCTTTATGCCGTTATGACCGCCGTCGCTTCCCTTTCGGCGTATACGCAGATGACCCGGCTCAAGTGAAATGTCGTCAAATACAATTATAACGCGCTCGGGCGGTATCTTGTAGAAATTCATGGCTTCTACTACCGCCTCGCCGCTGTTGTTCATAAAAGTATGCGGCTTCATTATAAGACAGCGCTTTCCCGAAATAACTCCGTCGCAGGTCAGCGATTTGAACCTTATTTTTTTACAGCTCAATTTATATTTCTCGCAGAGCGTGTCAATCGTCATAAAGCCTATGTTATGCCGAGTATTTTCATACTCCGTGCCGGGATTTCCAAGCCCGCAGATTATATATTCGACCGCGCCTTTCGGCTCGTTTCTTTCGCTTTCAAGTTTACTGAAAATATCGAAAACTGACATCTTTTCTTCCTCTTGTTCCCGCTTAATTTTTTGCTCACGACTAAACCCGCCCGAATTGCTCCGAGCGGGGGTAGTTATTTTGCCGAATGTTGCAGAATTTTATCAGACAATAATGCGCATTATTATACGATGTCGTTTGAATCAAACGGGTCGCCGCACTCGGGGCAGAATTTGGGAGGATTCGAGGGATCTGCAGGCTCCCAGCCGCACTTGTCGCACTTAAAGAGCGGCACTCCCGCAGGCTTGGGCTTTCCGCAGTCAACGCAGAACTTTCCTTTGTTCTTTGCTCCGCAGGAGCAAGTCCAGAAATTGTTATCCGTGGGCATAGGCTTACCGCAGGATGAACAGAATTTACCCGTATTGCCCGTAGCTCCGCAAGAGCAAGTCCAGCCGTTGTTCTGGGACTGTGAGCCTTGCTGTTGAGCCTGCTGTGCCTGCTGCTGTTGTGCAGCCATAGCAACCATATTGTTGGGGGTCATGCCGTTTGCCTGCTGAGCCATATTCATTCCCATAAAGCCCATCATAGCGCCGCCCGAATTGCCCGCTGCGATCTTCATAGCGTCGCTCTGCGCCATAGCGTAGTTTGCCGCCATCATGCCGGGATCGCGCATAGCTCCGGTAGCCTGGAGCTTTTTGAGCATTTCCTGATCCTCGGGCGGGATAGAAGGCGCGTTCATGCTGAACGAGCTTATGGTAAGTCCGCGGAGATCGCCCCACTTCTTGCTCAACACCTCATTGAGCGCGTCGCAAATCTCAAGGGTATGCGACGGCAGCGCGCTCGGTCTTACTCCGCTGTCGGAAATTTTTCCGAGGGCGGGCTGTAAAGCGGTAACTATTTCGCTTTTAAGCATGCTGTCGAGGTTTTTCTTGTCGTATCTTTCGGAGAAGTTTCCGCAGACGTTTGTATAGAACAGAATGGGGTTTGTTATTCTGTACGAATATTCGCCGTTGCAGCGAAGAGATACGTCAACGTCGAGGTTTATGTTTCTGTCGACAACTCTGAAAGGAATGGAATTAGCTGTTCCGTAGAGGTTGCCCATGATTTCCTTTGTGTTTATATAGTAAACTCTCTGGTCGGTCGCAGCCTGTCCGCCGAATGTAAAGCGCTTTCCTATTTCCTTGAATGTATCGGCTATAGACTCGCTCAAATTGCCGTAGAAAATACTCGGCTGAACGGTGTTGTCATAAACAAACTCTCCCGCTTCGGCGCAGACTTCCGCAACCTTTCCGCTTTCAACGATAAGGGCGCACTGTCCCTCGTTTACATTGATGATAGAGCCGTTTGAAATAACGTTATCGGAACCGTTTTTATTCGAGCTTTTGCCGCCGATCTTCTTGCGTCCGCGCACGGCAAGCGTCGAGTTGTCGATAGCGTCGCAATAAAAATAATCTCTCCAGCTGTCGCCCAGAACGCCCGAAAGAGCGCCTATTCCTGCTTTTAATAAACCCATAGTAAAATTCTCCTTTTTATAAAATAAAAATATGCTACTTTAATTATACAACGTATCACGCATAAAGTCAAGATAAATTTTTCATAATTGAGAAAAAATGCGCCTGCCAAAATAGCAAGCGCGTTTTATTACAGGCTTTATCGCCGGTCTGTTTAGTCATGCATGGACACGTCAAATACCTTTGCCGCGGTGGACAGCGCCATTATCTCGTATTCCGACCAGCTCTGACGGCGGGAAGAAGGCTTTGCGAACATAACGTATCCCGAGAACTTATTCGCGCGGTCAATCTTATAGAATATGGCTGCGTTTACGTCTTTCTTTTCAAGGCATTCTCTTATGTCGGGGCAATTTCCCTCAAGCTTATAAAGACCGTCCAGAACAAGGATATTGTCCTTGTTGAACAGCTCGGCGAAATCGTTTCCCGGCTTGAAGTGAACGATCTTTCCTATATCGGAGAATACTCCCTCGGGCGTCCACTGGAATGCCACGGTAAAGTTTTCGTAGATCATCAATATCTCGCTAAGCGCAAATGCATTTCCTATCTGCGAGAAGATCTTTTCGTTGTTGTAAGAATGTTGGGTGAGATAATTGTCCACAAGCCTATGCATTATGCCGATCTTGTCGTTTATAAAATCGTTCGACTGCGAACTGTCGGTCTGCTCGGAATTTGTGTAAAGATAGCGGTCGTGAAGCTCGGGCGTGTAGATTATATAACGGTTCTTGCCCTTTTCCTTTGCTACGTAGAGCATTTTGTCGCATATCCCGTAGATAGTCTGAAAATCCTTTCCATAGTCGGGAAACTCGCATACGCCCATAGAGCAAGTTACGTTTATATCGCGCGAATCGTTTTTAAACGTCCACTCGACAGTCGTTCTGATGCTTCTAAGCATATTGCGAAGCTCAGTCTGATTTTCAACGTTTTCGGTAACGATCAGTATCTCGTCGCCGCCCATTCTGCCGACAATTCCGCGACCGACAATATTTGCGTTTATTATCCTCGTTACGGTCTGAAGCACCTCGTCGCCCACCATATGACCGTATGTGTCGTTTACGTTCTTGAAGTTGTCGAGGTCGAGAAGAATGAAATAAACGTGCCTGAGTCCGCGCGACATAAGTCTTTCGGCTTGTTCTACTATCGCGCGCTTGTTGAGCATATCGAGGAAAACGTCCTTATCGTTTACAATGTCGATGTTGACATTTTTAAGGTCGTCCAACGGCTCAAATTCAACGCAGCCTATGACCTTTGTTCCGACAACCTTGCACAAAACCGTACAGAAAACATTCTCGTCGCCTTTGATTACTTTCAGCTTAGAGCGGAAACTTTTTACCGAAGTCTTGACATTTTTAAGAAGCTCTTCATATTCGGGAAGATATTCCGGATAAATAGACTTTCTCTTGCTTTCGGCAATCTCGTCCAACTTGCCCGTTAAGATCTGATGACGCTGAGAGTCGCTTATGTAAAACACCTCTAGTTCATCGCACTCACGGTCGTATTCCACAAGAACATCACCTATAACGTCAAGATACGCCTCGAACAACTTTTTCGTATCGTCGAAAATCTGTTTGTTTTCGGTGAGCAATGAAAGCTCGACAAACCTCATCCGCACAAAAAACCTTTTCTGCTCGACGCTTTTAAGGCTGCTCAGCGTAACAAGAAACGGATAATATTTCCCGTCCGTCTTTTTTATACGCAAAACCACCTCAAAAGGCGCTTTCATTATTCTGTCTTCAATATTCGTTATAGACGGGAGATCGTCGGGATCTACCACGCTTTCGATGCAGGCATTCATATCAAGACCCGTAAACTGTAAAAACCCGTAATCCGCAGACTGGATATAGAGCTTGTCAGTGACGGTTATTTCTTTGAACAATTCTTTTCTCACTATAATATTACCTCCCAACATATTACTTTTATTATATCCTTTTTTTATTTATTTGTCAATAAGCATAAAGAAAACAAAAATATTTTTGTATATTTTCACAAAATTTTGCACCATATATTGTATAGTTTCAAATTAAACCTTTTTTTATGTGAAATAAAAAGCTATTGACTATTTTTTTTATTTGTGTTAAAATGTAATAAATTATAAGAATAAGGAGTGTATCTCAATATGTCTGTTTATGTAAAGGAAACTGCCGACCGCTGTCTTGGCTGTAAAGTGCCTATGTGCCAGAGGGGCTGCCCCGTGCATACCTCTATCCCGCAGGTCATAAAGCTGTTTAAGGAAAACAAGCTTCGCGAAGCGGGAAAGATATTGTTTGAAAACAATCCTATGTCGCTGGTATGCTCTATCGTCTGCGACTATGACCAGCAGTGCAGAGGAAACTGCGTTCTTGGAAAGAAAGGCGTTCCCGTAAACTTTAACGCCATAGAGAAATTCGTTTCCGACGCTTATTTCGACAGCATGACCATTGAGAAAAAAGCTCCCAAGGGAAAAAAGATAGCCGTTATAGGCGGCGGACCCGCGGGCATAACGGTAGCGTTCAAGATGATAGCCGAGGGATATGACGTGACGATTTTTGAAGCGCGCGACGGCATCGGCGGCGTTCTTCGCTATGGTATTCCCGATTTCCGTCTTCCCCGCTCTATCTGCGACCGCTACACCAAAAAGCTCCTCGATACGGGAGTTAAAATCCGCCCGAATACCACTATAGGCGGCGCTCTTGAAATAAGCGACCTGTTCAGAGACGGCTATTCCGCCGTTTTCGCGGGAACGGGCGTATGGCGCTCGAAAACTCTCGGCATAAAGGGCGAGAGCCTTCCGAATGTTCACTACAGCATGGACTATCTCGTAAACCCCAACGGATATGATTTGGGCGAAAAAGTCGCGATAATCGGCGTAGGAAACGCGGCGATGGACGTTGCGAGAGTTGCGCTGAGGCACGGTTCGACGACCGTTACGCTTTACGCAAGAAGCAAGAGAATTACCGCAAGCCCGCGCGAGGTTGAATACGCGACAATGGAGGGCGCGGAAATGATCTTCGGCAAGGAGATCATGGAAATCACCGAAAAGGGTCCCGTTTTCCGCACGGCTATTCTTGACGAAAACAACAAGGTCACGGGATATGAGGACGGGCTTGAACAAGTAGAAGTAGACTCAACTGTTATCTCCATAAGCAACGGTCCTAAAAATAAACTTATACTTACTACTCCGGGACTTCAGGCAAATGAAAAGGGACTGCTCATAACCGACGAAAACTGCATGACGACCGTTCCGGGCGTATTTGCGGCAGGCGACGTCGTACAGGGCGCGCACACCGTTGTACATGCGGTAGAAGAAGCTAAGAGAGCCGCAGAAGGTATGATGAAATACCTTGAGCAAAATTAAACGTTATTAAAATTAAGAAAACGACATATCACAACTTAACAGAAGGTATAGGCTAAATGAATGTTCCTGTCATAATCCCGACATTTAATCCCAAAGAAAAAATATTTGAAGTCATAGACGGTCTTTCCAAAAAGGGCTTTGAAAATATCATTATAATTAACGACGGAAGCAAGGCGGAATGTGCGGATATTTTCAATAGGATAGAGAAGATCCCCGAATGTATTCTGCTGCGCCATGAAGTAAACAAAGGAAAAGGGCGCGGACTTAAAACGGGATTTGAGTATGTTTTAAAGAATTTTCCCGACTGCGACGGAGTTGTAACGACCGACGACGATGGTCAGCACACGCCCGACGACATTATGCGGTGCGCACAAAGAATGGCAAAGGACAAAAAGGCTGTTCTGGGCGCAAGGGATTTCAAACAGGACAACGTTCCTCCGAAAAGCAAATTCGGAAACAACATGACGCGCATTGTTTTCAGACTTGTCTGCGGGATAAAGATTACCGACACCCAGACGGGGCTTAGAGCTATTCCGACAAATTATCTTCCCCTGCTTTGCCAAATAAGCGGCGAGAGATTTGAATATGAAACGAATATGCTTCTCGAAATGAAAAGAGCGTCGCTTGATTTTGAAGAGGAAACCATAACCACGATTTATTCCGACAACAATTCGGGTACGCACTTCAATCCCCTTACCGACTCGATAAAGATCTATGTCATAATCTTAAAATACGCCGCAAGCTCGCTTATATGCTCGCTTATTGACATTGGGCTGTTTACGCTGATAAATCTGCTGGCAATTCCCGTTTTCGGGGAAAATGAATCATTCAGAGTGTTTACAGCGACTGCGATAGCGAGAATTATCTCCTCGCTTACAAACTATTTTGCAAATCAGCGCGGAGTGTTCCAGTCAAAACAGTCGGTAAAGAAAAGTATCGTGAGATACTACATTCTTGCGGCAGGACAGCTTTTGGTGTCGTTCTTGCTGGTAAACGGGCTGTCAATGCTTTTCGGCGCGCAGAGCAGCGGCTGGCAGTCGCTTATTAAGGTGGTAATCGACACGATACTGTTCTTCTTCAGCTTTTCGATACAGAGGGACTGGGTATATAAGTAACTCAAGTTTTTATAAATAAAGCAAAATAACAATTGAGGGCAGTCAGCTGCCCTCAATTTTTTTTATTTACCTTGACTTTTTCTTAGATTTTGCAGCGCAAGTAACAAATGCAGATATTGACACAAGCATTATTCCCACAAAGACGCCGTTCGGGCTTCCTGTCGGAGGCACATCGGGCTTTTCTTCGGGTTTTTCTTCGGGATTTTCGGGCTGAACTTCCTTAGCGCCGCAAAGCGTGCAGACGCCGTCTTCAAAGATATGTTCGCCATATTCTTCTATCTCTCCGCATACGCACTCGCGATAGTGATGCTCGGAATCATACTTCCATTCGCCAAATTCGTGAACATGGTCGGTCGGCAAGCGCTCTATAACTTCGCCGTCAGCTAACTTTTCGCCGCAGCCGAGGCAGTAGGTGTCGCCCGTATAGCCTTCTTCTTCGGTTGTTGCGGGTTTATGTCCTACGATGTGAGTTCCGCCGCTATGATTTGCAACATCCTTTTCGGTGTACTCATAGCCGCATACCTCGCAGTGCTTTCCGCTCTCGCATGTCGCAGTGCCGCCCGTATGAGCAGCCTTGGCGCTCTTCACATGACAGTTGGGATTTGTGCAGGCTGTCTGATGTCCTGTCTCATCGGAGGTTACATTTCCTGCAAAGTTATGCTTTAGTGCTTTTTCAATTACAGCCTTACAGTCTTTGCAGAGAACTTCTGTTTCGCAGTTATTGTCCTCTTCCGTAGGAGTGTGCTTTGTTATTTCCCTGTAACCGCAAACTTTACATTCGCGATAGTGGTTTTCTCCGTCGGCAACATAATCGCCGAATGTATGTTCAGCAAGGTCTTCTACATGACCGCAGCTGCACTCGTGATAATGATGCTGTGCATTATACAGCCAGCCGTTGTAGGAATGTTCATGCCCCTCGGGCAGGCGCTCTATAGCTTCACCCTTTGAAATAAGCTCGCCGCAGCTTTCACAATATGTGTCGCCCGTATACCCCTCTGCTTCGGTCGTCGCGGGTTTATAGCCGTCGAGCCTTGTTTCGCCGATATGGTTTTTCGGGTCTTTTTCGGTGTATTCAATTCCGCAAAGCTCGCAGTGCGCGCCGCTTACACATGAAGCTGTTCCGCCTATATGCGCAGCCTTTTCGCTTGTATGGCGGCAGTTTTCATTTATGCACGCTACCCAGTGTCCCGTCTTATCGCCCTCTACTCTTCCCGCAAAATTATGACTTTGCGCGGGGACTATTACAGCGTTGCAATAAATGCAGGTTATAGCCGTTTCACAGTTATAGTCTTCGGGCGTATGCTCGTGAACGCCTGTCTGACGGTAACCGCAGTCGAGGCACTGACGGTAATGTGCGTCGCCGTCATTATGATAGAAATCAAATGAATGTTCTTTTATAGAGCTTGAGTCTATCTCGCCGCAGCCCGAGCAAGAGAGCCAGTGTTCATTGTCATTGTGTCCTTCTACACTGAAATCGTGTTCATGTACTTCATCAAGAACAGGTATGACCTTTCCCGCAGACAATACCTGCTGACAGCCGAGGCAGTAAAGGTCGCCCGTATATCCCTCTGAATCGTAGGTTGCTTCTTTTTCGTTTCTGAGTTCCGTTCCGCCGACATGATTATTTGGATCTACCTTTCCATAATGAGTATGGCAAAGGTCGCACTCCGCTTCGCTGCAGCAAGTAGCCGCAGTTCCTTGAACATGAGCTTCATGCTTTTCAGCGTCGCAGTCGGGGTTTGTACATTCGAGCAGGTGGGTGTTTTCGTTGCCGCTTCCCTGTTTTACCGCCCAGGAGTGTTCCGCGCCTGCGGCTATCATTTCATATCCGCAATCATCGCAGAGCGTAGGCGTTGTACAATCGTTGTCGCTCGTTCCGTTATGCACGAATCTTAGCTGAGCGTCGCAGCCCTTTATCGTACAGTTATGATAATGGAATTCGCTGTTTGTATGCCAGTCTTCACACCAGCTATGCTCAAGCAATGCGGGAAGGACTGTATATCCACACGTCGGGCAAGTTACCGCCTTATGGCAGTCGCCCTCGTATCCGTCTTCCGCCGACTTGTCGTGAGGCTGTACATCGCTTAAAACTATCTTGCAGACAGCACATTCAAGGTGATGTCCCGTTTCATCTGCAACATAAACCTCTTCATGGTCGTGGTTTGCTCTCGAATATCCGCAGCCGGTGCAGACGTCGTCTACAAAGGTATGTTTGCTTACATAATTGCCCGTAGTATACTGATAGTTGCAGCCGTTTTCCACGCAACGGCGCGAATGAAGTTCAGCCTCATGTCCGGGTACGGGAGCAAGGAGCGTGGAACTGAATGGTGAATGATTAGATTTTGCGCTCTTTATTTCAATTCCGCATGCAGCGCATTTTACAGCGGTCGTACAGTCGCCGTCGTCTGTTCCGAAGTGTGTTTCGGTCTGTATAAAATCGCAGTTTTTGCAATCGCGGTAATGGTTGTTTTTGTCCCACGCCAGCTGATAATAATCGCCGAATTCATGCGCTTTCGCGGGGATAATTACCTTTCTGCATACCTTGCAGCGTGCTTCGGTCTCGCAGTTGTTGTCGTCTGTATAAACGTGCTTTCCTGTCGCGGGAGTCGTCTTTTCATAGCTGTCGCCGCATACCGTACACTGATATACTTCAACGCCGTCGGTTGCGCAAGTCTCGGAAACCGTCTTTATGACAATATAGTTATGTTCGCCGCCGAGAGCTTCTACTTCTGTAGTATAAGAATCGCCGCAGTATCCGCAGGTGTGCCTGATAGTTCCCTTATCGGTACACGTTGGATTTTTCGTCATCTCGATTTTGTAAGAATGAAGCGAACTATCCGCGGGCAGCTCTTCGGTTTCCTTATAACCGCAAACCGAGCATACCCATTCTCTAAGACCGTTTTCCTTACAGGTCGGAGCTTTTACCGTCTTCCATACGCCCGTATGCGCTTTATTCGGCTCCATGGGAGAAGAGAATTGTTCTCCGCAGTCCGCGCATACCGACATCTTTACTTTTTCCTTTGTGCAGTCGCCGCAGGGTGACGCCGCAAAGCTGCTTCCTACAAAGTGAGCGTGGGTCGGTATCTCCATAACGCTGCGTATTGCTCCGCACTCCGTGCATACCTCATAAGATATGCCGTCTATATCACAAGCTGCCTCTTTTACGAAAGGCATCCAGTTATGTTGTGCGGCAGCGCTTTCTGTTCCGCTTGTTTCAACTTCGATATAGCTGCACTTTGTGCATTTCTTAACCGTATAAGTAAGTCCGTCGCAAGTAGATGTTATTTTCTCGACATTTGAAAGGTCGTGCGTGTGGTCAGACTTTTTAATTGCCTTGTTATAGCTTTCAAAAGGAGCATAGAACCTTCCGCAATCCCTGCACTTATACATTGTAACTTCATATTCATTCTTAGTGCAGGAATCCTCAAATACAAAGGTAGAACGTCCCGCAAGGAAACCATGAGCGTTAGTTACCTTTATCTCGCGGGTCACCGTCGAATCGCCCTTTACGGCGGTTATCTTGTAATTATAAGATTCGCCTGCATTAGATGGAGCTTCGAGAGTAAATGATTTGCCGGGGGTGTAATTCTTTGTTCCGCCGTGTCCCGAAACGGTTATTGAATCAGCTCCGAGAACGTTTACTGTCGGCGCGCCGCAGAATATATCGGAATCTTTTCCTCGGGTAATTGTATAAAAATCCTGGTTCGGAACGACAACTATAACGGGTTCAGCCGAAACTACCTTAGGAACTACCGCAACTACTCCCGCTTTTTCTTCCTCAGCCTTTACGGTCTTAGGAACAAAGGATACATTGAGCATATCGTTTGCGCCGATTATTTCATAATAACCAAGCTTGAAAGTGCCGTCAGCGCCGACTGCTATATTACGTCCGCCGAATGAAACAACGTCTACGGCATATCCTTCCTTGGCTTCAACCTTGAATGTATGGCTTTCGCCCTCTTCAAATGAGATAAAGCCCTCAGCTCCGACAGCGGGAACGCCGTCGCAAGTAACAGAGCCGTTTCCGTCTGTTTTTACGATTATGTTATGGTCTTTTTCCATTTCGTCAGCGCTTACTTGAGAAGCGTCGAGCGCAACTATCTCAAACGGCGAGAAAGAATCGCAGAGTATTACCAGACCATACTGCGTAACTGCGAGCGGAATTTCTTCAACGGAAATTATATCGTCGCCGTATTTGTGTCCGGGTTTATTTTCGTTTCCGCAATGCTTTGTTTCAGAGCAGCGTGTAAAGTGATAAGCCTTGAAGACTACCTCTTTGTTCGCAACGTCTTCCGCGTCATAGCCCTCGGGGAAACCGAGCTGCATTCTCAGGCTCTCGCCCTCGAGAACTACTGTCATTTTGCAAAGACGCGTAAAGTTTATCTCGTACATTTTACTGCTCTTTATCGCAGACTCGGGAATGGTTGTATATTCGTCGAACGCCTCGGTAACTTCGTTATACTTAGCGCGGCTCATTCCGTCTTCTGTTCCTATTTCTTCAACGGTGAGCATAAGACGACCGTTCATATCGTCTATCTTCATCTGCTTCTGAAGCTCTTCGAGAGAAGTCTTGGAACCGTCTGTTCCCTCTGCGGCGAGCTTGCTTAGATCAAGGTCGTCGGGATTATCGAGAAGATAAGGACGTCCCCAGAGAGCCCAGTCAATGCCCTGGCTGCGGTATGCCATAGGACATACCGATGTTGACATAATGTAGCTCCAGGAGTTGGGAGCTTTATTTGAACGGCTGCCTACAAGTCCCGTGATTTGGAAATCATAAAGCGTCAGGTCGTCGGACCAGTTCGTACTTGCCCTGAACTTATATTCCAAGCCCTTTACAAAACAGTTTTCGGGATCGTGTACATGATCCTTATCACAATCATAGAGCCATGTAACCACGCCGTCGTCTATAATATAGTCGCCGTCGAGGTCGGCAGAAGTCTTTGAAACAAGTTTCATTTCAAAGATCTCACCGTCTCTGTCCTGCTGGTATGTGGCAAATTTTACCTGTATAGGCTCGCTTGCCGCTCTTCTGTAATCTTCGGTCTCGGGCGCGCCCTGATTAGTTATGCCGACAGTGCTTATATCGGACAGAACGGGGTGGTACATCTTGTCGTCAAATTCGATATGAATATTAAACGTCTGTCTTGTATCAAGCTGACCCGTGGGAGCGGGAGACTGTCTGTAAATGCATGGAGCAGCCTCAAATGCCGCAGCGGCATTATAAAGAAGCTCTGTCTGCGCGATTATATCCGAGCCGTCGCCCTGATAAAATCCAGTTTCGGGATCTTTGGAAAGCCCGTTTGACTCGGGACGGTTGCCCCATGTTTCAAATCCTTTCGGACGTCTGGTAGTAAGCGCAAACTCAACATACTCGCAGGTTGCGGTGTAGAGTTTCAAGTATTTGTCCGTATCGTAGAAAAACTCATTATTTTCCGAAAGTACAAGCGCCGCCGCAACATAATACCAGTCCGCCATACTGTGAGAAGTACCGTCGGGATGCTGATCGTACATTTTTATAAGCAGGTAAACGCCCTGTTCTGCGGCTTTGCCCATACCCATACCGTTGTAGTCAACGGTAAACTGACCCGCAGTTTCGCCTTCCATTTCGCCGTTTGCGGTATAGGAAACGTGAAGACCCGTTACGGAGTCGTTATAAACTTCGTCGCCGTTATAAGTAGACTGCTCTATTTCGGGATATGTAAAGCTCATGTTGCCGCTCGAAACTACTCCCGAAGGAAGCCAGTTATTTCCGACTACTTCGCTTCCGACAAGGAGATAGCTGTCAACCTCGCCGCCGTCGTTTCCTTTGCCGTCGCCTTCGATGCGTTTTCCGTCCTTATCGAGGCGAATAGGGTCGTCCCATGTAGCGTCGAGAGCATACCATTTATCCCCTATTTGAACTTCGTTCCACATATGCATTTCGGGAGAATTTCCCGAGTTCTGTATACCGTGTACAAGCACGCAAGGAATTCCGAGCCTGTTTAAAACCGCCTGCATTATGCGGGCATAGCCCTCGCAGACGCCCTCGTGTGTAACAAGAGAATAGATAGTGCGTATATACGGCGCGTTTTCGAGCTTGCACTCCGTTTCAAACTTATAAGAAATGCTCTTTGTAACGGTGTCGTGTACAAGCTTTACCTTGCGCGCGTCAGCGTCGGCGCTGCTGAGTCCCGTAACATCAAGGTCGTTCGCGGCGTTTACTATTTGAGCTAATGCGGCTAAAACCTTTGCGTCCATTTTTTCAACGTCCGCAGCTTTAAGTCCCGGAAGAAGATAGGTATCGGCTCTTCCTATGCCCATGTAAACGGCATATTCTCCCGATTCCTTTTTCCCAACGCGCATAGAAATATACGAGCTGTCGAAATACCATGCTTCGGGACATTCAAGATCGAACGCGTCCTTTGCCGCGGAAAAGTTATCCGAAAGCGTCGGATCTCCGGCTAAATAGGCTTCGAGCGTTTCGGAGCTTACCGCGCCTTTTTCAACAAGATCTACGGTCTTTGTTCCGCCTTTAAGGCTGCCGTCCTCATACATCTCAAAAAGGACGTCATATATTTTCTTCGCCTCGGGGCTCAACTGATCGTAGAAATAATGATAAGTTTTTGTATTTACCGCGGCTACCGCTTTGAACATATCGAGCCTGAATACCGACAGGCAGCCGAAAGCAACGGCAAATGCAAGAATACAGCTCATTACCTTTTTAAACATAATATTTTCCCCCTTTTTTATCTGTATATAGTTATATATAAACAATTGCGAAATAATAAGCTATTCAGACTGTATATAAAGCCCCACCTGCGTCGTCAGCGTCACTGCAACAGCCACAAAGGCTAGTTGCAGTGGCGCTTCCTAGCATCTGGGGCTTTCTATACAGTCTGAAACTTTAATTTTTAAACAGTCTGTTATTTATTCTCCGCATCTAAACGCAAAAAACAAATTCTCCCATAAAAGAGTTTAAGCAACATTATTCCGCAATTTTTGTGTTATCATTGTATCATAAAAGAATCCGGTTGTCAAGCACTTTAAAAAAATTATTTTATAGTTAAACAGTTTGTATAAAAAGGCTGTCGACAAAGTCCGTTTTCCGGCATACACGGACTTTTACGACAGCCTTAGATTTTATATTTCGGAAACTATTGCAAGAGTTTCTCCGTCAAACTCCAGACAATATCCGCAGCCGTTATTCACCCTATAATCAAAATAACCTCTGCGCGGCAGGCAGAAACGCTCCATTATCGACATTATCGTTCCGCCGTGAACAACGAAAGAGATACTTTCAAAATGCTGTTCTTTCAGGGCTTTCAGAAACTCACCGCAAGAGCGGTTTTTAAAGTCCTCGGGTACTTCTCCCTCGGGAAAAGGAAGCGTCTTTCCGCTGTCAAGCCATTTCTGGTAGAAAGGGTTATCTCCCAGCTCTCTTGCGCTCTGTCCCTCAAACGCGCCGAAATTGCACTCGCGCAGGTCGTTGTAAACAACTAACTCTTTATCGGGATATATAAGCTCTGCGGTCTGTATACAGCGCTTCATCGGCGAACACACCACTTTGTCGCAGTCGGGATATTTTCTCGCTTTAAGCTCGTATATTCCCTCCCTGCATAACGGCTCGTCAATTATCCCTATGTACCTGCTCTCGAGATTTCCCGAAGTTCGCCCGTGGCGGATAAGGTTAATTCTCACTTCAATTCCCCATTTTCAGAATTATAAAGCCGCTTTTCCTCATAGGATATTGCTTGAACCGCTCAATCGCCAAATGATATTCCTATCGCTCTGGCTGTTTTTACAAGCTGATGATTTTCGGGAACAAATTTGGTTTTCATAGCCACGTCTTTAAGAGGATTTTCGGTTATCTTTCCGTCGACCATAGCTACAGTAAATCCGAACTTTTCTTCTTTCAGAAGTTTTGCCGCGTGAGCGCCGAACTGCGTAGCAAGAACTCTGTCATAAGCCGACGGAGAACCTCCGCGGAGAATATGTCCGGGAACGACCGTTCTTGTTTCAAGTCCCGTCTTTGCTTCAATATTTTTTGCAATACGAGTCGTCGCGGTAACTATTCCCGAATCTGCGCGGCTCTGAGCGCGTTCTTTCTTCTTCATCTTAGCTTCTTCTACATCGTATGCGCCCTCGGCAACGGCGATTATTGAAAAGTCTTTTCCCGCGTCAGCGCGCTTCTGGCAAGCCTTTGCGACCTTGTCTATATCATACGGTATTTCGGGAATAAGGATAATATCCGCGCCGCCCGCTAAACCGCTGTAAAGCGTGAGCCAACCCGCCTTGTTGCCCATAATTTCAATGACCATTATTCTGCTGTGAGAATTTGCCGTGGTATGTATTCTGTCGATAACTTCGGTTCCGATGTCGACTGCCGAATGGAAACCGAACGTAACGTCAGTTCCGAAAATGTCGTTGTCTATAGTCTTTGGAAGCCCTATTACGTTAAGTCCCTCTTCCGAAAGCATATTTGCGGTCTTATGAGTTCCGTTTCCGCCGAGAGTGAAAAGGCAATCGAGCTTCAGATCCCTATAGGTCATCTTCATCTCTTTTACTTTGTCGACATTGTCGTCCTCGATTATTTGCATCATCTTATAAGGAGTACGCTTTGTTCCGAGGATAGTACCGCCTGTGGTGAGTATCCCCGAAAAATCAGACGGCGACATTATCTTATAATCGCAGTGTATAAGCCCGTGATAGCCGTCGTGAATACCGACTATTTCGACCTTATCGCCGAATGTTTCATAAGTGGCTTTTGCAACTCCGCGTATTGTTGCGTTAAGTCCCGGGCAGTCGCCGCCGCTTGTCAGAATACCGATTCTCATTTTTGCCATAATATTTTACCTCCAAATTTATTTTTTTCACCAGTTATTGCCCGCAGTTCTCAGACGGTTGTCCGTTCCGTAAAAGAGAAGCACTCTCATACTGAACAATCTCGACCATATTCTGTCCTGATAACGCGCCTTTATCTCTCCCATTTCCAGATTTGTGCTTATTATCATCGGTCTGTTATGAGATATTCTTGCATTCAGAAGCTGATACACTACCGAGGAACTGTATTCCGTGTTGTGTTCCGCACCCAGGTCGTCGAGTATGAGCAGATCGCAGTCGGTTATTACCTGCATTGTATCGCCGTCGGAATTTCCGAACTGTTCGGAATTGAGCTTTCTCAAAAGCTCGGGTACGGAATTGTACACGACCGACCGATCTTTTTTTATAAGCTCGTTCGCTATCGCAAGCGAAAGATGCGTTTTCCCGAGTCCTGTTGCGCCTATCATAAATATCCCGCTGCCCGTGCCGTCGAATTTTTCGACAAATCTTTTGCAGTCTTCGAGATTTTTTTTCATCGTTTCACGCGGAACGCAGTCGCACTTCTCATTGTACTTATCCGAATAAAACGACAGATCGAAATCATCAAAAGTGCAAAAAGAACCGTTTTCATTCAGATCCTCTGCGGCAAATTTTATCGCGGCACGCTTTATACAGCTGCACCATTCGCCGTTTACAGCTCCCTTGTCGGAGCAAATATTGCAATAATACAAAGGCTTCAGATAGTCCGCGTCATATCCGTTATTTACAAGTACATCCGACAGTTTTTTCTGAATGGACAGATTTTTGTTTTTGATCTTTTCAAGAACTTCATAACGGTCCTCGATTCTGCCGTTGATCACAACAGAAACAATATCCCTCGCCGTCTGAGCAAGCTGTTCTTCAAGTTCTCCGTATTCGGGGAATTTCCCGAGTATTTCCGCATGCCTTTCAGCCTCTGTCCGCTTTAACTTTGAGTGTTCCGCTTCGAGCATATTACGTGCTTTTATAAGATATTCCGAACTTATCACTTTTTGTCAACTTCCATTCTTATATCTGTTTTTTATCTGAGCCATAACATCGTCCATATCGAATGAAGAATTAGACGGCTTTTTAGGCTTCTCCGCTTTCTTCGGTTTTTCCTTGGGCGCTTCTTTGTCCGCTTTTTTCGAGGCTTTGTATTCCTCGGAGGCTTTTTCGGCGTCCTTTACGGTAAATATATTGTTTTTTCTCCAGTTGTCCAGTATGGTGTTCATATATTCGGGCTGCCACGAACCTATTTCATAGACAGTCTCATCGTATGCGTGCATTATCATTTCCTCGCTGAAACCCCAGAGCTCCGTCCAGACTTCTAAAAGGTCGGTTATTTTCTTCGGCATTTTCGATTTAAGACCGAGCGCTTTCCTTACGCGTTCGTAAAGGCTGTCGCGCTGTTCTAGTTTTAATATGCGTGCATTTGCAAGCTCTATGCTGTTTATACCGTTATCCGCCCAGTCTTTTGCGCAGGTCAGGATATAATCGGGGGTAGTCTTCCCCGCTTTCTTGCAATAACTGAGCAGCATCATCGAAACGCCCGGTTTTAAGCCGTAATGATCCACAAGAGATATAACAAGATTGATTTCGCGCTGGTAGAGGGGTCTTTCGTAGATCTTCTCCGCCTCGGAAAACAGCAGGGCTATTTCCTTGTCGCTCTTTATTCTGTCCGCTATCTCACCCGAAGAAACAGAAGCGGGCTTTATCGCTTTGACTTTTTCGACAGTCTTTACGGGCTTCGGCTCGGAAACCGTTTTCTTTTCCGACGCCGCGCACAACTCGCCGCTGTCGTCGCCGTAAACTCTGCGGATAACTCCGCGCTGTTCCCAGAAAACAGCCGCGTCTTCGAGTTCTCCCTTTTCCGAAAACCCGAGCTTTTCGCAAAGCTCCTCCTCCGAAAAAGACTTTCCCCCGTATCTCAGCAAAAACAGCAGGAGCTTCAGCGAACGCTCTCCCGCAAGTTTTATATAATCGTCAACAACGCTCGCAGGTACAGCGAAAACGCTGTTCCACACTCCCGCGTTCAATGTATAATCCATTTAAAAAACCAGCCTGTATGAATAAATTTTTAAGCAATATTATTTTAACATATTCGGACTATTATTTCAAGTAATTTTTGAAAAATTCGTCAGTATGCCGAATATGGTCGTTGTGTTCAATTATCCGCATCATATGGCTGTACCTCCCATATGCCGCCCTCCGTAACGCGATAATATTTATCCTCTGTCGTATCTACCATAAGTATCGGTATCTCAAGACTTTCCATAACGGTTCCGTCTATGTAATAATGCGACGCTCCGTCAAAATATACGCCGTGGAAATTCGGGTCGCCCGAAATTTCGGCTGTTCCGATATGACCCGCGACAACTTTTTCTTTTACGCCTTTTATTTCTCCGAGTTGCGCGGGGTATTTTTCCGTGAACATATCATAATCCCACTCCCAGTCCTCGCCGCAGTCCTCGTTTATACCGGCATGGACAAAAATAGTGTTTCCCGCGCGGTATATACGCGGAAGATTTTCTATCCAGTCCGAATAATCCTCGCCGTTGTCGTCCGTGTCGTAATCCGAATACATAGAAGGTAATCTCTCCAAAGTACATTCTCCCCGCAAATACATTTCCTCGTGGTTTCCGAGAAGAGCGACAACTTTGTCTTTACCGTACTTTTTCTGAAGTCCGATTATCCTGTCAAGGACTCCGGCGCTGTCGCTGCCGCCGTGTATATGATCTCCTAGAAGAAGCAGCATACTGTCGGGCTCTCCGAGGCGTTCTTCTACAATAGAAAGCGCCTCGTCAAATTCACTGAGGAATCCGTGAATATCGCTCATGCAATATATCTTCATTTTGATTTCCTTTCTCATATATAACAGTCGGACTATAATTATACAACAGCTTTTTTATTTTGTCAAGAGTTACCGTATAAAGAAAAAACGCGTACCGCAGATTTGGCACGCGTTTGGGTGTTTATGCTTCAGCAGTTTCTCGGAATTTTATCCTGATAAGAATCGAGCAGTTCACCGAAGCGCTGGAAATGTACAACTTCGCGCTCGCGCAGGAACTTTATTACCTCGTTTACATCGGGATCGTCCGAAAGGCGCAGAATGTTGTCATAAGTGGCTCTCGCTTTCTGCTCTGCCGCAAGATTTTCCGTAAGGTCCGCTATAGGATCGCCTTTCGACTGAATGTATGCGGCGGTAAAGGGTACTCCCGCTGCGCTCGCGGGATATACTGCGTTTGCATGGTCGACATAATAATCGGCGCTTCCGTACTTGTCAAAGCTCTTCGCGCCCTCTCCCTCGGTAAGCTGGGAAACTATGCTCCCCACTATCTCAAGATGTGCAAGCTCTTCTGTTCCTATGTCGGTGAGGAGAGCTTTTCCCTTGTTGTCGGGCATGGTAAATCTCTGCGACAGATAGCGCAGCGACGCCGCAAGCTCTCCGTCGGGTCCGCCGTATTGCGAAAGTATTATCCCTGCAAGACGCGGATTTCTGTTTTTGATACATACGGGTATCTGAGTTCTTTTCTCAAAAATAAACATAATTCTTCACCTCGTTTCAAATCTCAGCTCTGAGGAGGAAACGCGCCGCAGAGCCAGTCCCATTCGCCGTCTTTGCCGGCGCTGTGAGCGGTCAAAGGATAAAAGCTATCCTCAAACGCCGCCTTGCAGGCGTTGCTTTGCTTTACCGCTTCGCGGAACATCATTATTGCTTTTTCGTCATCGGGGTGTGTGTCGAGATAGAGCTTTAAGTCCTGAGCAAAAAAGTCCGCTTCCATAATTGCCTTTAAGAGATCCGCGCAGGCGGTCTGATTGTTATTTTGATTGTTATCATTCCTGCGGGGCATACGGTTTGTCATATTATTTGCCACAATAAAGCCCCCTTTCATATTCGTCGATGGTGATATTAAGCTCGGGGAATATAGTTCCCGCCATAAGAGCCTTGGACGGTGAATATACCTTATCCATTCGCTGAATCGGAACAAACGAATATCCGACGCGCGCTTTCATTTTATCCAAAAAAATCATCCTTTCTCACATATTGAACAACTCCGCGTTTAAACTTTGGAGTATTGTTCAGCGGTCGTTTCCGCTTCTTCATTATATGCATTTGCATAATTAAGGTTCATAATCGGCTCTTTCGGCTCATAGACTTGTACAAATCGCAATACCAAAAGGAAGGACTATTTATGAACGATAAACGATTTTTTAAAAACGCCGCGTTCCTGTTTGTTTCAATGGCGATTACAAAGATAGTCGGAGCGCTGTTTAAAATTCCTCTCGCAAATCTCCTCGGCGGAACGGGAATGGGTTATTTCTCTACGGCATACGGTCTTTATTCTCCCATATTCGCGCTGACTGCGGCGGGCATACCTACGGCAATAATGCGCACTACAGCGCGGTGCGCCGCCTGCGACAACCTTTGCAGAGCGACCGTGGTAAAAAAATACGCCGTTTTGCTGTTTGCGGGAACGGGACTATTGGGAACGTTTCTTATAGCCGCGCTTTCCGTGCCGTTTGCACAATACATAGCCTGCTCGCCGAAAAGCGTTCCCGCAATATTATGCATATCTCCCGCGGTCACTTTATGCTGTATAGCGAGCGTTTTCAGGGGTTATCGCGAGGGGCTTGCGGACGTAAAGCCGTCTGCGGCGGCTTCTGTCGCGGAGGCTGTATCGAGAGCGGTTTTCGGACTGTCGCTTTCATATGCGGCTATTTATTATGGGAAAACGGCATTTTTAAACGGAAAAGATGTATTCGGCGTTTCGTGTTCTACAATAGAGCAGGCATACAGCGCTTCTCTTCCTTATGCGGCGGCGGGAGCGATACTTGCTGTCAGCATAAGCGAGGGTTTCGGGCTTATTACGCTCCTTATCATTGAAAAAAAGAACCCGCTTAAAATCCGTATTCCGAAAAGATGCGAATACAGTATAAGGGAGATATGTCTTTCACTAATAAAGGAAACGTTTCCGCTTTCGGCTTCCGCGCTTGTGATGAATTGTGTTTCTTTTGCAGATCTGCTTACCGTAACGCGGACTATTTCCGTTTCCGCAGAACAAGACCCCGCGTTTTATACGGAGCATTTCCGCGGAATTTTAGAACAATGCGGCGGGCTTTCGGGTCTTGCAAACTTTATGTACGGCAGCTACACGGGCATAGCGACCTCGCTTTTTATGCTCATTCCGTCTTTCGCGGGAATGGCGGGGACAGCCGCAGCCCCCGAAATTGCGGCGGCATGGGAGAAAAAGGACGTAAAGCTGATCGCGGATAAAATTTCGCTCCAGATAAAGACAAGCACGCTCATAGCCTGCCCCGCATGCTTCGGAGCTGCGGCTCTCGCAGAGCCTGTACTCGGTCTGCTTTACAAGTCGCGTGCGGCAGAGGTTTCGGTTTGTATAAATGCATTTACCATTCTATGCCTCGGAGGATTATTTATGGTTATCTCCTCCGCGCTGTTCGGAATATTCCAGTCGATAGGAAAACCGTTTGTGCCGCTGGCGCTTATGATAATATCGGTGCTTTTAAAACTTTTCTTAAATCCGCTTCTTATCTCCATACCCTCGCTCAATATTTCGGGAGCTGCTCTTTCCAGCATAATAGGATATGCGTTTACGGCATTTTTCGGTCTTATTGCCTTAAAACATTATTTTCCGCAAAAAACGGGAATCATAAAAGCTGTCGTTCCGAATATTTTTATAGGAATTTTTTGCGGGATAACCGCGAAAACGGTGTACGAATGTATGAAAAATTCCGTGAACGAAGTCTTATGTATAGTAATTTCGGTAATTTCAGGCGTTTTTGTTTGTGCAATATTTACTATTTTAAACACCACAATTTGTAGAAAGAATATAATTCAAAAAAAATTTGAAAAAAAATGAAAAAAGCCCTTGAAAAATAACGCAAAATCGGGTATTATAGAGAAGTAGTATTTGTTCGGGAGTGTTTGAAATGGCTTTTACATTCAAAGATAATTATGACATTTCCGATTTGCTTGAAATAGTAAAAATACTCCGAAGCGAAAACGGCTGTCCGTGGGATAAAGTCCAGACTCACGAAAGTATCCGTTCGGATCTTATAGAAGAAACCTACGAGGTCTGCGAAGGAATAGACAACGACAGTCCCGAAATGCTCCGCGAGGAGCTGGGAGATCTTCTGCTTCAGATAGTTTTTCATACGCAGATAGAACGTGAAAAAGGAAATTTCGTTTTCGGCGATGTGTGCGATGATATTTGCAAGAAACTTATTGAGCGTCATCCCCATGTTTTTGGAAGCGTAAAGGTCGAAAACGAAGATGAAGTTCTGAAAAACTGGGACGCGATAAAAAAGAAAACGAAAAAACAGGAGAATTATTCGGATACGCTTGAAAGCATTCCGAAGACATTCCCTGCTTTGATAAGAGGCGACAAGATCTGCAGGAGAGCTTCAAGAGCGGGCATAGGCGAAAAAGACGCCGCTAGCGCTCTGAAAAATCTTGCGGACGAGATAAGCGCTTTTGCCGACAGTATTGAAAACGGCGTGTGCGCAGACAATGAACAGCTTTATCAAGAAAAGATGGGCGAGATATTGCTTAGGGTCTGCGAAACGGACAGGCTGTTAAAAGTAGATAGCGAAAAAGCCCTTACTTATGCGTCTCAAAGGTTTACGAAATCGTTCAAAGCGGCAGAAGAACAAATTTCCGCGGGCGGAAAAAAGCTAGATGAGCTTTCCGAAGAGGAGCTTAGCGGGATACAAAAAAGGATCTTTAGCGGAGAAACCGCTATTAGATAGAATTATTTGGAGGTTATACACATGACAAAAGCAGAATTAGTTACGGAAGTAGCAGCAAAAGCGGGTCTTACAAAGAAAGACACCGAAAAGGCAGTTGCTGCGGTTATCGAGACTGTTACTGAGACTCTCGCGAAGGGTGAGTCCATTCAGCTCGTCGGCTTCGGAACATTTGAGGTTCGTGAGCGCGCTGCGAGAACAGGTATCAATCCTCGTACAAAGGAAAAGATCTCTATTCCCGCTACAAAGGTTCCCGCTTTCAAAGCAGGTCGTGCTCTCAAGGACGCTGTAAGCGTTCCCGTTCAGACCAAGAAGAAAAAGAAAAAATAATTTTCAGGCTTAGTCAAAAAAGCGGCGGGTATTTCCTGCCGCTTTTTAATATCATCAAAAGGATAAAACAATGAGATTAGATAAATTTTTAAAGGTGTCGAGGCTTATAAAACGCCGCACTACGGCAAACGAAGCCTGCGACGCGGAAAAGGTGCTTGTAAACGGAAAAGTTGCAAGGGCTTCTTATGAAGTAAAGGTCGCCGATATAATTGAAATAAACATCGGAAAGCCGCTTAAAGTCCGTGTTGTGGATATAAAGGAATTTACGAAGAAAGACGACGCGGCGGCGATGTACGAAGTGATTTAGAAGTAAGAGATAAGAGGTAAGAATTTTGCGGACCGCAAAAACCTTTCAGCCCGAAAACAATCTAAATAATATCCGCCGAAAAGCGGATACCTACTACTGCATACTGTACGCTGTCAACTGTATACTGCCCACCTTACCATGAGAAATAACCTTTCCCCAAAATAAAGTTCCGGTCATCAGAATATTCCTCCCCCCTGCTGAATACAAATTGTATCAGCGGGGGTGAATTATATGCAGGAAAAGCACAATGTCGTAATGGAAAACAGAAGCTCGCTGAAAATATCGGGAGTGAACGGGATAGACAAATTCAGCGATACGACTATAGTTTTATCAACGGTCATGGGAGAGCTTGTCATCAAAGGAGAAGATCTGCACGTAACGACGCTTGAAGCGCAGACGGGGGATTTTCTGATGACAGGGACGATTAACAGCATAAGCTACAGTAAAAACAGCGTAATGGACGGACCGTTCAAAAAAATATTCAGATGACAAGGTGAGAAGTATGAATGTAAGTATAGCCGACTGCATTGCAATTGCTTTTACAGCGGGGTTTTTATTCGGACTTGTTTATGAATGTCTGAGGATCATAAGGCTTATATTACAGTTTAAGCCCGTGATTTTTATATGCGATATTTTATTTTTTATCGCCTCGGCATTTGCGGTAATAGCAATATCGGAAAATCTCGGAAACTATGTCAGGATATATACCGTTTTAGGCTTTGGCGCGGGAGTTTTTGCGTATATAGCGACTGTCGGAAGAATACTTAATATCATAGAAAACGCTATGGCAGAGGTATGGAGAAGAACGCTCGGGCGTTTATTCAATAAAACGCGCTCTGTTCTTACAAATTTCATTAGGAAAATTGCACACAAAGCAAATGCGCAATTTGTTAAAATCTCTGAAAATGCGCGCAATAATGGGAAAAAATTGTTTAACGGCTTGAATTTAAGGCGAAACATAGTGTATAATAATAGAGGGTCGGAAAATATTGGGGAAGGTGGAAAGAAAAATGTCATTAAGGCTGTCGTCAAGAGAAGCCCGTAAAAATGAAAAGCGTTTCAGCTTTATAAAGATAATTGCGGGTGCGGCGGTTTTAATTGCTTTGGTCTTCGTTGTTTATACCGTTGTTAAAAACGGGATCATTATAAAAGAGAAAACAAAACAGTATGAAGATCTTGCAGCTCAAACCAACGAAATTAACCAGAAAAACGCGCAGATAAACGGATACCTAAACGGCGAGAATCTCGACGAATACATTGAGAATATAGCGCGCGACAAGTTTGATTATGCAAATCCCGATGAACGTATTTATTATGTCATTCCCGGTTGATAAGAAAACGTAAAACAACGACAGCCTCAAGAGGCTGTTTTTGTTTTGAAAGAGGTTTTTATGAATTTTATCAAGAAGCTTCTGAAAAAGATATTTACAAGGGCGTTTGTGTGTATTGTAGGTATTTTGTTTCAGGTAATATATCTCATGTCTTTGTTCTGGGAGCTCGGAACGCTTTATAACTACTCTTTTCTTGTGTTTCAGGGGATAGGAGTAGTTATATCGTTTTTTATTGTGAACTCAGACATAAATCCGAGCTATAAGATCGCATGGATAATGACGATCCTTACGTTCCCTATTTTCGGCGTTATGTTCTATATCTTTTTCGGGTACAGCCGTTCGGGCGAAAGACTTAGAAAGAAAATGAACTTCTATCAAAAAGAAGAACGCAAGATCTTAAAGCAAAACGACGATATATTAAACAGCCTTTCGGGAATTAACGAACCCGCAAGAAAACAAGCCGACTATCTTTTTAAATTCGGCGGATACCCCGTTTATGAAAATTCGGACGCTCGATATTTTCCCACGGGAGAAGATAAATTCAAAGCAATGACGGAAGAACTTGAAAAAGCCGAGAAATTTATTTTCCTTGAATATTTCATCATAAGCGAGGGTGAAATGTGGAATACGATACTTGATATTCTTGTCAGGAAATCGGAAGAGGGAGTTGACGTAAGGCTTATATACGACGACATAGGCTGTCTTCTGACGCTCCCGTATAAATACGATCGGGAGCTTGAAAAGAAAGGCATTAAATGCAGAGTGTTCAACAAATTCAGACCGATCTTATCCACAAAGATGAATAACCGCGACCATAGAAAAATACTGATAATAGACGGAAATACCGCATTCACGGGCGGCGTAAATCTTGCGGACGAATATATTAACCGCTATGAAAAACACGGTCACTGGAAAGACTCGGCTGTTATGATAAAGGGACAAGCTGTCCGGAGCTTTACGCTGATGTTCTTAACAATGTGGAACTTTCTCACAAACACCGAAGAAGACCCCGCAAAGTATGCTCCCGAATGTATTGATGAAAAAGAAAACGGTTTTATTGTTCCGTTTACCGACAGCCCCCTCGACAACGAGCCTGTCGGCGAGAATGTCTATATGAACATTGTAAACTCCGCGAAAAGGTATGTTTATATAACTACTCCTTATCTCATCATAGACAACGAAATGCAAAGCGCTTTAATACTTGCGGCTAAGAGCGGCGTAGACGTCAGGATAATAACGCCGCATATACCAGATAAATGGTATGTGCACTGCGTTACGAGAGCGTACTACAGAATACTCACAAAATACGGAGTGAGGATATACGAATATACTCCGGGTTTTATCCATGCGAAGAACTTTGTGTGCGATGATAAATTCGGCGTTGTCGGTACTATAAACCTGGATTTCAGAAGTCTTTACCTGCACTTTGAGTGTGCGGCGTGGATGTACAAGACCAAGTGCTTATCCGATATTAAAGCCGACTTTTTAAAAACGCTCGAAGAATGTGAAGAGATAACGTATGAAAAATGTCTGAAAGAAAACTTTTTTGTCCATATAGGCAGAATGTTTTTAAGACTTTTAGCGCCGCTTATGTAAAAAAACGTTGTTTGTTACGTTATGACAAACGGCGTATTTGCGGTACTTTTCAAACGCTATTTCTCTAAATAACGTTTATTAGCCCTGCACCCGCACTTTTTAGGGGTAAGAGCTTAACCCCTTACCTCTTTTTTGTACGTTAAATTCATCGGTTTCGGTTTAAGCTCTAGCCTCTTTCTCTGAACATCAATAAACGCTGTTTCCCAAAAGTTCCCCGAAATTCTTACCTCTTACCTCTAATCTCTTACCTCTATTTGTAATAAATCCCCCGTCAAAATCATACAAATAAATATCTGAATTTTTTTGACGGAGGTAAAAAATGACCGAGTATATGCCCGAGGGCTTTCTTTTAAACACACCCGAAAATATTGCCAAGATAACATCAAAGGACGCGATATATAGCTGCATAAGGACAGGTGAAATTCTTGAAGCGCCGTGTATAGTGTGCGACAGCAGGCACAATCTCATAGTGGATATGGGAAACATTCGCGGTATAATTCCCCGCGAAGATGGCGCTGTAGGTATCTCAGACGGTTCGACAAAAGACATCGCTCTTATTTCGAGAGTAAACAAGCCCGTTTGTTTTACGGTAAAAGGAGTGACAAAAGACGAGTTTGGAAACGAATGTGCGATACTTTCAAGAAAAGAAGCGCAAGAGCGCTGCCTTTCGGAATATATCGGAAATCTATCTTCGGGCGACATCATAAACGCAAGGGTCACTCATCTTGAACAATTCGGGTGTTTTGTAGATGTAGGCTGCGGTATACCATCGCTTATTCCTATAGACCTTATTTCTGTTTCAAGGATCTCTCATCCGTCCGACAGATTTTCGGTCGGAATGGATATAAAGGCTGTTGTAAAATCTATTGACAGCAACAGGATATTTCTTTCTCACAAAGAACTTTTAGGTACATGGGAACAAAACGCCGCGCTTTTTGAAAACGGAGAAACTGTAACGGGCATAGCGCGCTCTATTGAGGAATACGGCGTTTTTGTGGAGCTTGCTCCAAATCTTGCGGGGCTTGCCGAGCCGCACGCAAATATAAGCGTAAATCAGCATATCAGCGTTTACATAAAAGCAATTATCCCGGAAAAGATGAAAATAAAGCTGATAATTGTAAACACTGCGGACACGAATATTTTTCATGACGCAAAGCTTAACTATTTCATAAGTTCCGGGCATATTGACAAGTGGGTGTATTCAACGGAGAACTGCCCGAAAGTAATTGAAACCGATTTCACGCTTACATAAACAATTAAGGGCTTTAAGTTTTTCTTAAAGCCCTGAATTTCAGCTTTTATTAAAACATCTTTGTGATTCTTTTCAAACGCTATTTCTTTATCGCCCTCTCCCCCTTCCCCAAAGGGGAAGGGGGAGAGAGCGGGGCGCCGCGCGCCCCGCACCCTGCCTCGCGGGGACTCCGTCCCCGCAACCCCCTGTTGGCATTGTACACATTGTCTGCTTTTGGTGAATAACCATACAATGCTGATTAGACTTTATATACAGACTAAAATTCAGGGCTTTAAGTTTTTCTTAAAGCCCTGTTTTTATTTTATTTTCTTCCAATATTCCTCGGCGGCTTTTTCGAGCTTGTTGTCGCCGAAATGATAGTATACCCTGTCCTTTAAATTATCGGGCAGATACTGCTGTTTAACGTAATGGTTCGGAAAATCATGGGGATAAAGATAATTCTGACCGCGCACCTCTGCGTCTTCCCCGTCGCAATGCTTGTTCTGCAAATGTCTCGGGAAATCTCCTACAGCGCCGTTCTTAACGTCAGCAAGCGCTTCGTTTATGGCGTTATATCCGCTGTTTGACTTTGGCGAAGTCGCAAGAAGTATGACCGCGTCTCCGAGCGGTATACGCGCTTCGGGAAGTCCAAGCTGCATAGCGCTGTCAACGCAGGCTTTAACTATCGGGATAGCCTGCGGATAAGCAAGCCCTATATCCTCTGCGGCTATTACAAGAAGCCGTCTCGAAAGAGAAATGATGTCTCCCGCGTCTATAAGTCTTGCGGCATAATGGAGCGCTGCGTTTTCGTCGGAACCTCTTATTGATTTCTGCAGTGCCGACAAGAGGTCGTAATGCTGATCTCCGTCGCGGTCATAGCGCATATTGCTGCGCTGGGTTAGCTCTTTCGCAAGCTCGAGGTCTACCCTGCCGTCTACTGCCGAAATAGCGCAAAGCTCGACGGTATTAAGGCACTTTCTCACATCGCCGCCAACGCCGTGGCAGATGTAATTTACGGCTTCATCGGAAACTTCATAATCTACCCCGTTTTCTTTCGTCATTTCCGCAAATCCGCGCCTTACCGCTTTTTCAAGCTCCGCAGGCTCTACGGGTTTAAACTCGAACACCGTACAGCGCGACAATATCGCGTTGTAGATATAAAAATACGGATTTTCCGTTGTAGAGGCTATAAGCGTTATAGAGCCGTCCTCGATATATTCAAGAAGACTTTGCTGCTGTTTTTTATTGAGATACTGTATCTCGTCAAGATAAAGCAATATCCCGTTGCTTCCGAGAAATGTATTTATCTCGCCGACTATTTCTTTTATATCCGAGGTCGAAGCGGAAGTTCCGTTCAGCTTATGGAGCCGCATATTCGCGGAATTTGCGATTATGCGCGCAATAGTTGTCTTTCCTACGCCCGACGGACCATAGAAAATCATATTCGGAATTTTTCCCGAATTGATTATTTTCAGAAGCGGTTTATTTTCACCGATGAGGTGAGGCTGTCCGACAACGTCATCTAACGTTTCGGGACGTATTTTATCAGCAAGAGGCATTTTTATTTCTTCCTATGCTCCGCAAGAAGCGCGTCTATTTTTGCGTGGGGGTCGATAAGGCTGCTGACGGAGATGTCGTGATTTAACGAAGCGATAAAGTACGCCATGTACTTTGACACGTCAACTTCTTTGAACCACTCGCGCTTTTTAAGCTCGGGAGAACGGTATGTAAGGTTAGTTCCGAATACGGCGTCGATAAGCCCCTGCTCATAAGCCTTGTCGAATTCTTCGAGACCGTTTGTAAATATAGCGTATGTCGCATAAGCGAAGAACTGCTTTGCGTTGCGCTTTTTAAGCTCACGCGCTACCTCGAGCATACTCTCTCCGCTCGAAATAATGTCGTCCGCAACAAACACCGTCTTTCCCTCAACGGAAGTTCCGAGATATTCATGTGCAACGATCGGATTTCTGCCGTTTACTATCGTAGAATAATCGCGGCGCTTGTAGAACATTCCCATTTCTACTCCCAGAACGGAAGCGTAGAACATATTTCTATTGAGAGCGCCCTCGTCGGGGCTTATTATCATAAAGTTATCTTTATCTACTATGAGATCGGGAAAGGCGTTGAACATTGACTTTAATACCTGATACGACGGTATGACATTGTCAAAGCCCATAAGCGGGATAGCGTTGCAGACGCGCGGATCGTGAGCGTCTACCGTGATAAGATTTTCTACGCCCATATCCTGCAATTCCTGGAGCATAAACGCGCAGTCAAGGCTCTCGCGGTATGAGCGTCTGTGCTGTCTTCCGCCGTATAAAAGCGGCATAATTACGTTTATTCTGTGAGGCTTTCCCGAAGCCGCCTGTATTATGCGCTTTAAATCGGAATAATGATCGTCGGGTGACATATAGTTCACGTTGTCGAAATACTTATACTTTATGCTGTAATTTCCCACGTCAACAAGAATGAACAGATCTTTTCCGCGGACGGTGTTTTTAATAAGTCCTTTTGCGTCGCCCGAAGCAAATCTCGGACATTCAGCCTCGATCATGTAGTTATAGGACGGCTTTCCGTTTCTGGTGCTCCATTTAGTAAGATAGCCGTTTATCCTTTGAGCAAGCTCCTCCGTTCCGTTCATCGCGATAAGTCCGAGAGGGGCTACCTCGTTGTATTCCTTATAAAGAACCTCAGTGTTTTTTACAGTCGTCATTTTTGTCCTTCCTTTTCGATCCGTTTTGCCGCTTTGCAGCAACATCACATTTCCGAAAGTCTGTCGCGTACTTCCATAAGCGCAAAACCGAGAAAATTTGTTCCCTTCCAAAAAAACGGATTTTCAATGTTATTGTCGTTTTCAGCCATACCTATGCCCCATATCCTGTCCAAAGGCGAGGCTTCGACAAGAACTCTGTTCCCCGTATTGATAAGAAATGCCTTTAGATCCTCGTTCTGCGAGAATTTGGCAATATTTCCCTCGATAACGATCTGACAGCATTTCTCGTCCCAAAGCTTCTGAACAAAACCCGAAACCTTTCTTCCGAGCTTTTGATACTCATGAGGGTGATTTGCAGACATAATTTCCGAAAACGTTTTCTTATCACCGAACATCAGCGCTTTCTGAGACATCATATACTGCTCTGCGGTATGGTATTCCACGCCGTCAACAGTAAATTTGCAGTCCCACCACTGACTGAAACAAGCCTTTGAAACGCTTTGGTCATATTCGTGCTTTCCGCTCCAAAAGAACACATATTTCAAGCGTTCTCCCGAAGCGAAAAGCTCACGAACATAATTCAGATCATATTTCATCACTCGTAAAGCGGATACTTCTTTGTAAGCTCGGTTACCATAGAGCGAACCTTTTCGGCGTTGCCCTCGAAATCCTTTGCTACAAGATAAATGCAATCGCCGATTATCTTCATATCGTCCTCTTTAAGACCTCTCGTTGTTACAGCGGGCGTTCCTATGCGGACGCCGCTCGTATAAGCGGGCTTTTGCGGATCGTTCGGAATTGCGTTTTTGTTTACGGTGATGTAAACCTCGTCGAGCTTTGTTTCAAGCTCCTTACCCGTGATATTGAACGGACGAAGGTCGACAAGCATAAGGTGGTTGTCCGTGCCGCCCGAAACGAGGTCGAATCCTTTTTCAAGAAGTGTATCCGCAAGCACCTTTGCGTTCTTTACTATCTGCTCGCCGTATGCCTTAAATTCGGGCTTTAACGCCTCGCCGAAGCAAACAGCTTTTCCCGCTATAACATGCATAAGAGGACCGCCCTGAGTTCCGGGGAAAATTGCGGAGTTAATCTTCTTTGCGAGATACTCGTTGTTTGTGAGTATAAGTCCGCCGCGAGGACCGCGGAGAGTTTTATGAGTGGTAGTGGTTACTATATCGGCATAAGGCACGGGGCTTAAATGCTGTCCCGTTGCAACAAGACCCGCGATGTGCGCCATATCTACCATAAGATATGCGCCGACCGCTCGCGCTATCTGCGAAAGCTTTACAAAATCAATTGCGCGGGGATAAGCAGATGCGCCTGCGACGATGAGCTTAGGCTTGCATTTATTGGCCTGCTTATAAAGCTCCTCGTAGTCGATAAAGCCCTCGTCGTTCGTGCCGTAGGGAACGAAGTTAAAATACTTTCCAGAAATATTTACGGGAGAACCGTGTGTAAGATGTCCGCCGTGTGCGAGGCTCATTCCCATAACGGTATCGCCGGGCTGTAAAAGCGCAACATAGACCGCCGTGTTTGCCTGCGCGCCCGAATGTGCCTGGACATTCGCAAACTTTGCGCCGAAGAGCTTCTTTGCGCGCTCAATCGCGATATTCTCGACAATATCGACATCTTCGCAGCCGCCGTAATAGCGCTTTCCGGGATAGCCCTCCGCATACTTGTTTGTAAGGACGCTGCCCATTGCCGCCATAACTGCGGGAGAAACGATATTCTCGCTGGCTATAAGCTCGAGATTGCGTTTCTGACGCGCAAGCTCAAGTCCCATTGCGTCGGCAACTTCCTTGTCATACTGTCCGAGAAAGCCGATAGTATCCACCAAATCGTTGTACATAAAAATCTCCTTTTTCAAGAAATTGACCGAGCAATTTCGCTCAGATCATCATAGAATAATTTTACCATAAAATCAACTTTATTTCAACCGCTTTTTAAAATTTTTCCAAAGATCAGACAAATTCCGCTATTTTGTCGCCCATTTCCGAGCAGGACAGCAGCTTCATGCCCTCGCTCATGATGTCGCCCGTGCGATAGCCTGCTTCTAAAACGCCGCTTACGGCATTTTCAACGGCGTCAGCCTCTTTGTCCATTTTGAACGAATAACGCAGCATCATTGCGGCGGAAAGAATGGTAGCAATAGGATTTGCTTTATTCTGTCCCGCAATATCGGGCGCAGAGCCGCCGCTCGGCTCGTAAAGTCCGAAACTTGTTTCGTTCATTGAAGCGGAAGCCAACATTCCTATTGAACCCGTTATCATTGACGCTTCGTCCGACAAAATATCGCCGAACATATTTTCCGTCACCATAACGTCAAACTGCGCGGGGTCTTTTACAAGCTGCATAGCAGAATTATCCACGAGCATATGTTCAAGAGTAACTTCGGGATATTCCTTCGCCACTTCTTCTACTACTTTTCTCCAAAGGCGCGAGCTGTCGAGAACGTTTGCCTTATCGACGCTCGTGACCTTTTTTCTTCTCTGCATTGCAACGTCAAACGCCTTTTTCGCTATTCTGCGTATTTCGTTTTCGTCGTATCTGAGCGTGTCGATCGCGGTCATAACGCCGTCTACTTCTTCGGTCTTACGTTCGCCGAAATAAAGTCCGCCCGTAAGTTCGCGCATAATGAGCATATCAAAGCCCTTGTCCGCTATCTCCTTTTTCAGCGGGCAAGCTTCCGAAAGCTGTTTATAAAGCACGCAGGGACGGAGATTAGCGAAAAGCCCCAATGCTTTTCTAAGTCCTAAAAGCCCTGCTTCGGGGCGAAGATTTGCGGGGAGTTTATACCACGGAGAAGTGGTAGTATTACCGCCTATCGAACCCATTAAAACAGCGTCGGACGCCTTGCAGCGGGCAATGGTTTCGTCTGTGAGCGGAACGCCGTTTGCGTCTATTGAACAGCCGCCCATAAGGAGCTGTTCGTAATTAAACTTATGACCGAATTTTTCTGCGACCTTATCCAAGACTTTCATAGCCTCTGCTACTATTTCGGGTCCTATGCCGTCGCCTTTGATAACAGCAATATTCTTTTCCATCGGGAATTACCTCATTTCATTTATATTCTTCGAGAAACTCGGGCGGTACTGTTTTTGTCAGCCACACGCCGTTTTCCGAAAGCCAAAACTTATAACCGCGTCTGTACATTTCGCCTGTTTTTACGGTAAACACAAAGGGCTTTCCGTGTCTTTTGCCCACTTTTACGGCGGTTTCGACATCTTTTGAAAGATGAACATACAGCCGCGACATAGGCTTTAATCCTTCACTTTTTATTGACTCGGAAAATCGCTCTCCCGTGCCGTGGAAAAGTATTTCGGGAGGGATTGCCTCTTTAAGCTCGACATCAACGTTTATCGAATGACCCTGGTTTGCGCGGATTTTAGTTTTATCGTCGTTGAAGGAATACCGTCCCTTTTCGTCGGTACGGACTATTTCCATAAGCGTATCCATATCAATTGAATGTCCGCTTTTGTTCATTCCGTCGATAAGCTCTCCAACATCCGCCCAACCGTTTTGATCGAGCGAAATGCCGATAGTTTCGGGCTTATGCCGCAGAATGAGCGCAATAAACTTGCTAAGCTCTGTTAAGCTTTTCATTTTTTGATTGAATTCAGCAGTCCGCCCTTGTTTATAATGTCCTTTATAAATTCGGGGAACGGCAGAGCCTGATATGTTTTATTCTTTGTGATATTTGTAATAACGCCGCTGTCGAAATCAATTTCTACTTCGTTTCCGTTTTCAATATCCTTTGCCGCTTCGTCACATTCGAGTATAGGCAAGCCTATGTTTATCGAATTGCGATAAAAAATTCTTGCAAAAGTAGAGGCTATTACGCAGCTTATGCCGCTCGCTTTTATAGCGATAGGCGCGTGCTCGCGCGAGCTTCCGCAGCCGAAATTCATATTCGCGACGATTATGTCGCCGTCTTTAACGTTTTTTACAAAGTCCTTGTCGATGTCCTCCATACAGTGAGCGGCAAGCTCCTTGTGGTCTGCGGTGTTCAGATAACGCGCGGGAATAATTACGTCCGTATCGACGTTATCTCCGTATTTATGTACAATTCCGTGTGCTTTCATTTCAATTCTCCTTTATTTCAAAATCAATGCATTTTCTTTCAGCCGTAAACGGTCTGACATAACCATCAGCAATTTTAACGTGCTCGGGGTGGACAGAATAAGCCTTGAGCGCGTTAAAATCGGAAAACGTGCTGTCGAGCATAAGGTCGCCGTTTGAGGTGGAAAGCGTTTCGGTTATGACCTTTATCTCAAGAAGTCCGTCTATCTTCCCTTTTAAACTCTCCAGTCCCTCTTTTATCAGCCTTTTGCGCTCGGTCTTTTCAGCTTCGGGCATTTCCTTTAAAGTCCAGATAATAACGTGCTTTACCATTATTCAAACTCTCCCGAAATATAACCCTTTATCGCGCTTGCCGCGGCAACAGCGGGGCTTGCGAGATAAACTTCCGAAGATGTATCGCCCATTCTTCCGACAAAGTTTCTGTTTGTAGTGGAAACGGCTCTTTCATTCGGCGCGAGTATGCCCATATGACCGCCGAGGCACGGACCGCAAGTCGGCGCGGAAACTACCATTCCCGCTTCGATAAATGTTTCGAGCAGACCGTTTTTAAGCGCTTCGAGATAAATCTTCTGCGTTGCGGGGATAACTATCGCGCGAACGCCCTTTGCGACTTTCTTTCCCTTGACTATTTTCGCCGCCGCTTCAAGATCGCTGTATCTTCCGTTGGTGCATGAGCCGATTACAACTTGATCTATCTTTATGTTCAGCTTCTCGGCTTCGTCAATTGTCTTTGTATTTTCGGGAAGATGCGGAAAAGATACAGTAGGCTTTATTTCACTAAGGTCAATGTCTATAACTCTGCTGTACTTTGCGTCTTCGTCAGCCTTAAATATTTCGGGGGTGCGGTCGGAATGTTCTTTTATGTAGTCGAGAGTAACGTCGTCTACCTCGAAAATTCCGTTCTTTGCACCCGCTTCTATAGCCATATTCGCCATGCAAAGCCTGTCGTCCATAGAGAGAGTTTTAAGTCCTTCGCCCGTAAACTCCATAGACTGATAAAGCGCGCCGTCTACGCCTATCATTCCTATTATATGCAGGATAACGTCCTTTCCGCTTACCCACTTATTGAGCTTGCCCGTGAGGTTGAATTTTATTGCAGAAGGCACTTTAAACCACGCTTCGCCTGTCGCCATTCCCGCCGCCATATCGGTTGAACCTACGCCCGTAGAAAATGCGCCCAATGCTCCGTATGTGCAGGTGTGGCTGTCCGCGCCTATTACGCAGTCGCCCGCTATTACAAGTCCTTTTTCGGGAAGAAGAGCGTGTTCTATTCCGACGTTTCCTACGTCGTAATAGTTAAGAATGTCGTATTTATCCGCAAAATTACGGCACTGCCGGCACTGCTTTGCCGCCTTGATGTCCTTATTCGGCGTAAAGTGATCCATTACGAGCGATATTTTCGTCCTGTCGAAAACGCCCGTAAAGCCGTTTTTCTCGAACTCGTTTATTGCAACGGGGCTTGTGATGTCGTTGCCCAATACCATATCGAGCTTCGCCCTTATAAGCTGTCCCTCAACAACGCTTTCGAGTCCCGCTTTTTTCGCGAGAATTTTCTGAGTCATTGTCATTCCCATTTGTTTTACCTCCACGTTAAATCATTTTTAAAAACTGCTCTTCGGTGATGACCGTAATTCCAAGCTCGTTTGCCTTTGTGAGCTTTGAACCCGCTTCGTCTCCCGCAAGAACATAATTTGTCTTTTTTGAAACAGAACCGCTGCATTTCCCGCCGTTTTGCTCTATAAGTTCCTTTGCTTGGTCGCGTTTTAACGTCGGGAGCGTTCCTGTTATTACGAAAGTAAGTCCCGAAAGCTTGTCCGATTTTTTCTTGCTTTCGTATTTCATATTTAGACCAAGCTCTTTGAGCCTGTTTATAAGCTCTATTCTATGAGGCTCTCGCATTGCGGTATAGACCGATTTAGCAAGCACTTCTCCAAAACCGTCGATAGACGAAATTTCTTCTTTGCTAGCTTTCATAATGCCGTCCATATCGCCGAATTTCTCGCAAAGAAGGGTTGCTCTGCCGCCTATTCCTCTTATACCTAGAGCGTATATAAGCCTCGGAAGCTCGTTCTGTTTAGAACCCTCAATTGCCGAAAGCAGATTTTCCGCAGACTTTCTCCCGAAACGTTCGAGAGAAGTAAGGTCCTGAATATCAAGCGTATACAAATCCGCGACCGTTTTCACAAGTCCTGCGTTTAAAAGCTGTTCTACTATCGCTTCCCCCAGACCGTCGATATTCATTGCGCTTCTTGAAGCGAAATGCTCGATAGAATGAAGTATCTGCGCGGGGCAATTAAAGTTTGAACATCTGATAACGGCGTCGTCTTCGTCTCTGACAGCCTCGGCTCCGCAGACGGGGCAAACGCTCGGAATAAAAAACCGCTCGGAATTTTCGGAGTGTGAAACGCTTTTTACTACCTCGGGAATTATATCCCCCGCTTTTCTGACGATTATTCTGTCGCCGACGCGAATGTCCTTTTCGGAGATATAATCCTGATTATGCAAAACAGCGCGAGACACCGATGTACCCGCAAGCTGAACGGTGTCAAAGACCGCAACGGGAGTCAGCGCGCCTGTTCTTCCTACGTTTATTTCAATTGAATTGAGCGTCGTTTCCTTTTCTTCGGGAGGATATTTAAAAGCTGCCGCCCATTTCGGAGTTTTCGCGGTCGAACCTATTTCCGTTCTCAAAGCAAGATCGTTTACTTTTACGACCGCTCCGTCAATATCAAACGGAAGCGAAACCCGCATTTTTCCTATCTCGGAAATTCTCGACAATATTTCGTCGACGGTTTTACAAACGCGGTAATCGGGAATTATCCTGAAACCCTGCTTTTTAAGATATTCAAGGCTTTCGGAATGAGTTTTAAACTCAATTCCCCTCGCCTGCTGGACGTTAAAGCAAAATATGTCTAGTCCGCGCTCGGCGGTTATACTGCTGTCCTTTTGCCGAAGCGAACCCGCCGCAGCGTTGCGCGGATTTTTAGGCAGCGGCTCGCCGTTCTTTTCCTGCAATTTGCAAAGCTTTCCGAAGCTCTCTTTGGGCATATAGACCTCTCCGCGAACTTCCAGAAACGGAATTTCTTCCGATAATTTAAGAGGAATGGAACGTATTGTCTTCAGGTTTGCCGTGATGTTTTCACCGATAAAGCCGTCGCCGCGGGTCGAACCTCTGACAAATATGCCGTTTTCATATTCAAGCGATACGGAAAGTCCGTCTATTTTCGGCTCTACGGTAAACTCCCCTGCTCCCGCTTCAGACATACGCTCGAAAAATGCTCTTACCTCGTCCTCGCCGAAAACATCCTGCAAACTCGCCATTTGCACGGCGTGGTCTACCTTTTCAAACGTATTTAGCGCAGTTCCGCCCACTCTTTGAGATGGTGAATTTTCGCTTTTAAGCTCGGGGTATTCCTGTTCTATAGCCCTGAGTTCGCGCATATAAGCGTCGTATTCGTCGTCTTCGAGAGTAGGACTATCGAGGTCGTAATAATTGTGGTTTGCTTTTTCGAGAATTTCCGTAAGCTCCGACAATCTCTTTTTCGCTTCGTTTATTTCCAATTTTTCATCTCCCTTAATTCAGCGTCGCTCCGTAATCGTTAAGATACCCGTCGATCTCCTCGCTTGCAATAACGTGTGTATAAGCGTCGGGAACTCTCCCGACTATAACCGTTTCTGCGGCTATAATCGAAGTCTTTACGGGAACTCTCGTCGAATATCCCGGTATCACGGAATCAACGTCAGTGCTTATTTCAATAACTATCCTATGCAAGGTCTGGTTTATCCCCGCAGAGGTAAACTGGCTTATTATTGTTGTAGAAGCCGCTCCGACAGGCTCTACCGTCATTCCGATATTAAATCCTTTTCCGTGCAGGAGCTGTATTCCCAAAAGCGTTCCTATGGGGATCTCAATATCGTATGACGAAAGCCTCGCTATCTCGCGCTCCAGTCTGCGGGTTATGCCCGTTTTTAGCTTGTTTATGTTCACCACGTTGCTCTCAACGGAGATGACCTCTCCCTCGCTGTTTGTGGAAAGCGTCACAAGCTTATTGTAATCGGCGTCCTCGTTTTCCAGCTCCTCTGCGACCGCTTGGTTTATGAGTCCCGAAATAATTTCATGACATTCATAAGCGTTTACGGTCTCGATAATATCCCGAAAGCTTAAATCCATAAGGAGAAGTAAACCGACGGCTACCATTCCCGCAGCTATGAGCTTTGTTCCGAGTTTTCTGAAAAAAACGCGCGCTTTAGCCCTCAAAGCCATATCATCACCCCATTCACTATATGTTTATTAAGCGAAAAGGTGATTTAGGACAAGAGAGTAACCGTTCAGCTGTTTATAAACGCTTCAAACGCCTTATATGCCGCGTAAACATCGGTCTTTGCGGTTATCTCAAACGGCGCGTGCATAGACATAACCGGAACTCCCACGTCAATTGTGTCAACATTCAGATTTGCTATATAAGCCGCGACTGTTCCGCCGCCGCCTATATCAACTTTTCCCAGCTCGCCCGTCTGCCAGATGACCTTGTTTTTATCAAGAATAGCGCGCACTTCTCCGACAAATTCCGCCGAAGCGTCGCTAGTTCCGCTCTTTCCGCGCGAACCCGTATATTTTGTAACGCATACTCCGCCGTTTAAAACGCTCGCGTTGTTCTTTTCAAATACATCGGGGAAGGTCGGGTCGTATGCGGCGTTTACGTCTGCGGAAAGACATTTTGAATTTGAAAGCACATCTCTGCCCTCTTTTCCGTAAGCAGCGGCAAGATCGTCTATAAAATATCTCAGATAAGCCGAACGAAGTCCCGTGTTTCCGTCGGAGCCTGTTTCCTCTTTATCCGTGAGTATTGCGACGGCTGTTTTACGCAGATCTTTCGCTTCAAGAACCGCCATAAGCTCGGTATATGCGCAGACCCTGTCGTCCTGTCCGTAGCCGCCGATAAGGCTTCTGTCAAAGCCTATGTCGCAAGCCTTGAACGCGGGAACGGCTTCAAGCTCCGCTGAAAGAAAATCTCCTTCGGTTATCCCGTATTTTTCATTAAGGAGCATAAGGAGATTAAGCTTTACCCTTTCGCTTGCTTCGTCGTCCTTGAACGGGCGGGAACCTATTATGAGATTAAGCTCCTCGCCTTTAACTATCTCTGTCGAGGGGCGTTTCATCTGCGCGGAAGCGAGATGCGGAAGCAGATCCGAAACGCAGAACACGGGGTCGCCCTCGTCCTCGCCTATGCGTACAACAACCTTTGTATTATCGGCTTTTATTATAACTCCGTGGAGCGACAGCGGAACTGTCGGCCACTGGTATTTTTTTATCCCGCCGTAATAATGCGTCTTGAAATATGCTACGTCGTCCTTTTCTATCATGGGGTTCTGCTTCATGTCGAGGCGCGGGCTGTCGATATGCGCGGCTACGAGATTTACGCCGTTTTCAACGGGTTCTTTTCCTATAACAGCGAGAATAACCGCTTTTTCACGGTTTACAAGATAAACCTTGTCGCCCGCTTTATAATTTTTGTTTTTGTCAAACGGAACAAATCCCGCCTTCTTTGCCGCGCGCTCGATAAATCCCGCTGCCTCGCGCTCGGTCTTTGCCTCGTCGAGAAACGCTTTATAGCCCTCGCAGAACTTATTGCACTTTCCTATTTCCGCTTCGCTCATTCTGAGATAAGCGTTTTTTCTCTGCAAAAAGAGTTTTTCTTTAAGATCTTTTGCCGTTTCCTTTTTTGCCATTTTAATTTTCTTCCTTTCGTTAATTTTGTTCGATTTATTATTTATCCGAATACAAGTCAAGATATGTTTTCATCGCGAAATTTATTTTATCAACATAGTGAGCCGTATCGGATATTGGTATGCTGTCGAGATGTTTTCCGTCTGACGAATATTGCTTGTCGGAAAGCCAGTTGTTTACGTTTGTTCTTCCCGCGTGATATGCCGCCGCGACGCAGTCGGCGTCCTCAAATTCCCTGCAAAGAAATCCCAAAAGCCAGCAACCGTATTCAATATTCTTTTCTGCTGAATACATATCGTAATAAACGGTATCGCTGTCGCCTTTCTTATATTTTATCCAGTCGAAAGTTTCCTCCATTATCTGCATTAGCCCTCTCGCTCCGACCTCCGAACATGCGTCGGTCTTAAAATTGCTTTCCGTCTTTATTACGGCATAAACAAAATACTTGTCCAAGCCGTTCTCGTCGGCGTATTTTTCGACATAAGAAGAATACTTCAGCGGATATGCCGCTCTCATTATGCTATTATAACCCCAGATGCCTCCTATTAAAAGAGCCGCCGCAAAAATAACGGCAAGAACGGCTATAAGAGGTCTTTTTTTCTTTTTAACGTATGCTATATTATCACCTGTTTCTTATTGTTCTTATTATTTTATTTATCTTTTCGTACAGGTCTCCGCCGTCGTTTTCTATGACAAAATCCGAATTTTCCCTGAAAAACTTTTCGCCGTGCTGGGCGGAAAGTCTTAATTTTGCCTGTTCTTCGTTAAGGTTATCTCTCGCGGCTATCCTTTTTATGCAAGTCTGCTCGCTTGCCACAACGCTTACGACGCACCCGCAGATAATATCCATCTTTGCCTCAAAAAGCGTGGGCGCGTCTATAATAACGTCTCCTGTCAAAGAGCGCAGACTGTCAAGAATTTCATAAGTGATATACGGGAAAATGATCCCGAAATATTTTTGGTTTTTATCCTTGTCTTTAAAGACAACTTCGGCGGTCTTTTTTCTATCAAGTGTTCCGTCCGAATTTAAAAGCCGCTCGTCGAACCTTTCGGAAAGCTCATTTAAAAACGCCTTGTTTTGGGCGACCTTTCTTGCGATAAGGTCGCAGTCTATAACGGTAAACCCATTCTCCGAGAACAATTTCGCCGCGGTCGATTTTCCCGCGCCGCTCATGCCCGTAAGTCCTACGATATTGATATTCGGAAGATCAAGCATTTTATTCGTCAACCACCTTAAATCCCGCCGCTCTTATGAGCCTGTTATAAACGGCAAGTCCAACTCCGCTCTTATCCGGAATTTCCACATAAACTTTCTCAACGCCGTTTTCATCGGCTTTTCTCAAAAGCGCGAACAATCTCCGAGCCTGTATCTCTGCGGTCTCGCCGAAATTCACAAAGCCATCTCCGTACTCTCCTCTTGACAAAAACCAAGCGTTTTCGCTGTTTCTGATTTCGCGGAATTTTACAAAATCCCCCGCTCTTTTATTCACGACAAAAACTTCTGCTTTTGGGGAATAATGCTTATACTTCATTCCCGGAGAAATTACGCGCTCGTCTGCCTTAGGGGCGGCTTCTACTGCCCTGTCTATCTCTACCTCGGCATATTCTGACAGCATCTCGGCGGTTATCCCGCCCGGACGGAGGATATGTATCCTGTCATTTACGAAACAGATAACCGTGCTTTCTACTCCTACAGCACACTCGCCGCCGTCGATTATAAGCGGGATTTTTCCGTTCATATCCTCGAAAACGTGTTGGGCAGTGGTTGGACTGGGCTTTCCCGAAAGATTTGCCGACGGCGCTGCAAGCGGAAATCCGCATTTTTCGATAACCGCCCTTGCCGCGTCATTAGCGGGCATTCTTACGGCAACCGTCGAAAGTCCGCCGCTCGTTGCGCTTGGAACAATGTCCGTTTTATTGAATATCATTGTCAGCGGTCCTGCCCAGAAGCGCTCTGCGAGCCTTTTCGCAAGTTCGGGTATATCTGTCGTGAGCGGTTTTATCATCTCAAAGCTGCTTATATGAACGATAAGCGGGTTATCCTGAGGTCTGCCCTTTGCGGTGAAAATGCTTTTAACAGCCGTTTCATCAAGCGCGTTTGCCGCAAGCCCGTATACCGTTTCCGTCGGTATCGCGACTATCCCGCCGCTTTTTAATATTCCTGCGGCTTTTTCGGCGCTTTCTTCCGAGAAAGGCAAGATTTCCGTAATCATTCTCTCACTCCCCGCTTTAATTCTTGCTCTCGCTTTTAGCAAGCAACGCGGTCTTTTCCGCAAGCCTGAGAGCTTCAAATATTTCGTCGCAACCGCCGTTCATCATCTCATCAAGCTTATACAAAGTAAGACCTATCCTATGGTCGGTAACTCTTGACTGGGGGAAATTATATGTCCTGATACGCTCGGAGCGGTCGCCTGTTCCGACCTGAACGCGGCGTTCTTGTGCTATAGCGCTGTCACGGGCGGTGCGCTCCGCTTCGTACAGCCTGCTGTAAAGCATTTTGAGAGCCTTTTCCTTGTTTTTCATCTGCGAGCGTTCTTCCTGACATTCGACTACGGTACCGGTGGGATTATGGATTATCCTAACGGCGGATTCGGTCTTGTTTATATGCTGACCGCCCGCTCCGCTCGAACGAAAAGTCTGTACGGTAAGGTCGGCGGGATTTATGTTGACATCTACCTCTTCGACTTCGGGCAAAACAGCGACCGTAACAGTCGAAGTCTGAATTCTTCCCTGGCTTTCGGTTTCGGGGACGCGCTGGACGCGGTGTACTCCGCTTTCATACTTTAGTTTTGCGTAAACGCTTTCCCCCTCGACTTCAAAAGAAATTTCCTTATAACCGCCCAGCTCCGTCGGATTTCCTCCGAGTATATCTATTTTCCAGCCCTGCTTCGCCGCGTACATAGAATACATCCTGAACATTGAATTCGCAAAGAGCGCGGCTTCTTCGCCGCCCGCTCCCGCGCGTATTTCAACAATAACGCTCTTGTCGTCGTCGGGGTCGCGCGGCAGAAGCATAATTTTAAGCTCCTCCGACAATTCCTCGCAAAGCGCTTTGTTTTCCTCATACACGCTTTGCGCAAGCTCTTTGAGTTCTTCATCGTCGCCCGCAGCCGAAAGTTCTTCCAAAGCGCCGTCGCGGTCTTTTACCGCTTTTTGATAGCGCTTATGAGTATCAATAAGCGGAGTGAGATTTTTAAACTCTTTCATAAGCTCCGAATACAGCTTATTGTCCGAAACAACTTTCGGGTCGGACAGCTTTGCGCTTATCTCGTCATAGCGCGAAACTATCATATCTAACTTTTCCTGCATAATATCTCCGATTTGAAGCGCAAAAAATGCGCGTCATTTTTCTTTGTGTATAACGGACTTTATATTCTTCTCGCACTTAGAGCGCGCTATCATAAAAATATGTCCGCACTTTTCACACTCAAGCCTGAAATCCGCTCCAACGCGCAGAACTTTCATAGTATTGCTTTTGCAGACGTGACTTTTTTTCATCTGAAGAATATCGCCTACGTAAATTTCCACATAAATTATCCTTTCAGAACATTGAACATATATATTTAAGTATATCACTTTTTTGTCCTTATTTCAATACTTAATATTAAAAAAATTAAAAAATTTAAAAAAATGAAAAAAATGTTATGATACAATAGATATGTTACAAAAAGAGAAGACAAACGACCTCAAATAAGTTATAATGTTAATAGCTACAA
>CANRKB010000012.1 GCA_947631115.1 uncultured Clostridia bacterium
AATGAAAACGCCGAGGCGCTGTGGGGAAATGAGGTCGAAAAGGACGACAGACAAATCTTCGATTCAATACCCGTAGGTCATAATTTCACGCTTTGGGCTGACGGAGATAAAATTTATGTTATGACAAATGTTCAGCAGTCTGACGGGACTTATAAAGACATACTTTATGCGTACAGCACGGCTGACGAAAGCGTAAAAGAGGTATGGAGAACTCCCGGCGCGGACACCGTGGGAGAGTGGACTTCTGCGGGAGTTGAAGTTTCAAAATGGTACATAAAAGACGGCTATATATATTTCTACCTTTCGGGCGGCGATTATTGGCGCTGTAAACTGGAAACCGGGGAATATGAAAAGCTCGCCGACACCTATGAAAAGACGCCATACGGAAAGGCATTGTTCAACGACGAATATATGTGTCTTTTAAATTCCGAACCGGAGAATACGAGAATTCCGGGATATGAAATTGCGGGCAGCTACGGCTATGATTTCAACAATCTTATCGGCGGAGATACGTTTTTTGTTTACGGTATTGACGGCAGCTTTAAATGCAGTTTATCGCTCGGTTCGCTCTATGAAGAATTGCCCGATCTCGATGATATTGCCCCGGTGTTTATTGATGATAATGAAATATGGTTTGTCGCTCAGGAAACGCACTATACGGGAGAAACAGGCGTTATGCAGGGCGGATTTCTGCCTGTGGGCGGAGTTAAAACCTACGATTATACGCTGTGCTGTGTAAATATAAATTCGGGCGGGATAACGCGGGTAAACAGCTGGCACAGGGAGTGAAAACGCAGAATGAAACTTGAACTTATAAACCTTACCAAAAAATACGGCAATTTCACCGCGCTGGACAATATAAACATCACTTTCACCGAGGGGATTTACGGGATCTTAGGCGCAAACGGCGCGGGAAAGTCCACCATGATGAACCTGCTTACGGATAACATTACAAGAACAGAGGGGCAGATTTTATTTGACGGAACGGACATTCTGAAACTCGGAAAGGATTTCCGCCTTAATTTAGGTTATATGCCCCAGCAGCAGGGCTATTATGAACATATGACGGCGCAGACGTTTCTTTCGTATATGGCTGACCTGAAAGCTATTCCCAAAAAGCGGGCAAAGGCTGAAATCGAAAAGCTGTTGGAGATAACCAACCTCTCCGATGTACGCCATAAAAAATTAGGCGGTTATTCGGGCGGTATGAAACAGCGCGTTCTTTTAGCGCAGGCACTTCTTGGCGATCCCAAGGTAGTAATTCTCGACGAACCAACGGCAGGACTTGATCCGAAAGAAAGAATTCGTATCCGAAACTTTATTTCCTCAATGTCAAGAGGAAGAATTATCCTGCTTGCTACTCATATCGTAAGCGATATCGAATCTATTTCCGATAAGATATTGATGATGAAACACGGGCGTTTGGTGGGCGTAGACACTCCCTTTGGACTTCTTGAAAGCGTAGCTGGCAAGGTAAAAGAACTCCCCTGCGATCCGAATGATCTGGAGCATATTCAGGAGCAATATAAGGTAGGAAACGTATTTCGGCGACATGGTGAAACCTGGGTTCGTATAGTAGGCGATGAACTTCCGATTGAAGGGCGGTTCGTTCCCGATTATCTGTCGCTTGAGGACGTGTACCTCTATTATCTCGGAGAGTGAGGCGGCGGTATGAAAGAATTAAGACGCATTTTATCAAAACGCCGATTGCTTATAGGAGTTGTATTGATATTACTGCTTAACGGCTTTTTGTTCGCCCGCGAGCAGTATGAAAATAATTTCGGACTTGACCTTGAAATTTCGGGCGGGAGCTTTGTTTTTGTCGACGGCTCGTTTATATCCGCGCAGGAGCCGATAGACGCAAAAGCCGCATATCAGCGTTATCTGTCGTGGCTCGACAGGGTAAAGGATATGCCCCCTGAGCAAGCCGCGGAGCTGTTGGAGAAAGAAAAGTCCTCGCTCTCCTCAAAGATAGGTTATGAAACAGCCACCGAGGACGACCGCCTTGATTATGCGGCGGTTAAGAACCTGCTGACACAAACGGAATACCTCACGGGCTACGGCGACTGGCTAGAAAACATACAAAGGAACAAGGAAAATCTGCTGACCTTTTCCATTTTCAACGACAGCAAGAGTTTTTCGGGTCGTAATATTATAAAAACCGCTGACGAATTTAAAAAGTTGGAGAGCGTGAATTTAACTCTCGGCGCGGACGGCGCGGTAAACTCATTTATGAGCTTTTCGCTCAGCGACTATTTTCTGACGCTTTTGCTTGTTCTGACGGCATTTTCATTTTTGGAAGAACGCAAAGCGGGACTGTGGAGCGTAGTGCACGCCGCGCCGAACGGACGACTTAAATTGGCGTTAAGAAGAACGCTTATCCTGTTTTTATCTTCGGTCTGCACAGTGGTATTGCTGTACGGAACTGACCTTTTACTCGGCTTTTATTTTTACGGCGGCATTGACAGTTTAGATAGGGCGGTGCAGTCCGTGGAAATATTAGGCAAGCTGCCTATGGTTTCTTCAATCGGCGGTTTTCTTGTGAAGTGGTTTATTTTAAGAATAGCGGCAGCGTTCTTGATTTCGCTTATTCTGTGGCTTATGCTGACCGTTATAAATAACGTAAAATATACCATAATTGTGACTGCGGGAATACTGGCGGCGGAGTATGGTTTATATACATTTCTGCCCGTGCAGAGCGCGTTCAATATTCTTAAATATTTCAATTTGTTTACTTACATCAGTTTATCCGACTTATACACTAACTACCTTAACATTGATATATTCACCTATCCGTTAGGAATACGGAGTATTTCACAAATTTCGCTTATTCCGCTGTGCCTTATCTTGACAACAGTATGTATTTATATCCATTGTCACAAGAAACCCGCCTCGGGTCGTGATTTGTTGGGTAAGATAGCTTACAGGATAAACAGCGTTACCGACAAGTTCCTGCGCTGTTTAAACCTTATGGGCATGGAACTCCACAAAACGCTGTGGATACAAAAGGGTGTTATTATAATAATTCTGCTTTGTTTTACGGCAGTTAAACTATCCTACACGGTTAAAATTCCCATAACATCACTTGCAGACCAAGCGGCGGCAGAATACACCGCACAATTTGCGGGAGAGATAACAGACAGCACTGTTGCTCTTATAAACGAAGAACAAAACAGATTAGACAACATTCTCACATCTTATGAGAACGCAAAGACTGCATACGAAAACGGAGAAATAAAATATGCCGAACTTGATAAATACAATCGTGAGGCGTCCTCGGCGCAGATAAACGCAGAAGGACTTTCAAAGGTGCTTGAACGTATTGAGGAACTGAAAAATTTCAGCGCCGAACACGGTTTTACCCCGTGGCTTATTGATGAAACGCCGTTTGAGAGCGTCTATGGAGACCGCGCGCAGAAAAATCAGCAGCAGGCAGCTCTTTTAGCGGTATTAGCTTTAACGCTCCTGCTTGCAGGAAGTATGACCTATGAGCGTCAGTCGGGAATGACGTATCTTCTGAGATCTGCACCCAAAGGACGTGGTGCGCTCATATTCCGCAAATTGATACTTTCGGCGCTGATGACTACAATCGTGTGGGGCGTTGTATACGGAATGGAATTTTACACGCTGATAACGAATTTTGACATTACGGCATGGAATGCCTCGGCGCGAAATATCTCCATGTTGACGGAATTTCCGCTGAGCTGCCCTGTCAGCGTCTGGCTTGTGCTTTTGTATATTTATCGTTGGCTGTGCTTATTCTGCGGAGCGATAATTGTACTTTTCATTTCCGACCTGCTCCGTCGGCAAGAGGCGGCTTATATTGCCGCAGCAGGCGTTATGCTCCTGCCGTCATTGCTGTATGCTTACATGGGTATTGAGATATTCCGCCCGCTTTCGGTCATACTGCCCGTAGAAACTATGCCGCTGCTGAATGCGCAGAGCGGAGCGGTATCAGATGCGCTTATTCGGGTAGTGGCGCTCGCGGGAATTGCGGCGGCGATAGTTATAAAATTCTTTGTATCAGCAAACGGTATAAAACAAAGGAGGGCTTGAACAGCGATAGGCATTTTAATGTGATCCACTATTCGATTTAGAGTATGTCACATCAGATGTTTGATAATTTTCGCAGTTGAGTTATACGGCATTGATAAAGCTTGAAAAAAGAGACATAATATCATCAAGCAATACAGGTCACCGAAAAATCTTTTTTGTAAAGGTTAGACAACTTAGAGATAAGAGATTAGAGGTAAGAGGTAAGAATTTATGCCGGACGGATGTTCGTCGAGTTCTTACCTCTTACTTCTTATCTCTTACTTCTAAAAGCGCAAAACCGTAAAAATGCGCCGGCGTTGTTTTTCTTGGATAAGGTTTTGAGGTAAGAGTTTAGCTCTGACCTCTTATTTCTTTTTATACATTAAATTCTTCAAACAACCTTTAGGCTTGAACTCTTACCTCTTACATCTTACATCTTACTTCTATGTTGACAACCGAGCGAAAAAATGTTAAAATAAAACCATAGGTATCGGTTATAGAAACAAGGAGGTTATTATGTTCGGAAAAAAGAAACAGCTTACGGAACAGCCGCTCGGGTATTGGGAGGAATTATCTTGCTTTATGATAATTCCCGAAAGCGAAAGCAAGCTCCCGGATATGGAGCAAGTGGTCAATGCGATAAACAACATCGACGGCTTTAAGGTCAATTTCTCAAAGCAGAGCGAAAAGACGAAGGCGTTTTTAGTGAATTTTGATTACGACGGCGAGGAATACGAGGCGGTTTTTGAAGCGGGAGGATTTTCGCTTCCCGAAAGCTACCTTTATACAATGCGCAATTTTTCGCAGGCGGAAACCGAAAAACTTAAAAACGCTGATTCTTCAATGAACTTTTCAATGCGCTTTACGAAAGATCCCAAAAAGTTTTATCATATCCAGCTTAAAATTGCGGCGGCAATAATTCCCGATCTTATCGGGCTTATAGATGAAAGCGCGGAAAGAGCGCTGCCGCCGAAATGGGTAAAGCTTGCGGCAAAGTCGAAGGTCGTTCCCGCCGCGCAGGACTTGTTCGCAATACAAGGCGTATCGGGCGCGGGAAATTCGGTGTGGCTGCATACTCACGGGCTTTGCAGATTCGGACTTACGGAAATTGAAATTCTTGATTCTGACAGAGAACACTGTAACGATCATTACAATCTTCTTAATGCATACGGCGCGTATCTTCTTGATATGAACGATGATTTCGATCCGCATAAGGACGTAGCGTTCATAGGACTTTTGCAAGGAAAAACTCCTGTTGCTGCAATTTGCCGTTCGTGGACGGAAGCGCTTTCCGAGTATAAAAGACTTGAACTCGGCGGAGAAAAGGATAGGGAAAACGCTCACAACTCGAAAACAAGCCCCGTTTTTTTGTACAAGTCCGAGGACGATATGAAGAAAGACGTTTTGAGCAAGGTTTCAATTTACAACGATATTTATTCCGATAATCCCGTTTATTTTTTCAGCAACGAGGAGACCGAGCGAATGAAAGCGCTTGCGCAGGAGCGTTTTGATTATGCGAGGAAAGCGTTTGAGGACAAGGAAAACAAGGTGCTTATAAAAATAGGTCTGCAGACGGACGGCGGGAAAGCGGGAGAAAAGGAGCATGTGTGGTTTGAGCTTGTGGGGGTCAATGGCGATAAGTTCACGGCAAAGCTCACGCACGAGGCTTATGATGTAAGCGGGATACATACGGGCGACGAGCGGGAGTTTGAGGTTTCGGACATTACGGATTGGGTGATATTTACAAAGGAGTTTCCTGTTTCGCCGAATGAGGTATACTTGCTAGAGGCTAGAATTTAAGAAGCTGGAGGCTAGAGTTTAAGAGGAAAAGTTGTTTTCGCTCAAAACAAATTCTAGCCTCTAGCCTCTTCTTTATGACAATCAAAAACCTTTTTCTCTCAAATGCTCCCCCGAAATTCTTACCTCTTACTTCTAACCTCTAACCTCTGGCAGGGCAGGGGGATGGGGAGAGTAAACGTTATTGAAGAAAATATCGTTTGATAAAAACCACTTATTGCTATTAAATACTGTACACTGTACATTGCTGAAATTTTCCATTTCTTAAAAGTCATATTTGATTTCTTAAAAGTCAAAACTGTCGTATTGAAAAAAATAAAAAATTATGCTATAATAATCCCAAAATGGTTATTATATGCCTTTTTGGTATCCGGAATAAAATGCGGACAATGTTTATACGAACATTATCCTGAAACGATATAAACGAATCACCTTTATTCTTCGGCAATTTACAGCCGAACTCAGGAGGAAAAGTTATGCGCATCGCTATTTGCGACGATGATCTGCATGAGCGTGAACAGTTTGAAAAAGCGCTGTACGGCTTGGACGCAACACGAAATGCGGAAAAATATTCGGATGGCGCTTCTTTGCTTTCGGCGGCAAAAAATATGCCGCCTTTTGATATAATTTTTTTGGATATTTATATGCCCGAAGAAAACGGAATTAATATAGCAAAGGAGCTAAAGAAGATAACTCCCGAAACGGGAATAGTTTTTGTTACGACAAGCCGCGAACACGCTATAGACGCTTTTTCGCTTTATGCCTTAAACTATATTTTAAAGCCCGTTACAACGGAAAGCATCGCCGATTCTTTCAGGAGGCTGAATATGCTGCGCTTCGAGAAAAGAGAACGCATAACTCTTTCGGTAGGCTCCGAAAGGCACACGGTGTTCCTTGACGAAATATCGAGGCTTGAAAACGAAAATCATGCGGTAAATGTTATCCTTGCTGACGGAAGAAGCTTAAAGGTGTGGTTGTCTTTAAGCGAGCTTGAACATAAGCTTGACAGCAATTTTCTGAAGATAAACCGAGGCATTGTCGTAAATATGGAGCATATAGAGCAGATGAGGACGGACATCTGCGTTATGCGCGACGGTACAAAGCTTCCTATTGCCGTAAGACAAAGCGCCGCGATACGAGCGGCATATGACAACTATGTCTTTGACAGGCTTTCGCGCCGAAAAGGCTTTAGTGTTGGAGATGGTAAACAATGATAGTTTTTTTACAGAACGCCGTGGGATTTCTTATACAGTTTTTGCCGTGCGTTTTTATAATATTCCTGCCCTTTTCGCAGGAGGCATACCGCTTTAGCAGAAAGAAAATTTTCATCGTTATGACGGTAATTTCCGTTTTGTTTGCGGCAGTATTTTCGGCGGTACTTTGCCTTAGAGATATGGAAAAATATCCCCTGCATATAACCATTTCAAACTCTTTTATGCTGGCGGCGATCTTGTTTATGCTGGCGGCATATATTTGGCTGGTAAAAGAAGCGATATTAAAAAAGCTTCTGGTGTTCTTTATTGCAGTGTTTTACGGGGCCACGGTCTATATTCTGGTAAACGTTATGTATATGATAATATTCCCGAACCAGATAGATACGACGACATTCCCGTATACTGACAGATTTTTGATATTGTTTGCGGCTGTTACGGCGTTGCTTCTGCCGATGCTGCTTTTGATAGTCATTCGACCGCTTAAAGAATATATAGAGTTAATAGAGCCGCAGAACGTGAAACGCGAATTTTTCATAGTGACGTTTTCCACGCTGCTTTATTTTGTTATTACGGTTTATTGCGAGACCTCGGCGGGGAACTACGGAGTGTTCCACATCTTTTTGATACCGATGATATTCCTGACGATAGATCAGATATTGATATACTGGCTCATATTCCGCGAGTCTGTAAGACGAAAGCTCGACGGCGAACAGCTCCGCGCTATTGAAATAAAGCAGATACAGTATGAAAATATTGTCAACGATATGGAAAACACCCGCCGTATGCGCCACGATATGCGTCACCACTATAATTCCCTCTCCGATATGCTTAGCAGAGGCAGGCTTGAGGAAATGAAAAACTATCTCTCAAAGCTCATAGATACAACAGTAAAGCGCGACAACGAGGTCTACTGCGAAGACCTCACCGTAAACGGGCTTTTACAGTATTATATCGGCATGGCGCGGGATCATAACATAACCTGCGAGGTAAACGCAGAGTGCAAAGAGCTGAAGATAGAGGCTGCGGATCTGACCGTCCTGTTTGGAAATACCATGGAAAACGCGATAAACTCCTGTAAGAAATATACGGGAAAGCGGCATATAGAGATACGCGTCGGAACAGTCCAAGGCTCTTTCGCAATAGAAATTTCAAACTCCTGCAAGGAAGTTTCGCTCGACAAACGCTATCGCTCGGAAAGCGGCTTTTTGCCCGAAGAGGCTTTTATAAGCGGCAGAGAGGGCGGCGGTTACGGGCTTCGGAGCATAGAGCATACCGCGCGCAAATACGGCGGCAGCGCGATGTTTAGATTTGACGCTGAAAAGGAATTGTTTACGGTGCGCATAAGGCTTAATATGCACATGAATGAAGGGATGTCGTAGCAGCAGGTTATTTGTTCACAACGGGAAATCCCCGAATATTAAACATTATAACGGAGGTCAATATGACAATAACTAAAGATCAGAACGGTTCGGAGCTTGATATTGCTCTTGAGGGAAGACTCGACACGACTACCGCTCCTCAGCTCGAGGGCGAGCTGAAACACATTATAAACGACATAACGGACCTGAGGTTTGATTTTGCGGGGCTTGAATATATTTCCTCGGCGGGGCTTCGCGTTTTGCTTGCGGCGCAGAAAGTCATGAACAAGCAGGGCAGTATGACGATAAAAAACGTAAACGATACGATAATGGAAGTGTTTGAGATAACGGGATTTGTGGATATTCTCAACATAGAATAAGCGCTTAACGGAGATATAAACATGAAGAAACGAAGATTTAATTTACAGCCAAAACTGCTGCTGGGTCTGGTTATTATGGCGGTAGTTCTGGTAGTCGCGCTTTTATCCGTAATAATGATAATCTTCGGCGGCTTTATGTACACATATTATTCGTGGATAACCTACGACAACGCCTATATGTCCTCCTACGTCATTGACGGCGACCGTATCGCGCAGTATTATGAAAACGGAGAGGTCGGCGAGAAGGACGATTATTATAACGAGATTGCCGATTATCTTATGACCGTAAAAGACGAAGTGAGGTTTAAATATCTGTATGTGGCAAAGCCCGAAGGCGATAACCTCGTTTACATATGGTATGCGGGCGACAGCGACGGGGAGAACCACAAGACGGGCGATATGGTCGAGCTGTCCGACGGCGAAATGGAGTTTATGAAAAAGGCGGCGGACGTTAAAGGCGCGGCGATAGACGAAAACGTTCTTATAACTGAAAGCTTCGCCACGGCATACGTCCCCGTTTACGACAGCAACAATAACATCGCGGCTTATGTAAAGGCGAGTATGTCCACCGAAAGCATGAACCAGAACAGCGATGTTTTAGCGATAATTACGCTTATAGTCACGCTCGTTATACTTATTATATCTTCGCTCATTTATTATATCTATATCAAGAAGATACTTGTCCGTCCGCTCTTTACGCTTCATAATGCCGTTACGGGGCTTGTAAGCGGGCATATGGACAATCTCGAAGAATTTACCGTAGACGTTAAAACAAAAGACGAGGTCGGCGACCTTGCGGACGGCTTCGGGCAGATGGTAAAGGAGCTTAACGTTTACATAAACGATTTGAGCCGCGTTACAGCCGAAAGAGAGCGTATAGGCGCGGAGCTTGACGTCGCGACGCATATTCAGAAATCAATGCTCCCTTGTATATTCCCCGCGTTTCCCGAGCGGAAGGAATTTGACATCTATGCGACAATGACACCCGCGAAAGAAGTCGGCGGCGATTTCTACGATTTCTTTATGGTGGACGAAAGACACCTTGCGATAGTAATGGCGGACGTTTCGGGAAAGGGCGTTCCCGCGGCGTTGTTTATGGTGATAGGAAAAACGCTGATAAAAGACCACACCCGCCCGGGAATAAGTCTCGGAGAGGTGTTCACCGAAGTAAACGACCTGCTTTGCGAGTCTAACAGCGAGGGATTGTTTATAACGGCGTTTGAGGGCGTTCTTGACCTTGCGACGGGCGAATTTAACTATGTAAACGCAGGACACGAAATGCCGTTTATCTGCCGAGCGGGAGAAAAATATGAAGCGCAGAAGATAAGAGCGGGCTTTGTCCTTGCGGGAATGGAGGGCATGAAATACCGCGCGGGAAGCATGACGCTTTCTGTCGGCGACAAAGTCTTTCAGTATACCGACGGAGTGACCGAAGCCACAAATGCCCAAAACGAATTATACGGAATGGAGCGGCTCGGAGAAGTGCTTAACAAAAACAAGGACAGCTCTCCCGCAGAGCTTCTGCCGAGGGTAAAAGAGGATATTGACTTGTTTGTGGGCGAAGCGCCGCAGTTTGACGATATAACAATGTTGTGCCTTGAATACAAGAGCAGAATGGAGCTTAAAGATGAAAGAACTGACAATTGACGCGACAGTAGACAATATCCCCGTTGTCACGGATTTCGTAAACGAACAGCTCGAAGAACACGGCTGTTCGATAAAGTCGCAGATGCAGATAGATATAGCGATAGACGAGCTTTTCGGAAATATCGCTCACTATGCATATGAAAAAAATGTCGGTACTGCAACGGTGAGAGTGGAGCTTTCGGAGGAGCCGCTCTCGGTCGTTATCACGTTTATAGACAACGGCGTTCCTTATGACCCTCTTAAAAAAGCCGACCCCGACACCGCTCTTTCCGCAGAGGAAAGAGAAATAGGGGGACTTGGGATATACATGGTAAAAAAGAGCATGGACGGCGTTGAATACGAATACAAAGACGGACAGAATATTCTGAAAATAACAAAAAACTTATAAGGCAAGTTCAGCTTGTATATAAAGTCATATTTGTGGTTCTTTTTAAACGTTGTTTCTTTCAATAACGCTCTCTCGTCCTATCCCCCTGCTCCCTTCCCCGAGGGGGAAGGGGGAGAGTGCGGTGTACGTATTGTTCACACATTATGTGCTTTTCGCAAAATGCTTCGGCGGATAATGCAATGCATTTTGAGATTTTTATACAGACTGAAATCTATAAGATAAATTTTTTTATTTGCGGTAGAAAAATTGCCGCAGGAGGTGCAGTTTTATATTATGGTTACTTTTATTATTGGTCTTGTTGTTCTTCTGGTGGGAGGAGCGCTTTACGGAAAGGTCTGCGAAAAGGTCTTCAGACCCGACGACCGCGAAACGCCCGCTATCCGTATGAATGACGGAGTGGACTATGTTCCGATGAAGAAGTGGAAAAACTCGCTCATTCAGCTTTTGAACATAGCGGGAACAGGTCCTATCCTGGGTCCTATCCAGGGCATACTTTTCGGGCCTATTGCGTTTATCACCATTCCCATAGGCTGTATAATCGGCGGAGCGTTCCACGACTATATGTGCGGAATGATCTCCGTCCGCGAGGACGGCGCGCAGATGCCTACGCTTATAAAAAAATACCTCGGAAAATATACATATCCCATTTACAATATCTTTGTATGCCTTCTTATGCTTCTGGTGGGAGCGGTCTTTATCTATACGCCCGGCGATCTGTTTGTATCGCAGATTCTTAAAGCCGACAGCGGCGTTACTAATCCCGTTTTGTGGATAGTATACGGAGTAATTTTTGTTTATTACATCGTGGCGACGCTTTTCCCGATAGACAAGATAATAGGAAAGGTTTACCCGATTTTCGGCGCGCTTCTTATTGTATCGGCAGTCGGCGTTTTTGCGGGACTTCTGATAAAAGGCTATCCGCTCGACGACATCTGGACAACGGGAGTTATCGGCGTTCACCCGAAGGGACTTCATTTTATCCCCGTGTTCTTTGTGACGGTTGCCTGCGGCATTGTTTCGGGATTTCATTCTACGCAGGCTACTCTTGTTTCGCGTACAATGAAAAGCGAAAAAGAGGGCAGAATGACCTTCTATAATATGATGCTGGCAGAGGGATTTATAGCCATGATATGGGCTGCCGCGGCAATGGGCGTTATAAACCTCGGTCTTGCAAATGCCGATACAGGTACAACCGCCGTTGTAGGCATAATAGCAAACGACCTTCTCGGAAACATAGGCGGTATAATCGCGGTTATAGGCATAATCGTTCTTCCCATAACCTCGGGCGATACGGCGCTTCGCTCGCTGAGACTTATTATCTCCGACGCGCTGAAAATCGACCAGACGAAAAAGTCAAAGAGGCTTGCGGTATCTCTCGTTATATTTGCGTTAGTAGCGGCGCTGCTGATTTTCGCAAAGATAAATTCCGACGGCTTCGAGGTGCTTTGGCGTTATTTCGCATGGGCAAACCAGACTATTGCGGTATTTGCGTTCGGCATGATAACAATGTACATGATAAAGAACAAAAAGCCGTTTATCATGGCGCTTATTCCGGGTATGTTCTATATGTTCATTATATCCAGCTTTATTTTGAATGCGCAGATAGGCTTCAATCTCCCGTGGGTAATAAGCTACTCCGTTGCGGGAGCGCTTACGGCGGCATACGGCGCGGCGCTTGTAATATGCGGAATGAGAAGTATAAGGCAGAAAAATTAAAAGTACGTAAATACAGCCCAATACAGGAGGAAACCATATGGCTTCTATTTTCAGAGAAAAAAGCATGGAAAGGGTATCGTCTCCCGAACAGCTCAATGATTACATAAAGGTCACAAATCCCGGTATCTGGCTAACTCTCGCGGCGGTCGTTGTTCTGCTTATAGGCTTTATTGTCTGGGGAATTGTCGGAAAGCTTGAAACAAAGGTGAACACAGTTGTTGTTTCCGATACGGAAAAGACCGTCTGCTATGTAAAAGAAGCGGACATTGCGAAAATTGAAGCGGGCGACGCAGTCCGCATAGGCGAAAAAGAATACGCCGTAAAAGCCGTTCCCTCCGAACCCGTTTCGGCGGACGAGAGCTTTTCGGCATATGCAATGCATATAGGAAACTTTGCCGCGGGAGAATGGGTATATGCAGTAGAGCTTGATACCGCGCTGCAAAACGGCGTTTACGAAGCTAAGGTAATAACCGACAGCGTTTCTCCCATATCCTTTTTGTTTGAATGAGGTGCGAGATGTCCGCTAAGAAAATAAAACAGCCTGTAACGAACGGCGCGGCTAAAGTGCCTGTAGTTATGCAGATGGAAGCGCTCGAATGCGGAGCGGCTTCGCTTACGATGATACTTGCATATTACGGAAAGTGGATACCCTTAGAACAGGTGCGCGCGGACTGCGGCGTATCGCGCGACGGCTCGAGCGCAAAGAACGTTCTGAAAGCCGCTAGAAGCTACGGAATGACCGCAAAGGGCTATCGCTACGAACCCGAGCAGCTTAAAGAAAAGGGAAAGTTTCCCTGTATCATTCACTGGAATTTCAACCACTTTGTCGTTCTCTGCGGATTTAAAGGAAACAAGGCGGTATTAAACGACCCCGCGAACGGGAATTATACCGTTTCAATGGACACTTTCGACAAGAGCTTTACGGGCATTTGCCTTATGTTTGAGCCGACAGAAAGTTTCAAGCCGGGCGGAAAGCCGAAAAGCGTCTTGTCGTTTGCCGCAAAGCGCCTTACGGGAGCAGGCTCGGCGGTGGCGTTCGTTGTACTGACGACCGTTATAACGTCTCTCATAGGAATTATCCAGCCCGCGTTTTCGAGGATATTCCTCGACAGGCTTCTGACAAAAGAAGACCCCGAATGGTTCTATCCTTTTCTGGGAATTTTAGCGGCGGTTTCTTTAGTACAGATAATCGTAGCTTTTGTTGAGGCAAGAACGAAGTTCAAGATAGAGGGAAAGCTCGCCGTTGTCGGCGACACTAATTTTATCTGGAAGATATTAAGAATGCCCATGGAGTTTTTCTCCCAGCGTATGGCGGGCGATATACAGCAGCGCCAGGGAGCAAACTCCGAGATAGCGAAGAATTTTGTAAACACGTTCGCTCCGCTTGTATTAAACGCGGCTATGCTCATTTTCTACCTCGTGGTAATGATACAGTACAGCTGGTTTTTAACGCTTATAGGCGTGGCTTCGATAATGCTGAATTTAATTCTTTCGCACGTTATTTCCAAAAAGCGCGTGAACATAACGCGCGTTCAGATGCGCGACGAGGCGAAACTCGCGGGCTCTACCGTCGCGGGAATCGAGATGATAGAAACCATAAAGTCGAGCGGCGCGGAAAACGGCTATTATGAAAAATGGTCGGGGTATCAGGCAAGCGTAAATACCCAGCAGATAAAATTCGCAAAGCTCAACGAATATCTCGGAATGATACCGGGTCTTGTGACTCAGCTTACAAATACCGTAGTCCTTATCCTCGGCGTTTTCTTTACGATAAATGGACAGTTTACCGTCGGTATGGTTATGGCGTTTCAGGGATTTCTCGCGGCGTTTACCCAGCCCGCAATGACGCTTATAACCGCGGGCGAAACTATCCAGGAAATGCGCACACAAATGGAGCGCATTGAGGACGTTATGGAATATCCTACGGACGTGAATTATGAAAACGACGGCGGCATAAAGGAAGACGCGGAATACGACAAGCTGTCGGGCGCGCTTGAAATGAAAAACGTTACTTTCGGATATTCTCGCCTCGGCGAACCGCTTATTGAAAACTTCAGCCTTTCGCTGAAGCCGGGAAGCCGTGTTGCATTCGTAGGCGGCTCGGGCTGCGGAAAATCCACGCTTTCAAAGCTTATTTCGGGATTATACCAACCCTGGAGCGGAGAGATACTCTTTGACGGAAAGCCGATGAAGGACATTGACAGAAGCGTCTTTACGGGTTCTCTCGCGGTAGTCGACCAAGACATAATCCTGTTTGAGGACACCATTCGCAACAATATAAAGATGTGGGACTCTTCCATAGAAGATTTTGAAATGATACTTGCCGCAAAGGACGCGCAGCTCCACGAGGACATCATGAAGCGCGACGGCGGCTACAGCTATATGATAACCGAGGGCGGAAAAGACTTCTCGGGCGGTCAGCGCCAGCGCATTGAAATTGCGAGAGTATTGGCGCAAGACCCTACAATAATCATACTTGACGAAGCGACGAGCGCGCTTGACGCAAAGACGGAATACGACGTTGTGCGCTCGATAAAGGACAGAGGGATAACCTGCATTGTCGTTGCTCATAGATTATCGACCATACGCGACTGCGACGAAATTATAGTCATGGATCACGGAAAAGTCGTTGAGCGCGGAACTCATGAGGAATTATATGCAAAGAACGGCTACTATACGCAGCTCGTTTCCAATGAATAAAGAAAGGGTATATATGGGCTGGTTTGACGAACAGATAAAACAGCGCAACGAGCATGACCAAAACATTTTTGAAGAAGCGTTTCTGGGAATTTCCGACTCGGTCACGGGCGCGCGCGTTTCCGCCGCTCTCGGCGACGAGCAGAGCCGAGCAAAGGACGCCATAGACGAGATATTAAGGTTTTATCATGTTAAAACGCGCGACGTTCCCGACGAAATAAAGGACATGAACGAGCGGCTCGAGTTTCTCATGCGCCCGCACGGAATAATGAGAAGAACCGTAGAGCTTGAAAAAGGCTGGTATAAGGACGCAATGGGCGCAATGCTCGGCGTCAGAAAATCGGACGGAACGGTAGTTGCTCTTGTTCCGAAAGGATTTTCGGGGTATTCGTTCCTTGATATTGAAACGGGAAAGAGCGTCAGAGTTTCCAAAAAGAACGAGGATCTTTTTGAAAGAGAAGCCGTCGCTTTTTACAAGCCGTTTCCGCTGAAAAAGATGACGATAGGCTCGCTTATGAGATATATTGCCGAGATACTTTCTCCCGCGGATTATGCGCTTGCGGCGGTTGCTACGCTTATTGTAACGCTTATCGGAATGTTCGCTCCGAAATTAAATCAGCTTTTGTTCGGCGCGGTAGTGGAAAGCGGAGATCTGACATTGCTCGGCTCAATAGCGGTGTTCTTGCTATGCCTTACAATTTCGACGGCGCTTTTCGGCGCGGTAAAAAACCTCATAATCGCGAGGATAAGGACGAAAATGGACGTTACAGTTCAGGCGGCGGCAATGGCGAGAGTTCTTTCGCTTCCTGCGGCGTTCTTTAAAGACTACAGTTCGGGCGACCTTTATACAAGAACGCAGTATATAAATATGCTCTGCACGATGATAGTCGACACCGTTTTATCCACGGGACTTTCTTCGGTGTTCTCGCTTATTTACATAACGCAGATATTCGACTTTGCGCCCGCGCTGGTCGTTCCCGCGCTGGTTGTTGTGGCGATAACGATTGTTGTTTCGTTTATTACGGCGCTGGCGCAGATGAAAGTTTCAAAAAAAAGGCTTGAACTTTGCGCAAAGGAAAGCGGCATGAGCTATTCGCTCATTACGGGCGTTCAGAAAATAAAGCTTTCGGGCGCGGAAAAACGCGCTTTCGCGAGATGGGGAAAGCTATATGCCGAACAGTCGAAAGTCACCTATAACCCTCCCGCAATAATCAAATACAACAAGGTCATAACGACCTTTATAACCCTTGCGGGAACGTTTGCTATGTATTATCTTGCTGTTTCGAGCGGCGTTTCGGTCGCGGATTATTATGCGTTCAACACCGCATACGGTCTTGTTTCGGGAGCGTTTGTGGCTCTCGCGGACATTGCTCTGACTGCCGCGAACATAAAGCCCGTTCTTGATCTTTCAAAGCCTATTTTAGAGGCAGTTCCCGAAGTTTCCGAGGGCAAGCAGGTCATAACGCGTCTTTCGGGCGGAATAGAGCTTAACAACGTTTCCTTCCGCTATAACGAAAATATGCCGAACGTTGTGGACGACTTGTCGCTGAAGATACGTCCCGGGCAGTATGTGGCGATTGTAGGCACGACGGGCTGCGGAAAATCCACGCTCATGCGGCTTATGCTGGGATTTGAAACGCCGCAGAAAGGCGCGATTTATTACGACGGAAAGGACATAGCGGGCATTGACCTGAAATCCCTCAGGCGCAGAATAGGAACTGTCATGCAGAACGGAAAGCTCTTTCAGGGCGACATCTTTTCAAACATAACCATTTCCGCGCCGTGGCTAACTTTAGACGACGCATGGGAGGCGGCGGAGCTTTCGGGCATAGCCGAGGACATACGCCGTATGCCTATGGGCATGAACACCCTCATTTCCGAGGGAAGCGGCGGAGTTTCGGGCGGTCAGCGCCAGCGCCTTATGATAGCGAGAGCTATTGCGCCGAAGCCGAAGATACTTATGTTTGACGAAGCTACAAGCGCTCTCGACAACATCACCCAGAAAACCGTTTCACAGTCGCTCGACAGGCTTAAATGCACGAGAATTGTCATAGCGCACAGGCTCTCTACCATTAAACAGTGCGACAGGATAATATATCTCGAAAAAGGGAAAATTGTCGAGGATGGTTCTTATAATGAACTGATTGAAAAAAACGGCAAGTTCGCGGAGCTTGTCGCGCGCCAGCGTCTTGACGATACGGAATATGTGGGACAGACGACTGCCTTCTGAAAAATTTTTCTACAGCTTCTAACAAAAAAGAATTTTCCCCGTATAAATAAGTGAAACGCAAGATAAAGAACAGTTGCCTTTAAAACAGGCTCTGCCGTTTGGAGTAAATATGGATAAGAACGAAGATATTATTCGCAGGCTGTTTGACTTTCAGCGTTTCGCCTCAAACAAGCGCCTCGATAAAATAATAGCCGACTGCGAAGACGGCGGCGTTCTGCTTGAGGACAGCGAGCTTGATATAAACGCCGCAGGTGAAACGGACATAAGAAAGAGCGATCCGAAGAAATGAAGATAACTCCCGAAGAACTCTATAATGCCTACCGCGAAAAGGTCGAGCGCTACATATGTTCTCATGTCAAAAACGAACACGACCGCGCGGATATTGTACAGCAGGTGTTTTTAAACGCCATATCTGCTTTGGAAAGCTACGACCCCGAACGCGCCGCCGTAAGCACCTGGCTCTATGCCATAACGCGAAACGCCGTCATTGACTACTACAGAAGCCTAGAAAAAGAGCCGCTTTCGGCGGATAACGATGAACTTCGGCTTTTATCGCAGGAGGAAAAACCGCTTTCCGAGGAAACGCTCGAAGCCCTCGCAGACGCTCTCGAACAGCTCCCCGAACGCGAGCGTAAGATAATCGTGCTTCGGTTTTACGGCGGTTATTCCGCGAAAGAGACCGCTGAAAAGATAGGACTTAGTTATGCGAACGTCCGTTTTCTGCAATATACTGCCCTTAAAAAGCTGAGAAAGCTTTTGGAAAAGACGGGGCTTTTTGAATGAAACTTTTGAAAGGATAACCTCATATGAAAAACAACCCCTCCGGAATATCGGGCTTTTATCGCTCTACAGACAACTGCCGCCACACTGTCAGAATAGCTGTAAAACTTATTGACGCGGTAGATGAAAAGGCGCTGAGAAAAGCCGTGGACATTGCGATAAAACGTTATGATTATTTTTCGGTGAAATTTGTTTTGAAAGACGAGCTTTTACATTCGGTCGTTCCGAATAATGAGCCTATCGTTATTACACACGGCTCCGAGCCCGTTACGCTTCTTTCCGAAGAATCGAACTTTCATGCTCTCGCCGTAAACTATTTCGGAGATACGGTATATTTCGACATGATACATTCCATAACCGACGCTACGGGAATTATGGAGCTTATAAAAACAACGCTCTATTATTACATAACCGAAGAATATAAGACCTCTCTCCCCGCCGACAATATCCGCACGGCAGAAACGCCCGTTTCTGACGAGGAGAGAAGAGATCCTTATCTTGATATTAAAACCCCCGAGGAACAGCAGGACAATGCGAAAAAGCCCGATATGCCCTCTGCGGTTACATGGGATAGGATAATGGATATAGACACAGGCAGGCAGACCGTTTTTGAAATAGAGTTTTCGGAAGCGGAGTTTGTGGACTATTGCAAGAAAAACGGCGCTACCCCCGCAATTATGCTCGCAAATATGTTCGCGAAAGCAACGTTCGGGATATGCGAAAAATTAGACGCGCCGTTCAGAATAGTGCTTATGAAAAACTACCGCGCGTTTTTGAAAAAGCCCCTTGCGCATAACAACATCACGGGCGTTATCGCATTAAATTACACAGACGAAATGCGCGAATTAACTCCCGAAAAGCTGAACGGCGTCTGCCGTCAGATGGCGGCTTATCAGTCGACCGACGAATATATGCAAAGCGCGTTGCAAAGGAAACTTTACAACGAAAGGAAGATACTTGCCCTCGGCGATCTCGAAAAGATACGCGAGGCTTTCAGAGCAGCGTCTAAGGAGAATTTAAGGCAGGTAAACCTTACTTTAAGCTATGTAAGAATGAACACCCTCGGCGCTCTTGAGCCTTATATAAAGTCGGTGAGAACATACGTTGACCCGTCGGGAAGTCATGTAATTGCAGAAGTGAATGCGGTGAACGGAAAGTTCTTTATGAATATTATGCAGGATTTTGCGGGGAACTCGCTCTCCGAGGCGTTTATAAAAGAGCTTAAAGCCGCGGGAATTGAAGTTTCGGGCGGCGCGGAGCAGGATCTTGCATGCCCGAAAATGAGAATATAAAAACAAGCTGTATCAATAAACAGATTTTTGGCTGTATAACTTAAATGTATGAAACCACGCAGGTGCGTTTCAAATAAATTTTAAAAGGAGAAGTTGCTATGGAAGAATTTGTAAACAAGGTCAAGGACGCGAAGTCGGTAGACGAAATAAAGGCTATCGCAAAAGAATGTGGGCTGGAGCTTGCTGACGACAAGGCTGAGGAGTTGTTTAAAATGATAAGCAACCAGACCGGCGAGCTTTCCGACGACGAGCTTGAAGCAGTAGCGGGCGGCGGAATAGTTGACACGATAAAGCATTGGGTAGGCAGCTTATTCGGCAGATAATAGGCTCACATCGGCATGGTCTGCTTCGGACGGCACATATCCGAAGCAGACCCCCAAAAGCGGAGGTATTATGGACAAGGACGAGTTGAATAAAAACGGCGAACTTTCTGATGAAGAACTTGATAAAGTCGCGGGCGGCGAGGAATACGGGGTCGTTATAAGCCGCGAAGAGATCGTGGGCAGTTTTTTAGAAGCCATGGAGCAGTACCGCAAGGACCACCCCAAGGATTAAACAAGGAGCCCGAACAGATGAACAAAGAAGAATTTATAGCAAAGCTCAAAGAAGCAAAGTCCGTAGAGGACGTTCTCGCTCTTGCAAAGGAAAGCGGAATTGAACTTGACGAGGAAAAGGCAAAAGAACTTTTCGCCGAGCTTAACGCAAGCGGCGAGATTTCCGACGATGATCTTGACAAGGTCGCAGGCGGATATGAGCTTGGTCCAAATATGCGGCAGTATTTAGATTGGGTATTCAAACAATAACAAAGGAGCTTAAACATATGAACAAAGAAGAATTTATTGCAAAGCTCAAAGAAGCAAAGTCCGCAGATGAAATTCTTGCTCTTGCGAAAGAAAACGGAATTGAACTTAGTGAAGATAAGGCTAAAGAGCTTTTTAGTCAGCTTAACGCAAGCGGCGAGCTTTCGGACGACGACCTCGAAAAAGTCGCGGGCGGGAACATTTTTGACAAATTTCTCGAATTTTTCGGCGGCTTCTTTTAAAGAGCCGAGTATCATCTCATGAAAGGAGCTTAAACATATGAACAAAGAAGAACTTATAGCAAAGCTCAAAGAAGCAAAGTCCGCAGAGGACGTTCTCGCTCTTGCAAAAGAAAACGGAATTGAGCTTGACGAGGAAAAGGCAAAGGAGCTTTTCGCCGAGCTAAACGCAAGCGGCGAACTTTCCGACGACGACCTCGACAAAGTCGCGGGCGGAAATATTTTCGATAAAACAAGAAAAGTTCTCAGCGAAATTATGAAAAATATGTAATTTTATGATTGTCTTATTGCAAAATAAAACAGTTTGTGGTATAATGCAATTGTAAATTCGATGTAAGGTGGTGAGGCAGGCAGTAGTTTCCTTTGCAGGGAAAATGCACGTTTTTAATTTCAACGCGCGAATTTCATCATGAAAAAAGGAGAAAGTATGAAACTGAAAGAAAAAGTATTGTCGATGCTGGTGTCCGTGGCAATGGTCTTTTCATTGCTTCCTGCGGGGGCATTCGCGGCTGATACCGAAACGGTCACTATTTTTACGACAAACGACATTCACGGCGTTGTCGCTGCTGACGACAAAGACGAAGGATCCATAGGTATGGCGCAGGCTGCCGCAATGAAAGCGTCGACAACAAACTCGCTTCTGGTAGACGCGGGCGACGCAGTGCAGGGAGCGTCCTTTGCGACAATTTCACAGGGCGAGGACGTTATAAAGATGATGAACGCCGCGGGCTATGACGTTATGGCGGCGGGAAACCATGAGTTCGATTTCGGAACGGATCAGCTCAAAAAGCTTGAAGCAACGGCGGAGTTCCCGATACTGAGCGCAAACGTAATGAAAGACGGGGCGACGCTTCTTGAAAGCAGCGCGGTCATAGAAGCGGGCGGCAAGAAGATAGGCTTTGTCGGCATAACCACAAAGAACACCGCGACTTCTACAAACCCCGCGAAACTCACGGGCGTTACTTTCGGCGACGAGATACAAGCGGCGAAAGACGAGATAGCGAAGCTTAAAGATAAGACCGACGCTATCGTTCTTATCACCCACCTCGGCGACAGCGAGGCTGCAGTAAGCTGCACGAGCAAAGATCTGCTCAACGGTCTTTCGGAAGACGAGCTTAAAGAAATAACGGCAGTGATCGACGGTCACAGCCACACCGTAGAACAAAATACATATACAAAAAACGGCGTTTCTATCCCCGTTGTTCAGACAGGAACGCAGTTTACGAGCATCGGAATGGTTGAAATTACCTTTGGCGCAAACAGCGCTTCCGCTGCTTGCAAGGTACTCAACAAGGCTGAGGCAGACGAATATTCCCTCAATGAAAACGGCACAGCAAAGAAAGCCGAAGTAGAAAATGTGCTTAATGGTATACAGTCCGAGCAGAAGAAAATTCTCGACGAGAAACTTTGCGTAAACGACATTCCTCTCTGGGGCGATTATATCTGCTGGGACTATGCGGAGTCGCGTATTGTTGAAACGGCGTACGGCGATTTCGTTACCGACGCTTTCGCAGAATATGCAAGAGAATTTGCAGAGAACAACGGAATTGACCTTCCCGTTATTGCCGTTGAAAACGGCGGCGGCATAGGTCAGACGCTCCCCGCGGGAACAGTAACGCGCGGCGACGTTCTGAATGCCTTTAACCACGGAAATATGGTAGAGGTATACGAAGTTACTCCCCAAATGCTCCGCAAGGCTCTTGAAATTGGTCTTAAAATGACAGGACAGGACGAAACGGGTATGCTCGTAAGAAAAAGCGTAAGCGGCAGCTTTTTACAGGCGGGCGGCTTTAGCTATTCATATGATCCCGCAGGAGCGACAGGCGAAAAGGTCGTAGACATAACGCTTGCTGACGGAACGAAGCTCGACCTCAATGACAACGAGACAAAGCTCCTTCTTGCAACAAACAACTATGTCGGCACATTTAACGGCATTAAAGACGGAACAAAGGTCGGCGAGCTTGGCGGCGAAGACCAGATAGTTATGGACTACATTCTGGCTAACCTGAAAAGCGGCAGGCTCAATTATGAGATTACCGAGCCTCGCATAATCATAGCAAACGACCAATCTCCCGAGACATATACTGTTACTATCCCCGTACAGCTTGAAGACAAAACTGCTATTCCCGATACCGATTTTATGATAAGCATTGACGGCGAGGAAGGCATTACGGTAACGACAAATGAAAACGGCGAGATAGTTCTCGAGCTTGAAAAAGGCGCGCACACTATCTGGCTCAAGGAGGCAAAAAACGTTAATAAGCCTGTTTATGTAAACAACTATTCCGGCTCGGGCACCGTTACGACCAGAGAGGGCTATTATACATTCGGCTTTACCGCTCTCAGCATAGAAGAGTACAGAGCGGAAGTTGCTCAGCAAATAGAGGACTATGCTGCGAGAAACATAAGCGATATAAACGAATATCTTACTTATTGCAAGGAAGATGTAGCAGAGCTGGCAATAACCCGTACGGAGTATCTCAGAGATTTCGCTTTAGAAAAGCTTGCTGATTATAATACTTATGAGGAAATAGGCGAGCTTTATGATGAGTTTGTAGACGGCGCAGAAATAATGTACGAAGTAGCGGCTTTGAATGACACAGTTGAATATTACAAAGCCGAAACCGAGGATCATGTAAAAGATGGTACTCTGACAAGGGAAGAAGCGGACGCATTGATAAAGAAGCTTGAGGGTATCGAGCGCGACGCATTGGAAAATATCAAAAATTTACCGGCGGAAGGAATCATTGACAAATCTTTTGAAATACTTGACGCGGCGTTTGATGATATAGACAAAGCCCTTGTTGAGGCAAACAAGGACATAGTTAAAGACCAGGCTGCGGAGTATAAGGACTATTTCCAAAAAGCCGTAGACGACAACCCCGAGTGGTTTGAGTATGCGCCCGAGGGCAAGGTTGATGAAGTTCTGAATGACATAATCACAAAGCTCGACGATTTGCTCAAAGAGTATGAAACTTCGACGAATCTTGATGAACAGATAAAACTGTATGACGATACCATAAACGGTATACTTAGCGAATGGGCAGAACTCAACACGCTTTGTGCAAAGGCAAGAATCTCCGAGGTCACACAGAATGTAACCGACATAATTAAAGAAGCCGAAGAGATAGACGGCAAGGACCGCAGCGACATGAAGGCAGCTATTGAAGCCCTCAAAGCCGAAGCGGAAAAGACTGTAGACGCTCTTGATGATGAGGATACGGTAGTAAAGGGCAATATTGCGGTTGAGGTCATGGACGCGTATATCGAAGTAGTGGATAATTTCAGAACTGATGTTTCCGCAGAATACCTCGAAGCATTTCTTGTTGGAGTAGAAAAGCAGTATGCAGAGGATATCGATAACTTTACAATGCTCACCGATGAAGAAAGAGCCCAGTATAAGAAAGATGTCAAAGAAGCGATAAAGTCTGTAAGAGATGAAATTGCGACAAAGACAAAGGCTGAGATAAAAGAGAACATCAAGAAGTACGAGGGTACTGTAAATCTCGCTTATACAAAGCCGCTTGCGACCAGCATTGTAAGAAACGCAAAAGCAACCGTAGAAGGACTCGACTATGTAACAGAAGAAGAGAAAGCGGAAGTTTCAAAGCTGATAGAGGATAACTACGCCGCTGTTCAAAAGATAATAGCCGAAAACGACGTTTTAAATTGGGAGAAAACAGACGAGCTTTTGGGCGAGATCGAGGATAAATCAGACGATCTCTGGCGCAAGGACGTGTTCTTGTGGGTAGATAAGTATGCGCTCGAAGAATATGACGCGGCAATAAAAGAATTTGGCCCGAAGTGTACTTATATAAACCAGGAACAGTTCGAAGAATTAAGAAATTATCTCAAGTTTGCAACAGCGATAGCAAGTGTAGGAATGAAATTGGCGGTCGGAACAGACGACGAAGTTGAAAAGATGAATTATTACGGCGAAAAACTCCAGGATATGTATGACTCAACAATATTCGCGTTGTTCCAGTCAAACGCAATGTACGGCATAAATTCGGCGGCAGATGAAACTATAGACGCCATAAAGGCTCTTGAGGAGAAGGACGGAACAGATCTTAGCGAGCTTACGGCGGCTATCGAAAAGCTTCAGGAAGAGGCTGAAAACGCTCTGCTCGGCGTAGAAACCGAGTTCGCATTTATAAGCGACATGGACGCTGTAGCGGCGCTCTATGACGAAATCGCAAATATCGGCGCAGAATACGAAGCGAAGATACGCGCGGTATTGCCCGAAACAGAACCCGAGAAACAACCCGAACAGCAGCCCGAGCAAACTCCGAGCGAAGATCCCGGAAAGTCACCCGAAACAGGCTTTGATACGTCGGCAATAGCCGTACTTATCGCGCTGTCTGGCTGCCTCACGGTAATTCTTGCAAAGAAGAGATCTAGAAGCAGATAAGCTTTAACACACATCACGGCATAAGCAAAAGGGGGAGCCTATCCATAGGCTCCCCCTCAGACTGTATATAAAGCCTAATCAGCGTTGTATGGTTATTCACCAAAGGCAGACAATGAGTACACTGTCAACAGGGGTTGCGGGGACGGAGTCCCCGCAAAGCGGGGCGCGGGGCGCGCCAGCGCCCCGCATTTTCCCCCTTCCCCTTCGGGGAAGGGGGTTAGGGGGATAGGGCGAGAGCGCGCAATTTAGACAAACTATGTTAGAAAAGAAAGAACCACAAATAGGTTTTTATACAAGCTGAGGGGGAGCCTATCCATAGGCTCCCCCTGTCATGTTATGCATTGTCATAAAATTTAAGTTATTTGAATTAAAATAGACTTGATTAATCACAAGGTTTGTGATATAATGAAGCATAAGAAAGCCCACTATGAAAGGAAGTGAGAAAATGAACGAAGAAATGAATGAAGAAATGAACGAGGAAATGCAACCAGACGTAATTGCCGCATTGATCGAATGGCTCAAAGCTCACGGGGAAAATGACGCTGAAATCGTTGATTGCCTTGAATACATAAGCAAATCGCGGTGATTTAAATTCCCAAACGAAAAGCGGGAAATAGGTTCGCTCATTTATCACTTTTGATAACCTTAGCGAAATTCTTTTCCGCTCAAAAGTTATTTCATACTGTAGGTTGTTTTACGCTCAAAACATCTTTGTAAGATTGCCGTTTCAAATGCAAGCATTTGAAACGGCAATGCGGGGAAAACTCTTGTTTTCCCCGCACCCTTTAGCGCCTTTTGAGCGTTTGCGGGGGCGCTGCCCCCGCGCCCCTGCCAGAGGGGAAAAATTTTTTGAAAAAAATTTTTCCCCTCTGGACTTCCCTTTCAAAAAACTTTCGTGCGCCGCCCGTTTGGCGGTTTTGATTTTAAACGTTGCTTGCCGCTCAAAACAGCTTCTAGCCTCTTGCCTCTAATTTCTAGCCTCTAGATGCGCATTGTTCTCATTGCATTCAATATCGCAATAACCGAAACACCCACGTCCGCAAAAACTGCCGCCCACATATTCGCAAATCCCAGCGCCGACAGCACCAGAACTCCCACTTTGACCGCAAGCGCGAAAACAATGTTCTCCGTCACTATCCTGCGTGTCTTTGCCGCTATCTTCACCGAAAGCGGAATACAGTTCATATTGTCGTTCATAAGCACAACGTCCGCCGCTTCTATCGCCGCGTCCGAGCCGAGCGCGCCCATCGCTATCCCTATGTCCGCTCTCGCAAGCGACGGCGCGTCATTCATTCCGTCGCCAACAAAAACAAGCGCGCTGTCTTTCGGCTTGTCTGCAAATATCTCCTCTACAGCCTTTACTTTTCCGTCGGGCAAAAGCTGCGCTCTGACCTCGTCTATCCCGAGTTTTTGCGCAATATCCTCTGCGGCTTCCTTTCTGTCGCCCGTAAGCATTATCTTTCTTGCTGAAAGCTCCGAAAGCGCTTCTTTCGCGTTATCTTTCGGCGTATCGCTTACTGTTATGCTTCCCGCGTATTTCCCGCCGCAGGCGCAGAAAACGACCGTACCCGAAGACCTCGGCTCTTCTTTGAAGATGCCCTCTTTTTTCATAAACCGCGCGTTGCCCGCGAGTATCTCTTTGCCGTTTATTATTGCCCGAACGCCGAAGCCCGCGATTTCTTCCGCGCTTTCGGCTTTGGGTATATTTTCACTTTCCGCGGCGTTTACAATAGACCGCGCTATAGGGTGGTTCGATATTCTTTCAGCCGCCGCGCATAAGTTCAGCAGTTCAACTTCCGTCAATCCAAGAGCCTTGTCGGGCTTAATTTCCGACACCGAAAAGCTCCCTTTTGTAAGCGTCCCCGTCTTGTCAAAAACAAATATCTTCGCTTTTGCAAGTCCTTCGAGATAGTTTGCGCCTTTTATCATTATGCCGTGTCTCGCCGCTGCGCCTATCCCGCCGAAATAGGACAGCGGAACGGAAATCACCAGCGCGCACGGACAGCTCACCACCAGAAACGTAAGCGCTCTGTATATCCAGTCGCTCCAATTTCCCATAAACAGCGGAGGAATAACCGCAAGCAATACCGCCGAAATAACGACGATCGGCGTATACACCCTAGCAAAGCGCGTTATAAAGCTCTCGGTCTTAGCTTTGTTCTCAGATGAGTTTTCCACAAGCTCAAGGATCTTTGTCACCGTTGAGTCGCTGTAAGGCTTTGAAACTCTTACTTTCAGAAGTCCGTTTGTATTGACCGAGCCGCTGAAAATCTCGTCGCCTTCGGTTACGTCTCTTAGGGCGCTCTCGCCTGTCAGCGCGGCGGTATTCAGCCCGCTTGAACCGAAAATGACAACGCCGTCCAGCGGCACTTTTTCACCCGGCTTTATGACAATGGTTTCTCCAACCTCAACTTCGTCCGGCTCAACTTCGATAACTTCGCCGTTGCGCTCTACATTTGCGCTTTCGGGATTTATGTCCATCATATCGGAAATAGACTTCCGCGATTTTCCCACGGCAAGCCCCTGGAACAATTCTCCCACCTGGTAGAATATCATAACGGCCGCGCCCTCTGAATATTCTCCGATTATCATTGCGCCGATTGAAGCTATAGCCATAAGAAAGTTTTCGTCAAACACCTGCCCGTGGGCTATGTTTCTGACAGCTTTCCATAAAACGTCCCAGCCCGCGGTAATATAAGCCGCGAGGAAAACTCCGAGCCTTATAAACCATACAACCGAGAATGTTTCGCAGTCATGCGGCAAGAACAGCCCGCCCGCGAATAAAACCGCCGCGACAATAATTCTTGTCAGCAGTTTTTTCTGTTTCCTGCTCATTTTAATACGACCGTACAGTCGGGTTCAACTTTTTTAATGCACTCGACAGCCTTTTTCACTATCTCGTCAAATTTATCGTCGTCGGCTTCTATCGTCATTTTTTGGGTCATAAAGCTGACGGTTGCGTTATTTACGCCGTCGATCTTCTTTATCGCCGTTTCCATTTTTGCCGCGCAGTTAGCGCAGTCAAGGTCGATAAGCTTAAATGTCTTTTTCATGGTGCAAATTCCTTTCTCAAAAAATTACTCTTTTACAATAACCGCATAACAGCAGGGAACAAGCCCGTCTATAAGCTTTGTTCTTAACCTGCCGTGACCGCAGTTTTTAAGCATTGTTTTAAATTCGTCGGGAGAATATTCCGATTGGGGTTTATATCCCAAAAGCCTATACAGCTTTAAAAGCGTTTTTCCCTTGTCCTTTGTAGCAAATGTCGGCAAAAGCAGTTTTCCGTTCGGCTTTAATACCCTGTACATTTCTTTGACCGCGACTTCGGGATTTTCAAGAAGATGAAGCACATTTCCCGCAATAACTATATCATAAGTATCATTGGGGTCTTTAATGTCGAAAATATTCCTTACGTCAAATGAAACGTTTTTAACGTTCATTGCCTTTGCCTTTATTTTAGCTGTTTTGAGCATATTTTTGGATAAATCCGTGCAGAGAACGCTCTTTGCTTTTTTAGCCGCCGCAAACGACAGCGCGCCCGTACCCGCCGCACAGTCAAGGACCCTCGCGCCCTTTGGCACAAGCCGCGCCGTTGTTGAGAGCATTTGACTGTAGACCTTGCCATTTACAGCCTCGGCTAAGTCGTAAAATCCTGCGATATTGTCCCAGAAATTCATATCATACGCCCCTTTATTCGTTGACGTGTTCAAGTCCTTGCTTCAATATTGTATTAACATGGTCGTCTGCTAGGAAGTAGAACACGGTTTTTCCGTCGCGGCGAAAGCTTACAAGCTCGGCGTTTTTCAGTATCTTCAGCTGATGTGAAACAGCGCTGCTCGACATTCCGACGGCGGTCGACAGGTCGCAGACGCAAAGCTCTTTTTCCGAGAGCGCGCTTAATATCTTTATGCGCGTGCTGTCGCCGAATACCTTAAAAAGCTCCGCAAGGTCAATAAGCGTGTCGTCGTCGGGCATTTTCTTTCGGATAGTTTCAATTTCCGTAGGGTGGGCGTGTATAAGCTCACAAGACGGAAGCTCGTTTATAATTTCGTTCTTCATAAAACCTCTTAAAAATTTGTTCAATTGAACATCTGTTCAATTGTTTGATTTTATTTTAGCACTGTTATTTTATTTTGTCAACGCTTAATATTGTCAAAAAACAAAAATAACGCTTAAATGCTGACTATTTCTTTGAATTTTAGTGATATGCTCACTAAATCATAATATTGCAAAAAATGAAATGAATTAAGAGAAATTGAGAAAAACAGAGAGAAATAAAGAGAAACATAAAGAAAACGCGATATATTTTAAAATTGCGTGAAAAACTACTTGACAAACGGAGAAAAAGGCGCTATAATAACAAATGTTGCAAATTAAATTTTAAAATCTTTACAGGAGGAAAATAAATGTCAACTTATATGCCTAACGCAAAGACAGTTGAGCGCAGCTGGTACATTCTCGACGCTGCCGACAAGCCGCTCGGAAGAGTTGCGGCTACTGCTGCTCATCTGCTCAGAGGAAAGCACAAACCGACCTTTGCGCCTCACTGCGACTGCGGCGATCATGTTATTATCGTAAACTGCGCTAAAGCGGTCCTCACGGGAAAGAAGCTCGAGAAAAAGTTCTACAGATGGCACACGGGCTATATCGGCCACCTCAAAGAGGTAAGCTATGACAAGCTCATGAAAACAAACCCCTGCAAGGCTATGACGCTTGCGGTAAACGGAATGGTTCCCGATACTACTATCGGAAGAAAGGCTCTGACGAGACTTCGCTGCTATGCGGGCGCAGAGCATAACAACGCGGCTCAGAAGCCCGTTGAGTACAAATTTTAAGGAGGGCTTTTGAATGTACGAATCTAAACCTTATTACTACGGAACGGGCAGAAGAAAGCACTCTGTTGCGCGCGTAAGAGTTTATATCGGAAGCGGCAAGATAACCATAAACAACAGAGACATCGACGACTATTTCGGTCTTGACACATTAAAGCTTATAGTTCGCCAGCCCCTTACGCTTACTGACACCGTTGGAAAATTTGACATAGTCTGCACTGTTGCGGGCGGCGGCGTTACGGGTCAGGCGGGCGCTATCCGTCACGGACTTTCGAGAGCGCTTCTCCAGTACAGCGACGAGCTTCGTCCTGTACTCAAGAAAGCGGGCTTCCTCACTCGCGACCCGAGAATGAAGGAAAGAAAGAAGTACGGACTCAAAGCGGCAAGACGCGCTCCGCAGTTCTCGAAGAGATAATTTCTTCAATACGAATTATCGAAAATTCAAATATCCGTCCTTGCAAAAGGGCGGATGTTTTTTATGCTGCAATTCTAAAATTCCGAAATGCGGAAAATCCGCTTGAAATTTACTCTATAATATTGTACAATAAAAATAAGAACTATAGTATGACATTCTGCGGGATAATGTGGGAATACCCTTAAGCTCTCTGATAATAACAGTTATTATCCCGGAAAGGAACAATTTATTATGGAGGACGAATTTATAAGCCACGGCTCGGAAACCGATGCTTGCAATAACAAAGAAGACGCTCTTTACTCTGCGGGCGGCAATGTATCCGAAGATAATCGCAAAACCGATAAAATAACGTATCAGAACGGCGATGTATACGAGGGCGAAATTGAAAACGGAATGAGAAGCGGTATAGGAACTTGTGTTCGGGCAAACGGCGACGTATACGAGGGAGAATGGAAAGACGACAAACTGTCAAAGGGAAAAATTGTTTTTTCAAACGGTCATATATACGAGGGAGAATTTAAGGACGGACAGTATAACGGCAGGGGTAAAATGATCTATCCAGACGGCGGCGTATATGACGGCGAATGGCAGGACAACAAGAAAAGCGGCAACGGAAAGATGATCCGTGCCAATGGCAACATATACGAGGGAGAATTTAAAGAAGATAAGCTCAGCGTGGGAAAATTAATTTTTGCAAGCGGTCATATATACGAAGGAGAATTTAAAGACGGAAAATATAACGGTAAAGGTAAAATGACCTGTCCCAACGGCGGCGTATATGACGGCGAATGGCAGGAAAACAAGCAATGCGGCAACGGGAAGATGATCTTTGCCGACGGCACTGTATACGAGGGCGAATTTAAGGACGGAAAATATAACGGCAAAGGAAAGATGACTTTTGCCGAAGGCTATATTTGCGATGGAGAATTTAAAGACGGAAAATATTTGGGCTTAGGGAAACTGACCTACTTTATGTAAGATAAGAAAAGAGCGTACAAACTATTAGGTTTTGTACGCTCTTATAATTCCAAAACAATCTAAATCATATCCGCGAAGCGGATACATTCTACTGTACACTGTCAACTGTCACTGTATACTTTCAAACTGCGTATTTTAGTACCATGAGCTTTCAGCTGCAAATCACTTAAAATACTCAATACCGCTCTTAAAGATAGGCTGGTCTTTGTTTCCGTCAACGTTCTTCGCGACAAAGTCCGTAAGGCGCTCGGTGTGTCCCATTTTTCCTAGAACGCGCCCGTCGGGAGAAATTATTCCCTCTATAGCGCACATAGAGCCGTTGGGATTATAGCGCGTGTTCATTGTCGGCTCGCCCTTGAGATCGACATATTGCATGGCGATCTGCCCGTTGTCTATCATCTTGCGGAGAGCCTCGCCGCTTGCGACAAGCCTGCCCTCGCCGTGGGAAATAGGAATTGCGTGAATATCTCCGACCTTGCAGTTTGCCAGCCACGGCGACTTGTTCGAGGTTATCTTTGTATAAACAAGCTGCGACTGGTGACGGCCTATCTTGTTATAAGTAAGCGTGGGAGAGTTTTCCGTTGCGGGAACAATATGTCCGAACGGCACAAGACCGAGCTTTATCAGCGCCTGGAAGCCGTTGCATATGCCGAGCATAAGCCCGTCGCGCTTGTAGAGCATATTCTCTACTTCTTCCGTTATCTTCGGATTACGGAAGAACGCGTTTATAAACTTCGCAGAACCCTCGGGCTCGTCGCCTCCCGAAAAACCTCCGGGGATTGCAATTATCTGCACGCTTGCGGCCAGCTTTGCAAACTGCTCTACGCTTTCTTCAATGTCGGTTGCAGAAAGATTTCTTATGACAAATATCTCCGAAGTGCCGCCGTATCTCTCAAATGCCGCGGCAGTGTCATACTCGCAGTTAGTGCCGGGGAATACGGGGATAAGAACTTTCGGGCTTGCTATTTTCGGGGAGATGTGAGTTGTAAGAAGCTCGCAGCCGTCATTATACGAGATCTTTTCGATTTCGGGCAGGAAGTTTGTTTTCTGCCTGAAAACGGGTTCAAGGACATTGTCCCACTTTTCTTCAAGTTTTGTCAGATCAAGTTCGGTGCCGCCGCTTATCAGCTTGTAATCCGCTATGGTCTCGCCTATAACGATAACGTCCGATTCCTTAAAGTCGTTTTCAAGTTCAAGAACGAACGCTCCGTAAACGGGAGTAAACAGCTCTTCTTCGGACAATTTTTCAAGCTTCGCGCCCACGTGGTTTCCGAGCGTCATCTTAAAGACAGCCTCGGCCAACCCACCGTTTGCAACGCTTCTTACAGAGATAGCCTTGCCGCTCTTTATGAGCTTTTCAACGGTCTTGAACACCGTCTTTACGCTCTCAAAATCGGGCAGACCGTTCTTGTCGTATTCGGGAGCAATATAGCCTATCTTGCTGTAGGGTATCTTAAATTCCGAAGAAATAATGTCCTTTGCGTTTGCCGTGCAGACAGCAAATGAAACAAGCGTCGGGGGAACGTCGATATGCTCGAAAGTTCCGCTCATGCTGTCCTTTCCGCCTATAGCGGGAAGTCCGAGCCTTATCTGCGCTTCATACGCGCCGAGCAGCGCCGCAAAAGGCTTTCCCCAGCGTTCGGGTTTTCCGTTTGTGCGCTCGAAATATTCCTGGAAAGTAAGACGGCATTTATCAAACGCGCCGCCCGCCGCAACGACCTTCGCCACGCTCTCAACTACCGCGCACACCGCGCCGTGATAGGGCGACTGCTGCGAAACGGAGGGATTGAAGCCCCAGCCCATAATTGAAGCGGTCGTAGTTTTTCCGCCAAGCACGGGAAGCTTCGCCGCCATAGCCTGAGCGGGCGTTTGCTGATAGCGCCCCGAAAACGGCATAAGCACCGTTCCCGCGCCGATAGTGCTGTCAAAGCGCTGTACAAGTCCTCTCTGCGAGCAGACGTTAAGGTCGCTCACAAGTCTTTCCCAGCCCTCTTTCGTGTCCGAAACGCCGCTGTATTTCCAGTCGGAGTTATATTTAACGTCAACATTCGGAACATAAACGGTCGTGTGCTTTTCCGCGCCGTTTGAGTTCAAAAATTCGCGCGAAACGTCAACTATCGTTTTTCCGTTCCAGTTCATTTTAAGGCGCGGTTCTGCCTTTACCTCTGCCACAATAGTGCTTTCGAGATTTTCCTTAGCCGCCAGAGCCATAAACTTCTTCGCGTCTTTTTTTGCGACAACGACAGCCATTCTCTCCTGGCTTTCGGAAATGGCAAGCTCCGTTCCGTCAAGACCGTCGTATTTCTTCGGCACTTTGTCGAGGTCGATCTCCAGTCCGTCCGCAAGCTCGCCTATAGCGACCGAAACGCCGCCCGCGCCGAAATCGTTGCAGCGCTTTATAAGGCGCGTTGCCTCGGGTTCTCTGAACAATCTCTGAAGCTTTCTTTCTTCGGGGGCGTTACCTTTCTGAACTTCCGCTCCGCAGCTTTCGAGCGACTGTACCGAATGAGCCTTTGAAGAGCCTGTCGCTCCTCCGCAGCCGTCGCGCCCCGTTCTTCCGCCGAGCAATATAACGACATCTCCCGGCGCGGGACGTTCTCTCCTTACATTTTCTTCGGGAGCAGCGCCTATTACCGCGCCTATCTCCATTCTTTTAGCCATATATCCCGAATGATAAATTTCGGCGACATGACCCGTCGCAAGTCCTATCTGGTTTCCGTATGAAGAATAACCCGCCGCCGCAGTCGTCGTTATCTTTCTAGGCGGGAGCTTTCCCGGGAGCGTCTGTTCTATCGGCAAAAGCGGATCGCTTGCGCCCGTAACTCTCATAGCCTGGTATACATAAGAGCGCCCCGAAAGCGGATCGCGTATAGCTCCGCCAAGGCAGGTAGCCGCGCCGCCGAAAGGCTCGATCTCTGTCGGGTGGTTATGAGTTTCGTTTTTGAACATAAGCAGCCAGTTTTCTTCCTTGCCGTTTACGTCAACTTTAACTTTGACCGAGCAGGCGTTTATTTCCTCGCTCTCGTCGAGGTCGTCTAAAAGTCCGTCCTTTTTCAGCTTCTTTGCGGCAAGCGTCGCAATGTCCATAAGGCAAACGGGCTTGTTCTGCCTGCCGAGGTCTATTCTGTGGAGTTGATATTTGTTGAATGTATCGGCGATATATTTAGGCTCGATCTCTGCTTTGTCTATAATTGTGCCAAATGTAGTATGGCGGCAGTGGTCGCTCCAGTAGGTGTCTATCATGCGAATTTCGGTTATGGTCGGGTCGCGCTGTTCTTTCCTGAAATATTCTTGACAGAATTTTATGTCGTCATTGTCCATAGCCAGACCGTATTTTGTGACAAACTCTGCAAGCTCGGCGTCGGTCTTTTTGTTAAAGCCTTTGAGCGTTTCAACTTCGGTCGGGATAGAATAGCTGACTTTAAGCGTTTTCTTTTCTTCAAAGCCACATTCGCGCGATTCTACGGCGTTTATAAGATAGTGCTTTATCCGCGCAAAATCCTCGTCGGAAATATCGCCCTTTAAGATATATATTTTAGCGTATTTAACATCGGGTCTTTCGCCCTTGCACAGCATTTGTATACACTGTCCTGCGCTGTCGGCTCTCTGGTCGAACTGTCCCGGCAGAAACTCAACCGCGAACATACGCTCGTCAGCCTCTGTCTTCGGAAGTTCATAATAAACATCATCGACAGGCGGCTCTGAAAACACGGTCGGCACAGCCTTTTCAAAATCCTCTTTTGAAAGTCCCTCCGCGTCGTAGCGGTTTATAACACGGACATTCTTAACGCCCTTCATTCCGAGGGCGGTCGTAAGGTCCGAAAGCACCTCTGCGCTCTCTACCGCAAAAAGCTTTTTCTTTTCAACATAAACTCGGTATACCATTATGTTCTTTCCTTTCGTTTGTAATTCAAATTCAAGGTATGTAAAATACTTAAATTCATTATAACATAAAACTTTGTTTTTGTCATTAACTTTTTTAAAATTTTTGACAAAAATTTTTATGTCACATTTAGCAACATTGTGATTATTTTGAAAATAATTCTTGACAATTTTCTTATATTGTGGTACAATTTACTTGCGACGTAAATTGAATAAAACAGTAACCAAGTGTATACTTTTACCCTCGGTAAGAGTGCATGCTGCTTTTCGTATAACTTGGTTCTGATATATTTTTCGAGTTCGAAAACAATTTACGTCGCAGTGATTGAAGCTTGCATTTTTACAAGTGCGCGGCTTCAACGCTGCGCACTTTTTGTTTTTGCGGGAAATTGCGCGGCGAAAAAACAAACCGCAAGGAATAAGGAGGAAATATGAAAATCAAAAAGCTAAGCGCAATTTTACTTGCAGGCGCACTTATGGCAAGCCCCGCCGTTATGCCGGCGGTTATGGCGGAAAGCTCGCAGACTATAGAAATGGACGAAAGCGGAAACGTTGTAGACCCGAGCGGAAACCTTCGAATTGAGGGAACGACTGTATATGGACTTACGGAAAAAGGTCAGACAGAAACTGAGATCGTTATTCCCGAGGGCATAACTATAATAAATAGGAGTGCTTTTAGTAGATGTAACAATATTGAAAGCGTTATTTTTAGCGACAGTGTGACCGAAATTTGCAATAATGCTTTTACTGAATGTTGGAATCTCAGAAGCGTTACATTTGGCAAGAATTTAAAAACAATTGGACGAACAGTATTTCAACAATGCGAGAACCTTACAAGCGTAAATATACCCGAGGGTGTGACATTGATCGATAGGTATGCTTTTAGACATTGCACAAGTCTTGAAAGCATAACTATTCCCGAAAGTGTAGATACTATCGGCGGTCTGGCGTTTGAAGGAACGCCTTGGCTTGATAATAAAAGAAAAGAAAATCCGCTTGTTGTAGTAAACAACAATTTGATTGACGGATTAACCTGTACAGATGAAAATATTGTTATTCCTGATGGCGTAACAAGGATCAGCGATCACGTTTTCCAGGAATGTACAAACATTAAGAGCGTAGTCATTCCCGATGGAGTTACATATATCGGCTGGAAAGCTTTTGCGAATTGCACAAACCTTACAGATATAAATATTCCTAAAAGCGTAACAGGTCTTCTTACACCGTTTATCGGTACGCCGTGGCTTGAAAATAAGCAAAAAGAAAATCCGCTTGTTATTGTAAACAACATAGTAATTGACGGAACAACTTGTAAGGGAGATGTCGTTGTCCCCGACGGCGTGACTATTTTACCTTTTGCTGTATTTATAGATAATACGGAAATTACCAGTGTAAAACTTCCGAGTGGAATAACTACTATATCTGGTAATTTATTTGACGGTTGTAAAAACCTTGAAAGCGTAAATATTCCCGAAGGCGTGACAAGTATTGAATTAGCGGCTTTTCGTAATTGCGAAAAACTCACAAGTATAACGCTTCCCGACAGCTTAACTTCCATAGGTGATGAAGCTTTTAACGCTACAAAATTAACAAGCATAAACCTTCCAAAATCGATAACGTCAATTTCCTTGACATCATTTGATAACTGCACGGAACTCAAAGACGTATACTATGAGGGTACAGAAGAAGATTTTGCTAAAATAGATATAGGGTACAGGAGTATTTTCAATGACACCGTAACTATTCATTACGGTGAAAGCGGCGAAAGTACACCGCCTGAAGAATCATCTTCAACGGACTTCTCGGATGAGGAAACAAAAGTAACAGTTTCCGTTCCTCAGGAGCTTGCGGAAAGCGCTCTTAAAGAAGCAACGCTCGCAGTCGAACAGGTTGAGAACACTGATGAGGACAGCAAGGACGTTACATTTGACATCTCGTTCAAGGATAAGGAAGGAAAAGCGGTTTCGCTTGACGAGAACACAACCGAGATTACTGTTCAAATTCCTGTTCCGGAAACTCTCAAATCAGAGGAAAAACTTTACGTTTACTACGTTGACGATAACGGAAAGTACACAAATATGAACGCAGAAGTGCTTGAAGGCGGAATTATCGAGTTTAAAACAACGCACTTCAGCAAATACGTTGTTACAACTGATGGCTCTCTTGCTGAAACGACTGACACCACCGACAGCGAAACTACTTCCGATAACAGCACCGCTGAAACCGAAACCGACAGCAATTCCTCAAACAGCGGCGCAGCCTCTCCCGAAACAGGCGCAGCGGGACTTCCCATAACGCTCGGTGTTCTCGCCATAGCAGGCGCGGCGGTTGTTGTTTCAAAAAAGAAAACGCACTGATAATTTCTGACGTTTTCATAATACCTTTCTTAACTACTTAAACACGCACACCCGGGCGAAAGCTCGGGTGCGGCTTTTTGCCATATTTTTACATAATTCGTTATAATTTTTGTTGTTAGGCACAAAATTTCGTTCAAAAAAATGTGATCTACCCTTGACAATTCGTTAAAAAAATTGTATCATAATATATGGAGGTGCTTGAAATGTATATGTCAAGAAAGGCTGACCTTTTTCTCAGAGAGTGGAAACAAGATCCCGACAGAAAGCCGCTTATTATAAAAGGCTCGCGGCAGGTCGGCAAAACCGAAACAATACGTCATTTTGCCGCCAAGAATTACGAAAGCGTTATAGAGATAAATTTCGTCGAAGAGCCGAAATATGAAAATATAACCTCTGACGGCTACAAAACCGACGACATTATCCGAAATATATCGCTTCTTGATCCGTCAAAACGCTTTATAGCGGGGAAAACGCTTGTTTTCTTTGACGAATTGCAAAAGTTCCCCGACATTGCGACCTCGCTTAAATTTTTCAAGCAGGACGGGCGGTTCGATGTGATATGCAGCGGCTCTATGCTCGGGATAAATTACCAAAATATCGAAAGCAACAGCGTTGGTTACAAAAGCGATTATGTTATGTATTCAATGGACTTCGAGGAGTTTTTGTGGGCAAAGGGATATGACGGAGACCTTATCGAGAGACTTTACAAGCATATGACGGAAATTACGCCGCTTGGTGAAACGGAATTTTCCGTATACCGTTCTATGTTTCTTGATTACTGTGTTCTCGGAGGTATGCCCGCAGTTGTCAGCGATTATATAACTAAGGGAACGTTTGAGGGTTCGCTTGAAACCCAACGTCAGCTTATCGCCGATTATAAAGAGGATATCCGAAAGTACGCCGAGGGTATTGACCAGACTCGCATACTCAATGTATTCAACCGAATTGCTCCCCAGCTTGCGAGAGAAAACAAGAAGTTCCAGATCTCTAAAGTCGCGTCGGGAGCGAGGTTCAAGGATTACCGTGGGTGCATTGAGTGGCTTGTAGACGCAGGAATGGTGAACATCTGCCATTGTCTGAACTTTCCCGAACTTCCGCTTGGCGGGAATTATGACGATAACAAGTACAAGCTGTATTTTGCCGACACAGGTCTGCTTGTTGCAATGCTTGACGAGGAAGCTCAAGACGATCTGCGGGCGAATAAAAATCTCGGCGTTTATAAGGGAGCGCTGTATGAAAATATCGTCGGCGAGGCGCTGGTAAAAAGCGGGTATTCGCTGTATTACTACAAGCGCGAGGATTCTCCGCTTGAAGAGGATTTTTTCGTGCGGACGGCAAATTCGCTTATTCCCGTGGAAGTTAAGTCTGCAAACGCCCGGTCAAAATCCCTGCGAACGCTTATAGAGTCGGGGCATTATCCCGATATACGCTTCGGTATCAAGCTGACAAGCGGAAATATCGGATACAGTGACAACATTTACACGTTCCCTTATTTTTGCACGTTCTTGCTTAAACGATACCTTAAAGAAAACAACCCGAAGTAAGAAATTAGAAGTAAGATATAAGAGTTCAGACTTAAAAGTTGTTTCCCTTATCAGAGCAAGTTTGTTATAAAAGAAAAAAGAGGTAAGAGCATGAACTCTTACCTCTTATAGCGTTTTGCGCGAAGCGCATAATGCGCTAATTTCTTGCCTCTAAAAGCGGCTGCAACTGTTTCCCGTCCAGCGCGGCGACAATTGTTTCGGGTATCTTTGCGAAATCCGCGACAAGCGAAAACGGCTTTTTGATATAATCGTCCTGAGCCAGCGGAACAAAGTAATAGTTTTTATAATTTCTAAGCAGTCCGATATTTTTCGCCGAGGCTGAAAGCCCGTCGTTTGTGGACACCGCTATAACTACGGGTCTTTGGTTTCTGAGGTGGCTCTTTACCGCCATGCATACGGGAGAATCCGTTATCCCCACAGCAAGTTTTGCGAGGGTGTTTGCCGTGCATGGCGCGACTACAAGCACATCGAACATCTTCTTCGGACCTATAGGCTCTGTTGAAACTATATCATGAAGCACCGTCTTTCCCGTTATTTCAAACATCTTCGCGGCGTTTTCCTGCGCTGTTCCAAACCGCGTGTCGAGAGAGTAGGCGTTAAAGGACATTATCGGCGTAAGCTCGCAGCCCGCTTCTTTCAGCGCCGAAAGAGCCGAAAACGCTTTTTCAAACGTGCAGAAAGAACCGCATACCGCAAACCCCACCTTCAGTCCCGAAAGTTTTTCTATGTCATTCATAAATGTATGCTCCTTAGTGTTCCTTATTGGACGCGCGTTTGCGCGGAATGTCGCATTATAAAAGCATAATCCTTGATTTTATCTCATCCGCAATATATTCTCCCGCGGCTTTCGGCGAGTATTTGCCGGGAAGTCCTCCCGCGAAAATGTACTTTAAGCCGTTTGCTTCACAAAATGTTTTCGTCGGCTCCTGCGGAAGAGTTGCAAGCTCAATAAATACGGCGCCTGCGCCCTTGAAATCTTCTTCATTGAATAACTGCGCGGGAACGGTATTCGCTATATATCCGAATTTTCCGATGTCGCCGCGAAAATTGTTTATGTCAATCGCTTCGTATCCGTCAAGCGCCGCCGCCGCGCGTGCTTCGGGCTTTCTTGCCGAAATTGTTACCATACAGCCTAACGCAGCAAGATTCTTCGCTAAAAACTTCGCTATCCTCCCATAGCCTGTTATAAGCGCCTTTTCTCCTAACAGCGCGCCTTTTGAAGCTTGTATCATCAGCATAACCGCGGCTTCGGCGGTGAGCCTTGCGTTTTTGAGAGTCAGAGTTTCGCTGTCGAAATAATTTTCGAGCCTATAGCCTTTTTCGCGGCATATGCCGTCTAATTTTGGACAATTCCCGCCCGCGAAAATAAATGCGTTCTCCTTTGCAAATTCCGTTATTTTTTCAAGCGGGAATTTTGTGTTTTCAATCGGACAAGCTACGTTTTCGCCGTCCTTTGAAAGCGGCACGGGAAGAACTATCGCTTCATATTTTCCGCTTATGTTCACATTTTCGCCGAGATAAAGCGCGTCTGCGCCGAGCGCGCGGGCCGCGAATATCATGCGTTCATCTCCGCCCATGACCAGAATTTTCATAGCGCCCTCCTGATAGATAGCTTACAGTGCATTTTATGCAGCCGGCTTTTAATGTGTTCAATTTTTTCGTTTGTTCACGGTATATTTTTTGGACTATGAGCAGTTGACTTTATAAAAAATTATGATATAAAAAGTCCATATTCAGGGTTTAGAGGAGGCTGCACACGAGGCGGGGTGCGGTGCGCGCAGCGCCCCGCATTATCCCCCTTCCCCTTCGGGGAGGGGGTAGGGGGATAGGGCGAGAAAACGTTATTTAGAGAAATACCTTTTGAAAAGAACCACAAATAGGTTTTTATACAAGCTCCCCCGCTTCCGAAAAGAGCGGGGGGAATTATTTTCTCCCCGGCTGTCGGCAGTAATAAAAAAGCCCTTGAAAATTCCTTAAAAATATTGTATAATAAATTCTATAAAATAGCTATTTTTAGAAAGGACATAATTATGAACGTATGGCACGACATAAATCCGGATAAAATAACACCGAATGATTTCCTTGCTGTCGTTGAGATAGAAAAGGGAAGCAAGAAGAAATACGAGCTTGACAAGGAAACGGGGCTTATCAGACTTGACCGCATTTTGTACACCTCTACCCACTATCCCGCAAATTACGGCTTTATCCCGCGCACGCTTGCGGACGACGGCGACCCGCTCGATGTGCTTATTCTCTGCAATGAGCCGATAGACCCGCTGGTGCTTGTAAGGTGTTATCCCATAGGCGTTATTACAATGATCGACAACGGCAGGAACGATGAAAAAATAATCGCTATACCCTTTGACGATCCGACCTTCAATTCTTACAGCAAGATAGAAGATCTTCCCCGGCACATTTTCGAGGAAATGCGCCACTTCTTCAGCGTCTATAAACAGCTTGAAGACAAGGAAACGGCTGTTGATGAAGTTATGGGACACAACGCGGCTGTCGAGATAATAAGACAGTGCATTGAAAATTATAACGAGATCTATGCCCCGCTCCACCCGTTTACCCCCGAGCATAAAACCGAGGGTTTAAAGAAATGATACTTGCAAGCCAAAGCCCGCGCCGCAGGGAGCTTTTAAGCCTTATAACGGGCGATTTTGAGATAATCCCCGCAAAGGGAGAGGAGCGGCTCCCCGAGGGGATAACTCCCGAAAACGCCGTGCTTTTGCTTTGCGGACAAAAGGCGGACGAGGTCTTTTCTTTGCATAAAGGACAGATTATAGTTGCGGCGGATACCGTTGTGGCCGCGGACGGGAAAATCCTCGGAAAGCCGAAAGACGAAGCGGACGCGTTTTATATGCTGAAATTGCTTTCGGGGCGCGTGCATAGCGTTTATACGGGCGTATGCATTATTTTCGGGGACGGCGGAAAAAAGACGTTCGCAGAGCATACCGAAGTCGAGTTTTATCCGCTTTCCGACGATGAGATATGCGCTTATGTCGCCACGGGCGAGCCTATGGACAAGGCGGGAGCATACGGCATACAGGGCAAAGGCGCGCTTCTGGTAAAGAGGATAAACGGCGATTATTACAATGTTATGGGCTTGCCGGTGGCAAGACTTTCGAGAGAGTTGAAAGGAAAGATATGAGTAAACCGAAATTCAGGCTGACGTATAATTCGCCTGTCATTCTTACATTTGCCGCTATATGCGCGGTGTCGCTGATATTAAACTACATAACGGGCGGCGCGTCGAACAATCTGCTTTTTATTTGCTACGGTCACCCGAACTTGCTCGACCCGCTGACTTATCTGCGAGTTTTTATGTACGCTTTCGGTCACGCGAATTTCGCTCATTTTGCGGGGAATATGACAATGCTTCTGCTTGTCGGTCCTATCGCGGAGGAGCGTTACGGAAGCTGGAATATGTGCATAATGATATTCATAACGGCTGTTGCGGGCGGAATACTCAATATGCTGTTTTTTGACACGGGCATAATCGGCGCATCGGGAATAGTTTTCCTGCTGATAATATTAAGCGCGTTTACAAATATGAAAAAAGGCGAGATACCTTTAACGCTTATTCTTATCGCGGCAATATATCTCGGGCAGGAGATATACAGCGGCATAACGGCAAACGACAATGTTTCGCATTTCGGACATCTTTGCGGAGGCGTTTCGGGGCTTGCTTTCGGAACGATCTTTTATAAGAAAAAATTTTCATGAAAACGGGAGGTAATTATGGTAGCACTTGTTACGGGCGCAAGCTCGGGGATAGGCAGAGACATTGCGCGAAGTCTCGCGCGTCACGGCATAAACGTTATAATAACCGCGCGCAGGCGCGACAGGCTGATGGAGCTTAAGGAAGATCTTGTTCTTAAATACGGGGTGAAGGTAAAGGCGATAACCGCCGATCTTGCGGACGAAAAACAGGTCTTCGGGCTTTATGAAAAGGTAAAGAAATATAACATTGACATTTTTGTAAACAACGCGGGCTACGGGGTTTTCGGAGCGTTTACGGACACCGACCTTGAAAGCGAGCTTGATATGCTGAGTGTAAATATCCGCGCGTTTCATATACTGTTCAAGCTGTTTCTGAGAGATTTTACAAAGCGCGATTTCGGATATATCCTAAACACTTCGAGCATTGCGGGATTTCTTCCGGGACCTTATTTCTCGTCATATTACGCTTCAAAGGGATATATTGTCAGAATGTCGCAGGCGGTAGAGCAGGAGCTTATCGCCAAGAAGAGTTCGGTTCATCTGTCGGTGCTTTGCCCCGGACCCGTGGAAACGGAGTTCAGCGAGGTGGCGAAAGTAAAGTTCCTTATTCCTCCCGCAAACAGCGCGCAGGTTGCGGAACATGCTGTCCGCGAGATGTTCGGCGGAACGTTTTTGATTTGCGATAATATCGCGGCAAAAGCGGCGGTTTATGCTTCAAAGCTTATTCCCGACTCGTTGTTGGCATTTGGGGCGGGATTGTTCCAAAGGCATAGGAAACAGGAAAAGTAAGCTGTTTTGAGCGGCGAACAACTTTTCGTTTAAGAGCCACCTTACGGGCGGCGGCACGAAAGTTTTTTGAAAAAGGGAGCGCAGCTAGAAGCTAGAGGCTAGAAGCTGTTACGAGCGGCAAAGTGCTTTTCCGTTCAAACGACCTGACGGGCGGCGACACGAAAGTTTTTTGAAAGGGAGTTTGAGGGAAAACTTTTTTTCAAAAAAGTTTTCCCTCAATAACGCTTCAACAGCGCTAAAGGGTGCGGGGAAAACAAGAGTTTTCCCCGCATTGCCGTTTCAAATGCAAGCATTTGAAACGGCAATCTTACAAAGAGGTTTTGAGCGTAAAACCGCTTTTGAATTGCATTTACCTTTGAGCGGGAAAGAAGTTCGTTAAGGTTTTTCAAAAAGTGTTGAATGAGCGGACTGCCTTTCGGTTAAGTGCCTATAGGCTCAAACCACCTAAACCAAGGAAAAGAGTGTAGGTCGGCGCCGTAATTTCATTGCGTCAGCAATGAAATTACGAATGGAGCGTAAGCGAAATGAGCGGGCGTTAGCGTAGCTAACGCAACGGCGCCGACCGGGCGGGTGCGATGGTTTGGGGTCGGAGATGATTATTTCGGGAGAGCGCGTTGCGGCTATGTGCCTTTAAGCCTAATCCACGCAATAACAAGCGTACAACAATTCGGCAATTACCGAATACTGTACCGCATATACGGTACGACTTGTGCAATTTAGGTGAATTGCAAAAAATTTTTAAATAGGTATTGACAAATGTATTTGGTTGTGGTATATTAAAACTGTACTAATACTACTAATACAAATGTCGCGGAATTAAGTTTATCCATATAAAGGGAAATAGATATGTTTTCGATGAAACTTCAGGGCGGCGCGCCCATACATGAACAACTCCGCGAAAGGATAACCCGACTTATAATAAGCGGAGAGATGAAAGAGGGAGAAAAGCTCCCCGCAGTGCGCGAGATAGCAAAGCAGCTTACCATAAATCCCAATACCGTGCAGAAGACCTATGGCGAACTCGAGCGTCTGGGGCTGATATATTCCGTGCCGGCAAAGGGAAGTTATGTTTCGCCGCGTGCTAAATATATAAATAAGCTGAATCAGCAGACTTCGGAAACGTTTGCCGAGGCGGTAGAGGCTGCCCTTGCCCTGGGACTGTCGGAGGAGGAACTGCTGAAAATAGTAAGCGAAGTTTCTCAAAACAGAGGTGATCTATCTAAATGAAAAAAAGCAATTTCGCAAAATATCTGCTCTACAAATTTAAAAGCCATATCGGAATTTTCGCTGCAAGCATAGTGCTTTCATTGGTGGGTTTTGCACTTTCCATAACGCTTTTGGGTATTTATGTAAGCAATATTTCGGAGTATTATGATAACTCCGGGAATATGCTTAATTTTTATCCTCAATGGCTGAATGATCTCAACATGGCGATCGTTATTTACGGAATATTGGGGCTTGCGGTATCTGCGCTCGGACTTTTGGCGCTTGCTTTCATTACGCCCATATTGTCCTTCAAATTCTATAATAACCGCGCGTTTACCGACATGATAGGAAGCCTGCCGCTTAATTATACCGAGCGATTTTTCGGAGATTTTCTTTCGGGATTAGCGGCGGTGTGCCTGCCGTATCTTATTACTGTTCCGTATGTGTGCATAATGTCGGGATACGTCGGGTCGTTCGGCATAGAAAAGATCGCCGACCTTCCCGCAAATTTTTCACAAGGAGCTTTTGAGCTTGGGCTTATAGTCTTTTCAACCTACACTTTTTCTTCGCTTATGGTGTCTCTTTGCGGAAAAATAAGCTCGTCTGTTTTCTATACTTTAGCGGGCGCGGGTCTCATTCCCGGAACGATCTTTGTTTATACCTTGTCTTCTCTTTCGGGTCTGCTCGGCGTCAGCGCCGACGTTATGGCGTTCGGTATGGTACACTGGATCCCGCCCGTCGGACTTATCCCCGATTTCGTGTACTTCTGGGGAGATTATTTCGCAACAATGTTCGAGGGTTATCACATCATTGAAGCGCAAACCTATGAATATGTTATCGCCGCAATTCTTGCTGTTGCATATGCGGTCGGGGCGTATTTTATCGGAAAAAACAGAAAGACCGAGAGCATTGGAAAAGACGTCGTCTATCAAAAAGTGTTCTGGGCGTTTGCCGTATTGCTCGAAGCAACGGCTATAGGAGTTGTGTTCTGTATAAGCGAACATGCCGATTTTATCACATTTATCTTTGGCGGGATCCTCGGATTTTTGTCCTTTATCATTATTGACCTTATCCATACCAAAAACCCAAAACGCCTGCCGAAAGATATTATAGGCTGCGCGGCGGTATGCGCTGTATGCCTTGTATTCAGCGGCGTCGCTGAATCAACAAAAGGCTTCGGCGCGGAGGAATATGTCCCCGAGGCAGAGGACGTTGCATATATCGAGGCATGGGGAAACCGGTTTTTCATCGGACAAGACGAACCCTCTGTATATGAAGATCCCGAAGCAATAGAAGGTGTAATCTGCGAACATAAGAAGCTTTTGTCGCAAAAAGATAAGCTCATGACCGGAATTGGAATTGAAATAAGATACAAGCTGAAAAACGGCATGTCGGTTTTGAGAATGTATGACGCAAAATACGACTCCGGCGAACCAATTATGACCGAAGCTGCGAGCAATATAAGATCATTGACGCAAAAGGGAGACTATCCTTTCGGAGTTCTCAGCATGAACAGCGGCGAGTATACCGATCTTTCGTTTACGGGATCTTTTAATTATTACGAACAGGTAAGCGAAGGAAATGGCTACACAATATCCGAAACATATATGATAAAGCCCGAGAAGACCGAAGAGTTTAAAGAACTTCTTCTCGACAATGTCAAGAACACCGCCGCCGATATGACAAAATATCACGATGTGATAAATGCGTATTACACAAAGGACGGAGTACGCCAAAGCGAGGTGTTCTGTATATTCAGCGAATATGAAGACGTCTATGAATTTATAAAAGACCCCGATAACCGCGTTACCATAAGCGACTATAGAAAAGACCCCATCTTAAGCGGAAGCGAAGAAGTCGTTATGGACTATATGTTCAGAATAGGGTACAGAACGCCTGACGGCGGAGAAGAATATGCAGAGCTCAGAATTTCTTCGGATTCCGAAAATTCCGACGCAAAGGAGCTTATATCGCTATGTTCTTCGGACCTGAGCAACAGTTCTGCGCTTATATATGCCGAACGTACTTCTCCTAATTTCGGGAACGTCTTTATAAACAGAAAGGACGAAACCCGCGCTATTGAACTTATATTGAACTTGATAAAAAATAGTACCGCAAATAAGGAGTAAATCATGATAAAACTTGAAAACGTTACTAAAAAATTTGACGGCTTTGTTGCACTTGACAATGTTTCATTTGAAATACAAAAAGGCTCGGCTTATGGGCTTTTAGGCTCAAACGGCGCGGGCAAATCCACCATGCTTAGGATACTCACGGGAGTTTATAAAACCGACGGCGGCACTGTTTCAATAGAGGGCGAGTCTATATACGACAACGCTTTTACCAAGCAAAAACTTATTTTCATAAGCGATGAAACGGCGCAGTATTCAAATATGACCTTAAATCAAATGAGAAAATTCTATAAGATGTTCTACCCGAATTTTTCCGACGATATATTCTCGCGCCTTCATGCGCTCTTGGGACTTCCGCTCAATAAAAAGACCTCGGCTTTTTCAAAGGGCATGAAACGCCAGGCGGCTGTTATCTGCGCCATTGCCGCAAGACCCGACTATCTGTTTCTTGACGAAGCATTCGACGGACTTGATCCGTCTATGAGAATAGCCGTAAAGAAAATGATGGTAGAAGCGATGGCTGACAGCGAAATGACGGTGGTTATCTCCTCGCATAACTTAAAAGAAATCGAGGAGTTCTGCGATACCGTCGGAATGTTGCACCACGGAAAATTGATCTTTACGCGCGACCTCTATGAGCTTAAAGGGAATATCCACAAGATACAGGCGTCCTTTGAAAAAGAGCCTGTAAAAGAGGATTTCCCCGAGCTTGATATATTGCTTATCGAGCATAATTCCGGGCTTACCTATATCATAGCTCAGGGCGACGCCGAAAAGAGTCTTGAAGCTGTAAAGGCAAAAGGGCCGTCTTTCTGCGACCTCATCCCGCTTTCGCTCGAAGAAATATTTATCTATGAAATGGAGGCTCTCGGTTATGACAAAAACCAACTCGACAGCTGACCATTTTAAAAACTATTTCCGTTTTAAAATATATGAAGGTAAACGATTAGCCGCCATAAGCGCTATAATGGGACTTCTGTCGTTTTTACAGTATGCGGTCATATTGTTGGTCATCTCTCGCGGCGGTATGGAACGTGAACATAATGAACAGCTGTTTATGTTTTCAAAGATAATATGCTTTATCGCTCTCATTGCCGCTTTCGGAATTACGGTATACACGGCGCTTTCGAGCTTTGACTTTTATGTAAATAAGCATAAGACGGATATGCTCGGAAGCCTGCCGATAAGCCACCGTGTGAGGTTTTTCGGCGATCTGCTTTCGGGATATATAATAGGCGTTCTGCCGTTTTCGGTCGTTTCGGCTTTGTCCATACCTTTTGCCGCCGCGGCGGGGGGAACGACTTCGGTTCCCGCTTTATACACGCAGTATTACGGGCTTGTGCTGCTGACGGTGTTTTTTACGCTCACTTTTCTATATGCAATAAGCGTATTGTCCGCCGCGATCAGCGGAAGAATAATAGGCGCTGTAGCCTGCTTAATAGTTTTCGTAGCTGCTTTTGAAACGGCGATAGAGGACAGCGTAAGCTTTTTCCTTGCAAATATAACGGGCTTGGACTACTTTGATATAATGCAGACCGTTGAGAAGATCACGCCGTCAATATCGGACGCTCAGAGCGTCGTAAATACTATGGCGTCAACAAACCGTATTTTTTTAAATAATCAGTTAGATCCCGAAGAATATTGCCATAGCGCATTAGGCGGTCTTGCGTTATCAAATTCGGTAAATATTTTAGTGTGGACGGTAGTTATTGTCCTAATAATTGCGGCTGCATTTTTCCTGTCGAAATTCAGAAAAGCCGAGCGCATAGGCGGAGCGTTCGGGCATAAATACGGCTATTATTTCATACTGTCCATTGTAGTCTATACGATCGTAATATACTTTTGTGCGGACAGAGCGGAAAGCTACGGATTCGGATACGACTATGATTTAATATCTTTAGTTTCGGCGATAGTATGCGCCGTCATTTTCCTGGTATTTGAAATTTCAATGCGCAGAGGCTGGAAAAACTTTTTTATCGGGGCGGGCGTCTTTGCGGGTTCGTATGCGGTTGTTTCGGGTATGGCTGTTCTTGTTATGATTACGGGCGCTTTCGGTTTGCGAAATAAGCTCCCCGAAGTCGACGAGATAAGCGCTGTCGAGTATAACGACTACAGATTCACCGACAAGGAGGATATAGCCGCTTTCCGCGAAAAACACCTTAATATCCTCGAAACCTATAAACCGAGTTTAAACGGAACTTATATCACCTCCGCCATATCGTATTACTATCAGCTTGGGGGAATAGACGACGGGGAGGGTATGTATAATATAAAATACACTCTCAAAAACGGAGACGTCGTCGAGAGAAAGTACGATGTAATGCATATCGACGAAGCGGGCAAAAAATGCAAAGAAGCTATGGATAATATCCCCGTAGGACTCAATTCATACAACGACCAGCTTCTCTCAAATCTTGAAAACTACAACCTCGACAGTTGTCATTTACAGTTCAAAGGTTATATAGGCGGCAGAAAGCTTAAGCCCGAAAAGATAACCGAGCTTATAAAGCTTCTCAACGAAGAACAGCAGGGGAAAGTTGTCGGAAGTTCGGATAAGAGAATAGGTACCGCAACATTCGTCAATTCCGAGGACGGAAGCGGCAAGAATTCAATTTCGATCGACATTTACGAAAGCTATACAAAGGCAATAGCCTTTATAACCGATCAGAACAACATCGTTCCCTTAGATGAAACCATAGATCATATATACTATAGTTTTACTGTAGGAAATCATAGCAGCAAAAACGGTTTTGATATGAGCTTTAGGATCTACCAAAGCGAGATGTCCGACCCGAATGTGATCGAACTGCTGTCGCTGCTCACGGAAGAAGAACCCGCCAACGAAGCAATAGCCTATATAACCTGTTATGATTTTGTAACAACGCTTTATCTTCCCAAAGAAAACCTGGAGCGGTTCGGAGAGCTTGCAGTCGAGATATTTAAAACAAAGCTTGAAAAGGCAAACACTGCGGCATACTAGAGGTAAGAGGTAAGAAATAAGAGGTAAGAATTACAGTGAGCTTTTGAGAGTTTAAGTTTATTGATTACTAAAAGAAGAAGCAAGAGGCTGGAATTTGTTTTAAGCGGAAAACAACTTTTCCATTCAAATTCCAGCCTCTTGCCTATAGATTCTAGATGCCTTATTATCTTATTCCTCCGCCGTTCCTATGTCAATATCAAGCACCGCTTCAGAAACGCCGCTTTCGCTCTTTAAAAAGTTTTCCATTATCTGTTTTTCAGAGTCCGAAAGCTCCTTTTCCGAAACTCCCGAAAGCAGGATATACTGTCCGCTTTCACCGTACATAAGCCCAACGCGAATGTCCTTTATGTCGGTAAAAATCTCCGAAGCTTTCTTTGAAACAGCCGAACAGTCCGTTATATTCCCGAGGCTTTCGTTCAGTCTTTCGTTTTCTTCCTTTTCCTTTTCAAGCTGACTTTGCAGGTCGCGAATGGTGCTTTCTTGAACGGCAATAGTCACCTTGTCGGCGTCGGCTTCGCCTTCTATGCTCTTGTTCTGCGTCACTTGCAGAGTAAAGCCGCCGAGGTCGTAGTCCGAAAGCTTGTTTTCAAGCTCGCTTATCCTGTCGTCAGGAATCTGCATTCCCACAAGCGACACCGAAATCTTCTTGTCCATATAGTCGACATTGCTTTGTACAAGTTGAGTTTCGGAAAACACAAATTCTTTTTTCAGATAATCGTCCGCATTTTTTTCGAGAACAGTTTTATACACCGTAAATCCCGCGAACAGTATGCTCGGAATTACCGTTATTACCACCGCTGCGGTTATGGCTCTGCGAATCTTCTTTTCTTTTTTGGCGTCAAGCTCCGTGTGTGCGGGAACTCTCAGAAGTTTAGTGACAAAGAAAGCCGAAAGCGCAATAAACAGCGTGTTTATCAAAAACAGATAAGACGCGCCGAGTATAAAGCTCAGCTGCGCCGTGGCAATTCCGTAGCCTACCGTGCAGAGCGGCGGCATAAGCGCCGTCGCTATTGCTACTCCGGGAATAACGTTGCTGGTCTTCTGTCTTGTGTTTCCTATTCCTCCCGCGATACCGCCGAACAGTGCGATAAGAACGTCCCAGAGCGTGGGGCTTGTGCGGGCTATCATTTCGCTTGTCGCCGTATGTAATGGCGAGAGCAAAAAGTAGATCGTCGAGGTTATAAGGCTTATTATGACCTGAGTTGCAAACCTCGAAGCCGCATGCTTTAACATTGAGAGGTTGCGTATAGCCAGCGAATAACCCATAGTAAGAATACCGCTCATAAGCGGGGAAATCAGCATAGCGCCTATTATAACGGCTGTAGAGTTTACATTAAGTCCTATAGAGGCTATAAGTATCGCCAGCATCAATATCCACATATTTGCGCCGTGAATGACCGTGTTTTCTTTCATCATGTCGTTCAGCTCGTCGTAGCTTAGCATATTGCTTCGCATATCGAGCAGATTATGAAAATATTCGCCTATGGCGCTTCTTTTTCTCTCGGTTTCTTTTTGCATTTTGTTCACCCTTTGCCTTTCAAAAAAATTACCATAGAGAATTATACACCTTAAAAGCCAAAATGTCAACAGTTATATACCGTACTTTATATACACCCTGATGTTTATACTTGATTTTTGTAAAAAAATATGTTACAATGTAACTACAGCACAAACACTTCAAGGGGTTGATACAAATAAAAAGAAGCAGGATAATTGTTTTACTTGCGGCGGCTTTAATGCTTTTAACAGGTTGTCACAACGAATTTTCAAATTTGCCGACCGTTTCATCTGAAAATTATTCAAGCATATACAGCTCTTCCTCGTCGGTTAAATCATCAAGTTCGTCGATTAAATCGACAAGCTCGTTGGCTGAATCATCAAGTTCATTGATTAAATCATCAAGCTCGTCTGTAAAGTCATCAAGTTCATTGATTAAATCATCAAGCTCGTCCGAATTATCCGCAAGCTCGTCAAAGATAGCAAACGTTGACCCAAATTTATGCGAACATGAGATAGTTGTCGACCGTGGGATCATACCGACAACTACATACGGCGGGCTTTCGCAGGGCGCGCACTGTTCGATATGCGGGACGGTGATAAACGAACAGATACGGATGGGACTGACGCATGTTTATAATCCTCAAAAGATCGAAAAGCAGGAGGACGGTTCGGTAAAGATAACGTACAAATGCTCTTGCAAGTCGAAAGCTCAAACAACTACGATTGCGGTTCAAAAGATACCGACCGAAGAGGAAGTCTATAACACGCTTGTTTCGTTTAAGACGAAATATCCGGAGGGAATGGAATTTGATGACAGCAAGGTATACATAACGACCGCGTTCCTTATGGATGTATCAATGGAGGGACGCGGGTGTGCAGCGTTTAGTTGTGAATTGAGTGACGCGGCGTTCGGCGATCTTCCGGGCAGGGTATCATTTAATTTTAATAAGATCAGACCGGGTGATGTGATAAGAATGAATGGCGACACACACTCGGTGATAGTTCTGAAAGTTCAAGGCGATGATGTGACGATTGCAGAGGCAAACTATAATCATTCCGTACACTGGGAAAGGACGCTTAGTCTTTCAAAAGCCGTTGAGGAGTGGAATTATATCATAACGCGCTATCCGAAGTGACGCTCGGAATCCGGCTGCAGCCTGCTTTAAGTATTTTGCTTGCAGCGTTATGAGGTTATAATTCGTGCATATAGCGCGGCATACGCAGGTCCTCGTCAGTCTCAGATCCGACATTTTACACGTCAGTAATAACGCAATTCTCATTGCTTCAAAAAAGTATGAAAATGTTATGATACAATAGATATGTTACAAAAAGAGAAGACAAACTACCTCAAATATGTTATAATGTTAATAACCA
>CANRKB010000013.1 GCA_947631115.1 uncultured Clostridia bacterium
CCAGAGGGGAAAAATTTTTTTCAAAAAATTTTTCCCCTCTGGCAGGGGTACGGGGGCAGCGCCCCCGTCGCGTTAGCGAGCGCTAAAGGGTGCGGGGAAAACAAGAGTTTTCCCCGCATTGCCGTTTCAAAGCCGTGCTTTGAAACGGCAATCTTAGGAGAGGTGTTGAGCGGGGAACTACCTTAAGTATGAAAAAACCTTGGATCGGGAATGATATTCTCTTATTTGAGCGGGAATGATATTCTCTCATTATTGCGTGGTTTCAGACAAAAGGCGCAATTCCGAAAGGAGTGCGCCTTTTTTATTATGTTGCTTTGACTGAAACGCGCGCAACCATTTTGAGCTTCTCTCATTTTCCACTGTAGATAAACCAAACCGCGGTGGGAACCTGCCGGTTCCCCCGCTCCCCCTCCAGCGGTTTTCCGTTTCAAATGCAAGCATTTGAAACGGAAAATTGGGGAAAACTCTTGTTTTCCCCAAACCCTTTAGCGCTGGCTTGCGCCGTTTCGCGGCTTCGCCGCGACCAGAGGGGAAAAATTTTTTGAAAAAAATTTTTCCCCTCTGGACTCCCCTTTCAAAAAACTTTTGCGCCGCCGCCCGTTTTGTGGCTTTGATTTTTACGTTGTTCGCCGCTCTGAACAGTTTCTAGCCTCTAGCTTCTAGCCTCTAGCCTCTAGCCCTAACCTCTTACCTCTACAAAGCGGGGAGGACCATAGACCCTCCCCGCATATTTTATTTCGTCCCGACTATTGCCGAGGGAAACTCTGTCATGTCCTACACATTCTCCGACAATGCTGCCGTATTATAATTTGATATTTATTCGTCCTGAAGCGCGTCATAGCCGCTTTCGCCCGTTCTTATCTTGATAACGTCGGCTACGTCATAGACAAAGATCTTTCCGTCGCCGATGTTGCCCGTGTAAAGAACCTCTTTCGCCGTTTCTACAACCGTCTCAACAGGAACCTTGCATACAACTATCTCCATCTTTATCTTCGGCAGCAGGTGCGTTTCAACAGGAACGCCACGGTACATCTCCGTAGAGCCTTTCTGCATTCCGCAGCCGAGAACGTTCGTTACCGTCATACCCGTAATGCCTATCTTGGACATCGCGTTCTTCAGAGCCTCAAAGCGATCCTGCTTTGTAAGAATAACAACTTTCGTCATCGTTACGCTGCTGTCGGTAGGAACATATTTCTTATGTACAACAGGTACAGCCTGTTCTGTTGAAGCAACTTTTTCGAGAGTGTCGACTTCTTTTTCCTTGCCCGTAGAGGAAACTTCGACTTGCATAGAGGGTACAAAGTCCGCATATGCCGCGGGCAGACCGTGTTCCGTAGAGTCAAGTCCGACAACTTCCTCGTGACGTGAAACTCTGAGACCAACAGTCTTTTTGAGAAGCAGGAACGTCAGGAATATCGTTACACCTGTCCAAGCCAGAACCGATACAACTCCGAGCGCCTGAACGCCGAGCTGCTCCCAGCCGCCTCCGTAAAACAGACCGCGCATTTTCGCACTCGGATCATGAAGCGCCGCTACGCCGCCGTTCTGTCCGTTTCCTGTCGCAAACAATCCGACCGCCAGCGAACCCCAGATGCCGTTGCAGAAGTGAACCGCTACAGCGCCGACAGGGTCGTCAACTTTAAGTTTGTAGTCGAGCAGCCAAACGCCGAAGCATACCAGAAATCCCGATACAAGACCGATTATGAATGAACCGAGCGCGTCTGTATCCGCACAAGGCGCCGTAATAGCAACAAGTCCCGCAAGCGAAGCGTTTAAGCACATCGAAACATCGGGTTTTCCGTGCTTTATCCAGGTAAATACCATCGTCGTGCAGGTAGCTACCGCAGGGGCAATCGTTGTCGTAAGGAAGATGTTAGCGAGGTATTCTACATTAGAAGCCGCCGCGCCGTTAAATCCGTACCAGCCGAACCAGAGGATAAATACGCCCAGAGCGCCGAGCGTCATCGAGTGACCGAGAATTGCGCGTGGCTTTCCGTCTTTGTCAAACTTTCCGATACGCGGTCCGACCATTGCCGCGCCGATAAGAGCGCACATACCGCCGACCATGTGAATTGCCGTTGAACCCGCGAAATCAACAAAGCCCATTTGCGCGAGCCAGCCGCCGCCCCAGATCCAGTGAGCCTCTATCGGGTAGATAACCGCGCTTATAATTCCCGAATAGATACAGTAAGTAAGGAACTTTGTACGTTCCGCCATAGCGCCCGAAACTATCGTAGCCGCCGTTGCGCAGAAGACAAGGTTGAATACAAATTCCGCACATCTGTCAAAATTGCTGAAGTTTGAAATAATATCAAGCGTCGGTATTCCGACAAGCCCGAAGAGCGCGTCCTCGCCGAGCATAAGCCCAAAGCCGAGGAAGATGAAAACGACAGTGCCTATACAGAAATCCATCAGGTTTTTCATTATGATGTTTCCTGCGTTCTTGGCTCTTGTCATACCTGTTTCGACCATTGCGAAACCGCACTGCATAAAGAATACAAGCGCCGCGCCTATAAGATACCATATACCGTTTCCGTCGCCGACGTTAAACATTTCGGCGTCGACGACTTCTTGAACGCCCGCTTCCGAGAGCGTTGCAAGATACTCTACCATAAATACCGCTCCTTTTTGATAAAATAAATAGGGAACTTAGACGGAAAACGTTTTGAATTTCCGTTCTAAGCTCCCTTGCTTATGTCATTATTATAATCATCAAAATTAAATTTGTCAATAGAATTTTGCAAGTTTTTTATTTTAAACTTGCATTTTGTATCATTTTACAAAAAAGTGTAAAAATGTTTACTTCTCTATTGCATTTTTTACAAAAACCTTATTATATCGCAGGAAAACGCATACAATAATTCACGGATAATTACATTTCCGAGAATTTTTGCCTGTAATGCAATCAAATGGAAAACATATTTCAAAGAAAATTTGCAGAAAATATTGCTGTAAACTTTCAAAAAGGAGTGATAGTATGGCACGTCAGACATCGGGAATTATCAAAGGCGCGGCGGCGGGTCTTGCGGTCGGCGGAGCAACTTTCGCGGCTGTAAAGTATTTTTCGGACAACCGCCGTATTCGCCGCAAAACCGCCGCAAAAGCGGCAAAGCTTATCGGAAGCTTTATGGATATGATGTAAAACCGATTTACGGGCTTCCGTTAATAAAGAAAAGCAAAGGGAGGAAACCTTTTTAAAAGATTTCCTCCCTGATTTTTTTTATTCCGTCGTGACGGATTTGGCAAGGTTTCGGGGCTTGTCGGGGTCGTTTCCGCGGAGAATGCTGGTATAATAAGCGATAAGCTGAAGCGCGCACACCGTCGGCAGCGGCACAAGCATATCGGGAAGCTTTGCGTCAATGTCGAACCGAAGATCTACGGTGTTTTCCGAAAACTCAGTACCCTTTCTGCAAAGCGCGATAATATACGCGCCGCGCGCCTTTACTTCTTCCATGTTGCTTATCGTTTTGGCAAGAATGTTTTCCTGCGTCGCAACCGTTATAACGGGGATATTGTCCTCAATGAGCGATATTGTTCCGTGCTTAAGCTCGCCCGCGGCATAAGCCTCGCTATGAATATAAGTTATTTCTTTCAGTTTGAGCGATCCCTCGAGCGACAGCGCATAGTCGAACCCGCGCCCGATAAAGAACAGCTTTTCAACGTTTACAAGCCTTGACGCTATAAACTGACATTCGCCCTTGCGCTCTATAACGTCGGAAATTGCTTTCGGCGAGAGCGTCAGTTCTTCCGTCAGCTTTTTAAGCTCTTCGAGCGATATTTTCCCCCTCGCAAAAGCGAACCTGAACGCCAGAAGATACATGACCGTTATCTGCACCATATATGCCTTGGTGCTGGCGACCGCTATTTCGGGACCCGCAAGCGTATGTATGCACATATCCGCCGCGCGGGCTATCGCCGAATACTTGACGTTTACGACGGCAAGCGTTTTCGCTCCCTTTTGTTTTGCAAGTTCAAGCCCCGCTTTCGTGTCGGCGGTTTCTCCGCTCTGGGAGATAAGTATCACAAGGTCGTTTTTGTCGACGATAGGATCCATATAGCGAAACTCGCTCGCGACTTCGACCGTCACCGGCACGCGCGCAAGCTTTTCTATCGCATACTTTGCGATAATGCCCGCGTGCATTGCCGTTCCGCAGGCAACTATAAACACTCTTCCTGTGTTCTTTAAAAGCTCGTCGGAAATACCTTGCTCCGAAAAATCGGGCGTTCCGTCTTTTACTATATCCTCGAGCGTTTTGCTTACAACGTCGGGCTGTTCGTGTATCTCTTTGAGCATAAAGTGCGGGAAACCGCATTTTTGCGCTTGTTCAACGTCCCATTCGGCAACTTGTTTTTCTTTTATAATAGGTATCCCGTGAACGTCATAATAGCTCGTTCCGCTTGCTTTCATGCAAACTATCTCGTTGTCCTCAAGCAGGACATAATTCTTCGTATATTTTAAGAACGCGGGAATATCGCTAGCTATGAAATATTCTCCCTCTCCCTCGCCGACAATGAGCGGACTTTGCTTTCTTACGGCGTAGACCCTGTCGGGAAAATCCCTGAACAAAATTCCGAGCGCAAAACTTCCCTCAAGCTCTTTCATTGTCTCGGTTATGGCTTTAAGCGGGTTGCGCTCCGAATAATAATAGTCGAGCAGACAAGCCGCGACCTCGCTGTCGGTCTGGCTCACAAAGGTATAGCCTTTTTCCGTGAGAAAGGTTTTTAATTCCGTATAGTTTTCGATAATGCCGTTATGTACTATGGTAACTCTTCCGTTTGAATGAGGATGAGAGTTTACATCCGAAGGCTCGCCGTGAGTTGCCCAGCGGGTATGACCTATCCCGCAGCAGCCCTTCGGGCTGCCCTCTTTGGAAAGTTTTTCGCGCATACAGCTAAGCTTGCCGCGCGTTTTTACCGTTTTAATGCCGCCGTTTTCAAACACCGCAATGCCCGCGCTGTCGTATCCTCTGTATTCAAGTTTTTCAAGACCGTCCATAAGCACCTCGGTACAGTCGCGCTGTCCGAGATAACCTACAATTCCGCACATATATATTTCCCCCTGATGGTTTTACCGTTATTATATTCTTATAAATTTCATTATAACACTTTATTCCCGGATAGTCAATAGGGAAACCTTTTTATGGTTTCCCTTGCGCTTGTTTTTCAGTTATTTACATTCTCCCGCATTTCCCGTTCAATATCTTTCGCGTGTTCGGACTGTATCTTCGGGTCGAACGAAAGCACGGGTTCAACGTCCTTATGCTTTATGCGGCGGTCGACATAGTTCTTCGTTATCTTAATGACCGTCGGCAAAAGCGCTATAACGCCTATAAGGTTCGGCACCATCATAAGCCCGTTGAATGTATCGGAAATGTCCCATGCAAGCGACGAGGTCATTATTGCGCCCGATATTGTCATAAGTACAAAAAAGATCTTGTAGCCTTTCGCCGCCTTTGTTCCGAAAAGATATTCAAACGACTTCGAGCCGTAATGCGACCAGCCGACGACCGTTGTAAAAGCAAACAGCAAAATTGCGACGGAAATAAATATGCTCCCGAAATTTCCGAACACATTTGCAAATGCGTCCGCTACCAGCGTAGCGTCGTTCGTTCCCTCTGCTACGCCGCCGGTAGAAAGATCTATCCTACCGCTTGAAAGCACAACGAGCGCCGTCATTGTGCATACAACGAACGTATCCGCGAATACCTCGAAAATGCCCCACATACCCTGTTTTACGGGTTCTCTTACGTTAGAAGCCGAATGTACCATGACCGACGAGCCGAGACCCGCTTCATTTGAGAAAACGCCGCGCTTAAAGCCTTGCACAAGCGTTTTCATTGCTATTCCGACGCCTCCGCCCACTACTGCGGGAGCGGTGAATGCAAACTTGAATATTGCCGCGAACATTGCGCCGATAGAAGTTATATGTATGCAGATAACAACAATGCACCCGAGAATATAAGCGCACGCCATAAAAGGCACTACCGTTTCCGCAAACGACGCTATTCTTTTAAGACCGCCTAAGATGATAAGCCCCGCGAGTATCATAAGAACGACGCCTATTATAACAGACGTCCATTTAACATCGCCGAACGCATAGCCGAGATCTACGTTTTTGAGTACTGCCGAATCGAGGTTTATGACGATCTTGTTTATCTGACCCATATTTCCGATACCGAACGACGCCAATACCGCGAATACCGAGAACATAGCCGCCAGAACTCTTCCGACATATTTACAGTGCTTATAGCCGCCCAGACCGTCGCGCAGATAATACATCGCGCCGCCGCTCCATTCGCCCTCGCTGTTCTTTCTGCGGTAGTAGATACCGAGAATGTTTTCGGAGAAGTTTGTCATCATTCCGAAAAACGCCGCTACCCACATCCAAAAGACCGCGCCCGGGCCGCCTACGCATATCGCCGAAGAAACGCCCGCTATATTGCCCGTGCCTATTGTCGCGGCAAGAGCGGTACAAAGCGCCTGGAACTGGGAAACTGAGCCTTTTCCGTCCTCGTTTTTACGAGCCTTGCTCTTTTTTGAAAACATTCCGCCGATGGTCTGCATCCACCATTCTTTTATGTGCGACACCTGAAAGAACTTGGTGCATACAGTGAGGATAACGCCTGCGCTTATAAGCAGTATAAGACCGAGATTTGTCCATACAAAGTCGTTTATTACGCCGTTCACTTTCGCAACGGTTTCGAAAATGTTCATTTATTATCTCCTCATTTGAATATTTTATCATTCACAATTATATCATAATTTTTTCAAATTGTCAACTTTTACGAGCCGCATATCCGAAATATCGCATAACGGCGCGGACTTTTCTGAAAATATGGTGAATTATTGCGGCATAAACTTGACAAAAAGACGTTTATGTGTTATTATATGGGTAATATTATAGGCGTCATTCCTGTTTAGGTTTAATATTAAGTGAATTTTAAGATATTGTTGTTTGTCATTTTTGACAAAGTGTTTTTAAAGAGGCGATCATTACGAAAAAATATATTTACGCATTTTTGTTATTTGCAGCGGCGTTTTGTTTCACGGCTTGTGACGACGGCGGCAACGACTCGGGCGAAACAGAAAGTTCGAGTTATTCCGACATTAACAACGACAGCAGTTCTCAGACCATTTTTTCCTACAACAGTTCTTCCGTTGCCGAAAACTTATCTGAGCCGACTTATAAAACCGTTTATTTGTACGGTGAAACGGAAATTCCCGATATTCCCTGCGGATATACCGACTATGAGGGCAAGGCGGGCGTCAGCGCGGACAACCCCGCTTTACAGCAAACGCTGAGATCCGCCATTGACAGCATGATCTTTGAAACGGTAAAATACGGAGAGTATACAGTAAATCTTGTAGGCGATACGGTAAGAACAGATAAGGCGAACTTCCCGACTTCCATTTATACGCAAAACCTCCATGTTGAAGTAAAAAAGAACGGACGGACGCTTGAAGGCACGGGCGCTTACAGCCAAAACATGAACTATCTTTCTCAGAATTTCACGGAGTATATTCTCTATTCCGATAAGATAGGAAGCTATATAGACGTATACGGACTGGATGTTCCCGTTATAGCTATGCGCTATTATTTCAACGACGACGGCAGAGAAGTTACAAAAGCCGTGGATTTTGCGACAATTCAGAACGATGAAGTTCACAACGATTTTGTAGGCGTTTGCGAAATGAAAACGGGAATTGAACTGAATACCGAAACGACGGGCTACAAAGACGCGCTTGTTAAAAATAAAAGCAATTACGATAAATGCCGCGCAAGCGTTTTCTCCGCGGACGAGTTTTCTGTTGTAAACGGAAATCAGCTGTTTGACAGCGAACTTAACATCAGGTATAATTTCACTTTCTCGGATCCCCCCGCAACGGAGCTGTATTCAACAATGATCATCGAATAGCGCTTTTCAGATTGGAGAAGAATTTTTTCTTTTGGGATAATTGTGTTATACAAAGGCACATTATATAAATATAAAGACAAATTTTAAGGAGAACATCAAAATGAAAAAGGCGAAGATAATTTCGGCGGTGTTGTTTGCCGCGCTTGTTTTGGCAGGCTGTAATGAAGAAGACCGGAGTTCGGGCTCGCAGCAAGGCGATTCGGTTTATTCGGAGAACACGGAAAACAGCACCTCGGACGTTCAGAGTTCGGAAGCTCAAAGCTCGGAAGCTCAAAGTTCAACCGCTCCGCAGGATCAGACCTCAAGCGAAACGCAAAGCGTTTCAAGCGCTCCCGATAATTCAAGCGTTCAGAGTGATACAAGTACTCCGGGTACTCCGCAGCAGAGCGGCTCCGATCCCGAAGCAAACAGCGCGCTTACAATAAGAGGGAACAAGGTGGTCGACTGCGACGAAAACGCGGAAACGGTCGTTATCCCGCAGGGGATAGATGAAATTGACGAGTATGCGTTTGCGGACTGCAAGAAGCTGCAATCGGTGACTATAGCAGGCACCGTCAGGGATATAGAAGACTTCGCGTTCAGAGGCTGTACGAGCCTCGTTTCGATAACAATTCCCGCGGGAACGGACGACGTGAGCGACAGCGCGTTTGACGGCTGCACCGCCTTAAAGGAAATAAATGTTGAAAACGGGAATCGCGAGTATAGTTCTATTGACGGCGTACTTTACGGCAAGGGCAAGACCGAGCTTATAAGGCTTCCCGAGGGCAAGAGCGGAGATTTTTCAATTCCCGGCGGCGTTTATGAAATAGACGACAAGGCGTTTGCGAATACCGGCATAAAGTCCATTGTTATACCCGACGCCGTAAGAGAAATAGGAGAGTCGGCGTTTGAGGGCTGCAACAGCCTTACTTCCGTAACTCTCGGAAACGGAATTACCGAGATAGAAGAGCGCACCTTTAAGAACTGCTCCTCGCTTACTTCCGTAACGCTCCCCGACAGCGTCAGAGAAATCGAATACTCGGCGTTTGAGGGTTGTGAAAAAGTTTCCGTTTCGTATAAGGGAAAGACCTATTCTTATGCGCAGATAAACGAGCTTTATAGAGCCGCGAACGGAAGATGAGATAGTAGGTACTATAAAATCAAAGCCACAAAACCACAAAACCACGCAGAAATGCGTGGTTTTTGATTTCCCGCTCTATTGTAAATCCATTATTTAGGTGGCTTTACGCTCAAAACCTCTCTATAAGATTGCCGTTTCAAAGCACGGCTTTGAAACGGCAATGCGGGGAAAACTCTTGTTTTCCCCGCACCCTTTAGCGCTATTGAGCGTTTGCGGTGGCTTTGCCCCCGCGCCCCCACCAAAGGGGAAAAATTTTTTGAAAAAAATTTTTCCCCTTTGGAATCCCTTTTCAAAAAACTTTCGTGCGCCCGCCCGAGCGGTGGTTTGAATGGAAAAGCACTTTCCCGCTCAAAACAGTTTCTAGCCTCTAGTCTCTAATTTCTAGCCTCTAGATGGGTTTTCCCCTTGCGTCTATTTCATCAGTTCTTTTCCCGCGTTCCATGCCTTTCCGACTTTTTCTTCCGAAACGTAATACCCGCTTTGGAACTGGTCGAAAATAAGCGCGTTCAATTTCTGAGGATCGACTTTCCCGTTTTCCGAAAGCACGCTCTCTTCCGCCGCAGTGTTTACTATCTTTCCGACTATGCAATAAAAGCTCTCCGTCTTTACAACTTCGCAAAGCTCGCACTCCATAACCACGGGAAATTCCTCTATTATCGGCGCGTTTACAAATCTGCTCTTTTCGGCTTTACAGCCCGTTCTTTCAAACTTGTCGGGCATGGTGTTTCCGCTCGCTATGCCGAAAAAGTCTGCCGCTTCGATGTTTGCCTTGTCCGCTATGCTCACGGTAAAGGCTTTTGTTTTCAAAAGGTTCTGCGTCGTCTTATGGTCCTCGTCAATAAACAGCGCTATCTTGTCCATTGCGCAGATCATTCCCCATGCCGCGTTCATGGCGTTTACCTTTTCGTTCTCTCCGTATGCCGCAACAATAAGCACCGGCATAGGATATACCGCAGGAACAACTCCAAGATCTTTCTTCATAAAAAAATCCTCCTTATATTATGCGCTAAAGCGCAATTTTACACATTTACACACAGGTAAAGGCAGGCTTGTGTGCCTTTAATTTAAAAACAATCTAAATTACGTCCGCGAAGCGGACACATACTACTGCATACTGTACCATGTACACTGTATACTGCCAACAGCGCTATCGCGCAAATTTACAATTTTACAAACTCCGCTCTTCTGTTTCTGAAAACCGCGTAATACTCAAATCCCGCGGCTTTCAGCGCATCTTCCGCCTTGTCGAAGTCCGCCGCAACGCGCGTTCTTTCGTGAGCGTCAGACCCTATAGTAACTATCTCTCCCCCAAGCTCTTTATAGCGCGAAAGAATAAATTTGTGCGGGTGGACGTATCCCAGAGAGTTAAGCCCCGCCGTGTTTATTTCAATTCCCTTGCCCATTGAAATAAGCCTTTTCAATATCTCGTCTATGATCTCGCGGAAATCGAGGGGGTCATAGCTTTTTGAGGGAGAATACCTCGCCGCATAATCGAGATGACCGTAAACGTCAAAATCATTAAACTTCTCTGTATTTTCAAGTATGCTCTCAAAATATTTAAACATACCGTCCTTTTCTCCGAATTCTTCATAATATTCGGGATAATAAGGGTCTTTTCCGTTTACAAGGTGTGAAGATGAAATTATGAAATCAAAATCATTGACTTTTACAAATTTTCCCAGACTCTCCGAAAGATACCCCATGACCCCAAGCTCTACTCCGAAAAGCACTTCTATCTTGTCGGAAAATTCGTCTTTAAGTTGAAAAAGCTCGTTTTTATACTTTTCGACATCTAAATCAAACTCGTTTTCGGGGAAATCCATGTCATAATGTTCGGTGAGGCAAACGGTTTTCAAGCCCTTTTCAATTGCCGATTTTATCATTTCGCGCGTAGGCTCGGCGCTGTCGCCCGAAAAATAAGAGTGAGTGTGAAAGTCTGCGGTGATCATAATTTGCTCCTTATCTTAAGAATTGTTGTGTACATTATGACAATGCGCCGGTCACTGCGAAATAATCTCTGTATTCCGCATATTTCGCTTTATGATTTTGTGCAAGCGCCGAGGGGCTTATGTCAAAATATTTCACGCCGATATTTCCTTTTGAATAGCTCCCGTCGCGGTTTCTGAAGCAATAGCTGTTCCAGCCCGAATCTATCCAGACAACGCGCCCGTCTATAACCGCATAGTTCCACTCGTGATATTTGCCCTCTGCCTCGGCAAAAGTGCGGTCGTTTGAAACGGCGCTTCCGTGGACGTTGTACACCTTTATTCCCTGTACTGCCGCAAGCGCGGAGGTCATATTTGAATACCCTCCGCACACGCTCGAAGAATTTTCGAGCATATACTGAAGAGTCAGCGTTTCGGCGGGAACGCCCTTGTCATAAGCCGCAAAGTCGTAATATATATTTGCCGATACCCACCTTGAAATAGCTCTCAGTTTGTCATAATCGGAGGTTATCCCCTCGCAGACAGTGTTGCTTATCTCGGTTATGCGCCCTAGGATATAGTCGATGTTTTCCTTGGAGGCGTCCGTTGAGATATACTCGGCGACCTGATCTAAAGGCTGGTCGATGGCGTTTTCTACAGCCTTTTGATTAGTTTCCGCGACGTCTGTCATTTCGGCAACGCCGACGTTTCCGTTTTCGGCATACATTCTTATATAGCCGTTTTTAAAGATCCGCAGGTTAAAATATCCCTCGACATTCTTTATAACAGACGTATAAACAAACTTTCCGTCTTTTTCCTCGTAAGTCTCGGTGTGCGGGACGTTTACGGCGGGTGTAAAATCCTCGCCGACTGTTCCCGAAAGCGTTATTTTATTGCCGTCGCAGTTTATTGTTCTTTCGTTTACGGGGTCGATTATGACCGCCGACGGGTCTTCAAAAGCGGGTTCTTCGGAAATTTTAAAGTTCCTTTCATAGCTGAACTCGGGAACGTTTGTATTTCGGCAGCCCGAAAGAATTGCCGCCGCGGCAAGCGCCGCTGTGAACAAACATAATTTTCTTTGCAAGGTATCACCTCGAGTACCTACGAGAGAATTTCAAGGGGAAAACATTTTGTTTTTCCCCTTGCTGTTTTGTATCAATACCGTATAGGTTCGTCCTGAGTCCATGTTCCGTTCAGAATTTTCTTGGCGGCGTCGGAATCCATCTGATTCCAGCGTTCATGCATCTGTTTTACTATATCGTCGCAAGAACCCGTACAATAATCGGGAAGATTTTCCTTTCTGTAATATCCTACCGCGGTAAATTCGCAGTCCTCGCTCGCAAGCAATCCCGTTTTCGTACAATACTTGCGTTCTACGGCGCTTGTATCGGGTTTGAACTTGTCTTCGACGTTTACGTCTTCAACGCCTACCATAACGTCATGCCATATCTGCGAACAATATCTATGATGGTCGTAGTCTGTTATTTTGCGGCCGTCGTCGTATCCGAGCCATGTGGCGGTAATGTGCTTTGTCGTGAGTCCCATAAACACAAGGTTCTTTTCGTCGTTTGAAGTACCCGTTTTACCTACTACTTCAACTTTACCGAAATCGGTAAAGCGTCCCGATCCGCCCGGATCGAGAATGACCGTCCTCATCATTCGGTTGGTTATCCACGCCGTGTCGCGGTCTATTGCCTGAATACCGTAGAAATCCTGAGAAAGAACGACGTTTCCTTTTGAGTCAATGACCCTGCTGTACAGTTTCGGCTCGTAGTATATGCCGCCGTTTCCGAATATCTGATATGCCGCCGTAAGTTCCAGAAGCGTAACGCCCTTTGTCATTGCTCCGAAAGACATAGGCGACAAAGCTATATCGCTTTGCAGGAGGGTCGAAAGTCCGAGGTTTTGCGTGAGCTGATTGAAGCAGGCTCTGGGAGTAAGCATTTGCGTAACTCTTACAGCGACGGTGTTTCTTGAAAGCTGGACAGCCTGCCATGCGGGCATGAGCGAACCGTCGTTTCCTGCGTTTGCAAAGTTGTCGGGCCAGTAGTATATCTCTTTCGGATGTTCTTCCGAAGGTATCGGTATCTTTTTGTCGGGTATCATTGTCGAAAACGTTATAAGCCCTTGCTGAATAGCGGTCGAATAGACGGAAATCGGTTTTATCGTAGAACCCGGAGCGCGCTCAGCCTTTGTCGCGCGGTTGAAACATTCGTTTCCCGGCTTGTCGCCGAGTCCTCCGACAAGCGCAAGGACTGTTCCCGTATAGTCCATTATAACGCACGCCGACTGTATCAGATCTTCTTTTTTCGCATTGGGGTCGTAACTTGTAACGGCAATATGAGGATCTCTGTATTTCTCTTCAAGATAATCCTGAAGCTCCATATCCATGTTGGTATATATTTTATAGCCGCCGCCTTTTATTTCGTTTCTGGCGGCAGTAGTCGTTATTCCCTTTAACTCGGCATAGTCGTCGATCGCCTGGTCTATAGCCGCATCAACATACCAGTTTTGCGTGACCTCGTATTCGTTCCACCTATAAGCCTCGTATCCCTCGGTTTCCTCTTCTTCCTTTTCTTCGTCTTCGCTCGGCTCTGTTTCAAGCGAACGCGGGTCGATATAACCGAACGCGTCGCCGTATACAACTTTCGCGAACTTTACCTGTTCTTCCACCGAATCTTCATATTCTTTCAGCGAAATATATCCCTGCTCATAGAGGTTGTAGAGCGCGGTTTTCTGGCGCTCCTTGCATTTTTCAAGGTCGTAGTAGGGCGAACGTTTTACGGGGTTTTTGATAATTCCCGCAAGAATAGCCGCTTCCGCCGTATCGACATCCTTTATGTCTTTTCCGAAATAATACTGAGCCGCCGCGCCGACGCCGCTTATGTTGTTGCTGTAAGGAACGCGGTTCAGATAGCTTTCTATTATGTCTATCTTAGTATACTTTTCTTCGAGCGACAATGCTCTGAATATCTCGCGGAGTTTTCTTTCCCAGGTCGCCTCATCGTCGCTGGTTATGTTTTTTATAAGCTGCTGCGTGATAGTAGAGCCGCCCTGACCCTCTCCCGAAAGTCCGAAAACGTCCGCCGCAAGAGCGTATACGGTTCTGCTCCAGTCCACGCCCTCATGCTCCCAGAAGCGCTTATCCTCTGTCGCTACAATTGCGTTTACAACGACGGGCGGAATATCCTCATAGTCCACCCATATGCGGTTTTCTCCCGCGATAAGTCTTCTGACTTCCTGCTCCTGACCGTCTTTGTCATAGGCGTATACAAAACTTACAAAATCCATCTGCGCCTCTTTGAGGTTTGTGTTGAAATCGGTTTTCTTGAAGCTCAGAATATACACCGTTATGACGGTAACTATTATGCATACCGCCACCACAAGTATAAGCAGCATCGAAGTAATAGTCGTCCCCACAACGGTAAGCGAATTTCCCACGACTTTTTTAATTGTCTTAGCCGTATTTTTATTTTTTGATTTATTCATTTTTTACCTCTTGATCATATCGTGTTGTTAAAATGTAAATAAAAGCGTTTTCTTTTCTGTACCCGAATAACGAACCGCCGCTTATTTTAGATCCGCCATGATCGTTATTCTTCATCATATAGTATAACACATTTGTCTATGAAAGTGAATACTTTTTTAATGATTTTTTTGTGAAAATCAAAAAATGCCGAAAATTTGCAAACTCACTTGAAATTCACATGATAATGTGTTAAAATTAACTAAGAAAGGGGGCGATGTCGTGAAAAAGGTCCAAGCAGTGATAAAAAGATTTTGGATCTTGCTGCCGCTTATAGCAGCGGCGCTTATGTTCTTTCTGCTTCCGCTTATGCCCGAAGTGACGGAATATGTTTTCTCGCGCGGACTGTTTAAGATAGTTACCGTCCCCTTAGGATTTATAACGAGCATTTTCCCGTTTTCATTTACCGAACTTCTGGTAATACTTGCGCTTCCGATAGTTGTGCTTATCATTGTCCTGCTCATAAGGAAAGTCAAAAGCTTTGAGGACAAGAGTGACAAGAAGAAAACGCTTATAAAAGCGGGAAGAAGACTTTGCGGATTTCTGTCTTTCGCCTGTCTTATGTATATGATATGCCACGGGGCGAATTATTACAGACTGCCCTTGGAAAAAACAATGGAGCTTGACACCTCTCCGAAAGACGCGGAGTTTTTACTCGAAGTGTGCAAAAAGCTTGCGATAGGCGCAATGGAAGCGTCCGAAACTTTAGGACAAAACGAAGACGGCTCTACCGTTCTCCCCGAAAGCCATGCAAACGAGCTTAAACGCACGGGAAACGGCTATGAAAAGCTTATAAAGGACTACCCGTTTTTGTGGACGTCGGTCGGCAAGCAGAAGATAGTGCTTTTGTCGGAGCCGTGGTCTTATACTCACATAACGGGAATGTACTTTCCGTTTTTCGCGGAATGTAACGTAAACACCGCCCAGCCCGATTATCTTATTCCCGCTACAGCCGCGCATGAAAGCGCGCATTCACGCGGCGTTGCCTTTGAAAACGAATGTAACTTCCTTGCGTTTTTATCCTGTATAAACAGCGACTATCCCGAATTCAGATACTCGGGATATATGCTGGCTTATACGTTTTGTTCAAATGCGCTTTTCGTCTACGACCCCGAAATGTGCAGAGAAGCAGACTCGCTTCTTAACGACAGAATGAGAGCCGACTTCAACGCCAACAACAAGTACATCTACGACCATTCTTCCCACGGTACGGGAACGGTGGTCGACCAGGTGATAGAAACGGTAAATGAAGTTTCCGAAAGCGCAAACGACGCCTTTATAAAAGTCCAGGGCGTAGAGGACGGAGTGTTGAGCTATGACAGAGTGACGGAGCTTATTCTCGCATATTACGCAAAACAATAAGACCGTTTTTAAAAAAGACAGAGGTAAGAGCAGGAAAACTTCTTACCTCTTATTTATTGCCGAAATCAAAAAACTCTTTTTCCTTTATCTCGATACCGACGTTCCCCGAACAGGCGTCGGCGAGCGCCGTTCTGAGCTTTTCCGAAAGCTCCTCTTTTACATAAACCGTGAGCTTAACGCTGTTTCCGAAATCCTCGTAAGCAACCTTTGCGCCCAGCTCGTCAAATATTTTCGCGAGCTTTCCGTAAAACGAATAGTCCACGGTTATCTCGGTTTTCGCCGCAAAAGCCATTTCCTTTATCTTCGCCATTCCCACGGCGTCCGCGGCGGCTTTCGTATACGCTCTCACAAGCCCGCCTGCGCCGAGCAGTATCCCGCCGAAATACCTCGTAACAACGCAGCATACCCCGCTTAAACCCTCTTTTTGCAAGACCTCGTATATCGGCACTCCCGCCGTCCCCTGCGGTTCGCCGTCGTCGGAGTGACGGGCGGTCTTGTCGGTCAGAATGTACGCATAGCAGTTGTGGCGGGCCTTTCGGTTCGCCGCGCGTATTTCGTTTATAAAAGCCGTCGCTTCTTCTTCGCTCGAAACGGGCGCAAGACAGCCTATAAACTCCGACTTCTTTTCCTCAAACCGCGCTTCAACGCGGCTTTCAATTGTCCTGTACTCCATTTTACTCCCCGGGATACAACAACAAATTCACGCGCATCACAGGACGCGCGTGAGCTTGTTTATAAACAAAACGATGAGCGTTTAAAATCAGGCTGTCGATAAAGCCCCATCTGCGTTGTCAGCGCCGCAGCATTTTGCGCAGCGTTTTCCGCCAAAGGCGGATAATGCGTGCATAATGCGAACAGCCACAAAGGCTAGTTGCTGCGGCGCTTTCTAGCATCTGGGACTTTCTCAACAGCCTGAAAACCGACTACTTATACGATCTCTTACTTGCCGAGATTATAACGCTTATTAAATCTGTCAACGCGTCCGCCGCTGTCAACGAGCTTCTGCTTGCCCGTGAAGAAAGGGTGGCACTTTGAGCAAATTTCAACTCTTATGTCTTTTTTGGTGGAACGTGTTTCAATAACGTTTCCGCAGGCACATCTGATAGTTGTCGCTTCGTATGCGGGATGAATACCCTCTTTCATTCTTCTCACCTCACAAAAATTTGCTGTACATAAATCACAAAATTAATTATAACATATTTGCCCCGAAAAATCAAGGGAATTTCAAAAAATATTGTTATGTTATAATGCACAAATTATTCCGTTAAATACCGAGAATTTTAGTAAATTCAACGGATAATTCTTTCTGTATCTCTACAGCAATATCTCTCGCGGGAGCTTTTGTCGTATAATAAACCTTTATCTTCGGCTCCGTACCCGAGGGTCTGATTATGATGCTCGCGTCGTTTTCGAGGTTGTAGGTAATAACGTTCGATTTCGGGAGCTTTACTTCGCTCTTTGTTCCGTCGGCTTCTACTCTCTCGCTCGACTTATAGTCGGTCGTTGCGAGGACTTTAAGACCGCCGATGTTGTCGAGCTTTGTATTGCGGAGTCCCGCCATTATCTCGCTCATCTTTGTCATTCCCGCTTCGCCCTCAAAACCGAAGTTTTCTACCTTGTTGAGATATACGCCGTATTCGTCGTAAAGACGAGCTCTCGCTTCTATCATTGAAATGCCCTTTGAGCGGTAGAACGCAGCCATTTCGCAGATAAGCATGGAAGCAACGACAGCGTCCTTGTCTCTTACATATCCGCCCGCAAGATAGCCGTAGCTCTCCTCAAAGCCGAATATATAGCGCTCTTCTTCGCCTGCCGCTTCGAGCAGTCCTACCTGTTCGCCGATATACTTAAAGCCCGTGAGAACTTCTCTAAGCTCTACTCCGTACTTTTTCGCTATTGCCTTTGTGATGTCGCTGGTAACTATTGTCTTTACCGCGACGGGGTTTTTCGGCATTCTTCCGAGAGCAAGACGTTCTCTGCAGACATATTCGAGCAGGAGCGCGCCTGTCTCGTTTCCTGTAAACAGCTCGTAGCCGTCGCCGTCGGGAACGGCAATTCCCACTCTGTCGCAGTCGGGGTCTGTCGCAAGCATAAGATCGGGTTTTTCCTTTTCGCAGAGCTTAAGACCGACCGCAAGAGCTTCTCTTATCTCGGGATTCGGGAACGGGCAGGTCGGGAAGTTTCCGTCGGGATTTTCCTGCTCGGGAACGACAACAACGTCCTTTACGCCGATCTCGGAAAGTATTCTTCTTACAGGCTTGTTTCCCGTGCCGTTGAGCGGAGAATAAACGACTTTCAGTCCGCTCTTTGCGACAACGTCGGTATGCAGGCTCTGTTCTTTTACTTTAGCGATATAAGCGTCGATAACGTCGTCGCCTATGTAGCTTATCATTCCGCTTTCAACCGCCGCATTGAAATCTGCAGACTTTATGCCGCCGAAAGTGTCGATGTTGTTTATTTTGGCAAGAACTGCGTCCGCCGCTTCGGAAGTCATCTGACAGCCGTCCGCGCCGTATACCTTATAGCCGTTGTATTTCGCGGGGTTATGAGAAGCCGTAACAACAATGCCCGCTCCGCATTTAAGACAGCGCACCGCCCACGAGAGCATGGGGGTAGGCATAAGCTCCTTGTAGATATGTACTTTTATGCCGTTTGCCGCAAGAACTTCCGCCGCGCACTGAGCGAAATATGTAGACTTTATGCGGCTGTCATAGCCTATAGCGACTTTCTTTTCAAGCCCGCTCGAAAGAATGTATTCCGCAAGTCCCTGGGTAGCCTTTTTTACGGTATAGACGTTCATTCGGTTTGTGCCTGCGCCTATAACGCCGCGCAGACCCGCCGTTCCGAATTCAAGCTCACGGTAAAAACGGTCGTTTATTTCTTCGGGTTTGTCTTTGATCTGTTCCAGCTCGGGCTTAAGATCGGGGTCTTCGGTCGCCTTTTCGAGCCACAACTCATATTCTTTACGGATGTCCATGAAAAAGTCCTCCTTAAATGGAAATTAAAATATAGAATTACCCGATAGAATTATAGCATATTTGCAGAAAATTTTCAAGATATATTTTGTATTTTTGTGAAAATTGCAAATAAATACATAACTAACTTACGTGTTGTAAAGGGCGCGGGGCATGACAAGCATTTGACAAATAGCACAAATCGGACTTTGTCTAATGTAAGCAAAAAAACTGCCGGCACGGCAGGAAGCTTTTGTGCAAAATCGCCGATTACTCTAAATGCCAAAAAACTTTATCTCCAAAAAGCTCCCCGAATTTCTTACCTCTTACGTCTTATCTCTTACCTCTGACAGGGCGCGCCCGCGCCCCGCACTTTCCCCCTTCCCCTTTTAGAGATAAGAAATTAGAGGTAAGAGGTTAGAGTTTGAGATGAGAGGTTATTCGATTTTCGTAAGTATTCCAGCCTCCGGCTTCTTACATCTTACCTCTGTCAAAAAGCACAAAACGGACTTTGTCTAATGTGAAGTAAAAAACGGCACGCGCGACAGGAACCTTTTGTGCAAAATTGCCGATTGCTCTAAAAGCCTAAATACTTTATCTCCAAAAAGCTCCCCGAAATTCTTACCTCTTACATCTTATCTCTTACCTCTGACAGGGCGCGCCCGCGCCCCGCACTTTCCCCCTTCCCCCTCGGGGAAGGGGGTAGGGGGTTAGGGCGAGTAAAGGCTATTGAGAAAAATAGCATTTGACAAATAGCACAAATCGGACTTTGTCTATTATGAAGTAAAAAACGTTTGGCGGTAAAGGAAGCTTTTGTGCAAAATCGCCGTATTCGGTAATTGACTAATGACACTCGCACGAAATCGCGCTCTTTGTTCTCAAACCAACTCGCACGCCCGATTTACACGTTGTAAAGGGGGCGAAGCCACCGAGGCGGGGCGCGGGGCATGACAAGCATTTGACAAATAGCACAAATCGGACTTTGTCTATTATGAAGTAAAAAACGTTTGGCGGTAAAGGAAGCTTTTGTGCAAAACGCTGAATTTAAAAATAAAAAAGGATTTTTGATGTCGAAAGTTGTATTTATAATATAGAGCAGGAAAATTATGCGAGTTAAAAATGTTGACAGTAACAGGGGAGAGTGAAGTTATGCTTCCACGCGAAAGGACCGAGCAAAACGAGAAAATTTTACTTAGCGAGTATGCCTGCCGCGCGGATATGTCAAAGGGGCGCGCTTTTTATGAAAAGCCCTGCGATTTGCGGACGGATTTCCAGCGCGACCGCGACCGCATAATCCACTGTAACTCCTTTCGCAGGCTCAAGCGAAAAACGCAGGTCTTTCTTGATCCTCTCGGCGACCACTATCGAACGCGCCTTACGCATACCCTTGAAGTCAGCCAGATAGCAAGAACGGTTTCGAGAGCGCTCGGGCTGAATGAAGACCTGACGGAAGCTATAGCCCTAGGTCACGATCTCGGGCATACTCCGTTCGGGCATGACGGCGAGAGAATTTTAAACGCCCTTATGAAAACGGGCTTCAGGCATAATCTCCAGAGCCGCCGCGTCTGCGAGAGAATTGAAAAAGACGGAAGCGGTCTTAATCTGACGTTCGAGGTCTTGGACGGCATAGCCGCCCACACGGGAAAGGAACTTCCCGAAACGCGCGAGGGAATGGTCGTCAGATTTTGCGACAAGATAGCTTACATAAACCACGACATCGAGGACGCGATACGCGGGGGAGTCATAACCGAAGATATGCTCCCCGAATTTCCGATAAAGGTTCTCGGAAAAACAAAATCCGCGAGAATATCGGCTCTTGTAAACAGCCTTGTGCAGAACAGCGGCGACGAGATAAAAATGGATTATACCACCCGAAAAGCCCACGACGAGCTGAGGGATTTTATGTTTGAAAAGGTCTACCGTTCTTCGAGGACTGTTGCCGAAAAAGGAAAAGCCGAGTTTATCATTGAGTATCTGTTCAGGTATTTTTCCGAAAACAAAGACAAGCTTCCGAGGCTGTACCTTGAAATTTCCGAAGAGGACGGTCTTGAAAGAGCGGTCGCCGATTTCATCAGCGGAATGACCGACGACTATGCCGTCGATTACTTCACTTCGCTTTGCGTGCCGAAAAACTGGAAAAACGGATATATAGACAGTTGACAGTGTAAAGTGGACAGTATTCAGTTATTGTATCCGCCTTGCGGCGGATAATATTAGATTGTTATCGGACTGAAACGTTTTGGAGCGCTGCCGTAAAAGATTTGCTCGTGTGCCTATTGACTTAAAACAATCTAAATCCTGTCCGCCGCAAGGCGGACACCGAAACTGTACACTGTACATTGTACACTGTAAACTGACAACTGACGACAGGAGAGTGATCACGATAGCTATTTCACCGGAATTTCAGAATTATCTGGACGAGCTTTGCCAAAACAACGATATTTCTTCCGTCGCGACAGAACACGGTATCAACGTAAAGCGTTCGGGAAATAATTATATGTGCTGCTGCCCGTTTCATACGGAGAAAACTCCCTCCTGCCAGCTTTATCTCGAGGACAACCATTTTCACTGCTTCGGCTGCGGCGCGCACGGAAACGTTATAAAGTTCCTTATGCAGGCGGAGAACATCGACTTTATGAACGCGGTAGAAATATTGTCCGACCGCGTGGGAATGACAATTCCCAAAAGAAGCGGAAAAAGCGGCGGGTATAAAAAACGTCCCGCCTACGGCTCTGCGGGTAATGCAACAATAACAGCTCCGCCCGAACCCGAACCGCCGCCCGAATACGGGCAAGCGCCCGATATTCCCGAAAACGTTCCTCTCGAAAAGGACGAGGAATATTATTCATACGGCGGGTATTCAAAAAAAGAACGTATTTTTGAAATGAACAAGGCGGCGGGAAAGTTTTTCCACGAACAGCTTTTCTCTCCCGAGGGAAAAGAGGGTCTTGATTATTTTAAAGAACGCGGGCTTAAGTATGAAACAATAAAACGCTTCGGGCTGGGGTTTGCCGCGGACGATTATCACAAGCTCCACTATTATATGAAAAGCTTAGGATATACCGACTTGGAGCTTAAAGAAGCGGCGCTTATCACAACGCGCGACGGGAAAAAATATTATGACAAATTCAGAAACCGCGTTATGTTTCCCGTATTTGACGAGCGGGGAAGAGTCGTCGCTTTCGGCGGAAGAATAATAACAAGCGACGCCAAAGCTCCGAAATACTTAAACTCCGACGAAACGCCCGTATTTCAGAAGCGCAAAACGCTTTTCGCACTCAATTATGCGAAGAAGTCGAAAGCCGATCATTTCATAATCTGCGAGGGTTATATGGACGTAATCGCCATGCACCAAGCGGGATTTGACAGCGCCGTGGCGTCGCTCGGAACGTCGGTTACTTTTGAACAGGCGGAGCTTCTTTCAAAACGCGGAAAGAAAAAAGCCGTATTGTCATACGACTCTGACAGCGCGGGTCAGAAAGCTACTTCGAGAGCTATAGACCTGTTTATGCAAACGGCGTTTGAAAATGTTACGGTGCTTAAAATATCGGGCGCGAAAGACCCCGACGAGTTTATAAAAAAATACGGCGGCGAGGCGTTTTCCTCGCTTATAGACGGTTCAACGGGCGCCGTGGAGTTTGAGATGGACAGGCTGTCGGAGGGGCTTAAAATGAGCGACCCCGACGACAAAAACGTCTTTATAAGACGAGCGGTCAGGTCTCTGGCGGATGTACATGACAGCGCTTTCAGAGAATTGTGCGCGGAAAAGGCGGCAGTACTCGGAGACGTTTCAAAAAAGACGGTGCTTGACGGGATAAACGAGCTTATCCAAAGAAAAACTCCGTATCGGAGAAAAACTCAGAGCGACAATGCCGAAAGTTTCGCCGAAGAAGAGTTTTCCGTCGGCGGACCAAAAGGCGAAGAAAACGCCGAAACGGCGGTGTTGTCCTATCTGTTTCACAATCCCGACGAGGTGAAAAAAGTGGAAGAACATCTGTCGGACGGACTGCTGACCGATTTCGGAAACGGCGCATATAAAACGCTTGTTGAAAAAATTTGCGAAAGCAGCGGAGAATGTGAAATTTCATGGCTCTCGGAAAAATTCCCCGAAGAAAAGGGAAGAATAAACGATATTCAAAACGATATGATATACGCTTTCAGCGAGGAATGTTTTCTTGAAGCCGCGGAAAAAATATCGGATATAAAATGTAAAAGGACAAGCGTCCGCAGTTTTGCGGAGCTTGAAAGCTATATAAAATACAAGCAGGAAGAAGGAGGAGATCGATAATGACGGTCAATTCAAGAGGAGATAACCTGCTCGAAGAACTTTTCAGGCAGGGAAAGAAAAAAGGATTTCTGACGGCAAGAGAAATCACGGACGCGCTCGAAGAACTAAGTTTTGACGCAAACCAGATAAACCGCGTTTTTGATAAGATCGCGGCGATGGATATAAAGATAGTCGATAACTTTGAGGCGGACGCGGATTTCGATATTGAAAATCTGTTCGACTACAGCGACAGGGATTATGACAACCCCGACGCCGACGTTGTGACTGCCGACGATTCCGTAAAGCAGTATCTGAAAGAAATAGGAAGGATACCGCTTTTGTCAACGGAAGAAGAAATAGAGCTTGCCGCGAGAATGGCGGCAGGCGACGAGAGCGCCAAAACAAGGCTTCAGGAGGCGAATCTGCGCCTTGTCGTAAGCATTGCCAAAAAGTATGTAAGACGCGGTATGCAGTTCTTGGATCTTATTCAGGAGGGAAACGTAGGACTTTTGAAGGCAGTGGAAAAGTTCGATTATACAAAGGGCTTTAAGTTCTCCACCTATGCTACATGGTGGATAAGACAGGCAATAACGCGAGCTATCGCCGACCAGGCGAGGACTATTCGTATACCCGTTCATATGGTTGAAACTATTTCGCGGGTAAAGAAAGCCGAAACTTTCTTGCTCCACGAAAACGGAAGCGAGCCAACCGAAGACGAAATAGCGGAATATCTCGGAATGTCCACCGAAAAGGTGCGCGAGATAATTCGCCTTGCCCAAGATCCCGTGTCGCTTGAAACTCCCATAGGAGAAGAAGAGGACAGCCACCTCGGCGATTTCATTCCCGACGAGGACGCTCCCGCGCCCGCCGACGAAGCCTGCAACAGTATGCTAAAGCAAATGTTAAGCGATGTTCTCGACACGCTTTCCGAGAGGGAAAAGCGCGTTATAATCATGCGCTTTGGTCTTATCGACGGCAGAGCGAGAACTCTCGAAGAAGTCGGTCAGGAATTTCAGGTAACGCGCGAGCGTATCAGACAGATCGAAACAAAGGCTCTGAGAAAACTGCGCCATCCCACCAGAAGCCGAAAGCTCAGAGATTTTCTCGAATAAATTTATCTTACATAACGGATATTTGCGGCGTATTTACTAATTTGAATATTTGAAACATTATAAGAGCAATGCGGCTTTACAAAAAGAGCCGATCTTCGGGCATAATAAGCCTGCGGCAAGCGGTTGAATCAAATACGGGCGATCATAAAAAACACAATAAGAAAATATGCCGAGATTTTTAGACCCAACGAAATTCGGGATTTACGGACGAACCGAATTTCCAAAACGTGCGTGCGCGTATAACAAGATGTGCATAAGGATAGTGCACATTGCGCATTTGCCGAAAGGATATAATAAATGAACAATACGGATAGAATTTTAAACGAGCTTTTGGAAAAAGGAAAGCAGACGGGAACAATAGGCGCAAAGGAGCTGTATGTTCTTGCCGATGAAACGGACATCGACATAGACAAGCTGAGCGATTTTCTCGAAAAGAACAACATAAAGCTTATAGACGACTATGCGGTCGAGGACGATCTTGAAAACGACATCAAAAGCTATGAAGAGGGCGACAAAAACGCTTCGGGATTTGACGACCCCGTCAGAATACATCTTCGCGAGATAGGCAGAATACCGCTGCTTACCGCCGAAGAAGAAACGGAGCTTGCTCAGCGGATAGCCGAGGGGAGCGCAGAAGCGCGCGACAGACTTATCGTTGCGAATATGAGGCTTGTGGTGAGTATAGCCAAGCATTACGTAGGGCGCGGAATGCCGCTTCTTGATCTTATACAGGAGGGCTACAGCGGGCTTATAAAAGCCGTGGAAAGATTTGACCATACAAAGGGATATAAGTTTTCCACCTATGCCACTTGGTGGATAAGGCAGGCGATAACGAGAGCGATAGCCGATCAGGCGAGAACGATACGTATTCCCGTGCATATGGTGGAAACCATATCACGCGTAAAGAAAGCGCAGAACAGCCTGCTCCATAAAAACGGCAGAGAGCCTACGACAAACGAAATTGCAGAAGAGCTGGGAATGACTCCAGAAAAGGTGAGAGAGGTGCTTCGCATTTCACAGGAACCCGTGTCGCTCGAAGCTCCCGTGGGAGAAGAAGAGGACAGTTTCCTCGGCGATTTCATTCCCGATGAAGAAGCGCCCACGCCTGTCGACACGGCGATGAAGTCGGCGTTTAAAGACGAGCTGAACAAGGCGTTGAACACGCTCCCCGAGCGCGAAAGAGAGGTTTTGAAATTCCGCTACGGCGTGGGATACGACCGTTCGCATACGCTTGAAGAGGTAGGCCGCCAGTTTAAAGTCACCAGAGAAAGAATACGCCAGATAGAAGCAAAAGCACTGAGAAAGCTTCGTACGCAAGGCAAGAGCAAGGGACTGAAGGTGTTTCTTGATTAAGACATCCCGTTCTGAAAGCGCAAATGAAAATTTGCACTCAGCTTGTATAAAAAGTCCAATTTCAGACTGTAGAGAAAGCCCCAGATACTAGGAAGCGGCACTGCGGCTAGGCTTTGTGCCTGCCGCAGTGGCGCTGACGACGTAGATGGGGCTTTATATACAGTCTGAGTGCAAATGAAAATTTGCGCTTTTTTCTTGCATTAAAAATAAAAAAAAGTCGAAAAAGCAAAAAAATTTGTGTAACTTGCATCTATGAAATAAAACGTTTAAATGATATAATAAGAAAGGCAATGATTCTTTATAAGAAATAGGTTTCGGCGTTTATTTTTTTGCTTTTTATTATGACAAAAGGAGTTATAATGAGGACTATCCCGGATAATATAAGAAAATTTTTGTTTCAGAACAAAATTCATTTTATAGCTTTTATACTGCCTCCTGTTTTTCTTCTGGCGGCTTATGCGCTCGTCGGAATATACCCGTTTGGAGATAAGTCCGTTCTTGCAATTGATTTCAACAGCCAGTACGTTTATTTTTACGACTACCTGCGCAGCGTTTTGTCCGGTCAGGAAAGCCTTTTCTACAACTGGAGCGGTTCGCCCTCGGGCGGTTTTTTCGGTACTTTCGCTTATTATATCGCAAGCCCCTTTGTCTTTTTGGTTTTACTGTTTCCGAAAGAGAACATAACGGAAGGTCTTCTTTGTATGCTCCTTGCAAAATCGGCTTGCACGGGACTTACGATGTCGTTCTTTTTAAGAAAGCATAGAAAGTATTCCGAATTTACTTCTTTGTTGTTTTCGCTTGTATATGCGATGAGCGGATATGCTGTCGCAAACACGATAAATCCTATGTGGCTCGACGCGGTCATAGCGCTTCCGCTTATAGCGATGGGTCTTGAGCGCATCAGCAGAAAGCGCGGCTTTATACTTTATACCGTTACGCTCTTTCTGGCGATTGTTGCGAATTATTATATCGGATATATGTTGTGCGCTTTTTCGGGGCTTTATTTCATCTTTCTTATGGCGTCGAGAAAAGTTACCGCCCGAAAAAAGAAGATCGGTCTTTTCGCGCTTTCGTCCGCTTCAGCCGTCATGATGTCGTGTATAATGATCGTTCCCGCGGTGTTTTCTCTTATGAACGGAAAGCTTGACGACGGATTTGACAAGATAGAATTCAGCGAATGTTTCGGTTTCATGGACTGGTTTTTTGAATTATTCCCCACCGTCTATGAAACTCAGAAAGGCGGCGGACTTCCGTTTATCTACTGCGGAATGATAACGGTCATTTTTGTGGTCGCATATTTTGTCTGCAAAAAATTTTCGGCTCGTGAAAGAATAGCCAACGGCGTTTTGTGCTTTTTCCTCCTTTTCTCAATGTACTTCAGACCTCTCAACAATCTTTGGCACGGCGGACGCGAGCCTGTATGGTTTGAAAACAGATTTTCTTTTCTTTTGATATTTGTTCTGATAATAATCGCCGCAAAGGCTTTTGAAAATATAAAGCTCATAGATCTGAGGGACATAGGCGGGTCTATTCTGGTGCTTATAGGTCTGTTCTTTATAGGTATCGGCTTCAGGACGAGAGGATTTAAGAACGAGGATTATTTCGGGCTTATTTCAATAGCTTTCCTTACAATAGCGGAAGTCTGCGCAATCCTTATAAAAACCAAACCGAAAGTTCTCGTGCGGGGAGCGGTCATAACGGTCGTTTGCGCGGAACTGTTTATAAATATGCAAAGCTATATTTTTGATATAAACGAAGACTTCGGCTATCAAGAGCGCGACAATTATGCGCCGACGATGAGCGAACTCAGAGAATACGTAAGCGAGGTAAAGGAAAAAGACAGCGGTTTTTACCGCTTTGAGAAAACGTTCCACCGCTCATTTAACGATAATATCGGCGCGGGAGTATACGGAATTTCGTTTTCTTCGAGCGTTTACAACTTAAACGTTCTCGAGCTTTTGAGGCATATGGGCGTCGGACAGTATAACTGGCACTCGCAGTATGTCGGTTCCACAATGCTGACGGACGATATTTTCGGCATAAGGTATATCCTGTCAAAGAAAGATTCTTTAGTGCCTTATTCAGAAAAAGACGGCATTATATATGAAAACTTAGACGCGCTTCCCGTTGCTTTTCTCGCGGACGCGGGCGTAATAGGCAGCGAGATAGACGAAGAAGACGATCCTTTTACATTGCAGGAAAGTTTCGCTTCGGCGCTTACGGGAGAAAAAGAAAAGATATTCACCCGTATAAAGGACGCTAAATGCACCTTAAACAACGTTTCAAGAATCGACAACCATTATAAAGAGATCACCAAGATCTTTCAGAGTTCTGTTATCTATACAATTACAGTGCCGCAGAGCGGAGCGGTTTACGCTTATTTCCCGACCGACCGCGAATATACCTGCGGTCTTTATGTAAACGGGAAATTCGTGAAGAATTATTTCAACGACTTCGATCTCAGCAGCGCTTATATCGGCAATTACAAAAAGGGAGACAAAGTGACCGTAGAACTCAAGCTCTTATCGGAAGAAGCGGAATTTGAAGAACCCGTGTTCTGCGTTTGCGACAACTCGGCGCTCGAAGCGTTCAACGCTAAAATAGCGCACAACGAGGTAAAGAAAACGGGAACTTGTTCGCTTGAGCTTACTTTAAGCGCCGAAAAAGACGGAGCGATGTTTACTTCCATACCGTATGAAAAGGGCTGGAGCGCGTATGTAGACGGAAAGAAAAGCGAAATTAAAACGGGCGTGAACGGCGCGTTTATGTGCGTGGAAATTCCCCGCGGCGAACATACGATAGAGCTTGTATACGTGCCGCAAGGATTTTATACAGGCTTGATAATTTCGATTTGCGGAGCGGCGTTATTCGCGGGAATGATAGTGTTCAGAGTAGTTAAAAGAAGAAAGAGCGTAACCGAAAAATCAAAGGCTGAGAGATAAAAATACGGAGAGCTTTGGATAAAATAAAAGAGGCATAGAACTCGGAATTTGAAGCGGATGTTTTCCGCGCTGAACAAATTCCGGCGTCTATGCCTCTTTTTTCTAATTGCCGATTACTTTTTCCTTTTTTTCATTGTCCTAAATATTATCATCACTGCGAGCAGAGCCGCTCCGCAGAGCGAAACTATCATTCCGATCTCAAATCCCTCGGGCAGGAAGACCAGCTTTATTGTATGTTCTCCCTCGGGAATTTCCACGCACATAAACGCGCCGTTCACGCCCGTTTTAATTTCGCTTTTCTTTCCGTCTACATACGCGCTCCAGCCCTTTTCATACGGTATGGAAGTAAACAGCGCGCTCTCCTCTTTTGCGTTTACCGTGACTTCAAGCGTGCAGCTGTCGGCTTTCTTTACATTGTTATGCGGAATTTTCTCGTTGAACGCTTCGAGCGCCGAGCTGTCGCAAACGCAGAACACGGGTTCTTTAAATTCCGCTTCGTCCGAATACAGCCTTATCTCAACGCTTATTTCTTCTCCCTTTGAGAAGTTGCCTAGAAAGGCGGTGTTAAGGTCAAAGCCGTTGAAATAATTCCTGAGATACTTCCCGTTTACGTAAAGCGCGCAGGTGTATTCACGGTCGGTCGGGATATAGGCGTAGACCGCTCCGCTTTTCGGCGCGGCGAATTTATACGCGACAAAACCGTCGGAATTGAGGTTTGTTTTGGTTAGATGGTTGCCGCTTCTTGTGACATTTTTCGACGAGTATTCGACGCCTGTTATCCGCGCGAAGATCTCCTCGTCTTCCCCCGTCAGTGCCGAAGCAATATTTTGCTGTAACGCAAAAGGATCGCCGCCGTTTACTTCGCTGTTTATTACAGCTTTGTCCGCAAGAAAAGCGACAGGCAGCGCGTCGCGATTTTCATATATTATGCCGTCGTTTTCGGTATACGGCACAAGCGCGACGTTCTTTGAGATAATATATTTTATTCCGAAAAGATCGTCGGTAAACATGGTAGAGCCGTTATAACGCGTGTGCCAGTCGTATTGTCCGAAGCCCATTTTCTTCATAAGAAAGAGAACGTCCTTATTATAAACGCTCGAAGAAAACGAAACGCCGTATATTCCCGCGCCGATATTGTCGTTAAACTCGCGGTGGAACGTTTTTTCAACGCGGTAAAACCCGCCGTCATTTTCTTTTATACGGTCGGCGTATTCTCTGAGTTCGCTCATAAACGGCGCGTAATCTTCCCGCTTCTTATAGCCGAAATCATTGTCAATGTCCCTGATATAGCTTTGCATGTTTGTAAACAGCTCAATGCACACAAGCGCAATGACCGCGCCTTTGACAACGTTTTTCTGCTTATATTTTATAAGCAGCGCCAGCCCTCCCGCTATTGCAAGGAAAACAAGCGCGCTAAGCGCGATATACTCGGCGTGTTTATATTCTCTTGTCTTAAAGCCGTTTGCAATAATTAGCAGTCCGAGCAATACCAAAAACGCCGCGCCTATGTGCTTTTGCCGAATGAGCTTTATATTTTCAAAAGCCCTCGCGGCGATTATTATCAGCACAAAGATGAGGATAAACGAAAATCTGTGTTCAAACCAGACGGGCGCGCGGCCGCCGTGCCAGAGGGTATCCAGCGGCTTAAAGTACATTGAGAACATAAGAAATCCGCACAAAATGCCGTTTGATATTCTCTCGCGGAACTTAAATTTCCCGCAGATGAAATATGCAATTACGAAAATGAGCGTAAACAGTCCGCAGTAGATAAACGGAAGCCCGTTATATCTCTGGCTGTCATAAACGGCGGGGAAGAATTTCAAAAACCCGTCCATTAAATTGAAGCTCTCGCGGAATTCTATCCTGTCAAATCCGCCGTCGAGCTTTCCGCTGAGGAGCGAAAGCACCGAGGGGATAATTATTATTCCCGACATCAATACCGCGCTCAGGGACGAAAGCGCGAAAACGCCGACCTTACGCTTTCGCGCGGGCATTGTTCTTGACAGTATAAAATAGATGAAATAAAGCCCCGAAAAAACGCAGAGCATATACCCCGTATAATAATTGGCGGCGATTGCAAAAAACAGCGTCAGGGTATACAGCAAAAAGCCTTGTTTTCTGCAAATGCGCTCAATGCCCATTGTAATAAGCGGAAGCGCGATTACCGCGTCGAGCCACATGGGATTTATCGTGTTTGCGGCGGCATATCCGCACATGGCGTAGATAAGCGAAAACAACACCGAAGTAAACTCGGAATACTTGCGGTGTTTCTTAAGAAAAACGGACATAGAAAGACCCGCGCAAGCCGTTTTCGCGAGGAGCATACAAAGAAGTCCCTCGGTTATGTTTTCTCTCGGGAACAGCAGAACGATGAGGTTAAACGGGCTTGCGAGATAATAAGCGAAAGTTCCGTAAAACCCGCCCGACGGCGAACCGCTCCAGTTGTAGAAAAGGCTTTCTTGTCCCGAGAAAACGCTGCGCAGGTAGTCAAAAAAATAAACGTACTGACTGCTGAAATCCACCGCAAGCACGGACTTTTCCCCAAACGGGAATATCCCCGCCATGGCATAAGCGGTAAGAAGAAACAGGGCAGGCAGGATAAAAGCAATAAAGTGGATCTTGTTTGCGATTAAAAATTCTTTGATGTTGTGCAGGATAGTTTTCATTATAGCTCCTTTTTGTGATAAAATGATTGTTGTGAATAATAAGTATATTGCTTATCAGCTTGTTAAAAAAGTCTAATTTCAGACTGTAGAGAAAGTCCCAGTATGCACGCATTGTGCAAGCACAACGCTGAAGCGGTGCTGCGGCTAGGCTTTGTGCCTGCCGCAGTAGGCCGCCGCGTTATACGCCTTCTGCGGATAACGCTACGCCGCAGATGGGGCTTTATATACAGTCTGATTGCTTATAAAAGGTTGTCGCTGAATTTATTATAGCATTTATAAGTTTTATTTCATAGATGAAATTTAGACAAAAATTACTTCCTTTTTCAAGGTTTTTTTATTTTTAATGCTGTCAACTGTCAGCAGGGGTGGGGGGCTGCCGCCCCCTCTGGGCTCTCCTTCAAAAAACTTTTGCGCCGCCGCTCGGTTGGCGGTTTGAACGAAAAAGTGCTTTGCCGCCCAAAACAGTTTCTAACCTCCAGCCTCTTTCTCTGAACATCAAAAAACTTTATCGCTCAAAAGTTTTTTCATACTGTAGGCGGTTTGCCGCCCAAAACTTGTTTTAGGTTTCCCGTTTCAAAGCACGGCTTTGAAACGGGAAATTGGGGAAAACTCTTGTTTTCCCCAAACCCTTTAGCGCTTGCTGACGCGACGGGGGCGTTGCCCCCGTACCCCCACCAGAGAGGAAACTTTTTTGTAAAAAAGTTTCCTCTCTGGACTCTCCTTCAAAAAACTTTTGCGCCGCCGCTCGGTTGGCGTTTTGAACGAAAAAGTGCTTCGCCGCTCATAACGGTTTCTAATCTCTAACCTCTAAAAGGTCAAGGGAAAACCTTTTTCAAAAGGTTTTCCCCCCTTGCGTTCTTAGTGCCGTTTTTACTTAACAACCCTTACGCCCACAACGTTCGGAACGACCTTGAGCTTTTCTTCAATGCCCGTCGTATTTCCCGCAACATCAAGGCAGGTATACGCATAATCCTTTTTGGACTTGCTCTGCATGTTCTCGATATTCATTCCCATAGCGGAAATCGGAGAGGTTATGTTGTTTATAACGCCCTCGACGTTCTTGTGGATTACGCAGATCTTTGCCGTTCCCGTTATTGCCATTTCCATATTCGGAAGATTTACGGAGTTCTTTATGTTACCGTTTTCAAGATAATCCTGTATCTCCTTGCACGCCATAACCGCGCAGTTGTCCTCGCTTTCGGGCGTGGAAGCGCCGAGGTGCGGGAAAGCAATAACGTTTTCAGCTCCTATAAGATCGTCTGTCGCAAAGTCCGTCGCATAACAAGCCATTCCGCCGTTTGCGAGTGCGTCAAGAACAGCCTTGCTGTCGACAAGATCGCCGCGCGCAAAGTTCAAAAGACGTACATTCTTCTTCATCTTCGCTATCGTCTCCGCGTTTATCATTCCCTTTGTTTCGGGAGTAGCGGGAACATGAAGCGTGATATAGTCGCACTTTTCGTAGATCTCGTCGTTCGATTTTACATAGTGAACTTTTCCCGTGAGCTTGAGCGCATTGTCAACGGAAAGGAACGGGTCTGCGCCGTAAACTTCCATTCCGAGAGCCGCGGCGGCGTTAGCTACAAGAATTCCTATTGCTCCGAGACCTATAACGCCGAGCTTTTTGCCCATTATCTCGGGACCTACAAACTGGCTCTTTCCTTTTTCAACCAGCTTTGAAACCTCGTCGCCCTTGCCCTTGAGAGTTTTTATCCACTCTGTAGAGGGAACTATCTTTCTTGACGAAAGCAGAAGCGCGCAGATAACAAGCTCCTTTACCGCGTTTGCGTTTGCGCCGGGAGTGTTGAAAACAACTATTCCGCGCTCGCTGCATTTGTCAATCGGGATATTGTTTACGCCCGCGCCCGCTCTTGCTATTGCGAGAAGATTTGAGCCAAGCTCCATATCGTGCATAGCCGCAGAGCGCACAAGAATTGCGTCGGGATTTTCAGCGCTGTCGCTTACGGTATACTTGCTCTTGTCGAGCAGGTCTGTTCCGCAAGCCGCTATTTTGTTCAATGTCTGAATATTGTACATAATAATTAAATACCAGCTTTCAATTAGTATAAAGGCTTCTTGCCTTAATTTTTAATAATTCAGGCTTTCCCCTCGGGGAGATCGTCTTCATTTATAATATACTCGGGAGTAACAACGGGCTTTCCGTCTTTGTCGAGCAGTACGGTAAGACCGCCCGAATTTCCTGCATCGACAAACAAATAATTAACGCCCGTCAATGTGTCAACAAATATTTCCCGATAAGGCTTAAACCCTTGGGAATATATCGTCTTAAATCTTTCAAATTTGCTTATCATTTTATGATACTGCTCAGCCGTTTTCAGCCTCGAACTTCTTCATGAATTCAACAAGCTTTTCTACGCCCTCGATAGGCATAGCGTTGTAAATAGAAGCTCTCATGCCGCCGACAGTTCTGTGACCTTTGAGGTTTTCAAAGCCCGCAGCCTTGGATTCCTTTACAAACTTCGCGTCAAGCTCCTCGTTTCCCGTAACGAACGGAACGTTCATAAGCGAACGGTCTTCCGCGCGGACGGTGCCTTTAAAGAGCTTAGATTCGTCGAGGAAGTCGTATAGAATCTTGGCTTTCTTTTCGTTAAGGGCTTTCATGGCCTCAAGACCGCCCATTTTCTTTATCCACTTGAATACCTTTCCGCAGATATAGATAGCGTAGCAGTTGGGGGTATTGTAGAGCGAATCGTTGTCAGCCTGGGTCTTCCATTTAAGCATAGTGGGAGTTCCGGGGAGAACGTCGTCTGTTATAAGATCCTCGCGGATAATTGAAATAACAAGACCCGCAGGACCGACGTTTTTCTGAACGCCGCCGTAGATAACGCCGTATTTCGTAACGTCTACGGGTTCTGACAGGAAGCACGAAGAAACGTCCGCAACGAGGATATGACCTTTAGTGTTGGGGAGCGTTTTAAACTTTGTGCCGTAGATCGTGTTGTTCTCACAGATGTAGACATAGTCCGCGTCCTCGGGAATGTCAAGATCGGAGCAGTCGGGGATATAAGAAAACGTCTTATCCGCGGAAGAAGCGACGGCAACTGCCTCGCCGAAGATCTGAGCTTCCTGATAAGCTTTCTTTGCCCACTGACCGGTGATGATATAAGCTGCTTTTCTGTTTTTCATCAGGTTCATAGGAACGGCAGCGAACTGCTGCGACGCGCCGCCCTGAAGGAACAGCACCTTATAGTTATCGGGAATGTTCATAAGCTCGCGGATGTCTTTTTCGGCGGTTTTGATTATATCGTCGTATGCTTTTGAGCGGTGTGACATCTCCATAACGGACATACCCGTGCCGTTATAATCGAGCATTTCGTCTGCCGCTTCTTTTAATACTTCTTCGGGTAACACGGCAGGACCTGCGCTGAAGTTATAAACTCTCATTGAAAAATCCTCCTGAAATAAATTAGGTGAAAAACACCACTGTTTCTATTATATGACAATTTCACTTTTATGTCAAGACGATTTTTCAAAAAAATCTTTAATTTGGAGTTTTGAAACAGACGCGGCGAAAGTGAGCATTTAGAGGCTAGAAGCTAGAAGCTAGAGGCTAGAAACTGTTTTGAGCGGCGAACAACGTTTGGCATCAAAGCCACACAACGGGCGGCGGCGCAAAAGTTTTTTGAAAGGGGAGAGCAGCCAGAGGCTAGACGCATTATGCGCTTTGCGCATAACGCTGCCAGAAGCTAGAGGCTAGAAACTGTTTTGAGCGGCGAACAACGTTTGGCATCAAAGCCACACAACGAGCGGCGGCGCAAAAGTTTTTTGAAAGGGGAGTCCAGAGGGGAAAAATTTTTTTCAAAAAATTTTTCCCCTTTGGTCGCGGCGAAGCCGCGAAACGGCGCTAGCTAGGCGCTAAAGGGTGCGGGGAAAACAAGAGTTTTCCCCGCATTGCCGTTTCAAAGCCGTGCTTTGAAACGGCAATCCTAAAACAAGTTTTGAGCGGTAACGTGCTTTCATTTTTCAAACCACCAAACAGGCGGGGTGCGGGGCGCGCCAGCGCCCCGCAACTTTCCCCCTTCCCCTTCGGGGAAGGGGGCAGGGGGTTAGGGCGAATAAAGGTTATTTAGAGAGATAGAGTTTGAGAAGAACAACTTTTTTGAAAGCGGAGCGGATTTTCTTTCCCGCTCAAAAGTTTTTTCATACTGTAGGTTGTTCCCCGCTCAAACCCTCTCCTAGGTTTTCCGTTTCAAATGCAAGCATTTGAAACGGAAAATTGGGGAAAACTCTTGTTTTCCCCAAACCCTTTAGCGCTCGCTAACGCGACGGGGACTCCGTCCCCGTACCCCTGCCAGAGAGGAAACTTTTTTGTAAAAAAGTTTCCTCTCTGGACTCTCCTTCAAAAAACTTTCGTGCGCCCGCTCGTTAGGCGGTTTGAACGGAAAAGCACTATGCCGCTCATTACAGTTTCTAGCCCCTAGCTTCTAGCTTCTAGCCTCTAGTTGCAGTTTTTTGCAGTCTTTTTATAATTATCCTCAAATAAAAAGAAAAAGCTCTATGGGGCTTTAGAAAAGAGGATAATATGTCAACAGTATTCAGAGTTGAAAAAAACAAGAATTACACGGTGATGTCCAATATTCACCTTAAAGACAGAAGTCTGTCGCTTAAAGCAAAAGGCTTGCTTTCGGTTATTTTAAGCCTGCCGCCCGAGTGGGATTACACGGTCACGGGGCTTGCGCATATTGTCGCAGACGGCGCTGACAGCGTTAGAACAGCAGTCCGCGAGCTTGAAAGTTTCGGCTATATAACCCGCCGACAGGGTCGCGACGACCTCGGGCGCATGTCGGTTAACGAGTATCACGTTTACGAAGATCCGAGTCAAAACCCCGATTATTCCTGCGAAGAAAATAATTCTTCCATGTCCGAAAAGGCGGACAATATTTTTTTGGCTTCTCCGTCGACGGATAAGCCGTTGACGGAAAACCCGTCAACGGATAATTCGTCAACGGCTACATTTAATATATTAAATACTAATAAATCAAATACTAATTCATCAATCACTCATCCTCGCGCTTCGCGCGAAAAAAAGAAATTGACGGAGAGGACGGAGGGAATGAATGATTTTCATGAAGAAAATAATTCTTTTGAGAATGAAAGAAGCGAATGGGAAGAATACTTGAACGCCATTCACGAGAATATTGAGTATGACAGCTTCGCCGAAAAAGCTAAAGCGGACGAGCTTGTCGGAGTAATGCTGGACGTGATGTGTTCGAGAAAGGAAACGATCCGAGTAAACGGCGAGGAACTTCCCGCAGAGCAAGTAAAAAAGCGCTTTCTTGAGCTTAAGAAAGCGCATATTGAGCATGTTCTCGCAGCCCTTGAAAGCAACTCGGGCAGCGTCCGCAACATTCGCGCGTATATTATCACCGCGCTCTATAACTCTCCGACGGCGGTTTGCGGCGCCCGTTCATTTCCAAATAATTCCTATTTCCCGCATTATGGCTCTTATTCCGCGCCCTCGGCGCAAACCGCGCCCAAAAAACCCGCTTACGCCATGGAGTCGTCGTTTGACATGGACGACATTTTCGCAAGAATTAAGGCGCGGTATAAGCGCGACGAAAACGATGACGACTGGCTGCCAAAATCTCCCAAAAAGGAAGACCTGAAGCCCAAGTATGTGCTGTTGGAATAGGGGGCAATCGTTGTTCCCCGCTCAAACCCTCTCCTAGGATTGCCTTTTCAAATGCTTGCATTTGAAAAGGCAATGCGGGGAAAACTCTTGTTTTCCCCAAACCCCAGGTTCAATGCCGTAGGCATTTAACCTGATGCGCTTTTGAGCGTTTGCGGGGACTCCGTCCCCGCACCCCTGCCAAAGGGGAAAAATTTTTTGAAAAAAATTTTTCCCCTCTGGACTCCCCTTTCAAAAAACTTTTGCGTCGCCGCCCGTTGTGTGGCTTGAACGGAAAAGTGCTTTGCCGCTCAAAACAGTTTCTAGCCTCTAGCTTCTAGCTTCCAGCTTGCGCTGCTCCTTGAAATTGATATTCAGCGAATAAAACGGGCATTTCAGCGATATAAGCTTGCCGCTCGTGTCAGCCGTTATCGTCACGGGCTTTTCATTAAACTCCGTTTCTACCGTAATTACCCCGTCCGAAACTATCCGATTGTCCGCGGTTATCTTCGGCAGAGTCTCCACCGCTTTTGCAATTATCTCGGGCAAAACCGTATACGTATCGTTCCCGTCTACCCCGAAACTCAGCGCCCCCAGCGTTCCGCTTAGTCCTTCTTCGTTTATCTTCAGCTTCATTCCCGCAAGCGCTTTCGGCTCGGTAAACGTAAATTCCCAGTCGTTCTCGGCATAGTATGCAATATCAGCCGCCGCTTCCAGCTTTCCGCACTTTATCTCAGCCGAATAAGTATACCCCGCCCCGAAATCGGGCTTTGTCTGTACAAAAGGATTATTTTCCGCACACCCGCCCAGCATACAACAGCATAGCGCGAGCGCAATTATCTTCGGTGTTTTTTTCATGACAGCCTCCTTGATGTGCCGCTTTGCGGCAATTTCTTGAAGGCAGTCAGAGATTTTCGATAATGTCGCTTGCAATTATCCTGCGCTTCGGCGTCGTCTTTACAAGCTCGTCGGCGGTATGCCCGTGAATAAACGCGCCCTCAACAGCCGCCTTTGCCGCAGGAACGCCCTGCGCCAGCATCGACGCAATTATTCCCGTCAGAATGTCGCCGCTCCCGCCTTTTGCCAAAGCGGCGTTTCCCGAAGCGTTCACGCTTATTTCATTCCCGTCGGCTATCACCGTATAACAGCCTTTCAGCAGCACAACGACCCCGTATTCCTCGGAAAACGCCCTTGCCGCGGCTATCCTGTCGCGCTGAATTTCGGCGACCGAAAGCCCGCTTATGCGCGAAAATTCCAGAGGGTGGGGAGTTATCACCGTATCGCCTGTCCTTGCCTTCAGAATATCTATATTCCGAGAAAGCGAATTTATTCCGTCCGCGTCAATAATAATCGGACAACTTGCGTTTTTTATGACGAATTCCGTCATCTTTCGCGTTTGTTCGCTGTTTCCCAGACCGCAGCCTATCGCTATTGCGTTCGTTTTCGGCAGGACGTCGGCTATCTTTTCTTCCCAGCCTTTTGCGATAAAACCGTTTTCGTCCTCGGGAAGCGGCAGATAGGTCGTTTCGTTTATTGCAGATCCCAGCATTTTAACTACCGACACGGGCGCAGCCAGAGTGCAAAGCCCCGCGCCCATTCTGAGCGCGGCTTTTGTCGACATTGCCGCCGCTCCGCAGTAACAAAGGCTCCCCGCTATATTCAGAAGCCTGCCGAACGAGCCTTTGTTTGACGAGGGAAGTCTTTTCGGAAGAACGTCCTGTGCGCTGTTCTTGAAAACAGCCGAATATTCTTTATAACACTCTGCGTTTATGCCAATATCCAGAAGCTCGGTTTTCCCGAGAATATCCGCGCAGGCGGGGTTTATAAGCCCCTTTTTCATTGCCGCAAGCACAAGCGTGTGCGTAGGCTTAAAGCAGTTTTCATCGTATTCTCCCGCGTCGGAATTTACTCCGCTCGGAACGTCTACCGCGAACCTCAGCGGTCTTTTATTTGCGGCAATAAAAAGCTCCGCGATATTTTCGGGGAGCTTTCCGTGAAAGCCCGTTCCGAAAACGCAGTCTATCACAATGTCCGAGCTTTCTATGATCTGAAAACAGCGCGCCTTGTCACGTGAATAATTAACCGCGCTGTTGTCGAAAAAGCCGCGCGCGGTATCCGTTTTCGGCTCGCCGTTTGCGAGAATGACTTCGCACCGAACATTATTTTCCCGCAGAACTTTTGCGATAACAAAGCCGTCGCCGCCGTTGTTTCCCGCTCCGCATAGAACGACCGCTCTTGTATTTTCGCCGCAAAAGCCGAGAATATATCCTGCCGCGGCGGTACCCGCGTTTTCCATAAGCTGCGAATATGACAGGAATTTTCTATCACATTCAGCTTCCGCCGCTTTCATTTGTGCATTTGTAACCACGTATTTCATAATATTCTCCTTTATGCGTCAACGTTATTGCTTCCGCCGACGACTCTTATTTCCAGCCTGTGCGGCAGACACACTATCGGCACCGAGCCGTTTATTTTTCCCTGTCTTACGCATATTTTATCGGGGCAGTCCGCTTCTTCCACGCAAATTTTCCCGTCCTCGACTTTTATCTTATTGTACCCGCTGTCACATTCAACAATAAACTCCGTATCTTCGGAAAGTGAAACGGACTTTATAAGTTTTCCGTCTTGATAAATTTCGGCTGCGGGGTTTGGCAGGACGAAACTGTACATAAGCAAAAAGACCGCCGCGCCTGCCGCGGCGACGGCTGCTAAAACTATTGCCGCGATAATGATTTTCTTATTCATTTTTTGCATTACCTTTGAGGATAATATCAAGCTTTTCGGCATAATCCGCGAGGGAGTTTTCATAAAAGTCGGCGGTTTGTCTGAGCGCTTCTTGCTCTCTCTCGGAAAAGTCGTAAACCGCGCAGACCGTAAATCCCGCGGCTTTGGCGGTTTTGACGGCATAAAGCGCGTCCTCGAAAACTACCGCTTCATGCGGTTTGCCGCAGGCGAGAAGATAAGCGCTTTGCTTTGACTTGTCGGCTTTTCCGTAAATTTCGGTAAAGTATTTCAGCAGGTCAAGGCGTTTTAGCGACTTTTCCGCGAGGCTTTCGTCGGAAGATGTAAGGAGCTTTATCCGCACATTCAGCTTATAAAGCCGTTCGAGGATTTCCATTGCGCCGTTTTTTTGTTTTACTTCGTTTAAGTAAAAGTATTCGGACATTGCGACGGCTTTTTCGATTATCTCGTCTTCCGAAAGGGCGAGGGAATACTCGGCTTTGAGCAGCTTTGCCGCGTCTTTAAGCGACATATCCCACAATCTTTCCGAAAGGTCGGGCGCGGGGGTTTTTCCTATTGAGAGCAGAAACTTATCTCCCAGGGATTTCCACATTCCGTTTGAATCGAGGAGGGTTCCGTCGAGGTCGAAAATGGCGAATTTAATCATAGAAACAAACACCTTTCTAGAGGCTAGACGCATTATGCGCTTTGCGCATAACGCTGCCAGAAGCTGGAGGCTAGAAACTGTTCAGAGCGGCAAAGCGCTTTTTCGTTCAAACCTCCAAACGGGCGGCGGCGCAAAAGTTTTTTGAAAGGGGATTCCAAAGGGGAAAAATTTTTTTCAAAAAATTTTTCCCCTTTGGTCGCGGCGAAGCCGCGAAATTTCGCTCAAAAGCGCTAAAGGGTGCGGGGAAAACAAGAGTTTTCCCCGCATTGCCGTTTCAAAGCCTTGCTTTGAAACGGCAATCCTAGGAGAGGTTTTGAGCGGCAAACCACCTACAGTATGAAAAAACTTTTGAGCGGGAAAGAAGATCCTCTCCGCTTGTACAAAAGTTGTTCTTTTCAAACGCAGTTTCTCTCAATAACGTTTATTCGCCCTATCCCCCCGCCCCCTTCCCCGAAGGGGAAGGGGGAGAGTTCGGGGCGCAGGCGCGCCCTGCGACCCGCCTCGGGGGCTGCCGCCCCCGAACCCCTGCTGACGGTGGTTAATAAACGAAGTTAGTTGCGGGTTCGTGCGTTTAAATCAAAAAAAGTAGAATGAAAAGCGAATTTGTTTTCCCCTCTAAGGCTTTTCACTCTTAAAGACCTTTCCCGCTCAAAGCATCTTTGTAAGATTGTCGAAATTAAAACTACGTTTTAATTTCGACAATGTGGGGAAAACTCTTGTTTTCCCCACACCCTTTAGCGCTGTTTTGCCGTTATTGAGGGAAAACTTTTTTGAAAAAAAGTTTTCCCTCAAACTCCCTTTCAAAAAACTTTTGCGCCGCCGCCCGAGAGGTGGTTTTGATTTTAACGTTGTTCGCCGCTCGAAAACGTTTCAATCCGATAACAATCTAATAATGCCCGCGAAGCGTTCAATGAGCGTTGCACGCGAAGCGTTCAACGCGTACACTGTCAGCAGTCATCCGCTTTTTGCGCCAGAAGCGCCGAGTATTTATTTCTGAACTCCTCGAACGTTCCGTTGTCGAGTGCTTCGCAGATCTTGTCCATAAGAGTATTGTAAAAATAGAGATTGTGCATTACGCAGAGCCGCCCCGCAAGCTGCTCTCCCGACTTGAAAAGGTGACGAATATACGCCCTTGAAAAATTGCGGCAGGTCGGACAGTCGCACTCTTCGTCAAGCGGGCGCGGGTCGGTTTTATAGCGCTCGTTTGTGGCGTGCATTATTCCGCGCCAGGTGAATATTGTCGCGTGTCGGGCATTTCTGCTCGGCATAACGCAGTCGAACATATCCACCCCGCGCCATACTCCCTCGATTATGTTTGAGGGAGTACCCACTCCCATAAGATAGCGCGGCTTGTCCTCGGGCGCAAAAGGCAGCACCTCGTCAAGAATATGATACATAACTTCCGTCGGCTCTCCTACCGCAAGCCCGCCCACGGCATAGCCGTCAAGCTCCATTTCCCTTATGGCTTTCATGTGTTCAATTCTGATGTCGTCAAAAGTTCCGCCTTGGTTTATCGCAAACAAAAGTTGATTTTTGTTCAGCGTTTCGGGCAGGGAATTGAGCCTCTGCATTTCGACTTTGCAGCGTTCAAGCCAGCGCGTTGTCCTCTCGACGGACTGCTTTACATATTCATAAGGCGACGGGTTTTCAATGCACTCGTCAAACGCCATGGCAATTGTCGAGCCGAGTTTCGACTGTATCTGCATGCTTGTTTCGGGACTTATAAAAAGCTTTTGTCCGTCGATATGCGAGGAAAAATAAACGCCCTCTTCTTTTATCTTTCTGAGCTTCGCGAGGGAAAAGACCTGAAAACCGCCGCTGTCCGTAAGAATGGGCTTGTCCCAGTTCATAAATTTGTGAAGCCCGCCCATTTGATATATAACGTCCTCTGTCGGGCGAAGATGAAGATGATAGGTGTTGCAAAGCTCAACGCGCGTTTTAAGGTTCTTCAGGTCTATCGAGGACACGCCGCCTTTTATTGCGGCGGCAGTTCCGACGTTCATAAAAAACGGCGTTTGTATATCCCCGCGGACGGTGCGCAGAATTCCTCTGCGCGCGCGCTTTTCGGTTTTCAGAAGTTCAAACATGGTGTTCTCCAGTATGTGTAAAATTACCGCTTGATGTTTTAGAAGCAAGTGGTCAGAAACTGTTTCGAGCGGCAAAGCGCTTTTCCGTTCAAACCGCCAAACGGGCGGCGGCGCAAAAGTTTTTTGAAAGGGGAGTCCAGAGGGGAAAAATTTTTTTCAAAAAATTTTTCCCCTTTGGCAGGGGTACGGGGGCAGCGCCCCCGTCGCGTCAGCAAGCGCTAAAGGGTTTGGGGAAAACAAGAGTTTTCCCCAATTTCCCGTTTCAAAGCCATGCTTTGAAACGGGAAACCTAGGAGATGTTTTGAGCGGGAAAGCACATTCAGTATGAAAAAACTCTTGAGCGGGAAAGAAGATCCGTTCCGCTTAAACAAAAGCTGTTCTTTTCAAACGCACTTTCTCTCAATAACGCTCATTCGCCCCACCCCCTTCCCCTTTCCCGAAGGGGAAGGGGGAAGTTCGGGGCGCTGCTGGCAGTATACAGTGGAGAGTGTACAGTATTCAGTAATGGTTGTCCACGCATTATGCCCTTCGGGCAAAACGCTACGCGGACAATATTTAGATTGTTTTAAGTCAATAGGCACACGAGCATAACTTTTACGGTAGCACTCGAAAGCGTTTCAGTCCGATGACAATCTAAATCCTACCCGCCGTTAGGCGGGTTCCTACTACCGCATACTGTACCCTGTACCCTGTCAATTGTCAACAGCGCGGCTTAGAGTTATGGCAAGAATGTCGTCGCTGTCGGGGTTTTTCATGTAGTAGTTTGTGGTTTCAACGGGGCGGTAAATGCCGTCGTCGCCGAGCTGCCTTGTAACAACGCGGCGCGTGCGCTCGCCGCGTTCATAAGCGGCGATCTGGTCGTTTATGTCGAACGCGTCCGAAAACAGCTTCCGATCGTCGGGGTACATTGTCGAAGCGCCGTGAACAATAAGCTCGGTGTAAACTCCCGTAGACGGGCAGGAGCGCGTGGAGAAGTTCTCATACGCCATCATATAAAAGCTGTTTCGGGAAAGATTGCTCATGATGACAAGCGGAAAAGCCTTAAATACGGCGTTTAAAAGCAGCTGCGAAGCGGTAGTGGACGACTGTATAAGCAGAATGTCCTCCGTTTCGGTTTCCTTTGCCGAGCTTATGAGCGCCTTGCGGAAATCCTCTTCGGGCATTGGTCTTGCAAACAAAAAGCCTTGTATAAGTTCGCACCCGCAGGTCCTTAAAAAGCCGAGCTGTTCTTTTGTTTCAACGCCCTCTGCGACAGTCGTCATATTGAGCCTATGGGCAAACTCAAAAATTGCCTCGAGAACTATTCTTTCCTTTTCGTTCTCGCAGTTGTGCGAAAGCAGCGATTTGTCAATTTTCAGTTCGTCAGCGGGAACGTCCTTTACAAAATTGAGCGACGAAAGTCCGCTTCCGAAATCATCGATCGAAATAGCAAATCCCGCGTCTTTTATGGACTTTACAAAGTCGATTATGTCCACGCCTTCAAGAGCCAGCGCGGACTCGGTAATTTCAACCTCGAGGTATTTTCTCGGAACGCCGAAGCTGTCGGCGGTCTTTGAGAGCCTTTCGGCAAAGCCCGTTTCTCTTGCGTGCAGGCGTGAGAAGTTGGTGGAGATAGTTACCATTTTTCTGCCCGCTTTAAGCTCCTCGGCGATAAAGCGGCAGGTTTCCCTGAAAATGTACCAGTCAAGCTCGACGATAAGCCCGAGGTCTTCGAGCAGCGGAATGAACATACCGGGCGAAATGACGACTCCGTCCGACATCTGCCAGCGCGCAAGAGCCTCCGCGCCCTTGATCTTTCCGTTCAGGGCGTTGAACTTCGGCTGATAATAGACCTTGATCTCGCGGTTTTCATAAGCTTTTTGGATAAGGTCGCTTATGTTGTCTTTGTTTAGTTCGATTAGCATAATAAACCTCCATAAAAAGTTTTAGTTATTTCCTATATTCTAACATATTTAAAAGCATTTTTGAATTACTTTTTGTTAAAAAAATGTTTTTCGTCAAAATAGCCATAATTCATTGCTGTTGTCAGTTGACAGTGTACAATAGACAGTAGTCAGTAATAGCGGAAAGTTTGTTTTTTTCAAACATTTTTTCTCTCAATAACGCTCACTCGCCCCAACCCCCCCGCCCCCTTCCCCGAAGGGGAAGGGGGCGTTCGGGGCGCAGGCGCGCCCTGCGACCCGCCTCGGGGGCTTCGCCCCCGAACCCCCGTCGGCAGTTGACAGCAGACAGAGGACAGTACGCAGTAATAACCGAAAGGCAATTGCCCGCTCACACCTTCTAAGCCCTCAACCAACTCACCCGCCCAATTCGCGCGGCTTTAGGGAGCGGGGCGTTAGCACCGAAGCAGGGGTAGCGGGGGCGGCAGCCCCCGCATTCTCCCCCTTCCCCTTCGGGGAAGGGGGCAGGGGGTTGGGGCGAGTGAGCGTTATTGAGAGAAACTGCGTTTGAAAAGAACCACAAATAAGAGACCGAGGGTTGACAAAACGGTTCGCGTATTTTCATATTTATATAGTATTATGTATAATATTGTCATCAACTCCTCGTCAATTTGCACAAGTCAATTGTTTATTTTGTCGAAATTTTGTCGGAATTGTGTGAAAACTATTTACAAATATGTAAATCTGTGTTACAATATAGACGGGAAATGAAATCAAACCTGATAGGTCGGGCTGTTATATTGAACGCGGAAGCGGTCTTATTGACAGCCGATCTGAATTTTTCATAAAAGGGTGACTAATATGAATATAACTATAAAAGATGTTGCAAAGGCGGCAAACGTTTCCGTCGCTACGGTGTCAAGAGTTTTAAACAATAAGAACAACGTTTCCCAGGAGGCGGTGAACGTTGTAAACCGCGCGGTCGAGGAACTCGGCTACAGCCCGAATTTCCTCGGCAGAGATCTCAGAAAAAGCGAAACAAAGCGTATTCTCGCAATAATCAGCTCCACCGAGCAGACCTTCTATAACGACGTTCTGCGCGGAATGCAGGACGCTTGCTCGAAAAAGGGCTATGACGTTCTTATTGCAACAACAAGAAACGACCCCGAACATGAGCTTCATCTGCTCGGAATGTTGTTTTCGAGGGCGGTAGACGGAGCCGTCCTGCTTGCTCCAAAGCTTGACAGCAAGACCATAATCGAGCTTTCGAGAAAATACAAGATCGCCATAGGTCTTGAAAGGCTGAGTACTGACGGCGTTCTTTGCGTGACTATCGACAACGAAAAAGCGGGATACGACGCGACAAAGTACCTTATAGGAAAAGGCAGGAAAAGAATTGCGCTCATAACGACCGAGGTCAGAAGCCAGTCTTCTGTCGACCGCGAGAACGGGTATTACAGAGCGCTTAAAGAAGCGGGACTTCCCATAGACGAAAACCTTATTTATTTCGGAGATTATTCTTCGGACACGGGGCTTAGAGCCTGCGAGCTTTTCCTTGCTCTTCGTGAAAAGCCCGACGCTATATTTTCCATCTCCGATACTATTTCCATAGGCGCAATGAACTGCGCCGTACAGCACGGCATAACCATCGGAAAGGATATTCTCTTTATAGGTTTCGACAATATCGCGTATTCAAGCATGTTTATCCCGAAGCTTTCGACAGTCGACCAGCCGTGTTATCTGCAAGGCAAGACCGTCGCGGAAAAGCTCATGTCAAACATTGCCAACGATGAACAGGACTCCGGCACCTATATGCTCCCCCATACGCTGATTCTTCGGGAGTCCACGGGCGATTGACCATAAGTACTTTGACACAAAGGGGCGGTGCGGTGCAGTATATAGTGTACAGTGTACAGTGTACAGTTATTGTGTCCGCCTTGCGGCGGACGATATTAAATTGTTATCGGACTTAAACGTTTTTGAGCGCAGCCGCAAGAGTTTTTCTCGTGTGCCTATTGTCTGAAAACAATCTAAATAATATCCGCGAAGCGGATACCGAAACTGTACACTGTTCACTGTACACTCTCCACTGTATACTGTACAGCGTTATGCAGGATCGTGTTCCTAAAATTATAAATAACATTTGGAGGTACGACAACATGAAAGTTATTCTCGTCAACGGTTCGCCTAAGGAAAAGGGCTGTACTTATACGGCGCTTTGCGAGGCTGAAAAGACGCTTAAGGAAAACGGGATTGAAACGGAAATTTTTTGGGTAGGAAAAGCTCCGATAGCGGGCTGCATGGGCTGCGGAGGCTGCGCAAAGCTCGGAAAGTGCGTTGTAAACGACAGCGTGAACGAGTTCACGGAAAAAGCAAAGGACGCGGACGGGTTTATTTTCGGTTCGCCCGTGCATTACGCCGCCGCTTCGGGCGCGCTCACTTCGTTTATGGACAGGGCGTTTTATTCGGGTAAATCAAAGCTTGCGGGAAAGCCCGCCGCGGCTGTGGTGAGCTGCCGCAGGGGCGGCGCTTCGGCGGCGTTCGACCAGATAAACAAGTATTTTACTATATCAAGTATGCCCGTTGTTTCTTCTCAATATTGGAACCAGGTACACGGAAACACTCCCGAACAGGTCTTGCAGGACGAAGAGGGACTTCAGACAATGCGCACGCTTGCAAAAAACATGGCGTGGCTGTTAAAGTGCATTGAAGCGGGAAAAGAAAAGGGAATAAACTTCCCCGAAATCGAGCCGCAGATAAAAACAAACTTTATAAGATGAAATTGAAATTATTGTAAAATCGACAGTATAAAACTTCCGTCCTTTGGGAAAATAACAACAAAGGAGGGATTTTAATGAAAGTAACTGTTGACAGAGAGGGCTGTATCGGGTGCGGAGTATGCGCGGATATATGCCCCGAAGTTTTCCGGATTGCCGACGACGGGCTGTCGGAGGTAATAGCAAAGCCCGACGGTAATGAGGAAAAAGTAGAAGAGGCGGCGGGGTCGTGTCCCGTTGAAGTTATCCATACGGAATAAAAAGCTGAAAGGAGCTTTAAAAATGACATTTGAGGAAATCATGACAAAGGTAAAGGAAAAGGCGAAAGAGATAGACGCGTCGAAAGCGGATTTTCTGGCGGTGCAGGTCAATCTTACGGGAGAAAACGGCGGGGTGTTTTATGTTGAAGTAAAGGACGGGAAAGTAAACGCCGAGCCGTATGAGTACAACGACAGGAGCTGCGCGATAACGATGACGCCGGAAAACTTTATGAAGTTTTTAAATGGGAAGCTTGATCCGATTCTGGCGTTTACGACGGGGAAGCTGAAAGTTGAGGGCGACGTAGGAAAAGCGCTGGAATTTTCGAAGCTTATTAAGTAGAGGCTAGAGGCAAGAGGCTAGAGGCTAGAAACTGTTACGAGCGGTAAACAACCTTTCTGCTACCCGACCGCGCCGTAAGGCGCGGTATATGGGTTTCCAAAGGGCGCATTGCGCCCTTTGGTGGGGGGTGCGGGGGCAAAGCCCCCGCAATCCGCTTCAAAGGCGTGCTTTGAAACGGCAATCCTAGGAGAGGTGCAGAGCGGGGAACCACCTCAAAAGTAAAATAACTTTCGAGCGGGAAAAAATTGTTAACACAAAAAATAACAGCGAAAAAACCTTTCCGCTGTTACTGTTTACTCTCCGCTTTTACCGCCTGTCAATCAGGTCATAGTCGTCGTCATCGTCGTCCCGATTTTCCTTATTATCAAAAACCTCGTTTTTTGTATACATGCGGTCGTGGTAGTCGAGATTTACCTGGTGGTTGAGGTCGTAAAGGTCGATGAGCTTGTTTACTATCTTCCTCAGGAATAAAACAAACACAAGCGTAAAGCCGGTAAGAATTATTTCGGGTATCGTCCAGTTCGAGGTGACAACGCCTAAAACTATCGTAAGCGCAACTGTTACAAGCCCTACGATAAATGTGGCTCTGGTAAATTTCGGGTCTTCAACGCCGCGTACCGCCGCCCTGTATATTACAATAATGAGCATAATTACAAATATAATTGAAAGCATTATATCATCTCCCTATTTCGGATTATAACATATAAGTTTTAAATTTGCAATACATTATTACTAAAGTGTAATATAAAAAAACTTTTTGAAAAATTTCAAGTGAACGGTTGAAAAATTAAAATGTTTATGTTATAATACAATATGTAGTATTGTTCAATGCCGAAAGGAGTTATTTCAATGAAGTGTCCCGAATGTGGATTTGATGAAAGCAAGGTCATAGACTCGCGCCCCACGGATAATAAGGTTCGCCGCCGCCGCGAGTGCATACGCTGCGGAGCAAGGTTTACGACCTATGAGATAATCGAGGAAATCCCGCTTATGGTTATTAAAAAGGATCATACCATCGAGCCGTTCGACCGCGAAAAGCTTGTAGAACGCCTTTGCCGCGCGACAATAAAGCGCCCCGTTTCCCTTGAAACAATTGAAAATATGGTCGAGGAAATTGCAAGCGAGCTTAAAAACACGCTCCAGCGCGAGGTGACGTCCGACAGGATAGGCGAGCTTGTATTGCATAAGCTCAAGGAGATCGACGACGTTGCATATATCCGCTTTGCGAGCGTTTACCGCGATTTCAACGACATAGACAGCTTTATGAAAATAATTTCCGAGCTTAAGGACACAAAAAAGTCCTGAACGCAAAGTTTTTGATAAGCGCATTACAGACTGTATGAATTTACAGCCTGTAATTCTTTTTGGTGCAATTATTTTTGCTCAATAAGAATTTCGTCGAAAAAACAAATTTTTTTAAAAAAATTTCAAAAAACCCCTTGACAAATAAAAAGCGGTGTGATATAATAAACAAGTCGCCGAAAGAACGGCGGCACGGTTCCTTGAAAATTGAACAATATGAAAGAACGAATGAACACAGCTGGGAGAGGGAATGCCGAGGGTTTTCAATTC
>CANRKB010000014.1 GCA_947631115.1 uncultured Clostridia bacterium
ATGACCCCTTTCGTTAAACTTTATTTCGTTATATCTCTATTATACCACATTGTCTAATAAAAGGGGTGCATTTCATTTTAAAAATCTTTTTTGTTAAGTTTTGACATTTAGAAAGATATAAGAAGTATGAGGTTAGAATTTTTGCTCTAACCTCTTTTTTCTTATTCCTTTTCCCGCTCATAGATTTTTTCATACTAAAAGTTGTTCCCCGCTCAACACATCTCTATAAGATTGCCTTTTCAAAGCACGGCTTTGAAAAGGCAATGTGGGGAAAACTCTTGTTTTCCCCACATCCCCAGGTTCAATGCCGCAGGCATTGAACCTGATGCGCTTAATTTGCGGATTGCGGGGGCGCTGCCCCCGCACCCCTGCCAGAGGGAAAAAATTTTTTGAAAAAAATTTTTTCCCTCTGGACTCCCTTTTCAAAAAACTTTCGTGCGACGCCTGAGAGGTGGTTTTGATTTTAAACGCTGTTCGCCGCTCGTAACAGTTTCTAGCCTCTAACTTCTAGCTTCTAGCCTCTAGTTAGTACTCCGCATAAACCTCATTCGTCTCATCAATGTCGAAATTTATCCCCTCGGGGTGCTTGTGGTCGGGCTTATCTTCGCCGTGATACAGGAGTTTCAGGAAAATCGGCGACATCACCGAGCTGCAGAGAATAAGCAAAATGACCGAGGTGAAATACTGCGGCGCCATCATTCCTACCGAAAGCCCCTTCTGCGAAACAATAAGCGCAACTTCTCCGCGCGTCATCATTCCCACGCCGACTTTCAGCGAGTCTTTCCACTTCAGCTTCCAGATCTTCGCCATCAGTCCGCACCCTATCACCTTCGCCGCCATTGCTACCACTACAAACGCCAGCGAGAACCACAACAGCTGCAGCGTAAATCCGTCAAACGTCGTTTTAAGCCCTATACTCGCAAAGAACACGGGTCCGAACAGCATATAGCTCGAAATGTCCATTTTTCCCGCGATATATTCCGCGTCGCGCAGATTGCAGAGAATTATTCCCGCTACATACGCGCCCGTTATGTCCGCAATGCCGAAGAATTTTTCCGCGCAGAACGCCATTATAAAGCACAACGCCAAGCCGAATATCGGTATTCTTCTGTGGTGGAACGAGCGCTTGTCGAGAAACTTGAACAGCAGATACATCAAAAATCCCACTACAACGCTGAACACCAAAAACAGCCCCGTCTTTATCAGCACTTCAACGGGCTTCGCGTCCGTGGACTTAAAGCCTATTACAAACGTCAGCACTATAATTCCGATTACATCGTCTATTATCGCCGAGCTTACTATGATAGTTCCTATCTTGCTCTTTAAATGCCCCAGCTCGCGCAGCGTCTGAACGGTGATACTGACGGAAGTCGCGGTCATTATCGTTCCGATAAAAACGCCCTTGAAAAATTCGTCCGACCCAAACGGCGCAAACCCGAAGAACGCGCTGTACAAAAGCCAGCCGAGTATAAGCGGCACAATTACTCCCGCCGTCGCTATCGTAAGCGCCACGGGTCCCGTCTTTACAAGCTCTTTCAGGTTTGTTTCAAGTCCCGCCGAGAACATCAGCAGCACCACGCCTATTTCAGCCATTATCGCTATAAAATCGCTCTGCTGTACTATTCCCAGAACTGAAGGACCTATAAGAAGTCCCGCGGCTATCTGCCCCACGACCTGCGGAGCCTTCAGCTTTTTGGCAATGATACCGCATATCTTTGCCGCGACGATAATTATCGCCAGGTCTTTAAAGTATTCAAACGCTTCCAAAAAACTCACTCTCTTATCTTGTTTTGATTTTTCCCGCTTGACACGGGGAATATAATCTGATATAATTTAATTAAACCCAAAGGTTTTTGTCAGAAGGTGGTAATTAAAAATGCTCGAAAAAAATTATACAAATCCCGAAGGCATCGGGCGTTTCAGCTTTTCCGAAAGCGGAAAATTCCGCGCGCCGTATAAAAGCGAGGGGCTTTATGTCTTTGCCGTCGCTTTAATCGCGGCTATACTCGAAACGGCGCTCCTTATCTTCGCGCTTAATTTTCTTCATAGCCTGCTAGGCGTTTATCAGGAACAGGGCGCGGTTTTTTCAGCAATGACCAGCGCCGTTGTCATAGGCGTAGGAACGGTCGTTATCCTCGTTGTTGCGGGGGTTATTATTGCAAATCTCCACACGGGAATTAAATGCTCATATTCCGCGACAGAGGACAAATTTGTCGTCACCATCGGCGGTGATACCCGTATCATAAATTATAACGAAGTGCAGTCTATTGTGTTTACTCCCCGTTATTTTTTGGGGAAGGTCAAGGGCTATGACGTTGACATAACCATTTTAAACAAATCCTACAGATACGCTGTTTGTTTCAGCGGACAATATCAGTCGGAAAAGACGACCCCGTTCTACATAATAAAGGAACGCGTTGAGATGATACAAAGCCGCCGCAGCGACGAAGCCGCCCTCTATGCCCAGCAGAAGATAGGCGCCGACAAGCCCATTGACGAAAACGATATTGTGCTTGCACAGCTGCGTAAAAAACATTCGGACGACATTTTCCCGCCGACCGTGAGCCGCCAGCCTGTCGAAGAAGAAAAGCCCGCCCCCACAATGGACAGCATAAAGCCGAAAACTTCTTCAAAGCCTTTGCAGAACACGGAGACAAAAACCGCCGTTTCCGACCAGATGCCCGCGCTTAAAGCCCGCAAGGCTTCGCCTGCTCCTGTAAATAACGAGCCTGCAAAGTCCGAAACGCCGAAAATGTCAATGGACGAAATAGCTCCCAGAAGCAAGCGTCCCTCGAGCGAGTTGTTCGATAAAACCGCAGAGCCTGAAACAGAAACCGAAGAGGACACTAAAAAAAACGGCTGATCGAACTTCGTGAGAAAAAGCTGTACGAACGAACCATTATAGGACAAGGCGAGTTGCGCCGCGCTTTCTCGAAAAAACAAACGATATGGTTTTTAATGCCTATTGTGCTCATTATTTCATTCCTGACCGCGCTTTTTACTGCAATAACAATATCGGCAAACAGCGGGTATTCGGCTAATTTAGTGATAACACTTGTTTTTGAACCAAAGACATGGATCTTTATGATCATCTTGCCTATAGCGATAACAATTATATTGTTCAGAATTATACTTCGGGGATATTCCTGCCGATATAAGGCGAACAACATTGAATTTGTCATCTACCGCAAGGGCATTGCGATTATTGACCTTTTATATAAAGACGCGGTGAGCGTCGAATATAAGCCTCTTAAATTCCTTTGGTTCAGGCAGGGTTTTCGCGTTGTCATTACAATGAAGAAGTACACGCTCGAATTCGACTATGTAGAGCTTTCGTCCGCAAAACGACAGCACCCCGAGGATTTTCCGTTTGAAATTATCCGCCGAAAGATAGAGGAGCAAAACCCCGTAATTCCCACCACCGAACAGCGGGATATAACAGCTTACGGAACAATGCGCTGTGCTTATCGGAAGAAAACCGCCGTGCTTTTGATGATACCCGTTGCGGTTCTGGCGGTATACCTTTTGGTGATGGCGTTTCTTATCATTTTGACTTTCATAAGCAACGGACCTTTTTCTTACGGGCTTGTGTTTATGTGGACGCTTATGTATATCCTGCCCGAAGCCGTTGTTGAAGTGCTTTTGTTCAAGACTGTCGTCAGGGGTTATGACTGCACCTATAAAGCCAACGACACCGAGTTTACGGTATACGGACGAAACGAAATTATAATGCACATATTATTTAAAGACGCAGTGGACGTCGAGTATAAGCCGATGAAATTTCTGTGGGTAAAACAGGGACTTCACGTTTTTGTTAAAACCAAAAATAACACATACAGCTTCGATTACGTCACGCCCTCGCGCAGATATTTGCGCGAGCATGGCGACATTCCGTTTGAACTGATACGAAGCAAAATGGGAGAGCAAAATGCCGATTGATTTAGACAAGCCGATAAATTCAAAGCTTGATATTCCCGAAAGCGACGTTGCGCCCGTTTCGGGTGTTGAATTTGAGCCTGCAATATCTGACATTGAGCCTGCAGCCGAAATGCCCGAAAAGCCTGCCGGGCAAAATAATAAACATCAGATGCCGTCGGTAAAAGCCCGGAGCCGCGCGGTCAAAAAAGTGCGGCTTAAAAAGAACGGGAAGAGAATGCCCGAGATAAGCGCAGAGGGACTGGAAGAACCCGTTGTGCCGTGGGAAAACGCGCCTGTTGATCCTTCGAGAGCCATTCCCCCGCAAAAGCTGAACTGCGGGAGAGGATATGTAAACTTTGCATTTTCGGACAAGGGGAACGTTATAAGGCTTGTGATATCGGGCTTTGTGACGCTTGTTCTGACGGGGCTATTTTACAGGCTGTTGTTGCTTATAACAGACGGGTTTGAAGTGTCGATTACGGTCGTGATATTTGCGATAATAAGCTTTTTGATAGGCTTTAGAGCGACAAGGTTCGGCGAGCGGTGGAGGTATGAAGCGACGGGGCGGGAGATTATTTTCTCCCGAAAGGGCAGAGCCTCTTATATTATATTCTACAAGGACGTTGTGAGCGTCAGCTATGTGCCGTATAAATTTCTGAATTTTCTAAATTCGGGGTATGTTGTGACGGTTATAGCGAACGGCGAACGGCACGAATTTAGGTATGTGTTTCCGGTGCCGGAAAGGGCGTTGCCGTTTGATGAAACACCGTTTCAGATAATACTGAACCATGTTGATCAACTTGGCGTTGATTAAACAATTAACCCTCTAGCTGTTTCATACGTGTAATCAGTGTACGCATTGAACGCTTTGCGTACAACGCTGGGTACAGTGTACAGTATTCAGTAGAATGTGTCCGCCTTTCGGCGGACATTTTTAGATTGTTATCGGACTGAAACGTTTTTGATTTGCTCGTGTGCCTATCTGCTGAAAACAATCTAAATTATATCCGCAAAGCGGATACCTTTGCTGTACACTGTCCACTGTACACTGTATACTGTGTCTGTGTCCGAATCAGTGTTTGTTCTAGTGTTCGCTTTTTATTGTCAATTACATGCAGTTTCCAAGTATGCCAGTCTGACACAGACACAAAACAGCTCCATTGCCTTTCTCAAATCGTCAACCGACGGATATGTCGGAGCAATTCTGATGTTGCTGTCCTTGGGGTCTTTGCCGTAGGGGTATGTAGCTCCCGCGTTTGTCATGACAACGCCCGCTTCTTTTGCGAGGGCAACTATCCTCTTCGCGCAACCATCGGGAGCGTCAAACGAGATGAAGTAGCCGCCCTTGGGCTTTGTCCATTCTCCTATACCGAGCGGAGCAAGCTCCTTTTCGAGAATGTACTCTACGACTTCAAACTTCGGTCTGATTATCGCCGCATGCGCTTTCATGTGCTTTTTAATGCCCTCGAAGTTCTTGAAATACTTTGCGTGGCGAAGCTGATTGAGCTTGTCGAAGCCTATGGTCTGATAGGTCATCTGCTCTTTGATAAAATCTATATTGTCTTTGGAACTGCAAATTACTGCAAGTCCGCCGCCCGGGAAAGATATTTTTGACGTCGATGAAAATTCAAAGACCATGTCGGGGTTTCCCGCTTTTTCGCACTCGCGGATTATGTTTAAGAGCTTATCCTGCTCGTCGTCGTAGAGATGATGAACGCTGTAGGCGTTGTCCCAGAAAATGCGGAAATCCTTTGCCTTGGGCTTTAAGTTTGCAAAGCGGCGCACAACTTCGTCCGAATAGGTTATGCCCGTGGGATTTGAGTACATTGGAACGCACCAGACGCCCTTTATCTCCTCGTCCTCGGCGACAAGCTTTTCTATCATGTCCATGTCGGGACCGTCTTCCTTATAAGGCACGGTTATCATCTCGATACCGAGCGCCTCGCACATCGCAAAATGCCTGTCGTATCCCGGCGCGGGGCAGAGGAATTTAACCTTGTCATACTTGCACCAGGGCTTTTCGCTGTTGAGAACGCCGAGCTGCATGGCTCTGATGATGGTATCATACATCATCTGCAGCGAGGAGTTTCCGCCGACGATAACCTCGTTTTCATTTACGCCGAGCATTTCCATAAAAAGCTCTTTTGCCTCGGGAATACCGTCGAGAACGCCGTATGAACGGCAGTCCGTGCCGCTTATCGACCTGCAGTCTCCGTCAAGGCAGTGCAACAGCATATTTATCGACAGATCGAGCTGTTCTGGCGCGGGAACGCCTCTTGCCATGGTGAGCTTCAGACCCTTAGCCTTAAAGCTGTTATAAAGCTCCGAAACCTTTTCTTTTTCGGAAGCGAGCTGTTCTTTGTTCATTTCACTGTATTTCATAACATAACCTCTCTTTCAGCCCTTTTTAACCAAAGTAATTATATCACAACGCGTTCTTATTTGCAAGAGCTTTTTAAAAATCCTGCAAAAATTCGTCAAAATAAGCAAAAACCGCAGGAGATAACCGCCCTGCGGCTGAATTTTACACAAATTTTCTTTCAAACGTTGTCTGAAAATAAAACAATATTTCTCGGCTCACACCGCGGGGCGGCAGTGTACAGTGTAGAGTGTACAGTAGTCAGTTATGGTGTCCGCTTCGCGGACGGATTTAGATTGTTTTTAGTCAATAAGCACACGAGCAAAACTTTTACGGTAGCGCTTAAAAACGTTTCAGTCCGATAACAATCAAATATCGTCCGCCGCAAGGCGGACACATTTTACTGAATACTGTACACTGTCCACTGTATACTGCGCGAGAGCGGTAACAAACAACTGTCAATTGACAACGACGTTACCCTTTATTCCGTTCCTTTATTGCCCGATCAATCTCGCGCTCCGCTGCGCGCTTTGCCGCCGACTCGCGCTTGTCGTGGAGCTGCTTGCCCTTGCAAAGCCCGACTTGCACTTTAACGCGGCTGTCCTTAAAGTACATTGAGATCGGGATAAGCGTATAGCCGCCCTGCTTCACCTGCCCGTAGAGCTTCATAATCTCCTTTTTGTGCATTAAAAGCCTGCGGATACGGTAGGGGTCGCGGTTGAAAATATTACCCTTTTCATACGGCGCAATGTGCATTCCGCGTATAAACATCTCTCCGTTTTCAACAGAGATCCACGAGTCCTTTAAGTTCACGCCGCCCGCACGGATAGACTTTACTTCCGTTCCGAACAACTCAATTCCCGCTTCATAGCTTTCAAGTATGAAATATTCGTGCCGCGCCTGGCGGTTTTCCGTTATCGTTTTTGTGTTCATTTGTTCCTCTTTCTTTCAGACAATTGCGCTTGTCGGTATATCCATGTTATTATTATATCATAAATTCGTAAGAATTTATGATATAATTGTCCATTACCGCACGGAGCAAAATTTTGAAAAAATTTTGCGGATGTGCGTGGACATAAGTGATATAATAATCGCTCTGCGATTATTATATCCCAAAAGGTAATAATTGTCAAGAAGCGCAGATAAATTTAACCGAAACCCAACTTTTCAATAATAAAAAATATTAAAGAAAATGATGAAAATTCTTCCTTCGTCACTCCGTCCTCCTGTCAATTCGCGCGAAGCGCGAAGGAGGATTGATGACTTTGGATTCTTTCTTTAGATTTATTACTTTAGTTTATATATATAGAATTTGCGACTTTTTTACAAATTAATTTTCAACTTTTCAGCAAATTAATTTTCAACTTTTCAGCAAATTAATTTTCAACTTTTCAGCAAATTAATTTTCAACTTTTCAGCAAATTGATTTTTGATTTTTTGAAAATTGATTTTCAACTTTTTTACAAATTGCATTATAACGCCGTATCTTGACAATTTAGCAAAAATATGTTAAAATCAATATGTTCGGCAAGACAGCCGACAGTACTTTAATGAACAAAAAGGTGACGATATGAACAAGACAAAAAAGACGATTTTGACTGTTGCGGGGGTGGTGCTGCTTGTTGCAATGCTCGCGGCAATGTGGCTGATTTATTGGTTTAACAGACCCGCCGCGAACGAAGGCACAAAGTCCGTAACGGTGAAAGTAATTTCCGAGCGCGACAGTTATAACTTTGAAAAGCAATACGACACGGACGAGGACTTTCTCGGGGATTTCCTCGAACACGAGGGGATTATTGAATTTAACACCACTGATTACGGCAGGTTTATAACGGGCGTTATGGGCTATAAAGCGAACGACGAAGAACAGTCGTGGTGGAATATCCTCGTAGACGGAGAGTCCGTGCAAACGGGCGTTGACGAGATTGCTCTTTCAGACGGGGGAGAGTATACCTTACAGCTTGTTATCGGATATGATAATTTATAGGCAAGTATACAGTGTACAATGTACAGTATTCAGTTATGGTGTCCGCCTTGCGGCGGACGATATTTGATTGTTATCGGACTGAAACGTTTTTGAGCGCTACCTTTAAAATTTAGCTCGTGTGCCTATCGTCCAAAAACAATCTAATAATGTCCGCGAAGCGGACACATTCTACTGACTACTGTACATTGTACACTGTCAACTGTCTACAGGTTTCACTTTCGAAGTTCTAATTTTTTTAAAAACCCCTTGAAATTCCCGTGCGTTTGTGATAGAATAGTTTTACAAACGAATAAAGTTGATACGGTTTGAAAGGCGCATTGCCGAGTAGATGAAAAGGGAATCCGGTCGGAATCCGGAACAACCGCCATTACTGTATTTGACGAGAGCGAACGCTGTGCCATTGGTTTTGCCGAGAAGGCGCGTTCTTTGCGGCTTTGCCGCTGTGTCATAAGTCAGGAGACCTGCCGTATTATCAGAGGTTTAACACGCTTTGGTGGGAAGAGTGCAGCCGATTTATTGCTTGGTGGCTTTGCACTTTTCCGAATGCAAAGTTGTTTTTGGTTTAGGTTATTCGCAATAGATCTGTTGTACTCTTTTGACCCTTGTGTCAAAGGAGTTTTTTGTTTGTGGGAGGAGGGAAAAAAGTGTCGTCTGAAGAAAAGAAGTTATGGGCAACGGAACTTTTGATTCAGAAAAATAACGAGCTTGGAAGACTGCCCGCAAAGGACGATTTCGACGAAGTCACTCGCTCCCGTATAAAAGCTTATCTCGGTCCATGGCCGCGTGCGCTTGAAGCGGCAGGATTAAAAGCTCCGAAAAAGCCCGTTCCGAAGAAAAAACGTTCGGACGGGAAAAAGCTGCCCGAAAGCAATATCTCGGGCAATAACAAATAAACAAGGAGCATTTAGAGTAATGAACAAATTAAAAAGCATATTAGCGGCAGTGGTTTCGGCTGCCGTGATGTTGACGCTGTTTCCGAAAACGGCAATTGCCGAAGAAGATCTGCTTTTAATATCCTCTCCCGAGGAGCTTAAAGCATTCGCAGAGGACGTAAACGGCGGAAACGCCTACGAGGGCAAAACAGTAAAACTTGACGCGAATATTTATCCGGAAAGTTGGACGCCGATAGGCACTTCCGAAGCGCCGTTTAAAGGAACGTTCGACGGCGGTTATCACGTTGTCGCAGGCTTGAATATTACGGGTGACAACGCGGGATTATTCGGCTATGTGGACCAGGGCGTAATTAAAAATATCGTTGTCGAGGGAGAAGTAAACGGAAACAGCGCGGCGGGCGTTGTCGGCTATCTCAACGCGGGAACTGTCGAAAACTGCGCGAACAGGGCGACTGTTTCGGGCGGCAGCGCCGTGGGCGGCGTTGTGGGAAACGCAAGCGGCGCGTTTACCATAGACGGCTGTTTTAACGAGGGCAATATAACGGGAACAACAGGATATGTCGGCGGCGTTGTCGGTCAGGCTTTCGGCTCGGGCAATGTAAAGAACTGTTATAATCTCGGCAATATAACGGGTCCTGCGACCGTCGGCGGCGTAGGCGGCGGTCATAAAGGCGGCAGCGCGAATTTTGAAAACTGCTTTAATATAGGCACAGTCACGGACAGCGCGGGAAATAACAACAACATCGGCGCCGTCGTCGGAAAGACAAGAGGAGAAGTTAAGGGTTGTCAGTTTTTTGCAGTTTCGGGCGTGAATAATTACAATTACACCGAGGCGAAAACTCCCGCAGACTTTGACCTTGAACGGTTAGGAAACGCGTTTACAAATGGCGCGGAACACCCCGTTCTAAGCTGGGAAAGTAAAATAAGCGCGGAAGAATTTGTAAAGCCGAAGTATGCCGAAAAAACCGAGCTTTCGGCAGAGCTTTCGGAGTACATAAAAGCCGCGGCAAACAGCGCGAAAGCAAACGCAGGGCTTTCCGCTTCGGATAAGCTTTTCAGCAGCGAGGGCTATCTTCAGGGCGCAAGCTCTACCGCTACGGACTGGCTTGTTTTAGCTCTGGGAAGATACGGCTATTATAACGACAACGGCGATTATGTTTATTTAATTGACGAGGGTTATGACGAATATCTTTCGGCAATGAAAAGTTATATTGAAAACACCTATGCGCAAAACGGCGGTATTCTTCACCGCGTAAAAGCCACCGAATGGCATAGAGCGGTTGTTACAATAGCGGCTCTCGGCGGCGGCCCCACCGATTTCGGAGTTTACAACGAAGCTCCTATAGACCTTATTGCAGACGGAAGCTATAACAACTCGGATCCCGGAAAGCAGGGCATAAACGGCTGGATTTGGGGGCTTATAGCGCTTGACGCGGGGCTTTATGATGTCCCCGCAGACGCGAAGTTTACCCGCGAACAATTTATAACCGAGATACTTTCAAGGCAGCTCACCGACGGCGTAAACGGAAACGAATACGGCGGCTGGGTATTGGCGGGTTACGGCGCAAATTCGGACGTTGATATTACGGCTATGGCAATTCAGGCTCTCGCGCCTTATTACAATGACGAAACGGTCTACACCTACACCAACGGCAACAGCAAGAAAGAGGTTTCAAAGACCGTGCGCGAGGCGGTAGACGAAGCGCTTGAAGTCCTTTCGGCGAAAATGGACGAAAACGGAACGTTTTCTTCTTGGGGAACAAACAACGTCGAGGGCGTTTCGCAGGTGCTTGTGGCGCTTTGCAGCTTAGGCATTGACCCCGCAAAGGACGAAAGGTTCATGACTGACAGCCAAAAGACCATTCTTGACGGCGTTTTGAAATTCCGTTTAAGCGACGGCGGTTTCTGCCATGACATAGGCGGCGGCTGGAACTCTATGGCGAACGACCAAGCGACCTACGCGCTGGTGTCCTATTGGAGATTTGAAAGCGGAATGAGAGCGCTTTATGATATGCGCGATGATTTCACCGAAAGCGACAGAGCGGCAATAGAAAGGGCGGTTGAGACGATTAACGCCGTTCCCGCTCCTACGGATAAAAACTACAAAGCAAGTTTAAAAGCGGCTCTTGCAGAATTCAGAGCGGTAGAAGAAAGCGAGCGCAGGTATGTAAGCAATTACTCGGCGCTTGCAAAGGCGATTGAGCTTGTCGGCGGGGAAGACGCGCTCGACAGCGACGAAGCGTATATTATTTCAATTTCCGTCAGCAAAGCTCCCGACAAGGTAAATTATCTTGAGGGCGAAATTTTCGACCCCGCGGGAATGACCGTTGTCGCAGTCTACAGCGACGGTACGGAAAAGCCCATCGATGATTACAAAATAACTCCCTCCGGAGAACTTGCCTTAGGCGACAGCGAGGTTTATATCACTTATGGAAATCTCAAAGCTAAGATAGACATAACCGTGTCGGAAAAATTCCCCTGGAGCGGCGAGGGTACGGAAAATTCTCCTTATCTTATAGAAAGCGCGGACGACCTTTCAGCCCTTGCGGATCGCGTAAACGGAAAAAAGAGCACGGAGGGCATGTACTTTGCTTTGACGGGTAATATTGACCTTAGCAATATAGAAAATTGGAAGCCCATAGGCGCTTCTTCAAGTTCTAATTTTAACGGCATATTTGACGGGCGGGGCTTTGCAATTGACAATCTTTATTCAACGCAGGGCGGTCTGTTCGGCTATGTCGGAAACGGCGCGGTTATCAAGAATGTCGGCGTTGCAAGCGGCGAAATAAACTGCAAGTCAAGCTTTGTCGGAGGAATTGTCGGCTGGAGCAACGGCGCGGACATAATCAACTGTTGGAACGGCTTGGACATAACCGCGAGCGGCTACAGCGGCGGAATTGTCGGAACAGTTCGCGACGGAGAGAGCGTTATAAGCGGCTGTTATAATGTCGGCAATTTAACGTCAACAGGCTCGACCGTCGGCGGAATTGTCGGACATCTCGCGGCAAACGTAGAAGTGACCGTGGAAAATTGTTATAACGCGGGAAGCGTTTCGGGGAAAAACAACGTCGGCGGCATAGCGGGTCAGATACAGGACGGACACGCCGTAAAGAACTGTTATAACATCGGGAAGATCATCTCCGACAGCGAAAGCGCGGGAGGAATAATCGGCTATGCCACCCGCAAAAACGAAGTAACAGACGCTTATTTTGAAAAAGGCTCTGCAAGCGCGGGCATAGGCTATAACGGCGACGAGACCGTTATTATTGCAGTAGAAAAGACAGCGGACGAAATGCAATCCGACGAACTTTTAAACCTCCTCGGAGAGGCGTTTAAGAAAGACGGCTACGGGCTTGTAAACGGCGGTTATCCCATTCTTATCTGGCAGAACACCGAGCAAGCGGACGAAATAAACGCCGCGGCAGAAAAGATAGCGGCGATAGGCGAGGTAACTCTCGACAGCGAACAAGCAATAGCCGAAGCAAGAGCGGCATACGACGCGCTTGACGATGACCTTAAAGCGCTTGTGAGAAACTACGCTCTGCTTGAAGAAGCGGAAAAGAAGCTCGCGGAGCTGAAGAAGCCCGCTGAAAGCGAACCGGGCGAGAGTGAACCTAGCGAAAGCGAACCTAGCGAGAGCGAACCTAGCGAGAGCGAACCTAGCGAGAGTGAACCTACTGAAAGTGAACCTAGCGAGAGCGAGCCGACTGAAAGCGAACCCGGCGCTCCGAGCGAAGAACAGCCCGACACGGGCGCGACAGCGGCGCTTCCTCTCTTTATCGCGGCAATAAGCCTTGCGGCAGTTGCGGCGGCAGGGAAAAGAAAAAACGTTAAGTAAAGGCTGAAACAAGGTCTTTCCCGCTCAAAGGTTTTTCCACAATTTAAGAACTTCCCCGCTCAAAACAACTTTTAGGATTGCCTTTTCAAAGCACGGCTTTGAAAAGGCAATGCGGGGAAAACTCTTGTTTTCCCCGCACCCCAGGTTCAATGCCATAGGCATTTAACCTGATGCGCTTTTGAGCGTTTGCGGGGACTCCGTCCCCGCACCCCTGCCAGAGGGCAAAAATTTTTTGAAAAAAATTTTTTCCCTCTGGACTCCCTTTTCAAAAAACTTTTGCGCGTCGCTCGTTTGGCGGTTTTAAACGAAACGCGGTTCGCCGCTCAAAAAAGCTTCTTACATTTCAGAGGTGATATTATTGACCAAGAAAATTATCGCGCTTTTGCTCTGCGCTTTGTGCTTTATCGGCGCTTTAACTTTCCCCTCTTTCGCCGCCGCAGGTCCTGTTATTGAAACCACCCTCGCCGACAACATGACCCTCTCGGGCAGCAAAAAGACCTTCGACGTCTTTGCCCGAAACTCCTCGGGCGAGAAAATAAAGGCTGTCGTAAAGCTTAACGGCGAAACTTTAACTCCAACTTGGGACGACACCGACAAAGCAAGCTACACCCTCCGCTTCACAAAAGAGGGCGAAAATATCGTCACCGTTTCCGCCACTTCCGACGGCGGAAAGAAAACCGAACTCACCTACCACATAACCTACCGCAAAGCCGCGCAGGGCGAAGCAATAGGTTCGGCGGTCTGGAGCGTGGAGCTGTTTACCGTCGGCGGCGGGTATCTTGTATATCCCGCCGAAATGCCGATCTACGAGGGCGAAACCGCAGCCGAACAGCTCATAAGGCTTCTCGCTGAAAACGGCTATGTCGGATATTACAGCGGAACTCCAAAGCAGAGCTTTTATCTCGGCTATATCGCCGACGGCGCTTCTCAAAACGAAAAGTACGACAATTATCAGAAAAGCTCCTCTCCGAAAGCCCCTAAAAGTCTTAACATAAAGACCGCTGTTCCCGAAATATTAAAGCCGTATCTCAAAAACACAATGACCTTCTTTGACGAGAGCGATTACGAGAAAAATTGGTTAGGCTATATTGGCGAATTTGTTTACACAAACGGCTCGGGCTGGATGTATTCGGTAAACAACCTCTTTCCGAATGTCGGCTTTTCGGACGAATACCTCTCGGACGGAGACGTCGTGAGAGTGCAGTTTACTTTGGGTTACGGCGCGGACATCGGCGGGCTTGGCGCTCTCGGAAACGGCGGTTTTTCGGGGAGCGGCGACATGCCCGAAAGCGGTTATTTTAAAGTCGCGGACAAGGACGACCTCACCGCGCTTATCGCAAAGGCGCGCGCCTCGGGGCTGCTTGACAGGGCGAATGTGAACAAGGCTTATCAAAACGCGCTTTCCGCCGCGCAGACTTTAGACGCTTCTCAGTCGGCTGTTGACAGCGCCTTAGGCGCTCTTTCAAACGCCCTTTTCTCGCCCGATAGTTCAAGTTCTTCAAGCTCTGTTTCAAGTTCAAGCTCTGCGGCAAGCTCCGTTCAGAGTTCGGCTTCAAGTTCAAGCTCGGCGGCAACTTCCGTTCAAAGTTCGGCTTCAAGTTCGATTTCAAGTTCCGTTCAGAGTTCAAGTCCGGTTTCAAGCTCGGAGAGCAAATCGGCGCTTGAAATTGCCGAGGGCATTATAAATTGGAAGAAAACAGGCTCGGACAGCTTTCTTTTAAACAACTCGTTTCTGGAGCTTGCGGGCTCGACCGCGGGCGACTGGTATCCTATCGGGCTTTCAAGGCTCGGAAAGGACGATAATTTCGGCGGGTATCTTGCGGTATTAAAGGACAATGTGGAAGCGCGCTATAAGGAACAAGGAAAGCTAAGCTCGGCAAAAGCCACCGAATGGCACAGAATAGCCCTCGCGGTGCTTGCGGCGGGCGGCGACCCAACCGATTTCGGAGTTTACAACGGACAGCCCATAGACCTTATTGCCGACGGCGTTTATGACCGAGGGAAAACGACTTCTCTCGGCAGGCAGGGTATAAACGGCTGGATCTGGGGGCTTATCGCTCTGGACAGCAAGCGTTATGAAATCCCCGAAAACGCTTATTATACCCGCGAGGATATTATAAAGGAAATTCTCGCTCAGCAGCTTTCGGACGGCGGCTTTGCCTTAAGCGGAAAAAACGCCGACCCCGATATAACCGCAATGGCTCTGCAGGCGCTTTCCCCTTATTACAACAGCGAAAAGCGCTATTCTTACACCTTGAAGTCCACGGGCGAAGAAGTGGAAAAGACGGTGCGCGAGGTCGCGGACGGGGCGGTAGAGTGCCTGTCGGAACTGCAGCTCGGCACGGGGGATTTTAAGAGCTGGGGCACGGAAAATGTCGAAAGCACGGACCAGGTGCTTGCGGCGCTTTGCTGTTTAGGCATTGACCCGCTGAAAGACGAAAGGTTTATAAAGAACGGAAACACGCTTCTTGACGGTATCCTTAAATACAAAATGTCGGACGGCGGTTTTGCACATTCGTTTACATTCGACCCCGAAAATCCCGCTGCCGTTCCGAACAGCTCGAACTCAATGGCGGGCGAACAGACGCTTTATACAATGGCGGCGCTTTGGAGATTTGAAAACAACATGCGGAGGCTTTACGACTTCCGCCCCGAGCAGAGCGAAACGCTTAAAGAGCGGATTTCCCTGCTTGAATCGGGCATTTCGGAGATAACCGAAGATACGGACAGCGAAACGCTCGAAAGGCTTTTGACCGCGTTTTATTCGCTCCCCGAAAACGAAAGAAGCTATGTGGACGGATATTGGAAATTGTCCGACATGGCGAGGAAAAAGGGAATCGACATTGAGCAAATTGCGGAAAGCGCCGTTGTTGAAACCTTTGAAGAAAACAACGGGGAAACGGAAGACGTAATTTTTTCGGAAAGCGACAAGAGAACTGCCGAAGCCCTGCCGCAAAAGCTGACAACGGAGCAGTATGTGACGGTTACGGCGCTTCTAGACAAGCTGGAGCGCTCCAAAGACTTTGAGGGCAAGGCGCGGTATCTGGAAAAACTGACCAAAGCGAAAGCGGAAATTGCCGCTGTACAGAGCGAGATCGACAGCATTAACGGCGAAATCTTAGAAAAGCTCTATCCCTATGACAGCATAACGCTTTCCGACAAGAAAACGGTCGATGAAATTTACGCGCGGTATGAAGCCCTGAGCGAATACGACAGGACGAAAATAACGGGAAGCGACGACCTCGTTAAGACCAAAACAAAGCTGGATAACATTCTTCGGGGGATAATAATCGCCGTTGTCCTCGGCGTTATCGCTATTATAACAGCCGTTCTTCTTATTTTAAGAATCCGCAGGCGCCGCAGAAAAAAGGAACGCGAAATGGAAGAATTGGCTCAGAGGTACGAGGACGAGTGAGTAAAAGCCGGCTAAACGGTTATTTTTCCCGCTCTATCGTAATTACACATCAAAGGCGGTTCCCCGCTCAAAACCTCTTTTAGGATTGCCTTTTCAAAGCACGGCTTTGAAAAGGCAATGCGGGGAAAACTCTTGTTTTCCCCGCACCCTTTAGCGCCTTTGAAGCGGATTGCGGGGGCTTTGCCCCCGCGCCCCCACCAAAGGGCGCAATGCGCCCTTTGGAAACCCATATACCGCGCCTTACGGCGCGGTCGGAAAGAGGAAAAGTAGACGATTATCATGAAAAAAGATCTTCTCGCCCTTCTGGGCATTATCCTGATTATCGCCGTTATAATCAACGGCACGGAAATTCAGTCCGTCGACGAGTATTACCTCACCCATATCGACGACATAACCCCCGAAAGCGAAACCGTTTTTATAACCATACGCTGCGATACCATTCTCGACAACTTAGACGCCCTCGACGAAAATCTCCGCGAGTTCGTACCGCCCGACGGCGTTATCCTCCCGAAAACGGAATACGTCCTCAGAAACGGCGACACCGTCTTTGACATTCTCGACAGAGCCGTCAGATACAACAAAATTCAAATGGAATACCAGGGCGCAAAGCAAAACAGCTTCGGAAGCGTCTATATTCAGGGCATAAACTTCCTCTACGAGTTTTCCTGCGGTCCGCTTTCGGGCTGGATGTACCGCGTGGACGGGGAATTTCCAAATTACGGCTGCTCTAAATACGAGCTTAAAGACGGTCAGAGCATTGAATGGATATACACCTGCGACTTGGGTCGGGACGTCGGCGCAGAATGGTTCAACAACCTTGGAGGTCAGAATAAATGAAAGCTTTTTCCGATTATCACCCTCTTGTCCTGCTTGTTTACTTTTTGTCGGTTCTTGTAGCGGCAATGTTTGTAAACAACCCCGTTATCGGGCTTCTGGCGCTGCTTGGCGGGATATTGTTCTGTATCATGCTCTCAAAGCGCAGCGAAGCCGCGGGGAATATCGGCTTTTACGCGCCGCTGTTTTTTATGGTGGCAATCACAAACCCCCTCTTTTCCCATAACGGCGTAACGCCGCTGTTTTTCCTAAACGGAAACCCCGTCACGGTCGAAGCGTTTGCATACGGCGCTGCAATCGCGGTCATGGTGATAGGGGTAATGATGTGGTGTAAATGCTACAGCGCTGTAATGACAAGCGACAAGTTCCTTTATCTTTTCGGAAAGGCTGTCCCGAAACTCTCGCTCGTCCTCTCAATGGCGCTCAGGTTTATACCTATGTTCAAGCGGCAGACGCACAAAGTGAGCCGCGCGCAGAAATCAATGGGCTTGTATTCTTCAAAAAGTTTTATTGACAAGATAAAAAGCTCAATGAGGGTGTTTATGGCTATGCTCTCGTGGTCGCTTGAAAATTCAATTGAAACATCGGCGTCAATGAAAGCGCGGGGCTATGGCCTAAAAGGCAGAACGAACTTTTCGCTGTTCAGGTTTTATCCGCGGGACGGGGTGTTGCTTTCGGTTTGCGCGGTTCTTCTCGGAGTTACCGTTGCGGGCATTATAACGGGCGATACGGCGTTTTATTACTACCCGAGGATAAGCGAACTTACGTTCACGCCGCTTGCTGTAGCGGTTTACGCGGCGTTCGGGATAATGTCGTTTTTGCCGTTTATGATAGAAGTTAAGGAGGCTTTAAAGTGGAAATACTACATATCGAAAATTTAACTTTCACTTATCCCAAAACAAAAAAGCCCGCGATTGAAAACATTGACCTAAAGATAAACAGCGGAGAATTTACGGTAATTTGCGGACAGTCTGGCTGCGGGAAAACGACGCTTTTAAAGCTCCTTAAAAAAGAACTCGCTCCCGCGGGCGAAAAAAGCGGAAAGATATTTTACTGCGGCGTTTTGCAGGAAGAACTCCCCGATAAAAAGAGCGCAAGCGAGATAGGCTATGTTCTGCAAAACCCCGACAGCCAGATAGTAACGGACAAGGTCTGGCACGAGCTTGCGTTCGGGCTTGAAAACTTAGGCGTGCCGACCGAGGTAATAAGGCGGCGCGTAGGCGAAATGGCGAGCTATTTCGGAATACAGGATTGGTTCAGGAAAAAGACCGACGAGCTTTCGGGCGGGCAGAAGCAGCTTTTAAACTTGGCTTCGGTCATGGTAATGCAGCCTCGGATACTTATCCTCGACGAGCCGACAAGCAGGCTCGACCCCATAGCCGCAACGGATTTTATTTCAACGCTCCAAAAACTCAACCGCGAGCTGGGGCTTACGGTAATTATCGCGGAACACCGCCTCGAAGAGGTTTTTCCGATTGCCGACAAAGCGGTGGTTATGGACGGCGGGAAGATAATCGCAGGCGGCGCGCCGAGGGAGATAGGCGAAAAGCTGTCCGAAATAAATAAAGAACACCCGATGTTTTTCGGGCTTCCGAGCGCCGTTCGTATCTACAACGCGCTGGGGATAGAGGACAGTTGCCCCCTTACCGTAAGAGAGGGCAGAGCCTTTCTCGAAAAGCATTTTTCCCCCGAAGCGGAGCTTGAAATGTTAAGCGAATATAAACATAGCGAAACCGTAGCGATAGAAATGAAAAACGCTTGGTTCAGGTATGAAAAAGACATGCCCGATATTTTAAGAGGGACGAGCCTTAAAGTTTACGGCGGGGAGATCTACTGTATTCTCGGCGGCAACGGCGCGGGAAAGACAACGGCGCTGAATGTGATCTCGGGACTTGAAAAGGCATACAGAGGGAAGATAATCATAAACGGAAAGCCGATAAAAGACTACAAGGGCAACTCGCTTTACAGAAAGCTCCTTGCGCTTTTGCCGCAGGAGCCGCAGACGGTGTTTATAAAAGACAGCGTCAGAGAAGACCTTTGGGATATGCTCGAAATTCTGGAAATTCCGAAAGCCGAGCGCGAAAAGAAGATAGCCGAAATTTCGCAAAAGCTGGGAATAACCGAGCTTTTGGACAAGCACCCCTATGACCTGAGCGGCGGCGAACAGCAAAAATGCGCTATTGCGAAGATACTGATGTCCGAGCCGAAGATACTGCTGCTTGACGAGCCGACAAAAGGGCTTGACGCGTTTTCAAAGCTTAATCTCAAAAAACTTCTGCGCGGACTTAAACAAGAGAGAATGACGATCATAATAGTAACGCACGATGTTGAATTTGCGGGAGAAACGGCGGACCGCTGCGCGCTGTTTTTTGACGGGGAGATATTGTCGGCGGACATTCCCGAGAGATTTTTTTCGGAGAACAATTTTTATACCACCGCCGCAAACCGTATGGCAAGAGGGCTTTGGAAATACGCGGTGACCTGCGGACAGGTGGTTGAAAAATGTAAGGAAAGCAAAGGAGAAGCGACATGAAGAAATGGCTCTCTTACGGAATATTATGCCTGCTTATACCTGCGGTAATAATAGGCGGGGCGCTTTTGTTCGGCGACAGGCAGTATGCGTGGATAAGTCTATGCGTGGCGGTTTTTTCCTGCGTGCCGTTTTTTATTCGGTTTGAGAAAAGCGCGACGGACATAAAAAGGCTTGTGCTTTTAGCGGTAATGGTGGCGCTTTCGGTGGTGGGGAGAATAATTTTCACGCCCATTCCGGGATTTAAGCCTGTGACGGCGTTTGTTATCATAACGGCGATGTATTTCGGGAGCGAAGCGGGATTTCTGACGGGAGCGCTGTCGGCGGTGATTTCGAATTTTTATTTCGGGCAGGGACCGTGGACGCCGTTTCAGATGTTCAGCTGGGGAATGATAGGGCTGTTGGCGGGGCTGTTTGCGGAGATACTGAAAAAGAACAAGCTGGTTTTATGCATATTCGCGGTGGTATCGGGAGTGTTGTATTCGTTGCTTATGGACGTGTGGACGGTACTTTGGGCGGACGGTTTTTTCAATATTGAGCGGTATCTTGCGGCAATAATTTCCTCAATGCAGTTTACGCTGATTTATGCGGTATCGAACCTGATTTTCCTGTTATTGTTTGCAAAGCCGATAGGGAAAGTCCTGGAGAGGGTAAAGGAGAAGTACGGTATCTAGAGGCTAGACGCATTATGCGCTTTGCGCATAACGCTGCCAGAAGCTAGAGGCTAGAAACTGTTTTGAGCGGCGAAGCGCTTTTCCGTTCAAACCACCAAACGAGCGGCGGCGCAACTAGAGGCTAGAGGCTAGAAGCTGGAGGCTAGAAACTGTTTTGAGCGGCGAAGCGCTTTCCCATTCAAGCCACCAACCGGGCGGCGGCGCAAAAGTTTTTTGAAAGGGGAGTCCAGAGGGGAAAAATTTTTTTCAAAAAATTTTTCCCCTCTGGTCGCGGCGAAGCCGCGAAACGGCGCAAGCCAGCGCTAAAGGGTTTGGGGAAAACAAGAGTTTTCCCCAATTTTCCGTTTCAAATGCTTGCATTTGAAACGGAAAACCGCTGGAGGGGGAGCGGGGGAACCGGCAGGTTCCCTCCGCGGTTTGGTTTATCTACAGTGGAAAATGAGAGAAGCTCAAAATGGTTGTGCGCGTTTCAGTCAAAGCAACGTAACAAAAAGGCGCACTCCTTTTGGAAATGCGCCTTTTGTTTAAAACCACTCAATAATGAGAGAATATCATTCCCGCTCAAATGGGAGAATATCATTCCCGCTCCAAGGTAAATGCATTTCAAAGGTGGCTTCCCGCTCAAAACTTGTTTTAGGATTGCCGTTTCAAAGCAAGGCTTTGAAACGGCAATGCGGGGAAAACTCTTGTTTTCCCCGCACCCTTTAGCGCTTGCTAACGCGACGGGGACTCCGTCCCCGTACCCCTGCCAGAGGGGAAAAATTTTTTTCAAAAAATTTTTCCCCTCTGGACTCCCCTTTCAAAAAACTTTTGCGCCGCCGCCCGTCAGGTTGTTTGAACGGAAAGTCGCTTCGCCGCTCGTAACAGTTTCTAGCCTCTAGCCTCTAGCCCCCAGCCCTGCTCTTTATCAACTCCGCATAAAACCCTTCTTTTGCTATAAGCTCCGAATGCGTTCCTTGTTCAACTATATGCCCCGACTTCATAACGAGTATACAGTCCGCTTCTCTTATCGTCGAAAGCCTATGCGCGACAACAAAACTCGTTCTGCCTTTCGTCATCGCGTTAAACGCGCTTTGTATCTGCATTTCCGTTCTCGTGTCAATAGAACTCGTCGCCTCGTCAAGAATAAGCATCGGCGGCAGCGACAACATTACCCTAGCTATCGACAAAAGCTGCCTTTGCCCCTGGGATAATTCCGCGTCGTTTGTAATTACCGTGTCATATCCGCTTTCAAGCTTTCTGATAAAGCTGTCCGCGTGCGCCGCTTTCGCCGCGGCAATTATTTCTTCGTCGGTGGCGTCGGGCTTTCCGTATGCGATATTCTCCCTGACCGTGCCTTTAAAGACCCATGTTTCCTGAAGCACAATTCCGTAGTTTTCGCGCAGGCTGTCGCGGGTCATTTCCTTAATCGGCACGCCGCTTACTTTAATTTCTCCGCCCGTAACGTCGTAAAACCGCATGAGCAGGTTTATAAGCGTCGTTTTACCGCAGCCCGTAGGTCCTACAATGGCTATATGCTGCCCGCTCTTTACTTTTAAGTTTAAGTTTTCAATAAGCGGCTTTTCGGGTACATAGCTGAAATAAACATCGCAAAGCGAAACATTCCCGTCGCAGTCTTTAAGAGCAATTTTTCCCTCGTCGGGGCTTTCAGCCTTTTCGTCAAGTATCGCAAATATCCTCGAAGCCGAAGCAAGCGCGCTCTGAAGCTCGGTCATAACTCCAGAAATTTCATTAAACGGCTTTGTATACTGGTTTGCATACTGTAGAAAGCAGCTCAGGTCGCCTACCGTAAAACCGCCGCTTACGGCTTTTACCGCGCTCAATGCTCCGAAAATTCCCACTCCCGCATATACCAGGGAGTTTACAAACCTCGTGCAGGGATTTGTAAGCGCCGAATAAAACTGCGCTCTGCGCCCGCATATATTTAACCGCTCGTTTATCTCGCCGAATTCTTCTTCCGAATTTTTTTCAAACCCAAACGCTTTTACAAGCCTCAGCGCGCCTATTCTTTCGTCGGTAAATCCCGTGAGTTCGCCTTTTATCGTGCTTTGCTCGCGGAATTTGTTGAAGCAGAGCTTTGAGATAATTCCCGCGACGGCAAACGAAAGCGGCGTTATTATAACGACCACGAGCGTTATCTGCCAGTTGAGGCTGAGCATAAACACAAGCGTTCCTATGATAGTGACAACGCCCGTAAACAATTGCTGAAAGCCCTGCAAAAGCCCGTCGCTCACCGCGTCAACGTCATTTACCACGCGCGACAAAATATCGCCGTGAGAGTTGGAGTCGATATATGAAACAGGCATTTCCTGCAAATGCGCGAAAATGTCCGTGCGAAGCTGCTTTACGGTCTTGTGGGAGATCATGTTTGTGAGATAGTACATCAGCCACTGTAAGAACGCTACTATAGGTATGATTACGGCAATAGTAATAACGATAGGCTTCATTTTCTGAAAATCAACGCCGCTAAGTGAGATACAGTCCACCGCCCTGCCTATTAAAACCGTAGTATAAAGCGAAAGCAAAACGCTCCCTGCCGCGCATAAAAGGCTTATTATCACAAGCCCGAGCGAGGACTTTACATATTTAAGCAGGCGTATGAGCGCGTCTTTTTTGTTATTCATCCGCCGCCTCCATTTCTGCTATTTCCTTTTCGGAATATTGCGTAAGGCATATCTCGCGGTATACGGGGCATTTTTTGAGAAGCTCCGAATGAGTTCCCGTTCCGACCGCTTTTCCGTCGTCAAGGACGAGAATCTTGTCCGCGTGAAGAATTGAATTAGCCCTTTGCGAAACAATAACGCAGGTCATGGAAAGCTCGCTTATCGCTTTTCTGAGTTTAAGGTCGGTAGCATAGTCGAGCGCGCTGGAGCTGTCGTCAAGAATAAGGATCTCGGGGGCTTGAGCTATCGCGCGTGCAATGGTAAGGCGCTGTTTTTGTCCGCCCGAAAAATTCTTGCCGCCTTGGAGTATCTTTGCGTTAAGACCGTCTTCAAGCTCGTCGGTAAATTCCTTTGCCTGCGCGGCAGAAAGGGCGTTTTGTATCTGCTCGTCGGAAATATCGCGTCTTCCGAGGGTCATGTTTTCGCGGAGCGTTCCGCCCAGAAGTTCGGCTTTTTGCGGGACGGGAGCGATTATTTTTCTGAGGTCTTCGGACGGATAATCGCGTATATCCGCGCCGTTTATTTTAATACTGCCGCCCGACGCGTCATAAAACCTGCAAATAAGGTTTACGACAGTGGATTTTCCCGAACCCGTGCCGCCTATTATGCCGAGAGTTTCTCCGCGCTTCAGCTCAAAGGAGATGTTTTCGAGGGCTTTTTCGCCTGCCGAATATGAAAAGCTGACATTGTCAAAAACAACGGCGGGAGAGTTTTTATCGGTTTTCGGAGAAACTTCGGGATAAGTCATAGAGGGCTTCGTTTCAAAGATCTCGTTTATTCTGGCAGAGGAAGCCGCCGCTTTTGTAAAAATAGTCACAAGATTTGCAACTACCACGAGCGCTAAAGAGATCTGCGTCATATAGTTTACGAGCGCAATTATTTTGCCCTGCGTAAGTCCGTCCGTTCCCGAGTCTGCAAACCCCCCGCCTATCAGAACGATGAGCAGATATGCGACGTTTACTACTATAAAGATCGAGGGATTTAAAAGGGCGTTTATTCTGCCCGCTTTTACGGCGAAACTGCGATAATCTTCCGCTTCTTTTTCAAACCTTTCCTTTTCATGCTCACGGCGTGAAAAAGCGCGGACGACTCTTACTCCCGAAAGGTTCTCGCGGGTTATGCGGGAAATGCCGTCAAGCGACTTCTGCTGTTTTTTGAAGAGCTTTACGGTTGCTTTCATAATCGGGTACATGATGAGAACGATAGCCGCCATTGAACCGAAAAAGATGAGGGAGAGGCGAGGGCTTATTGAAAACGACATTATTGTCGCGCCTATTACAAGAAACGGCGCTCTTACCACAAGCCTTATGAGCATTGCAACGGCGGTCTGAACCTGGTTTACGTCGTTAGTAATGCGCGTTATGAGAGCGGAAGTTCCGAGTCGGTCCAGTTCTTTGTAGGAAAGGGAGTTTATGTGGGAATATAGATCGGAGCGCAGGCGAGTTCCCACGCCCTGAGAGGCGGCGGACGCCATATACTGGCAAATGAGGGCGAACAAAAGGCCGCAGACGGCGAGGACAACGAGTATTATGCCGTTTTGGAGTATATAGCCCTCGTCGCGTTCGGCAATGCCGGTGTCGATAATTTCCGCCATGACGAGCGGGACGATAAGCTCAAAGATAGCCTCAGTGAGCTTGCAGAGGGGACCGAGGGTCACATTGAGCTTAAATTCTTTTAAATATCGAGCGAGTTTTAGCAAAATATCAGTTCCTTTCAGGGATAAGAGATTAGAATCTGCACTCCCAAATCTTATTTCTTTTCAAACGCAATTTCTCTCAATAACGCTCATTCGCCCCATCCCCCTACCCCCTTCCCCAAAGGGGAAGGGGGAGAATGTGGGGCGCTGCGCGCCCCACGCCCCGCCATTTCAGAGATCAGAGTTTGAGAGGAAAAGTTATTTGCCTTAAAAATAACATTTCCTGTTCTGCCGATTACTATTCACTTATGCACTGACTTTCCGTAACTGCGGCAGAAAACGTTTCAGTCTGCTTACTGCATACTGTCCCCTGTATCCTGTCAACTGACAACGCCCCCGGATAAAGTCGCGGGGGCGTAAAGATCAGTTCACAAAAATCGGGTATTTCGGGCGCTTATGCGTGACTGGGCAGATACCCTATGGGATTTACGCGAACGCCGCCTACCATTACTTCAAAATGCAGATGGTTTCCGGTGGAGTCGCCCGTGCTTCCGACATAGGCTATGACCTGACCCGCCGTTACGCTTTGTCCGACGCTGATATTAGCGATGGCGCTGCAGTGCGCGTATTTCGTCGATATACCGTTGCTATGCTGGATAACGACATAATTGCCCCAGCCGCTGCCCCAGCCGCCGCCGGAGTAGATGCTTGTGACAACTCCCGATTCCGCCGCATAGATAGGCGTTCCGTAAGGCGCGATAATATCAAGTCCGCGGTGGTTCAAATAATCGGGCGCCGCAAATCCCGAACCCTTTCTGCCGCCGTTTCCTCCGACAGGCCAGATAAACTTTCCTGCTTCCGTTACTGTTCCGGGCGCGGATTCTACGGGGCGGGGAAGCGTTCCGACGTTTATGATCTCGTTTACGGGGTCTTTAACAGTCGTGCGAACGAGAACATTCCTGCTTATTTCAATTCCGTTCAGGTACGAAACGCTTGCTTTAACCGCGCGCGTGCCGTTTTCGCCCTCGCGCTTTATGGCTTTCATTCCGACATAGCGGGTGTTGTCCGAAACATATTCCGTTTCATAGGGAATACTCTCTTCGTAGTCTTCTTCGCGCGTCACTACAACGTTCATAAAAGGCTGTTCCTGAGTTATCTTTATCTCGTCGCCTATATGGATCATTGTAGACCTGTCGAACCAGGGGTTGAGCTGAGACAGCTCTTCTATAGTCATGCCGACTTTGGACGAAATGCGGTAGGGAGAATCGTCGTATACCGCCGTATAATATGTAGCTACCGACTTGTATGAAGTTACAAGGTCTATTATGTCGTTCTCGTCTACGAAACTGTCCGCAAGATAAAGCCCCGAAACAAATGACACTTCCTTGTCGAAAGCGACCGTTTCTGTCTCGTTTTCCGTTCTGTATTGGTCAAGAATACCTTCAAGCGTATTGTCAAGCCTTTCGTGGCTTAAAAGCGTTCCGTAATATTCGCCGCCGATATACAGCCCGTAGCCCTGCTCGATTTCTTCTCCCAAAAGCCTCAACATTCTGTCGGCTATCTGGTATTTAGTGGACGGGGCAGAACCGTAGCTCATGGGACTCAGCTCGTATTCATGCGTGAATGAAACGGCGTCGGTATGCGAGCCGGTATAGTTTATTCTGTTTATTAAGAGCTGTTCCGCGTCTGTATAAACGGTTTCATCTTCTATATAGCCTATAAAGTTTCCGTTTACCGTGAGCTTCAGCGCATAAGTGCGGCTCGTAGCGTAGCCAACGATATTAAAAAGAAAGACGCAACAAACAATAGGCAACGCATAGTTAAACGCCGTTACCAAAATACCGCGCTTTCCGAACAAGATCCTGCCCACAAATTTAAATTCCGCCAGAACTCCCGCAAAGAACCCTTTGTCCTGCCTTATATGTTCGACCTCGGTTCTGCTGTTTCTGAGCGCTTTTCCATAGCGTCCGAACCGCTCTTTGAAAAACGAGCCTATCTTTATAAACAGCTTTTTCAGCGCGTCTTTTATTATAACAAACAGCTTCAGAAAGAGCGACGCCACAAACATAAGCGCCAGAAGCACGTATTCCGCAATAACCGCAAGCGCCGCATACAAACGGCACCCCAACATTGACGCATCGGCATAAAACCCTGTTGCGCCGTCGGGAATATCTCTTTCTAAACGTTTGGTTTTATATCTTAAAAATTTATCAAAGGAAGTCAAAATACACCCCCGTTGGCAGTTGACAGTTTAAAGTTTACAGTAGTCAGTTATGGTGTCCGCCTTCGGCGGACGTATTTAGATTGTTTTTGGTCAATATGCACACAAGCCTACCGTTACGGTTGCACTCAAAAACGTTTAAGTTTGATAACAATCCAATCTTATCCGCCGCAAGGCGGATACATTCTACTGTACACTGTACACTGTACCCTGTATACTTGTACTGCGTAATGTAAACTCCATCACGCTTGTAGCTCTACCACTTAAAATAAAACAAAGAGGGCAGAGGATATTCCCCCGCCCCCGCTCAAGTTATGCTTCGCCAATATTACTCGGCAAATTCGCTGTCTACAAGCTTTACAAGACCGTCGATAGCAAGCTGCTCGTCAGAACCGTCAGCGATGATCCTTATCTTTGCGCCGCCAACAATACCGAGGGAAAGAATACCGAGAAGCGACTTTGCGTTTACTCTGCGCTCTTCCTTTTCAACCCAGATAGACGATTTATACTCGTTCGCTTTCTGGATAAAAAATGTTGCGGGTCTTGCGTGCAGACCAACCTGGTTTTTAACTTCAATGTCTTTAACGCACATAGTTGAAACCTCCATTTTTCAATCGTTTGTCTCAGCAGTAACCATAATGTACTTTTGCTCTGCTTTTAGCATTTAAAAGGCGCCGAACCGTTTTTTCGGACTTATCTTTATTATCCGTTACGTTTTCGTTTCGGTCCCTTTCTGTATGTAAGTATAGCCCAAAAAACTTTTTTCGTCAACAGTCATTTTTAATTTTTTGGGTAAATTTTTTTAAATTCGGCTGTTTTACTTATATTTGCACAAAGCCAAAGCTCAAGATTAGCGACTTTGCACAAAAACTATTCAACTATGTATTCAACATAGACACAAGTTTTCAACATGTGCTTCCTGACGGAAGCTGACAATATGTATTGCACATTCAGTGGTGTTCCTCTTCAAACGTTGTTTTTCTCAATAACGCTCACTCGCCCTATCCCCCTAACCCCCTTCCCCGATGGGGAAGGGGGAATATGCGGGGGCTGCGCCCCCGCGCCCCTGCCAAATACCGCGCCTTACGGCGCGGCGTATAGCGGAAACGTTGCTCTCCGCTCAAAACAGCTTCTAGTCTCTAGCCTCTTTCTCTGAAAAACAAATCACTTTTTCTCCAAAAAGTTCTTTTACGCTCTTACCTCTTACATCTTACATCTTACCTCTAGAAGGGGAAGGGGGAGAGTGCAGGGCGCTGCGCGCCCTGCGCCTGCTTCGGGGGCTGCGCCCCCGCGCCCCCACCAAATACCGCGCCTTACGGCGCGGTAGGATTTAGATTGTTTTTGAACGATACACACACAAGAAGCCTTTTCGGGTACATTCCAAAACGTTTCAGTCCGATAACAATCTAAAAAAATGTCCGCCGTAAGGCGGACACCATAACTGTACACTGTACACTGTACAGTGTCAACTGACTACAGTTGTTTTTGGGAAGCGAAAACGTTATTTACCTTTCAAAGTATTGTTTCCATCGTGTACTTCTGCACCGACAGCCCCATGGTTTTGTAAAACGCTATCGCGCTTTCATTGCCCTCCCAGACATTGAGCGTGACATTATAACAACCGCTGTCCTTGGCAAACTGCAGAACATATTCATAAAGCGACTTTCCGATATGCCTGCCGCGCAATTTCTCGTCAACGCACAAGTCGTCTATATATACGGTATCATGCTCTTCAAGCGAATTGTCCCCGAAATGCTCCATAACGCAAAACGCATATCCCATAACGCTGTCGTCCTCATCAGCCGCCACAAATATCGGGCGCTCGCTGTCAGCTATTATATCGCGCAGCTCATCTTCCGTATACTTCTTCGAGCCTTTTCTGAAAAGGTCGGGACGCTTGTCCGAATGTACTTTGTGAACCTGTAAAAGAAGCTCCGTTATGCGCGGTATGTCTTTTACTTCCGCTTTTCTGATGTTGGTTATGTTCATTGTTTTATTCCTCAACCATAAATGAATTTTCGCCTATGGTAATTTTCGTTCCCAGAAAGATAGGCACGGCGCCGCCGCTTTTCGCCGTCCTCTCCTCGCCGTTCGGGAGAATATAGCCCCAGTCGCTTTCCGAAAGGTTTTTAAGCCCCCAGAGCGCGGGGTTCTTTTTATTCCTGACAACTTCTCCGATAGGCTTTACATTGTCGTCGAACAATTTCGCGTTTTCCGAGAGCAAAATTCCCGCTTTCCCGCCTTTAAGCTCCAGCGGCTTTGAAAAGTGATTCTTGCATATGCACACAAGCTTTCCGTTTTCGTCGGCGTCCATTGCGGATAAGAAATTCTGTATGCCGCATGAGCATGAAACTATCTCTCCGCGCAGCCTTTTCAAAAGGTCGAGCCATTGTTTTTCAATAAGACGCTTCTGCGGTTCGCGAAGTCCTACTGTAAACGAAAAAATAAACGCCTCTTTTATGTAATCGGGCATTATCTGCCAAAATTTTATTATGTTGTTATGCACGCCGCGCACGGGGCGGTTTGAGTCGTCAACGGGATCATAGACAAAAACAGGCTCAAAGCCGTAATGTTTGCGCTCGGCTTCTTCGGTAAGACAAACGCTTTTAAGCACCTTGCAGCCCTCGAGCGGGTCGCCTCTCAGAAGCAGCCTGAACAAAACTACCGCCAGCGAATATCTGTCGGTATACTTATCGGGAGCTTTTTCGTCTCTGACGGTTTCGGGAGCCATATATCCGGGCTTTCCCGCAATGCCGAGATGTTCGCCGTATGGGGCGATATTGTCGCAGTCGCAGATAAGAACGTCGCCGTCGGACGGGCGTATGAAAAAGCCGCCGTCGTTTATGTCCTGATAGCTTTTGCCGCTGTTGTGGAGGGTGCGGAAAGCGGAGGTTATGCGAATTGCCGAATTAACAACTGAGTAAAGCCCCTGGAGCTTAACGCGTGCGTTAAGAATATCGGAAAAGGGCTTGTATTCTTTGGGGATAAGGTCCATTAAAAAGCCGAAACTGCCGTCGATGTTATCCGTGAGCATAAGGGGCATGAGGAACGCTCTGTCGGAATTTTTGTCCTCGGTGAGGGCGCGGAGATTTTCGCGGAATAGACCGGGGCTTTTTAGTTTGTTGGGGAAGTAGATTTTCAGGGCGTATTCCTTTCCCGAAAATTCGGCGCGATAGACGGTGCCTTGACCGCCCGAGCCGAGGATGTCGGTAATGGTTGCACGCCCGCCGCGTTCGAGCGGGACGGAATCGCCGATGTTGAGCATTGTTTTAAGACCACCTTTGTTGTTAGTGTTATAGTAAGCCGAACAGCGTTTCGACCATCCGACCGCGCCGTAAGGCGCGGCACGAAAGTTTTTTGAAAAGGGATTCCAAAGGGAAAAAATTTTTTTCAAAAAATTTTTGCCCTTTGGCGGGGGTGCGGGGGCAGCGCCCCCGCAAACGGCAAAAGGCGCTAAAGGGTGCGGGGAAAACAAGAGTTTTCCCCGCATTGCCGTTTCAAAGCCATGCTTTGAAACGGCAATCCTAAAAAGAGTTTTGAGCGTGAAACCGCCTTAAAAATGCATTTGCATAAGAGCGGGAAAGAAGAGCGTTAATGGTTTCAAACAGTGATAAATGAGAGAACTGCTTTTCGGCTATTACTGTACCCTGTACACTGTCAACTGACTACAACATCTTCCCGCACACTTCCGTTAGCTCCGCAAACTCCGCTATCCTCTCGGTTTCGCGTAATGTTTGCCCAAAGCCGTAGGCTGCGTGAATAAACGGCACTCCCGCGCTGTCCGCAGCGTCAAGGTCGCCCTGGGTGTCGCCGACATAGACCGCGCGAGCTGCATTGTTGCGCTTTAGAATGAGCTTTATGTTCTCGCCCTTTGAAAGCCCTGTCTTTCCAAAGCTCTCAAAGTCGCGGAAAATGCCCGAGCCTAACTGCCTGAGAAAAAGCTGTATATAGCCGTCCTGGCAGTTGCTCACTATCATAAGCGCGTATTTTTCCGAAAGCGCGCCGAGCGTTTCGGAAACCCCCGGATATAAAACGGACTTGTGCGTTGAAAGATATTCAAGCTCAAAGTCCATACATTCGAGCATTATTTTCTTTCGGACGTTTTCTTCAATTTCCGGCATCATAAGCCGCGCTATCTCGTCCATCTGCTTTCCCATCAAACCGCGCATTTCGGCAACGCTTACCGCTTTACCGCGCGTTTCGGGGTGCTTTGCAAGAATAACGTTCCACGAACCTGCGACTTGCTCGGAACTGTCCCAGAGCGTGCCGTCAAGGTCAAAAACTATAGCGTTCATCAGAACCCGCCGCCCGAAAGGCTTTCAAAGTTTTCCTCTGCGGAGGTCTCCGCAGCGTTTCCGCACCATTCGCAGACCGTTTCGCTCTCGCCGTTCCAGCAGGTGGTCTTTCCGCACTCGCTGCACTGGAAAAAGCCCTTTGCCCCGCAGTACGGGCAAGAGGGGTATTCCGTCGTTACGTAGACGTTACCCGAAATTTCCGTGTCGCCGAACTTCTCGCGCGAAGCCGTATGCTCCGAAACTTTAAACGCCCATGTCGCATACCATGCCTCGTCGTCGCGCTGCTCCGCGCGAATTCCGAAAAGCCCGTGGGTCTTTCTGCACTTTGTAAGAATTACAGCCGCCTTCATGTGGTTATCCTCCCGTTTTTTGGTTTTCTTCGGTTGTTATGTTAAAATAGGATTTTTGTTGATCATACAATCTACAGTGTACAGGGTACAGTGTAAAGTATGCAGTAGTAGGTGTCCGCCTTACGGCGGACATTATTGGATTGTTTTTGGACGATAGGCACACAAGAAGCCTTTTTACGGGTACATTCCAAAACGTTTCAGTCCGATAACAATCTAAATTCTATCCGCGAAGCGGATACCTTTGCTGTCCACTGTCCACTGTCCACTGTACACTTTCAATACCCCTCTGATTGAAAAAACAACGTTTCCTCTATTTCAACTTTTCCAGTATCTTCAACGCTTCCTCATGCCCTGCCGCCGCGGCAAGGGAAAAGTATTCACGCGCCTTTTCTATGTCTTTCGGAACGTAAACCCCTTTTAAGTACATAACGCCTAAATTGTATCTGGCAATATCCGAATTTCCGTCAGCCGCCATTTTGAAATATCTGAACGCCTCGGCAGGATCTTTCGCCGTGCCGTTTCCTGTGTACAGGCATTTCCCGTAGGAGCATTGCGCCTGGACGTGTCCGAGGTCTGCGGCGCGCTTGTAGTAGCTTGCCGCGCCGACGGGATCCTTGTTAGCAAGACACTGCCGCGCGTTTTGATACAATATCTCCCCGCTGTTTATTGCCATATCGGGAACTTCAAGCCCCGCCGTTTCCGAATACAGACCGCTTTCGGCGATATGCCTTCTCCATTTTTCGGCTACGCTCCTGTCGCGGTCTACGTAAATTCCCTTTTCATAACACTTCGCGATAAGCTCGGCGGCTTCTTTACAGCCGCGCTCCGCGGCTTTCATAAAATGCTCGTAAGCTTTATGCTCGTCATGCTCGCAGGCAATGCCCTCGGTGTAAAAATAGCCTATGAAATAATCAGCCTGCGGTATGCCCTTTTCGGCGGCTTTTAATAACCATTCCCGCGCTTTTTGTGCGTCAGGCTCGCCGCCGCGTCCCTCAAGCCTGTAAATTCCCGCATAATAAGCAGCCTCGGCATGCCCCTGAAAAGCGGCGGCTTCAAACCGAAAAAGCGCCTTTTCATATTCTCCGAGCCTGTCCGAATGTCGCGCGAGGGCGTATTGCTCGCCCGCGTCGGTTATGCCCGCCGACTCCGTTTCTTTAAGCATTGACAGCGTTTTGCCGTCGAGAGTGAACTTGCACCCGACCGCTTTTCCGACCGCGCCGATCATGTTTATCGCAATATCCGCGCTTACGCCTATTTCATTGTGCAAGACCCTTATCTGCTTTTCGGCTTCGGCGCGGCGAATTTCCGCAGCATTATTGCGGACGGAGTAAAGCTTCTGCACGCAGCCGCAACATTCCGCAACGGCAAGATGTTTTCTATACGCGTCCTCTTTCGGGAAAAGATCGGCGAATAACGCATTAGCTTTTCGCTTGTCAAGGAGCGCCTCCGCGCCGAATTTATCGGCAATAAAGCTGAGCATGCCCTCAAAGTCCGAAACGGCGTTTCCGTCGGGAGTGTGAACGGTGCCGCAAAATTTACAGCAAAATCCCGAAATATTCTTTCCGCAGCGCTTGCAGATCATTTTCACCACTCCCCGATCTTTACTAAATACTTCACAATATATTGTACCACATATTTGAAAAAATGTCAACGAATTTTGAAGTTTAACTGTTGACAAAACCAAAGATTTGTGATAAAATGGAAAATGACGGAAAAGGTCAATAACACAGGACTGTAGAAAAAGTCGGATCTCGGGCTTTTATACAGCCCGAGAAAATTTTTTATTTCAGGAGGATCTTTTTATGAAAACTACATGGAGAAGAATTTTTTATGTTGTAATGATAGTAAACTTTCTTGTAGGCATTACGCTCACTATAATCAACACCGTAACCACAAAATATTTCCCCACATTCTTAAGCGGATTTATGGAGACGGTGCTCACGACGGCGTTCTTTTCGCTTATAATCGAGCATTTCCGCAATGTTGAAAAGGGAATAGACAGCGCGAACCGCAGAGCTTCGGGACAGCCCCAGCTCCCCGACAGCGCTTATTCCAGTACGCCTAATTTCATTCGCAAGTTTTTTGCAAGCCAGGCGGGAACTTCCCAGCCGAGTTACAACCAGTCTGCTCCGCGTCCCGCTCAGCCCGCACAGCCTGTTCAGCCTGTTCAACCCGCGCAGCCTGCGCAGCACGTTCAGCCTGTTCAACCCGCGCAGCCTGCGCAGCCCGTTCAGCCTGCCGCTCCTGCCGCAGACGCATGGACATGCAGCTGCGGAACGGTAAACGCAGGCGCGGCAAAGTTCTGCAAGAGCTGCGGAAAGCCGAAGCAGTGATGGCAGTGTAGAGTATTCAGTAAAAGTATTCGCTTCGAGGATAGGATCTGATTGTTTTTAAATCAAAAGTTTTCCCTCTCAACGAAAATCATTGAGAGGGAATTTTTATTCATCAATTACCGTTTCTTCGGGAGCGTCAGTTGCTGCCTCTTTCGCTATTTCGTCGAAATTCAAAAGATCTTTTGCAGCGTCTGCGGTCATATTATTGTCGGTGTCCGAAGTTGTTGCAAGAGGCGTTGAACGCAGGTTTTTCTTTAACCGTGAACAGGACGGTGCAAAGGTTGCGAGAGTAAGTCCGCCGTTTACAACTCCGCCTACTATCGGAACGGCTTTTGAAACACCTTTTGCGAAGATCTCTTTTGTCATATGTATGCCTATGGTAGTCGCAACTTTTTTTACTATCGGATAAATAACGCCCTTTGTCAGTGCCTTATGAACAAGGCTTTTAGCGACTTTTTGAGAAAACGCCGCAGCTATTTTCTGAACGGCTTGGTGAGCGGCATTAACTCCAAAGGCTACGCCTATCTGAAGAATAAGCAGATTGAGCGTTTCGTCGTTTATGTTTCCTCCCTCTGCGCGTACATCAAACTGTGGCCAACCGTAAATATATGCGACCTTCTGAAGAACTCTCAGCAAATGCCCGAAATATTGTACAACATCAACGGGAATTGTAGCCGCCACCGCCACGCCGCCCGGAATTCCCGCGGCAACGGCAATAGCTGTTGTCTGCGTTGATTCGACCTTTACGGCGCTGTTTGCTATCCTATCCGCAAGTTTAAGCGGAATTCCTGCTTGTGCGGGTGTTGTGTCAATAGCTTTTTGGACTTGTTCTTCGGAATAGAAATTAGACAGCTCGTTTCTTAAATATTTTTCGCGGTCAATATATATCCCCGGCATGCTCATAACGTGCGCGATAATGTTCGGAAGATTATCGGCAATGGAGTCCTGCATATCTTCTATTTTTGTCTTTGTCTTTTGTTGAACATTTACAAATGTATCCTTGACATTTTTCGGCAATTGTTTTAATCCCATTTTATCTTACCTCCGATTCTTTTATGATTTTGAAGCGCCCGATATTTTAGCTTTTTTACTTGCAATGATAAGCAAAACAGCTCCCACGAGCGTTACAGCCGCGCCAATAAAGAAGAAGTAATTTCCATAGCCCCAGTCATACATACTGTTTTCAATCGTTCCCCTGTCTTTAAAGTCAAACCTCATTATAAAAATAACTATCAATGTCAGAACGTCAAAAACCGCCAGAGGGATACCCTTTTTTATCAGCGCAAATATTGCACAAAGCAATGTGAAAACTGCATACAAGCAAAACAAGACTATACAGATAACAGAGATCGTTTGGTTCTGACCCGAATAATTTGACACCCCATATGCGTAGATCCTGAAAAATTCAAGCAGCGAAATGTCGGCAGCCTCGCCGTTTGTCATACCGACCTCTTCGGAATACATTCTATCGGCGTTGTTTGTCAGAAATTCTCTGTATTCGTCTTTTGCCGCCGCGAACGGCAGAAAGAAAGCCGCAATAAGCAATATCACGCCAAGCAGCGCTATAACCATAAAAACTATCCGATTTGTTTTACCTTTGCCCATAATTATTTTTCCTTTCCGTTGGTATTTCCAAGCCAACTCCCATAAAATAAAAAAATGCAAAGCTCCGATCGCTGCGACGCAATTTCTTTCCAAAGTATACGGAAATAGAGCATGCACTTTTACCTATAGGCAAAGTGTACACTTTGGAAAATATGAAATTACGTCGCAATTGCATTATATCATATTTGTAAATTCTTGTCAATAGTTTTAAACCGAATACAGTAAATAACCGTGTACGTTTGTCAATGATATGTTACACTTTTCTCAAAAAAATATGATGTTAATAACTTTGAACGAAATCAGCTGCT